>CAVFXN010000012.1:0-21730 GCA_963626755.1 Bacteroidaceae bacterium
CTCCCAAGGGAAGTGGGTTTCCGCCATGACAAACGAAAGGATTTTAATTATGAAAGATACGTTTTCTACCTATCATCCTTTATTAAATATGTTATATTTTTGCGGGACGATCGGGGTGACCGTTTTTGTCGTTCACCCCGTGATCCTGGCAATTTCTTTATTTTGC
The DNA here is from genome assembly GCA_963626755.1 of Bacteroidaceae bacterium. Classification (GTDB taxonomy): domain Bacteria; phylum Bacillota; class Clostridia; order Lachnospirales; family Lachnospiraceae; genus Anaerobutyricum. The sequence continues at coordinate 167 of CAVFXN010000012.1, forward strand.
GGGATTGCCTATTCCGTCATACTCAAAGGATGGATCAAAACCATCAAGTTTAATCTGATTTTTTCCCTTCCCATGATGCTGATCGTTGCACTGATTAACCCGATGTTTAACCACTATGGGGTGACGATCCTTGGATATCTGCACAATGGGAATCCATTTACGCTGGAGAGCTGTGTCTATGGACTGGCGATGGCCATGATGCTGGTATGTACGCTGGTCTGGTTTGCCTCCTATACGATCATTATGACATCGGATAAATTCATCTACCTGTTTGGAAAGCTCATCCCGGCATTATCGCTGGTTCTTTCCATGTGCCTTCGTTTTGTGCCAAAATTTGTCCAGGAAGCCGGAGTGATTTCTGACGGGCAAAAATGTGTCGGCAGAAGTACGGAGAATGGCAGCCTGATTAAAAGAGCAAAACACGGGATCACGATTTTTTCGATTCTGGTCACCTGGGCCCTGGAAAATGCTATCGAGACATCGGATTCGATGAAGTGCCGGGGCTACGGGGAAAAGGGCAGGACCGCTTTTTCGATTTATCATTTCGACAAGAGAGATGTGATCTGCCTGCTTTACATGGCCGTCACATTTTTCATCACTCTCTGGGGATTTTCCAAAGGCTTTGCCTATGCTTCCTATAATCCGAGAATCCGCGTGACGGGAATCCCCCTGACACCGGGAAGCTTTCTGGTGTTTCTCGCCTTCGCACTGTTTTGCATCATGCCGGTCGCCCTGGAAGTAGCCGACCGGAAAATGTGGAGCATACGAAGGGGACAGGTAGAAAAAGCGGAGCAGGTAGGATTCCGCTTATGGGAAATATAAAAAAGATGCCGTGTTCTAACCCGCATGGTTCAATGGAGGAAATATTATGTCAGGAAAACAGGCGACAGCAGAAGATAAGAAATATATATTGGAAATCAGGGATTTATGTTTTGCCTATCCGGAGGAGAAAAAGAGGGCGTTAGACCACATCTCCTTTGGTGTGGAAGACGGGGAATTTCTGGTGCTGTGCGGAAAGAGCGGCTGCGGCAAAAGTACACTGTTAACGCATTTGAAACCGCCGCTGACCCCTCATGGAAAGAAGAAGGGAGAAATCTTTTTTCAGGGGAAATCCCTGGATCAGTTAAGCAACAGGGCACAGAGCCAGCGGATCGGGTATGTCCTTCAGAACCCGGATAATCAGATCGTGACGGATAAAGTGTGGCATGAGCTGGCGTTTGGCCTGGAAAGCCTTGGGTATGACAACCAGGAGATCCGGATTCGTGTGGCGGAGATGGCCAGTTATTTTGGAATCCAGGACTGGTTTTATAAAAATGTGGTCGAGTTGTCCGGGGGACAGAAACAGCTTTTAAATCTTGCATCCATCATGGCGATGCATCCGGATATCCTGATTCTTGATGAACCGACATCCCAGCTGGATCCGATCGCTGCTTCGGATTTTCTGGAAACCGTAAAGAAAATCAACCGGGATCTGGGGACAACGATTATTTTAACCGAACACCGCCTGGAAACCGTCTTCCCTTCGGCTGACCGAGTGGTCGTGATGGACGGGGGACACATCTTATGTATAGGCACCCCCGAGCAGATCGGGGAAGAACTAAAAGAACGGAACCACGAAATGTTTTTGGCGATGCCGGTGCCAATGCAGATTTACGCAAAAGTGCCTTCAGACCTGCCATGCCCGATTACCGTGCGGGACGGCCGAAACTGGCTTTCCGCGGTATGCCGTGAAAAACAGATTCCTGTTTTTGACCAGGAACGAAGTGCCGAGAGTGCCCCACAGGATCGCCACAAGATCAGAGACATCATTCGAAAGCATCCGCAAAACAGCCAACGGAAAAAAGATCTGATCTTAGAATGTAAAGATCTCTGGTTTCGCTACGATAAAGAGCTTCCGGATGTGGTGAAGGGACTGAGCTTTTCCCTCCAGAAAGGAGAGTTTTTTGCCCTGCTTGGAGGAAACGGAACCGGGAAATCCACGACCCTTTCTCTGATCAGCAGGCTGCGGAAGCCTTACCGGGGCAAGATTCTTTTAAAGGGGCAAGACATCCGTAAATACAGTGACAAAGAGCTGTTCCGTAACTTTTTAGGAGTTCTTCCGCAAAATCCGCAGACCCTGTTTGTCAAAAAGAGTGTCGAGCTGGAGCTGTTTGAGATGGTGGGCGGAACGAAGGAAAAAAAGAGCGGGGAATATCATCTGGCCATGGATAAAAAAGAGGCGGTGGAAGGGATGGTTCGCGTCACGCACCTGGAAGAACTGCTGCATCATCACCCTTATGATTTAAGTGGCGGGGAACAGCAGCGTCTGGCCCTTGCAAAAATCCTTTTGTTAAGGCCGAAGTTACTGCTGATGGATGAGCCTACCAAAGGCCTGGACAGTTATTTCAAAAAAGAATTTGCAGAAATCCTGCAACTGTTAAAGAAACAGGGCGTGACGATCTTTATGATATCCCATGACATTGAATTCTGTGCCTCCTATGCCGATCGCTGTGGACTGTTTTTTGACGGAAATATCGTCGCATCCGGCAGCCCGGGAGAATTTTTCGCAGGAAATAATTTCTATACTACGGCTGCGAACCGTATGGCAAGGAAGTATTTCCCGACGGCAGTCACCGGAAAAGATGTCGTCGAGGCACTCACTGAAGGAATGGATGCCCGGAGAAAGGAGGGATAGGATGGCAAAGTGGAGAAGCGGAAAGGACTTCCTGAAAGAGTTTTATGATTCTCCTGTGGTGGAAGAAGATACGATCAGCGCAAAGCTGAAAAGGACCTTTCTTCCCAAAGGGGGAAGAGTTTCCGCCCTAAAGGAAATGGCAAAAGATTTCGCGGGAGAAGGGGGAGCCGGTGATGTGATCTTAGACGAAGACATGTTCCTGACCGACACCGAAGCCTGGAAACAGCAGGAAAAACGGAAATTATCGGTTCGGACCCGGGTAAGCCTTTTTCTGTTGTTCGTTGCCATCCCCCTTACCATTGCTGTCGGCTTTTATCTGATGGACTCCACAGTGGTCGGGGAGGCTTTTGAAAAAATATTTGGATCGAGAAAATATTATTTTATCAGTCTGGTTCTGATTGTCTATGCCCTCCTTCCGTTTTTTATGGTCTTTGAAGGGCGGAAACCGCAGGTGCGGGAGCTGGTCGTTCTTGCCACGATGGTTGCGCTGGCTACGGCAGGACGGGCAGCATTTTTCATGATACCGAGCTTTAAACCGATCATTGCTATTGTCATCATCTCGGCGATCGCCTTCGGGGGAGAAGCCGGTTTCCTGGTGGGATCCATGACCATGTTGGTAAGTAACTTTTTATTCGGGCAGGGGCCGTGGACGCCGTGGCAGATGTTCGCCATGGGATTCATCGGATTTTTATCCGGGATTTTCTACCGCATTGGGATTTTGCCAACGAAGAGACTCAGCCTGTGTATTTATGGATTTCTGGTTACCTTCCTGATCTATGGCGGAATCATGAATCCGGCGGCACTCTTTATGAGTGTCTATGATTTTACCTGGGAAGGACTGCTGGCAATTTATATTTCCGGTGTGCCGGTCGATCTGGTACACGCCTCCTCCACCTTTATTTTTCTGTGGATCGGGGCAAAACCATTGCTGGAAAAACTCCAGCGCATTAAGGTGAAATATCATTTAATGCAATGATTTGAAAATGCAGGCGTTGATAAAAAAGGGGAAGAAGAGGGAGACAGTAATAATGAATAACATACCAGAATGCCGCTCAATGAATTTTTCAATCTATGAGGGAATGCTGAACCGATATAAAGACAGCAGTGACATCAGGGAATCCTATGAAAGCAGGGGATTAAATGGACTGGAAGTGATTCGTGCCGGGGAGTCGGATCGAGGGATGATCCTTCCGGATATGGTAAACGGTGTTCACCTGTATTTTCACATTTTCTGGGTGGACTGGTGGAAAGGAGATTACAGCCGGCTGGATGAGGAATTTGATTCCCGGGAACAATGGATCGAATATTTTGGGGGAATGGACAGAGAATCTTATATCAAGAGTCTGCGGGATGATCTGGCATATGCGGAGAGAGTCGGTGCGAAATATGTGGTGTTCCATGTCTCCGAGGTGACTCTTCGGGAAAGCTACCAATACCGGTATCGCTATACCGATAAAGAAGTGATCGATGCCAGCCTGGAAGTCATCAATACCCTTTTAGATGAGAGGGATTATCCATTTGATTTCCTTGTGGAGAATCTCTGGTGGAGCGGCCTTACGTTAAAGAATGTCCGTCTCACCCGGAGACTGATCGAGGGGATGCACACGGAGAAAAAGGGGATCATGCTCGATACCGGACATTTTATGAATACGACATCTCAGCTGAAAACCCCGGAAGATGCGGTTGCATACTTAAATAAGATGATTGACAAATATGAAAAAGCAGGGATGCTTGACTGGTTTAAAGGGCTGCATCTCCAGATGTCCCTGAGCGGGAACTATGTAAAAAAACAGCGGAAAGAGTGGCGGGAGGATCCGCTGGACTTTGATACGATTCCTTTTTATGTTCTGTTCCGTCTGGCCTACGAGCATGCCTGCCGGATTGACCTGCATCAGCCATTTATAGGAAAAGGGGTCAAAGAACTGATTGAACGGATCGCACCCCGCTACGTCACGCTGGAATATCAGCAAAACAGCAGGGAGGAATATGAGCGTTTTGTCGATGTACAGAGCAAACTGCTGGGCTGGATTTAGGCCGCAGCTTTCGATTCCGTAGCTTACGGTTCCGTCAGAGCAAACTGCCGGTCTAATGTAATAACCGCTTCCGTGTGTTCGCCCATTTCATGGATGAGTGCCAGAAGCTGATGCATCGTCCGGTCGGAATCCTCCTGGGAGTAGGAATCCGGGACAACCAGATCAAAAATCAGGCTGCATTGTCCATTTTCTTTCAGTACACGGAAATCGTGGAACGAAAGCCCCGGATCGAGGGCATGGATGATCCGTGCTGTCTTTTCGCGCAAAGACAGCACCTCTTTATCTTTCATCTCGATGGGATCCATATGGATGACCAGGAGAATGTTCAGCTCTTTTTCCACCTCGCGTTCAATGTGGTCGATCATTTCGTGGGAGGTAATCAGATCCATATCATTGGGCACCTCCGCATGGATGGTCGCCATCGCCTGATTCGGCCCGTAATTGTGGACGATCAGGTCATGAGTGCCGACAATGCCGGGATAAGACTCCACGGTACTGGTGATCTGCCGGTACAGCTTTGCCGGAACACGCTGGCCGATCAGCGGCTCCAAGGTATCTTTTGCAATCGAAATACCGGACCAGATCACAAAAACGGAAACGAGCAGACTGGCGATGGCATCCACATTGATGCGGGTAAAATGACAGATCAGTATGGAAAGAACCGTTGTACTGGTCGTGACCACATCGCCTAAAGAATCGGCAGCCGTGGCGAGCATCACTTTCGAATCGATGGTTTTCCCTAACGAATGGTTGAAAAAAGCCATCCAGAGCTTGACGAGGATCGAAAGCAGCAAAATAAGAAATGGGATCAGGTCAAAAGCGATCTCTTCCGGATGAATGATTTTGCTAACCGAATTCTTAAAAAAAGTAAATCCTACCTCAATGACCAGAAAAGAGACAATGAGCGCAGAGATATATTCGATCCGCCCGTGACCAAAAGGATGTTCGGCGTCCGCAGGTTTTCCGGCCATTTTTACCCCGATAAAACTGATGACGGAAGAAGCGGCATCGGAAAGGTTATTAAAAGCATCCGCGGTCACCGCAAGAGAGCGGAGCAGGAGACCGATCGTCAGCTTGACAGCAAAAAGTAAAATATTACATAAAATTCCTACGACACTGGCGAGAATCCCATAATGGGTCCGCACCACCGTGTCTTCATAATTCTCATAATTCTTTACGAATCTTTTGACAAGAAACTTCGTCATATCTCTTCCTCCTGATAGATTTTTACATGTTTTCCACCACTATAACAGTTTGTTAAAAAATCTTCAAGCCTAACTTGCGACAGGCAAGGCTAATACGAAAAAGCATTTTTATTGATAAAAAATATCAAAAAGATTATTGACAGCTAATGTGCATTAGAGTACACTAACAACGAGAAGAGAAACAGAACATAACTCTTGTGGTATTTTCCTGCTGCCGGAACGAGAACATGCAGACATGTGCGGGGGACGGAGAGGAAAACAGGAAAAAGAAAGAAGCGGGGAAAAAATATGATTCCATTAACCATGGCAGGTTCCGGAGAACCAGTAAAGATAAAAAGAATTGGCGGCAAGGAAGAGACGAAGAAGTTTTTAGAAACTCTGGGCTTTGTTGTCGGAGGAGAAGTCACTGTTGTCTCTGAGATTAATGGAAATCTGATCATTAATGTCAAGGATTCCAGAGTGGCACTTGGGAAAGACATGGCAAATAAAATCATGATCTGACCAGTGAAAAAAGGGATTTGCTAAACGAAAAATTGAATAAATGAAAAAAGTAAAACGCCGGGCCGGGATAGTTGAGAAAAAATATCAACTCGTATTTTTTCTATTGAAAAAATCCTGTGGTCGGCTTATTATGGTATGAATAGATAAATTTATTAAAACGATCGGGAGGTAAGAGCCTATGTTAGAATGCTTAACAAAAATTAAATGGAAAAAGATCGGCGTATTTGCATCAGGAGTATTATTTGGAACTGCAGGAGTGAAAACACTGGCAAGTAAGGATGCGAAAAAATTATATACAAGCTGTACCGCAGCAGTGTTAAGGGCAAAGGATACCGTGATGGAGACCGTAACGAATATCCAGGAGAATGCGGAAGATATTTACGAAGGCGCAAAACAGATCAATGAAGAGCGCGCACAGGCAGCTGCCGCAGCAGAGTTTGAGGCAGAAGAAGCAGAAGAGACAGAAAAGGCTGCCGACGAATCAGCCGAATAATTGGTAGAATCATACAGACAGGAAGCGGAAAGAGGCTGTGGTAAACAGCCTCTTCTTTTCTAAGAGGTGAATCATTTGAAATTTCAGATTAAACATGAATTAAAAGGACGGATGCGTATCCATCTGTTCCAGAAGCAAAAAATGACCTGCCAGCAGGCCGATATCCTTCTCTATTATCTGGAGAATCTGGAGGGCGTCAAGTCGGCAAAAGTATATGAGCGCACATCGGATGCCGTCGTTTGTTATCTGCCCGGGAAGGACGAAAGCAGACGGAGGAAGATTATCCGCAAGATCCAGTGTTTCTCCTATGAAATAGTAGAGGTTCCGGATGGATTACTGGAGAATTCCGGAAGGGAGTTAAACCGGGAATTCCAGGAGAAATTAATCGTGCGGGTTGGTGCTTATGTGGCAAGAAAGGTTCTTCTTCCATTTCCGGTCAGGGCAGTATATACCAGCATCAAGTCTCTGGGCTTTCTGTGGGAAGGAATGAAGTCCCTGGCCAAAGGAAAGCTGGAGGTGGCGGTTCTCGATGCGACCGCAATCGGGGTTTCCATCCTGCAGGGTAATTTTAATACCGCCGGTTCCGTCATGTTCCTTTTGGGAATTGGCGAACTCTTAGAGGATTGGACTCATAAGAAATCGGTGGGGGACCTGGCAAGGATCATGTCACTGAACGTAGAAAAAGTATGGATCAAAACCGCAGATGGAGAAGTTCTCGTGCCGTATTCCCAGATCAGACAGGGCGACCAGATCGTCGTGCATATGGGAAATGTGATTCCATTTGACGGGACAGTCATCGCCGGGGAAGCCATGGTAAATCAGGCATCCCTGACCGGCGAGTCGATGCCGGTCAGAAAGATAGAGAAAGCCTCCGTTTACGGTGGGACGGTGGTAGAAGAAGGGGAGATCACCGTAGAGGTCAAAGCAATCGGCGGAAACGGGCGTTACGACAAGATTGTGACGATGATCGAGGAATCCCAGAAACTGAAATCCGGACTGGAAGGAAAGGCGGAGCATCTGGCAGACCGTCTGGTTCCGTACACCCTGGCCGGAACGGGTCTGGTCTATCTCGCGACGAGAAATGTCACAAAGGCCCTGGCCGTGCTGATGGTCGATTTCTCCTGTGCCCTGAAACTGGCGATGCCGATTACCGTACTTTCGGCCATCCGCGAAGCCAGCCAGTATAAAATCACGGTCAAAGGAGGCAAATATCTCGAAGCAGTCGCAGAAGCGGAGACGATCGTATTTGACAAAACCGGCACCTTAACGAAGGCCAAACCGACCGTTGCAGACGTCGTACCGTTTGGCGGTGCCGATGCGGACGAGATGCTCCGGGTTGCTGCCTGCATGGAGGAACATTTCCCTCATTCTATGGCAAAAGCAGTCGTGGATGCCGCTTTGCAAAAGAAACTGGACCATGAAGAGATGCACTCCAAAGTGCAATATATCGTAGCCCACGGAATTTCTACAACCATTAATGATAAAATCGCCGTGATCGGCAGTTATCATTTTGTCTTTGAAGACGAAAACTGTACCATTCCGGAAGGGGAAGAGGAGAAATTCGAAGCATTGCCGGAAGAATATTCCCATCTTTACCTTGCCTTAGAAGGGGTCCTGGCCGCAGTGATCTGTATTGAAGATCCCCTGAGAGGGGAAGCAGCCGAGGTCATCCGGGGCCTGAAAAAAGAGGGGATTGACAAAGTGGTCATGATGACCGGGGACAGCGAAAGAACGGCAGCGGCGATCGCAAAACGGGTTGGCGTAGACGAATACTATTCCGAAGTACTCCCGGAAGATAAGGCGAACTTCATCGTCAAAGAGAAAGACCAGGGAAGAAAAGTTATCATGGTAGGCGATGGCATCAACGATTCCCCGGCTCTTTCCGCAGCGGATGTGGGAGTTGCCATTCATGACGGGGCCGAGATTGCCAAAGAGATCGCAGATATCACCATGGGTAACGGGAACCTTTACGAGATGCTCATCCTAAAACAGATCAGTAATGCCCTGGTGAAACGGATCCATAAAAATTACCGGATCATCGTGGGCTTGAATTCTAGCCTGATTGTCCTTGGCGTGGCCGGCATACTTCCGCCAACCATGTCCGCCCTTTTACACAATGTCTCCACACTGTGTATCAGCTTAAAGAGCATGAACAACCTGCTCCCGGAAAATAACTTGCTTCCGGAAAAATAGGCAGGAATGAAAATAATATGCTTCCGGAAAAATAGGCAGGAATGAAAATAATATGATTCCGGAAAAATAGACAGGAATGATTATCGTAAAACATAGTAACGATTCAGCACCCCATTCGCAAAATCACTGCTTTGCAGCTTTCCTTTTGCGAATGGGGTTATTTTGTCATATCAAACTGCGTACCTGAAAAAATTACTTAAAGAGAAAACTATATCAATAAGCCTATTGACTTCTTTTTCGAAATTAGTTATTATAAACATGCGTTAGAGATAACTAACATAAACGGAACAAGGAGGCACCATGAGACAGGAAGTATTTGAACTGGTACAGGGAATGGACAAAAACAGCATGAAAACGCAGATGGCCCTGCAATGTGCTCCGTTGATTACCGGATTGAAAGTTGCGAATCTTTTCATTGTTCTTTCGGAAAAAAGACAGGAAATCAGGGATATTCTGGATGGAACGGACATTTCATATATGATATTATCCACATCCGGGTGTAAAACAACATTTTTTCTTTACAGAGAAAGTCAGTTGACAGCATGGATTTTTCGAAAGAAAAACAGGGAATTGCTTCAGGAAGCCGGGTACGATGGAAAGGTGCTGGCAGACATTTTAAAAGAAGTTCAGATACGCTATCGGGCTTATGTCCGGGAAGGAAAAAGATTTCCCCATGAAATAGGCTTACTTCTAGGTTATCCCCCGGAAGATGTCAAAGGATTTGTGGTGAACGGGGGAAGGAATTTTCTTTATTCCGGATATTGGAAAGTCTACGGGAACCTGTCGGAGACAAAACAGTTATTTTACCGCTTTGACCTGGCGAAGGAAGCATTGATTGAACTGATTGCGAAAGGAATCGGCATCCGCAATGTGATTGAAAGCTGCAGCAGTAACATGCTGCTGGATGGCGCAGCATGATCATCCTTGTAAGTCCTCAATTTAAAGCAGAGAAACTGTATGGTAAATCAAAAGTAATCACTTTCAGGAGGAAGCAAAAATGAGCAAAATTAGCGTAGTGTACTGGTCTCAGACGGGTAACACAGAAGCTATGGCACAAGCGGTTGGAGCCGGAATTACCAAAGCCGGCAAAGAAGCCGATGTGGTAGAAGTATCCAGTGTATCCATGGATGATCTGAAAGAGGAAAAAGTTTTCGCTCTCGGATGTCCTGCAATGGGAGCAGAGGTACTCGAAGAAATGGAGATGGAACCTTTTGTTGAGGAAGTGGAAAGCTTCGCGACAGGAAAGACAATCGCTCTTTTCGGATCTTACGGCTGGGGAGATGGCCAGTGGATGAGAGACTGGGAAGAGAGAATGGCAGCAGCCGGCGCAACCGTTTTAAACGGAGAAGGCCTGATCTGCCAGGAAATGCCGGATGATGACGGCATCAAGCAATGCGAAGAATTGGGAGAACAGCTGGCCCAAAACGCATAGGCAAAACAAACACAGGAACAGGTACAATAGCAACACACACGCATAGTAACGCATTATAACACACGAAAACTCATAATAACGCAGTAATGTAACGTATATCAATAAGTAGTAATTACACATTAAATAAAATACCTCTAATTTAATGAAATACCCTTTCTAAAATTTATCCGGCATATGCCGGCGAATCAAAAGCACAGCGGAAAGCAAGATGAATGAAACCTCTGACATCGACCCTTTCCGCTGTGTTTTCTTTTTATTTCTAAATTTCATAAATAAAATACTTTCGTTTGTCGAACACAAAGCAGTCTTTCGTCTTGTTTTCAACTCAAAACTGCTTTCCGGTAGATCCAGTATGAGGCCACGGCGGTGATGGCCTCTGTAATCCAGAAGGCATGCCATACGCCATTGATCCCGATCCATTGGCTCAAAACAAAAGCGATCGGTATGATAAGAATCAGGTATCGGAGCAAAGACACCAGCAGGGAAGAAGGGCCTTTTCCCAGTCCTTCCAGCGCACCGCAGGATACGACAGAAACTGCGGAGACAAGAAATCCGCAGGAGATAGTACGTAATGCCACAGAGCCGTTGGAGATCGTATCCGGGCGGGAGGTAAACATTTTGACAAAAACATCCGGGATCAGCATGCAAAGAAGGGTTCCAATCGCCATGATGACCGCGGTGATCGCCAGGGAATAATAAAAGATTTTCCTGACCCGCTTTTCCTCTTTTGCACCATAATTATATCCGATCAGAGGGCGCATTCCCTGGATCAGCCCGTTGGCAGGCAGATAGAGGAAGGTCTGCAGCTTATAATAAATTCCGAGAATCACGATGCCGGATTCGGAGACAAGGGAAAGGATCTCATTGAGGGCGGAAATCATCAAAGAAGGAAGTGCCATATTTAATGCTGCCGGAATCCCTACCGCATAAAGCCGGGTAGCGATCGTCTTTTTCGGGAAGAACAGGGACGGGCGTATCCGGACCGACAGCGGTCTGAAAAAATAAAAGAAAAGATAGATCAGTAAGGAAAGGCATTGTCCGAGCCCGGTTGCGATTCCAGCTCCCCGGATGCCGAGGGCAGGAGCAGGACCCAGGCCAAAGATCAGGATAGGATCCAGAATCATATTAAAAATGCAGCCGCTGGCCATGCTGATCATACTGATGACCATTTTCCCCAGTGCCTGAAAATATTTCTCAAACGCAATCTCTACCGTAATCACAAGGGAAAATAATAAGATGATGTGTGCATAATCAAGACCTAAGGCGATGGTTTCGGAATCCTTTGTAAAAAGATTCAAAAAAGAAGGCAGCACAAGAAAACCTGCTGCTGTCAGCAGGATGCCGTGAAGAAAAGAAAGGAATACGCCTTGGGAAGCCGCCTGGTCTGCGTTGCGAGTCCTGCCGCAGCCAAGGCAGAAGGCAATCAGCACATTCATGCCCACTCCAAAACCTACGGCAACGGAATTGACGAAATTCTGTATCGGAAAAATAAGGGAAAGTGCCGTCATCGCCTCTTCACTGATTTGTGCTACAAAAATACTGTCAACAATATTATAGAGGGAATTTACCAGCATGGAGAAGGCCATGGGAGCCGCCATGGATAACAAAAGTGGTAAAATCGGTTGTTCTTTCATATAGATCTGGTCTTTTAAACTCTGGTTCATAAATAAAATCCTTTCTGAATGCTGATGATACCTTAGCACAGACCAAAAATCATTGTCAAGTTTTCGAAAAGAAAGTGCAGGAGGCATGGGATTTGAAAAGAAAGTGCAGGAGGCATGGGATTTGAAAAGAAAGTGCAGGAGGCATGAGATTCGAAAAGAAAGAGCAGGGGACATGGGATTCGGAAAGAAACACTGGACGGAATGAAATTCCTATTGTATTATTAGGAATTAGGAGGTGACGGAATAATGATGGTTTCATCAAAAGGGCGTTATGCCCTGCGGGTGATGATCGACCTGGCACAAAATGACAGAGAAACCCTGATCCCGTTAAAAGAAATTGCCGTAAGGCAGAATATATCAATGAAATATTTGGAAATGATCGTAAGCCTTCTCCACAAGGGCGGACTGCTGGTCAGTGGCAGGGGGAAAAAAGGAGGATACCGTCTGGCAAAAACGCCTTCGGAATATACCATAGGCTCTATTTTAAAGCTGACAGAAAAAAATCTGTCACCGGTTCATTGTCTGGAGGGAGGAACGGTGACCTGCGAAAAAGCGGGATACTGCATGACACTCCCCATGTGGCAGAAGCTGGACGATTTGATTGACGAATATCTGGAGAGTGTGACGCTGGAAGATCTGTTGCAGGGAAAAGTCTGATAAAAACCTTGAAATCCTATTGACAGAATAGGATAATCAGAGTATAATCCTATAAAAAAGATAGGATTAAAAGAAAGAAGAGGTGCATTATGTATATTTATGCAGATAATGCCGCGACGACAAAGATGAGTCCGGCTGCGATAGATGCGATGACAAAATGTATGAAGGAAGTGTACGGGAACCCATCCAGCCTGCATTCCATTGGCCAGCACGCAGCAGAAGTTCTCCAGAAGGCCAGGGAAGATGTGGCAGAAGTCCTCGGAGCGAATTTCAATGAAATCTATTTTACATCCGGTGGAAGTGAGGCGGACAATCAGGCGATCCGCTCCGCAGCACTCTTTGGTGCCAGAAAAGGGAAAAAACATCTCATTTCTACCAAGATCGAACACCACGCAGTGTTGCATACATTAAACAAGCTGGAAAAAGAAGGCTTTGAAGTGACCCTCCTGGACGTAGGTGCAGATGGTATCGTCGATCCGGCAGATGTGGAGAAAGCGATCCGTGAGGACACCGCACTGGTTACGGTCATGTACGCCAACAATGAGATTGGCACCCTGCAGCCGATTGACGAGATTGCCCGGATTTGTAAGGAGAAAAAGGTAACATTCCACACAGATGCGGTACAGGCAGTCGGACATGTGCCAATCAATGTCAGGGAACAGAACATTGATATGCTCTCCTTATCAGGGCATAAGTTCCACGGCCCAAAAGGAATCGGCGTTCTCTATGTGAGAAAGGGAGTGCCATTATTTAACTTAATCGAGGGAGGAGCCCAGGAAAGAGGAAGACGGGCAGGCACGGAAAATATCTCGGCGATCGTCGGAATGGCAGCGGCCTTAAAAGAAGCGGCAGCAACGATGGATGCGACCGCCGCAAAAGTTTCCGCCTTGAGAGACCAGCTGATCGAAGGACTGTCCCGCATCCCACATTCGAAATTAAACGGGGATGCCAAAAAAAGACTCCCTGGCAATGTCAACTTCTGTTTTGAAGGCATTGAAGGAGAATCCCTGTTATTATTACTCGATGAAAAAGGAATCGCCGCATCTTCCGGAAGTGCATGTACATCCGGATCCCTGGATCCAAGCCATGTACTGCTGGCAATCGGGCTTCCTCACGAGGTAGCCCACGGCTCTCTCCGTCTTACCTTATGCGAGGAGAATACCCCGGAAGAAATGGAATATATGATAGAAGAAATCCCAAAGGTGGTAGCTTATTTAAGAGACATTTCACCAATCTGGGAAGAACTTGAGAAGGGAGAGAAAGAATATGTTATACAGTGAAAAAGTAATGGATCACTTCCGTAATCCGAGAAACCTCGGGAAGATGGAAGATGCCGATGGAATTGGCGAAGTAGGAAATGCAAAATGCGGAGACATCATGAAGATGTATATCAAAGTAAAGGACGGCATCATCGAGGATGTCAAGTTCAACACCTTCGGATGTGGTTCTGCCATTGCCAGCAGCTCCATGGCAACAGAGATGATCAAAGGAAAATCCATCGATGATGCCCTGGCATTGTCAAATAAAGCAGTCGTAGAAGCACTGGACGGCCTGCCAACCCATAAGATCCACTGTTCTGTCCTGGCAGAAGAAGCAGTCAAGGCAGCAGTGAAAGACTATTATGACAAACATGGCATCCAGTATGATGCGAAGAAATTTGCTCCGGGTCCATCCTGCTGCCCGTCTTGCGGGGATGAACATTAGGAAAAGAAGCGGGAATCCTCGGTGATTTCATTGCCGAGCACTTCACTATGCTGTCTCATGGATCAATCGTCATACCCCCATCTGCACGAAAGCTTCGAGGATGGGGATTTCAACGGAATGAAAAAGTTGTGGATAAAAAAGAAAGAGATGCCGCAGTAATGATTTTGTAATCCTTACTGCGGCATCTTCTGTTCAAGTACGTTTCTATTCGTGCGTTTCTATCCAAATCCGCGCCCGAAACATATGTTTATAATCGGCTGAAAAAGGCGGAAGAAAGGAGATATGCACATATGAAAAAATTTTTTCGTATGTTGCACCGGGGCAATCTGTGGTAGTATAGGTAGAAGTACGAATGGATGAGTACAAAGGAAACCTCCACGCCTATGCGGTGAGTAACAGCCCACCGATGGATGACAGCACCGCGGAGGAGAAACATTCACACCCATGCGGTGAGTAACTCCTATGGACGTGGTACTCTCCCAAGATTGATCAAAACCCACAGGAGGCACTTATGGATAAAAAATGTCCTTATCAGAAAAAATGCGGCGGTTGCCAGTATATTGGCATGCCTTATCAGGAACAATTGAAAAAAAAGCAGAAAGAAATTACCCATTTGTTAAAACGCTTTGGCAAAATCAGCCCGATCCTCGGAATGGAAACGCCCTGGCATTATCGGAATAAGGTGCATGGTGTCGTAGCCGGCGACCGTCACGGAAACTGTTTTACCGGTATCTACGAAAACCGCAGCCACCGCGTGATCCGTGTAGACTCCTGCCTCATCGAAAATGAAAAAGCAGACGCTATTATGAATACCGTAACCAGGTTGATGAAATCCTTTAAAATGCGGCCTTATAACGAAGACACCGGCTATGGATTTCTAAGACATATCCTGGTGCGTACCGGACACCATACCGGACAGATCATGGTCGTGCTGGTCACGGCATCCCCGGTGTTCCCCTCGAAAAATAACTTTGTCAAAGCATTGCGGAAAGAACATCCGGAAATCACCACCATCGTGGCCAACGTCAACAATCGAAATACCAGTATGGTCCTGGGAGACAAACAGCAGGTTCTTTATGGAAAAGGCTATATCGAAGATATTCTCTGCGGGAAAATCTTCCGTATCTCTCCGAAATCCTTCTACCAAGTCAATCCGGTCCAGACGGAAATCCTTTACAACAAAGCGATGGAATTTGCCGGTCTTACCGGAAAAGAAACCGTCATTGATGCCTACAGCGGGATTGGCACGATCGGTATGACCGCCAGCGACAGGGCAAAACAGGTTCTCTCGGTGGAAGTAAACGCCGATGCCGTCCGGGATGCCATCTTTAATGCCAAACGAAACCAGATAAAAAACATCCGATTCTATAAAGAAGATGCCGGAGAATTTATGGTAAAAATGGCTGCGAACCGCCAGAAAGCCGATCTGGTCTTCATGGATCCGCCCCGTGCCGGAAGCGATAAAAAATTCCTGTCATCCCTCCTCAAACTAAAACCCGGAAAAATAGTGTACATTTCCTGCAACCCGGAAACCCTGGCCCGGGATTTACAATATCTTACCGGCAACGGATACCATGTGCGGAAAATACAGCCAGTAGATATGTTTCCAGCGACAGCTCATACAGAAGCATGTGTGCTCTTAGCGAGATCAAGCGAAGCGTAACTTCTTTATTACCTTTCAAAGCTGACTTGGGTACAAAAAGCTTGATTTATGAATTTCAATGTGCTAAGATGAACCTCGTTAAAAATTAAGAAAATCTTAATTTTCTCTGTAAATTTGCTAAATTCATGACGTTTTTTTAACACGACCGAGGGGTATCAATATGTAATATCGTCGAGGATGGCTATTGAGAGAAAGCTTATTAGAAAGGCATAGAAGTGACGAGATGAATCGAACAGAAGCATTAGAAAAGGCAGTTCATGCCTATAAAGCTTATTATGATGTGAATAGAGAAACGCCAAAGGAACCATTTTGTGCAGAGGCGAGTTTCCATTCTCATGATGATGCTTTCTTCTTGGTACATGGAGCAGTGATTGGAGAGTCAGAGTCCAATGAGTACGTTTTCTTTGCATCAGAAGAGATGCTAGATGAACAGCAGCTTCAAAAACTGGATGAGATAGCCTGGGAGACGGGAATTTCACGAGTAAAACCCCATGGACATCACAGAAATACCGATGTGTCTCTTATCGTTATAGCAGACAGCGTTACCAAAGAAGCAGGACAAAGCGTCCGAAGACGAAAGCATTACAAGAGCTATCGTTTCAGCTTGCAGGGATTCAGCCATTACCGCTTGCTGGTGGTGGATCTATCCAAAAAAAAGATGTATTGGAATCGGCAGGGAGCAGATCTTCGGAAAAATTTCAGACGCATTCTCCAGTAGATGTAACTTCTTGTTTGTGCTTATGTGGTTACGTCGCAGTATAAAATTACCATTACATTTCTGCATGAATGCAGGCATTCGCAGAAAGTAATTTTGTATCGTACGGAATAACACCAATTTTTTAATCAATATAAAGGAGAAAGAAAACATGACAGCAATATTAATCATTATTGTAGCCATTGCACTGTTAGTGATTGGCTATGTTGGTTACGGTTCATGGCTTGCAAAGCAGTGGGGCGTGGATCCAACCAGAAAAACACCGGCAGTAGAAATGGAAGATGGTGTAGACTATGTGGCAGCCAAGCCGGCCGTATTGATGGGACATCATTTCTCATCAATCGCAGGAGCAGGACCAATCAATGGACCGATACAGGCAGCAGTCTTTGGATGGGTACCAGTATTTTTATGGTGTATCATCGGAGGAATTTTCGTCGGAGGACTTCAGGACTTCGGTTCCCTGTTTGCATCCATTCGTCACGAAGGAAAATCAGTAGGTGAGATCATTCGCGATTCCATGGGAAAGAGAGCGCAGAAATTATTTACCGTATTTGCTCTTTTAGTATTGATCCTGGTAATCGCATCCTTCGTAAATATCGTAGCAGGTACATTTATGAGTGATGCAGGAGTTGGCTTAAATGCGAATCCAACAGGGAATCAGACAACAGCGATGATTTCCGCATTATTTATCGTACTTGCCATCATCTACGGATACGCAACAAATCGTCTTGGAGTCAAGACATTGCCAGCTACCATCGCAGGAATTGTTGGTATCGTAATCATCGTAGCAATCGGACTTAATTTCGGTATCATAATGTCAAGAACAGCATGGATCGTATTGATCGGTATTTACATCGCAGTGGCATCCTTGGTTCCAGTATGGATTCTTTTACAGCCACGTGATTATTTATCAAGCTTTTTGCTTTACGGAATGATGGCACTTGCATTCGTAGGTATCTTCTTTGCAGGATTTACCGGAAGAGCAACCTTTGATATCCCGGCATTTACAGGATGGAAGTCAACATCGATCGGAAATCTCTTCCCGGCATTGTTCATCACAGTAGCTTGCGGAGCATGTTCCGGATTCCACAGCTTGATTTCAACAGGAACATCTTCGAAGCAGTTGGACAACGAGGCAAATGCAAAACCAATCGCTTACGGCTCTATGCTGATTGAGTCCGCACTTGGAATCGTGGCATTGGTTGCGCTGGGAATGGTATTTGATCAATATACCAGCGGAGAATTCGGTGGACCACCGGCAGCATTCGCAGCAGGAATTGGTCTGATGTTTGCAGATGCAGATTCAGCAATCTACAACACAATCTATGCCTTACTTACATTGGCAGTATCCGTATTCGCCCTTACATCACTGGATACCGGAACAAGACTTGCACGTTTCTTATTCTCAGAGATGTTCCTTAAAGAAGGCGAAAAGACATGGAAAGATGCAAAGGGAGTACGTAAGTTCCTTGCACATCCAGCAGTAGGAACTACCATCATGGTAGTCATTGGATGTATTCTTGGAGGATTATCATTAAGCCAGATCTGGGGACTCTTCGGAGCTGCGAACCAGTTACTTGCAGGAATCGCATTAATGGCTGTAGCCGCATGGTTAGGACAGGCAGGAAAGAATAACAAAATGTTCTACATCCCGATGGTATTCATGCTTGCAGCAACACTCACAAGCTTAATCCTCACAGTAAAGAACAAGATCGTAATGATCGGAGCTGGAGAAGCACTCTGGGGAGACTGGTTCCAGTTATTCTTCGCAGCAGCAATGACAATCTTAGCAGTTATACTTGTAGTAGAAGGCATCCAGACATTTAAAAAGCAGATGGATGCAAAGAAAAATGCATAGAAGGATGCTTTGAACAAAAACTCGTAAAATCATAGTTGATAGGAGATTCAGAAAGGATATATCCATGGAAAATGTAAAAGAAACAAAACACAAATGGTTGAAATCACATCCGGTTGTCTATGCACTGATCGTGTCAGTCGTCTCTATAGGATTTCTTTTAGTCGTTGGTAGTTTGGCCCAACTAATCACTGCTCTGTCGATTATGATTTTTCGCGGTTCTCTGGGTGAAAGATCTCAGAGTCTGGTAAGGATTTCCTCGGGGATTGGCTTTCTGGCTTATGTGCTGATGTTGCTATTGTACTGGGTGATCTTTCGAAAAAAATTGCAGGGATTCTTTCATACAAGAAAACTGGGAATGGGAATTCTCCTGTGCTGGAGCGTACTGGCAATTAATGCCGTTGGTTTTATCATGGGAATGGTAGAACATACGACCTATGGAAATATTGCCACAGCACTTTTGCTGGGAGTGCAGCCGGGAGTGACAGAAGAAATTGTGTTCCGTGTTATTCCGATTTCTTTTGCAATGAAAAGTAGCGAAAGGGAGAAGCTGATCATGCCGATCGTTGTTTTTACCAGTGTGATCTTTGGATTATTCCATGGCATCAATATTTTTGCAGGTGCTGCCCCGCTCACGACACTGTGTCAGATGCTTTACGCAGCCGCTATTGGCTTTTTGTTTGCAGCAATCTATATTAGAACCGGTAATATGTGGATTACGATGTTTTTGCATTCTCTGACAGACGTCATCAGCTGTCTGGGTGTGGATATGCAAAACAGCAATGGCATACTTACCCAGGAAGTCGGCCTGGTCAGTGTGATGGTCCTGTTTGGTTATGCAGCTCTTTATTTTGTAAATGCATTCTTGGTCTTCCGCAAAAACAACAGAACGGAAATTCCGAAAACCTGGGAGGGCATCTGGAAGATCCAGGATTAGAAAGGAAAAGAAGAAGCGATCACAATGGAACAAACTCTTACTACTGGCAGCGTGTTTCGAAATATTATCCGATTCTCGCTGCCATATTTACTTTCGTATTTTTTGCAAACACTCTATGGTATGGCGGACTTGTTGATTATCGGTCAATTCGAAGGTGTCGCCAGCACGACTGCCGTTTCTGTCGGCTCGCAGGTTATGCACATGCTTACCGTCATGATTGTCGGTCTTGCCATGGGAACGACCGTCAGTATTGGCCAGGCCATCGGTGCGGGAAACCGGAGACAGGCAGGACAGGACATTGGAAACACCGTGACGCTTTTTATGGCAGTGTCTGTTATGCTGACCTTCGTGATGTTATCTCTTGTGCACCCGATCGTTTCGGTTATGTTTACACCGGCGGAGGCCGTAAAGGGTACTGCAGAATACCTGACGATCTGTTTTATTGGGATTCCGTTTATCACAGCATATAATATCATCAGCTCGATTTTCCGTGGACTGGGAGACAGCAAAAGTCCTATGTATTTTATTTCGGTGGCCTGTGCTGCCAATATCGGTTTGGACTATCTCTTTATGGGTGCCCTGCATTTGGGGCCGGCTGGTGCCGCTCTTGGCACTACGCTTTCCCAGGCCATCAGCGTCGTGGTTTCTCTGACGGTTATTGTAAGAAGGAAGCATGTCGTTTTGCAAAAAAGTGACTTGAAACCCTGCCGTCCCATCATGGGAAAGATTTTGAAAATCGGTGTCCCCATCGCCTGTCAGGATGGCCTGATCCAAATTGCTTTTATGGTTATTACCATCATTGCCAATCAGCGGGGACTGACTGATGCGGCAGCCGTCGGTATCGTGGAAAAGGTCATAAGTTTTCTGTTCCTGGTTCCTTCCTCCATGCTCTCCACCGTTTCGGCACTGGGCGCACAGAATATCGGTGCCGGTAAGCCCGAACGGGCAATTCAGACGCTCCGATATGCCGTCATGATTGCCGTGGGATTTGGCATTCTCGTTTCCATCACAGTCCAGTTCACGGCAGAGCCGATTGTTGCACTGTTTACAGACCAAAATGCTGCAAATGGTGCAGAAGTTGTCCGCTTTGGCGGTCAGTATTTACGCGGGTACATTTTTGACTGTATTTTTGCGGGGATTCATTTCAGCTTCAGCGGTTATTTCTGTGCTTGCGGAAAATCCGGACTGTCCTTTTTACATAACATCCTTGCGATTGCCCTGGTGCGCATTCCCGGTGTTTACCTGACATCGCAGTGGTTTCCTTCAACGCTGTTCCCAATGGGACTAGCTACAGCGACAGGCTCGATGTTTTCTGTAGTGATCTGCCTGATCGCATTTGCAGTGATACAACGCAGATCAAGGCAGATCCAGCCGGGGTTAAGGTAGGCAAAAGCGGAAAAGTTTGTTGAAATGTTTACTTTATTATATTATTCAGGAAGATGCAGCTCAGGCGGCAAAAGATGGAACCCTGGAAGAACTGGTAAAGAAACATTTCGGGTAAGTCTGGATGCGCTGTTCTCCGCTTTCAAGAAGCAAGGTTATGACAGTTGTCAGGTAGTTTGTTTCTAATTTTGCATAGAAGTTCAGGTGAATCGCAATCAACAATTGTCACACTGCCAAACCATATTTTAAGTAAAATTTAACTTAATTCAAACATTTTTATCTTTAAATAAAAGCTTAAATCCTGTATAATACAAGTAATACAACCAACATAACATTTCTAATAAGAAAACACAAAGGAGGGAATTTTAAGTAGCTAATAATATTAACAAATGTGATTAATCATGTTTCAATATACTCAAAGGAGTATATGAATATGAACACATCAAATATCACGA
>CAVFXN010000013.1:0-37599 GCA_963626755.1 Bacteroidaceae bacterium
CACGCATTCATCCGCAGGCAACTGAAGTTGGCTGCGGTTTTCTGCTTAAGACTTGGTAAACCACCGCTTCATTCTTTAAGTTTCTCACCCCTTCCTCTAGGGACGACGCTTAAAAAATAGTCTCCTGCAGGTGGGGCGGATATCACTTCAAAAGGTAGATATTTTGCTGCGGCTGTATGATGAGATTTTCCATTTCCAGTTCTAATAAGATATGTTGCAGCTTTTCCAAGGGTAACCCACTTTTTTCTAACAGTTCATTAAAGGATAGGGGATGGATTTCATCCAGAAGATCGTATAGCTTCCTTTGATTTTCTTCTAAAGTTATCTCTGTTTTTCTCCCGGTTCCTGTCATTTTGGTTCCTGTCATCGGTTTTAGGACAGACGCTTCTTTTTTCTTTTGATCAGGAATATCCGGCAGAATTTCAAGAATGTCCTGGGGCTCTCTGACCAAAATGGCACCCTGGCTGATTAAGCGATTACATCCCTGGCTTAGACGGTCGGTAATCCTTCCCGGAAGGGCGAAAATGTCTTTCCCCTGTTCCAGTCCCTGGTCTGCTGTAATCAGGGAACCACTTTTGATACCGGCTTCCACCACAAATACTCCATCCGACAGACCGCTTATGATCCGATTTCTCAATGGGAACAACCCTTTTTGGTTTGGAATCCCCAGATTATATTCGGAGATCACACATCCTCCCTGATATAACTTCTGGTATAAATGATAGTTTTCCCTGGGATAGATCGTATCAATTCCCCCACCTAAGACTCCGACCGTATAACCGGAACCTTCTAAAGCCCCTCTGTGGCTTGCGGCATCTACGCCTGCCGCAAGACCGCTGATAATCTGTACTCCCTGTCCCGCAAGAACAAACGCAAATCTTTCTGCCATATTGCGCCCATATATGGTAGCCTGACGTGCTCCTACCATCGCGAGAAGAGGAAAAGAAAAATCAGGAAGTCTTCCTATATAATATAATACGGAAGGTGGGTCGTATATTTGTAAAAGACGTTCCGGATATTCCGGAGATTCCCGATGCATAAAATGAATTCCTTTTTTCTCTAATGTCTTTATTTCATGGTCTATCTGTTTTGAATTCTTCGAATGGATTAGATTTTCCCTCTGCTTTTTGGTAAGTACTGGAAGAAGTTCTTCTCTCCCTGCAGAATAGACTTTGCCAGGATGAGAAAAAATATCCAGGAGTTTCTTTTGCATCTGGATTCCTATTCCCGGAATATTGGCAAACCAATACCAGTAAAAATCATTTTCTTTAATGATGAACTTCCCCTTTCGTCATAGCCCGTCATAATCTCCACCCTCGCGAAAGCTTAAGGGATTGGGATTTCTCCGGCCAGATTAAAAATTTCTATGATCTCTTCATATTTTCTCTATCCATTCTTAAATCGGATATTTCGAAACTGGAGTGCCTCTTCTAAATGCCTGGGTCTGATCTGCATACATCCTTCCAGATCTGCGATGGTGCGTGAAATTTTTAAAATCTTAAAATAGGAGCGTCCTGTCAGGGCAAAGCTCTGAAATGCAGCCTTCATAAGGCGGTTTCCATCGCCGTCTAATGCACAGTATTTCTCCAGGTCTTTATGCTCCATACGGCTGTTAAAAAGAAGCTTTTCTTTTTGGAACCGTTCTTTTTGAAGATTCCAGACTTCCTCTATTTTTTTCCGGATATGTTCCGAATGTCTTTTTTCTTTTTCTTTTGATAAAACATCATAAGAAACTTCATCGCAACGGACAAAGAGGTCCAGGCGGTCTAAAATTGGTCCGCTGATTTTACTTTGGTATCGATCGATCTGCCAGCTTTTGCAGTGGCATTTCTCCAGGTCTGGATAATAACCACAAGGACAGGGATTGGCAGCTGCTACCAGCAGAAAATCCGCTGGAAAAATCAATGATTTTTCATTTCGTATCATATTGATCGAATGCCTCTCCATCGGAATGCGGAACATCTCGATCATCTCCCGGCTGAATTCTGGTAATTCATCCAAAAACAGGATGCCATGATGAGCCAAAGACGCTTCTCCTGGCTTTGGATTCCTGCCGCCTCCGAACATTCCCGCCTGTGTTACCGCATGGGATGGCGCACGGAACGGCCTTTTTTGTACTAAAGAGAAATCTTCCCTGAGAAGACCTTTTACACTGTATATCATCGTTGTTTCTATCATCTCCTCCCTGGTCATATCCGGCATAATTCCTGGCATACAGGCCGCCAGCATAGACTTCCCTACGCCGGGAGGTCCGTCAAGAAAAAGATTATGAAAACCTGCAGCGGCAATCTCTATGGCACGCTTCGCCATATTCTGCCCGCGGACATCGGAAAAATCCAGCTGCCTCGCCTGTCTCCCTTCTTCTTTTATCATAGGCGGCTTTTCCGGTTCTACATCGCTTTCTCCGATTAAATAGCAAAAAACTTCCTGTAAAGTAGAAAAACTGAATACTTCCATCTTCTCTATAAAAGCGGCTTCTTTTTCGTTCCCTTTCGGGACGATACACCTGTCATACCCTTTCTTCACACCTTTGGAAACGATCGGAAGTACGCCGGAAACAGGACTGAGCTTTCCATCCAAAGAGAGCTCTCCAAGAAAAATTACCCCTTCTGCCTCTTGTTTCGATACCAGTCCCATGGCGATCAGCAAGGCAACTGCCACTGCCAAATCAAAATACGTCCCATTCTTCCGAAAATCTGCCGGGGCAAAATTCACGGAAATTCTTTTTGCCGGAAGCAGAAATCCACTATTTTTTAAGGCGGTGCGAACCCGGTCTTTCGCCTCTCTTACCTCATTTGAAAGATATCCGATCATATAAAAAATCGGCAGTCCATCACTGATATCTGCCTGAACATTTACAATTTCTCCTTCCACGCCCTGTACCATACCGCTGGCCACTTCTGTAACCAATCAAACCACCTGCCTCTTTTTGATTTATTACTCAAGTTATATCATGTTTGAAAAATATTTTCAATCTTTTTTTTACATTTTTTACAGATATATGCAGTGTAAACCCGACGCATGACCGGGTTTTTGAAATCAGCTAGAAATCTTCACACCCATGCAGTGCAGTCAGAATGGCATTTTGAGGCGAAAAAAATACCGTAAAAATGTTACTTTTTACGGTAAATATTCTCACACTATTTTCTTGTGATCCCTACGGATTTTTCTCTTTTCATCTGCTTTCATTCTGTCTGGGAAGCCTGTGAAGAATCACTGTGATCCAGCATCTTCTTTAATTCATTCATAAAAGTCTCCCCATCTTTAAATTCACGATATACCGATGCAAACCGGACATAAGCTACCTGCTCCAGGGAAGAGAGATGCTTCATAACGACTTCTCCAATTTGTTTGCTTTCAATTTCTTTATATTCCAGATTAAATAGCTCATTTTCGATGGAATTCACCATCTGTTCAATCTGCTCTACAGAAACAGGACGTTTATGACAGGCGCGTAATATTCCGGACATGATCTTACTCCGGTCATATGGCTCCCTGGTTCTATCTTTTTTAATTACAGTCAGAGGGACAATCTCCACACGCTCATAGGTTGTAAATCTTTTTCCACATTCATCACAAAGTCTTCTGCGACGAATGGAGGCATTATCATCAGCGGGTCTTGAGTCAATTACACGGGTATTATCCAAACCACAAAAAGGGCACTTCATACATAAAATCCTTTCATTTGTCACAGGCAAAAAGCCCATTACTTTTTGGCGATAGAAAGTTAACCATATCTAATATTGTAAAACACTATCATTCCTGTGAATATTATAACAGAAAATCACATTTTGTAAATATCTCAATTGACTGAAAATCATTGCAGCACAAGATCCATCTGAACTACGGTGCAAGTGGAGATGTTCACTATTCTGCGATATATCCTTTCATCCACTCTAACATGTCATAAAATACCATTTCTTTTCCCGGTTCATCTGTGATATTATGGCGCATCCCTTCATATAATTTCATCATGGTATGATGATGCGTGTCTTCTAGACGGCGACGTACTTCTTCCACACCTTTTCCAAAATTGCCAATGGAATCCTCCGCACCGCTTATCAGCAGAATCGGTATCTCCTGATTGATATCCTCATATTTTTTCTTCGTGGAAGCCAGGACAAGAATTTTGAAAATATCCTCATAGGCAGCAACGGTCAGTGTGATCTTATCGGATAATGCCCTGGAATATTCTTTTCTCGCACCTTCATCCGCTGCAAGGAAAGACCAGTGATCCTGTTCTGACCGGAATCTTCGATTCAGCTTCCGGCATAGATTGCTTTTTAAAAACCTGCTTTCTTTTTTGGCACCTTCCATTCTTTTTAAAAAGGAAGCAAAAAGAATTTTTCTTTTGCAGTGCCTCTGACGTCCGCTGGTGCCAGATAAAATGATCCCGTTGATTCCCTTTTCCCGAAAAGATCCCAAACGTACGATGAGGGATCCCAGTCCATGTCCATATACAAAATAGGGAATATCCGGATACTCCCTTTTCATATAGTGGGTCAGTTTTTTCATGTCTTTGACCAGATAGGTCCATCCATTTCTGTTTCCAAAAAATCCATAGTCTTCTTTCCTGGCAGATCTTCCGTGACCGATATGGTCACAGCCGCAGATCATGACCCCATGATCGGTGAAAAAACGGATGAGATCCTCATTTCTTTCCACGCTGTCTCCAAAATCATGTACAATCTGGAGAATGGCTCTTAAATCTGTTTCCGGTTCGTAAATATAATAATGTACCCTGTTTATATGATCACAACTGTGATAAGTTCCTGTAAATTTTTGGTATGCCATGTCTATGCCTCCTGTAACATCGCCGCTGCGGGCGGTTTGTCTTTTATCCAATACTATAACATGGGAAGCAAAAAAAAAGAAAGGCAAATTCCCTTGCATTTTCGTTACAGGATTTTTCCTTTTCTTTCGTTTTTATTACATTTTCAGAAGAATCTGGAACGTTGATTACACGGATTGACTTGAGTTTGTAATTATTATATAATCCATTCCATGGAATACGAATCAAATTTTGCAAGCAATACCTAACCCGGGAGGATATCAACAGTAAAAATGCAAACGATTACAAAACAATTTTTTACAGACCACACAGAAACATACCTACTGCCGCACCGGGAATCCTATTTGTTTTTTGATATAGAGACCACTGGTTTTTCCCGGGATCATACGATTCTATACCTCATCGGATGCGGATATTACAAAAAAGATTCTTTTCATTTTTTTCAATGGTTTAACGATGACGGCTTCAGTGAAAAGGAAATTTTATCTTCTTTCCTTCAGGTTCTTGAAAAAAAAGACTGGAACCTGATGACATTTAATGGAAACAGTTTTGATATTCCTTATTTACAACATCATTATGAGCTTCACGGCATCTCCTGCTCTTTCGATCAGTATACTTCGATTGATTTTTATCATTTTTTAAAGCCTTTCCAGAATCTGTTCCATATGATACACGGAAAACAAAAAGACTGGGAACGTTTCCTTGGAAAATACCGGGAAGACCACTATGACGGCGGACAGCTGATTGCTGTTTATAAGAAATATCTCCTGACACAAAATCCGGAGCTGCTCCACAATCTGCTTCTCCATAACGAAGAAGATCTGCTGGGAATGAAATGTCTTCTGCCACTTTTGTCCTACCCGCGCCTGCTATCTGGTGATTTTACCATCCGCACGATCACTCCCGACGTTATGGATGGGAAAGAAAGCAGTGGAAAGATCCATGTTGGGTGTACTCTCTCCCATCCTCTTCCACGGGAAATGGATTTTGATTCCTCCGCAGGACAGATCTATGGGAAACAAAGGACAATACGGATCTCCATTCCTTTCTACGAAGGGGAACTGAAATATTTTTATAAAGACTATCAGGATTACTATTATCTTCCAAAAGAAGACCGTGCAATCCATAAGAGCGTGGGGCGTTATGTAGATAAGAAATATCGAAAACAGGCAAAAGCTTCTACCTGTTATATAAAAAAAGAGGGGATCTTTCTTCCCCTCCCTCATCTGCAAAAACACTTTGGGTTCCAGATTACTGCGGCACATTATCAAAAGAAGTTTCCTCTTTACAAACGGGTCTATAAGGATAAGCATTATTTTGCAAGATTCGATGATCTTTTTTCTTTCGATAACCGTTTTCTTACGGAATACCTCTGTAATGTCATAAAAGAAATCTTTATCACTTCTTTACAGGAGTCTGCGATGTGATGCATGTCCAGATATATTTTCACCCGGTCGGGGGATGAACTCCGGCCGGGTGAAACGCTCCTCGCAGGCTTCTTATTATTTCATTTCTTTTGCAAGAGCTGCCATCTGTTCCATGTTCGTTTCATTCACTGCGGAACGAATGCTTACGATAGTGTCTGCAAAAGTAATCTTTTTGCTTTTTTCAAAGGCAGCTTTCATCATCTTTGCGGCCATCGGTGCCCAGCTTCCATTTTCTACCAGACCAATTTTGCGGTTCTGATAATTTCTCTCAGTTAAATGATTCAGAAATTCTTTCATGAACGGGAACATATCCCCATTATAAGTTGTCGTTGCGAGGATGAGCTTTCCATAACGAAAGGCGTCTTCGACTGCTTCTGCCATATCTTCCCGGGCCAAGTCAGTAACGACAACTTTTGGACAGCCTTCTTCTTCCAGTTTAGCTGCTAAAAGCTCTACGGCTTTTTTCGTATTGCCATAAACAGAGGTATAGGCAATCATGGTTCCTTCGGATTCCACGTCATACGAAGACCAGATCTGGTATAAGTTCATATAATGTTCCAGATTCTCTGTTAAAACCGGTCCGTGAAGCGGACAGATCTTTTTGACTTCCAAAGATCCAATTTTAGCAAAGAGTTTCTGAACCATCGGTCCATATTTCCCAACGATTCCAATATAATAACGGCGTGCTTCACAATCCCATTCTTCCTCCGCATCGAGTGCACCAAACTTGCCGAAAGCATCGGCAGAGAAAAAGATC
This sequence comes from Bacteroidaceae bacterium, assembly GCA_963626755.1. Classification (GTDB taxonomy): domain Bacteria; phylum Bacillota; class Clostridia; order Lachnospirales; family Lachnospiraceae; genus Anaerobutyricum. The sequence goes on from CAVFXN010000013.1 coordinate 6,977, forward strand.
TGATCTGTGGTATCGTAAGTCATCATGACTTCCGGCCAATGTACCATTGGTGCCATCACAAAAGTAAAGTTATGCTTTCCGGTAGAAAGCGTCTCTCCTTCTTTCACAATGAGTTTGCGGTCTCCGAAATCTGTTCCAAAAAACTGCTGGATCATCGGAAAAGTCTTCGCATTCCCCACAATTTTTGCTTCCGGATATTTTTCAGCAAAATTGGCAATATTCGCAGAATGATCCGGCTCCATATGCTGGATGATCAGATAATCCGGCTGTCTTCCATCCAGGGCCGCCTCCAGGTTTGCAAACCATTCTTCCTTAAAATTGGCATCTACCGTATCAAAAACTGCTATTTTTTCGTCCAGAACAACATAGGAGTTATAGGACATACCATTTGGCACAATATACTGTCCTTCAAATAAGTCTACCTGATGATCGTCTACTCCCACATAAATGATATCTTCTGTTACTTTAAACATAAACTCACCTCATTGATCTCCACCTAATATTGGTATACGCATAGATACGAACTCTGATCATCGTATCGCAAAGAATAATTATCATTCTTTTTTTCAGTAACAACTCTATTATATATAAAATTTTTCTGCTTCACAAGTTCCAAACGAAGTTTTTTTGTTAAAATTATGCGAAATCCATATTATTTTTTGTATTTTTTTTAGAACAATATATCTCCTGTAAAAAGATTGACAAAATCAACTGCCTTACGTTATACTGAAAAAAATCGGAATAAACAAATGAAAACTTTTTTTCATTTTGTCTCATTAAAGGGGAGTAGTTTCAATGTATCGTCAACAATCGCGGCCATACGGTCTGGTGATACATGCCCTGCCGGGTTACAAGACTTTTAATGTATTTATTTATCGGAATCGGATGATTTTTATAAATGAGTACATTAAAAGTCTTTTTTTGTAACAGAGAATATAACTTTAAATTTTTGGCATGTGATAAGGTAAAGGAGGTCCTTATGAAACAATGGCATCAGCAGACAGAAACAGAAATCTTTAACCAGCTCGGTTCCTGCCCCACTGGTCTGACTGCCCAAAGAGCAGAAGAATTGCGAAAAGAAAAAGGCGAAAATGTATTACAAGAAGGAAAAAAGAAAAGTACACTGGAAGTATTTCTTTCCCAGTTTGCCGATCTTTTGGTCGTGATTCTGATCATTGCGGCAATCATTTCCGCATTTTCCGGCAACGCCGAAAGCACAATCGTCATCATCGCCGTCATTATTTTGAATGCGATTTTGGGAACGGTTCAGCACAAGAAGGCGGAAAAATCGCTGGAGAGTTTGAAATCGCTTTCTTCCCCCAGTGCAAAGGTATTGCGCGATGGGCAAAAGGTAGAAATTCCTTCAAAAGATGTGGTTCCGGGAGATATTCTTATCCTGGAAGCCGGCGATATGGTCGTTGCCGACGGACGGGTTCTGGAAAGTTTTTCTTTGCAGGTCAATGAGAGTTCTCTTACCGGGGAATCCGTTCAGGTAGATAAAATCAGCGGGGTCATCCCGGAAGAAGTTCCGCTGGGCGATCGGAAAAATATGGTTTTTTCCAGCAGTCTCGTTACGTATGGACGTGCGGTGATTGTTGTAACGGATACAGGAATGAATACGGAAATCGGAAAGATCGCCTCACTGATGAATGCAACGAAAGAGAAGAAAACTCCGCTCCAGGTCAGCTTAGATCAATTTAGCAGCCGTCTGGCTATGACGATCATGATCATCTGCGCCATCGTGTTTGCCCTTTGTATGTACCGGAAAATGGAATTACTGGATTCCCTGCTGTTTGCTGTTGCCCTGGCAGTGGCTGCCATCCCGGAGGCATTAAGTTCGATTGTCACCATCGTGCAGGCGATGGGAACGCAGAAAATGGCCAGGGAACATGCGATTATCAAAGAATTAAAAGCGGTGGAGAGCCTTGGCTGCGTATCCGTGATCTGTTCGGATAAAACCGGAACCCTGACCCAAAATAAGATGAAAGTGCAGGGGATTTATATTGACAACAAGGTGTTAAAGCCGGAAGAATTGGATACAAAGAACCAGCTGCACCGCTACCTTCTCTATGATGCGATTCTCGCCAATGATTCCACGATCGTGGACGGAAAAGGAATTGGCGATCCCACAGAGTTTTCCCTGGTAGAGATGGCAAGGGATATTGATATCAAGGAAGATGTGATTCGGGACTTGATGCCCCGTCTGGAGGAAATTCCTTTTGATTCTGACCGGAAGCTGATGACAGTCAAATATCATCTCCATGGTATCCCGACCATGCTAACCAAAGGAGCACCGGATGTCCTGCTTGACCGGACTTCCTATCTGCGTACCTCAGATGGTATTGCCCCACTCTCATCAGAAGACCGGGAAAATATTTTGAAGGCCAACCGTCATTTTTCTGAAAATGGACTTCGCGTTCTGGCATTCGGCTACAAAGAAACGGATCCCAATGATACGCTGTCCCTCGACGATGAAGAAGACTATATCTTTTTAGGGCTTATTTCCATGATGGATCCCCCACGGGAAGAATCGAAGGCAGCGGTTATGGATGCCATACGGGCTGGAATCCGTCCGGTTATGATTACCGGAGATCATAAGATTACCGCTACTGCGATTGCAAAACAGATCGGTATTTTTCAGGAGGGAGACCTGGCACTCACTGGTACAGAGCTCGATGCCATGTCACAGGAAACACTGGATGAGCAAATCGAAAAAATCTCTGTTTATGCCCGGGTATCCCCGGAAAATAAAATCCGTATTGTGGAGGCATGGCAGTCAAAGGGAAATGTGGTCGCGATGACCGGTGACGGAGTCAATGATGCTCCTGCTTTGAAAAAATCGGATATCGGTGTTGCCATGGGAATTACCGGAACGGAAGTTTCCAAAGATGCTGCTTCTATGATTTTGACCGATGATAACTTTGCAACCATCATAAAGGCAGTGGCCAACGGGCGGAATGTTTACCGGAATATAAAGAACTCGATCCAGTTCCTTCTTTCCGGAAATATGGCGGGAATCCTCGCTGTGCTTTACACTTCCCTTCTCGCACTCCCGGTACCATTTGCACCGGTACACCTTTTGTTTATTAACCTGCTGACCGATTCTCTTCCGGCGATCGCGATCGGAATGGAGCAGCCGGAAAAAGATCTGCTCTCCCAGAAGCCAAGGGATCCCAAAGAAGGAATTTTGACCAAAAACTTTTTATTACGGTTATTGCTGCAAGGTGGACTGATAGCCATTGTCACGATGGCTGCCTTTTATATGGGACTTTCCCAGGGCGGATCTGCTATGGCAAGTACCATGGCCTTTGCCACACTGACTGCATCGAGGCTCTTCCACGGATTCAACTGCCGAAGTGACCATTCGATCTTCCATCTTGGCTTATCGAGCAACTGGTACAGCGTTGGAGCCTTTGTGGCTGGAATCCTTCTATTAAATCTGGTATTATTTGTTCCACCTTTGCAAAGTCTCTTCTCTGTCACCGCACTGACGGGAAGACAGATCGGATGGATTTATTTATTCGCCTTCCTTCCGACAGTTGTGATCCAGATCTATAAACTGTTCAAAGAACACAGATAAGCGAATGGGACTTTCTAGTATCGGACTCTCTACAGCGGCGGTTTGCCGCCGTAGAGCTAGATAAGCTCAAAGAACGCCAATCAGCGAAGCGCCGATCAGAGATCGGCTCACGATCCTTAAGAAGCGAACTGGCTGTTATAGAGAGTGGCATAAAACCCGCCCCTGTGCAGCAGTTCCTCGTGATTTCCCTGCTCAATAATATGTCCATCTTTCATTACAAGAATCACATCCGCATTTTGTATGGTGGAAAGACGATGCGCTACAATAAAGCTGGTTCGTCCTTCCATCATTTTTGCAAATGCATTCTGGATTTTTTGTTCGGTCCGGGTATCGATGGAAGAAGTCGCCTCATCAAGAATCAACATTGAAGGCAGGTGCAGCATGACTCTCGTAATACTCAAAAGCTGCTTTTGCCCCTGGCTCATTCCGGCACCATCATCTGTGATCATCGTATCAAATCCCTGAGGCATCCTCTTAATAAAACCATAGGAATGTGCCTCCTTTGCAGCAGCAATCAGCTCCTCTTCTGTGAAGCTATCCCGCCCCATCGTAATATTGTCCCGTATGGTTCCCGTCCGAAACCAGGTGTCCTGTAATACCATCCCATAGGATGTGCGAAGACTGCCCCTAGTGATTTGGCGGATGTCTTTTCCATCGACAGTAATCTTTCCCTGATTAACATCATAAAAGCGCATTAACAGGTTGATAATGGTTGTCTTTCCACATCCGGTCGGGCCAACAATCGCAATCCGCTGTCCGGTGTGTACTTTTAAATTAAAATCTTCAATCAATGTAGTGTCCGGTGTGTAAGAAAAATTCACATTGGAAAGTTCTACTCTCCCCTCCGGATTCTTCAGGACAAAAGCGTCCGGGCTGTCCTCCACTTCCGGTTCTTCCTCGATCAGCTCAAAAATACGATTCGCACAGGCTAACGCATTTTGCAGTTCCGTGATGACACCGGAAATTTCATTGAAAGGTTTGGTATACTGATTCGCATAACTTAACAGGCAAGTCAGGCTCCCGACACTCAACGCCCCGGAAATCGCTGCCAATGCGCCGCTTAATGCCACACTGGCATATACAAGGCTGTTGACAAAGCGGGTAGACGGGTTCGTGAGGGAAGAATAAAAAATTGCTTTCAGGGAACAATTTTGCAGACGGTCGTTGATCTCACAAAAGCGTTCTCCGGCTCTTTGTTCATAGCCGAATGCCTTCACGACTTTCCCGCCTTCAATCATTTCTTCTATTAAAGATGTCTGCTCTCCGCGTGTTTTTGACTGCAGCTGGAACATGGAATAGGTATGTGTGGCAATAAAACGGGCCACAAGCAAGGAGATCGGAGTCAGACAGACTACCAGCAGGGCGATCCCTGCATGGATGGAAAAAATAAATCCCAATGTACCAAAAATTGTGACAATTCCTGTGAAAAATTGGGTAAATCCCATGAGCAGTCCGTCGGCAAACTGATCGACATCGGCAATGACACGGCTCACAATATCTCCATAAGAATGCCCGTCAATATATTTTAAGGGAAGTCTCTCAATCTTTTCCATTGCTGTATTACGAATATCCCTCGTAACGTGAAAAGTAATGTGGTTGTTACATATGTTCATGATCCACTGGGCAACCGCTGTCAGAAGAATGACAATGACACCTTCTTTCAAAATGGAAAAAATGGCAGCAAAGTCTACCTGACCTTTTTTGATGATACAGTCAATGGCATCTCCCACAAGGATCGGCACATAAAGGGTACCGGCTACGGTTCCCGCCGCCATGATAATCGAAAAAATCAGTAAAACGCGGTAGTGTTTTAAATACAGCCATACTTTTTTTATGGTATCTGTTCTTTTGAATTGCTGTTTTTCTTTTTTTGTATCTGCCATATCTGTCACGCTTCCTTCTTTTTAAACTGTGTATCATAGATTTCCTGATAAATACTACAAGATTCCAATAATTCGGTATGAGTTCCTTTCCCGACGATCTTCCCGTCGTCCAAAACAAGAATCAAATCCGCATTTTGAATGGACGATGTCCTTTGAGATACAATAAAGATTGTCGGCTTCTTTTCCATATGCTGGAGTGCTTTTCGAAGCTTTGCATCGGTGGCATAATCCAGGGCAGAAGCACTGTCATCGAGAATCAGGATATCCGAACCCGGAACCAGGGCTCTCGCAATGGTCAGACGCTGACGCTGCCCGCCGGAAAGATTTTTCCCTCCCTGTTCCACCTGAAAATCCAGGTATCCTTCTTTTGTATCGACAAACTCTTTTGACTGCGACACAACCAGGGCATCCTCCAGCTGTTTTTCCTCCGCATCCGGACATCCAAACAGCAGATTATCCCGTATCGTACCTGAAAAAAGCTGGGCCTTCTGAGGAACAATGGATATTTTATTGCGCAGAAAATGATTGGTATATTCTTTGATATTTTCGCCATCTATCATGATTTCCCCTTCGGTCGCATCATAAAATCTCGGAATGAGATTGACGAGGGTGGATTTGCCGGAACCGGTTCCCCCGATAATTCCGATCGTCTCCCCCGGCATAGCCCGAAAAGAGATGTCCTCAATGGCATGATCGCCGCCTCCTGCATAGGTAAATGATACCTGGTGAAACTCTACTGCCGGGATCTGGGAGGAAGCTTTGTCAGGTGATGTCGTTTCCCTTCCTTCTTTTTCCCCTTCTTTCATAGCAGGTGTGATGGAAAAGATATCCTGTATCCGGTTAAAACAAGCCATCGCGCGAGTGATAGAGACGATCAGGTTCGCCAGCTTGATCAGCTCTACTAAAATCTGCGACATATAATTATAAAGTGCCACAACCTGTCCCTGGGAAAGTGTTCCTACATTGACACGGACCGCACCGGTATAGATAAGCACAAGAATAGAGAAATTGATAATGGCAAATGTCAAAGGGTTGGTCAAACCGGAGATCCTGCCTGCCAATTTCTGTAAGACCGTCAGTTCTTCATTCTGCGAAAGAAAGGTTTCATATTCGGAATGTTCCTGGTGGAAAGCGCGGATCACCCTCACCCCTGTCAGGTTCTCCCGGGTGGTGCCAAGAATCTGATCCAGTCCTGACTGAACCTTTTTATAAAGCGGTTTGGTAACAAACATGACGCCAAACACGACAACAGACAACAAAATAATCGCTGCGACAAAAATCAGGGCAACTTTGATATCGATGGTAAATGCCATGATCATTGCTCCAAATACGATAAACGGGGAGCGAAGGAACAGGCGGAGTACCATATTAATTCCATTTTGTACCTGGTTGATATCACTGGTCATGCGCGTGATCAGGGTAGATGTCCCTGTCGTATCCATTTCCTGATATCCGAGGGACTGGATATGGGAAAACAACTCATAGCGCATTTTCGTGGCAGCCCCCACTGCAGACTTTGCTGCAAAATATTGTGCAGTAATGGAGCAGGCCAGTCCTACCGTCGCTAAAACCAGCAAAATCAGGCACATCTTTACAATATGCATCTGGTTTTTGGGGACGATACCATTATCAATAACAGATGCTACCACCAGCGGAACAAATAATTCAAAAAAGGCTTCCAGCATCTTAAATAAAGGTGCGAGGATACTCTCCTTTTTGTAATCGTTCATAAAATATAACAGTTTTTTCATTGCAGCTTCCCCTTTCGAAATATGAATTTTTTCAAAAAACTCTATTATAGTTTACCATCTTATCTCTTTTTTTAAAAGTATATTTTTATTCCATGGAAATAACGACACCCCATCTTTTTTCGTTGATGATTTTTTTCAGTTTATTTATTTGAAAAAAAGGAACACCTATGGTATACTAAAAAACATACTTTAAGACTATATATTCATTGAGGTGATAAAATTGAAGGAGAAGAACAACGAATCCGCTGAAAACTATTTAGAAACGATTCTTATCCTAAGCAAAAAACTTCCGGTAGTGCGTTCTGTGGATGTAGCGAATCATCTGGACTTTAAAAAGTCAAGTGTCAGCATTGCCATGAAGAACCTGCGGGAAAAGAATCACATTACTATGACAGATGCCGGATATATTTATTTAACAGACTCTGGAAAAGAGATCGCAGATATGATCTATGAACGGCACAGACTGCTCACATCCTGTTTAGAAAAACTGGGAGTCCCGGCAGATTTGGCAGAAAAAGATGCATGCAAGATTGAACATGTGATCAGTAAACAAAGTTTTGATGCCATTAAAGAATATGTCCAGGAACATATTTTATCATAATTGATAAACCAGGCAGTTACTTTTGGTAACTGCCTGGTCTTTTTCTTTAAATATGTGTCTGACGAAATTGGTCGGCCAGCTTTCTCATCTCGCTAGCATTTTTTAAAACCGTATCCGTAATCTCAGCACCCCCGAGCATTCTGGCGAGCTCTTTGATCGAGTCCTCTGTGGTCAGGGGATAAATATTGCTGATCGTAGAATTCGCATCGCTAGTTTTTTCAATCAGATAATGAGAATCCGCCATAGCAGCAATCTGCGGCAGGTGGGTAATTGCAATGACCTGACGGGTGGACGCGATCACCGCAAGACGTTCCGAAACCTTCTGTGCGGTTCTTCCACTAATCCCTGTATCAATCTCATCAAATACGAGAGTCTCGATTCCTTCTTCGTCCGCAAGGACCGATTTGATGGCGAGCATGATTCTGGAAAGTTCTCCTCCCGAAGCAATCTGATGAAGAGGTTGGGGTTCTTGTCCCGGATTGGTGGAAATCATAAAACAGACATGGTCTTTTCCCTGTGGAGAAAAATTCTCAACCGAGATGAACTGGATTTCAAATTCCACATCCAGAAAATTCAAATCCAATAGAGCTTCCCGAATCGACTGGACCAGCGGAACTGCCGCTTCTTTCCGAAGTGCGGTCAGTTTTTCGCATTCCTTCTCCATCTGCGCGGTGATGTCCGAAAGTTCTTTTTTTAAACGGGCTGCGGTCTCCTCATAGTGAAGAAGCTGCTCGTATTTTTCTACACTTTTGTCATGGTAATCCTGGATCTTATCGAGGGAATCCCCATATTTTGCCTTTAATTTATTAATCAGGTTCAGCCTTTCTTCGATTTCTGAGAAAGATTCCTCATCAAATTCCATCAAATCAATATAGGAGGAAAGCTCCCTGTTAAAATCATTTAAAAGAGCGTCAATGGACTGAATCTGTCCGGCTAAATCCCCGGCTTCCGGATCCAATGTCTCGATCCCGTTCATCTTCTGGACTGCATTTCCAATGAGATCTCCGGCGCAGCCAGCCTGTTCGGCCAGCATTTCATGGATTGATGACGCATCAGAAAGAATCTCCCGGGAATGGGAAATCCGCTGATAATCCTGTTCTAATAAGAGATCCTCGCCTTCCTGGAGTCTGGCATCTTCGATTTCCTGAATCTCATATTTCAAGAAATCCATTTCCCTGATCCGCTGTTCCTGGTCCATATCCTGTTCGGCCAGCTCCTTTTGGAGCTTCTGATACTGCGAGTAGAGCTGAGCCGTTCGTTTTTTTACCGGAACAATCTGTTCTTTATGATAACTGTCAATAATCTTTAAATGATTTTGCGGATTGAGCAGAAGCTGATTTTCATGCTGACCGCTTAAATCCAGAAGAAGTGGTGATAATTCTTTTAATTTGCCGATGGAAATACTGACATCATTCACCTTATTGATCACCCGGTTGTTTGTGATCCGTCTGGAAATAATAATTTCTCCCTCCTCGAAAGGAATCCCATATTCTTCCATTTTGGCTTTAACCGCATCGCTTTTTGTATAAAAAATCAACTCGATTAACGCACTGTCACAGCCATTTCTTATCATGCTTTTTGGTATTTTTGCCCCGAGGGCTGACTGGATCGATCCAATCAGTATGGATTTACCCGCACCGGTTTCTCCTGTCAGTATATTTAAATGATCGGTAAAATCTACCTCCGTTTCCTCAATCAGTGCTAAATTTTTCACATGTAGGTTAATCAGCATAACGTCCTCCCCTATGGAAGCCTGTTTGGAAATCAGCTTCCGGCCTTTTAATGATGTCCTTTGATAATGGTGTCAATTTCCTTCATTACTTCCTCTACCATAGAAGTCTCTTTGATCACGCACATGATCGTATCATCTCCGGCAATACATCCGACCACTCCACGGACTGAAATGGAATCGATCGCGGCAGCGCATGCCATCGCCATACCGGATACCGTTTTGATTACCAGAATATTTTCTGCATTTTCCATGTGGAGAATGCCTTCGGATAAAACTCTGCGGTACTTATTCGACACATGGATATTTTCTGTCTGAATCGGGGCATATTTCTGTTTGCCGTCATCTCCAGTGACTTTCGTAAGTTTTAATTCCCGGATATCCCGGGAAATGGTTCCCTGGGTAGAAGAAAAACCTGCTTCGGATAATTTTCTTGTCAGTTCTTCCTGGGTTTCAATGTCATTTGTTCTAACCAGCTCCAATATTTTTTTCTGTCGTTTTCCTTTCATGTCTATCACTTCTCCCACTTTTTATTCCCGGACAGCAGCTATAGCAGTTTTTCTTTTAAAATCTCCACAAAGCTCACTTCCGTTACTTTAATAAAAGGTGTCACTTCCTGGGCTTTATATATTTTTACCTGATCTCCCGGGTTGAGCTTCACCCCTTCTTTTCCGTCGAAGGAAAGGATGGCTTCCTCATGCATATAACTCCGGAGCTGCTCCACCTCCACCGTTACAATATCTTCTTTGGCCAGCACAACGCTTCTGGCAGTCAGGGAATGTGGGCAGATCGGAGTGATAACAAAATTTTTACAAGTCGGGTTGATGATCGGACCGCCGGCTGACAGATTATAACCCGTAGACCCGGTAGGGGTACAGACGATAATCCCATCAGCACGGTAGCTGTCAATGGTGGCTCCGTTGATTTTTACTGTCAATCCGATCATGCGGGCGGCACCACTTCTGCTGATATTAAAATCATTGAGTGCCATATAAGATACCGTCCGTTTGTTATCCTGATATACCTCCGCCTTGAGCATAATCCGGTTTTCGATCTGGTATTTGTCTTCTAATAGCAGGTCCAGGGTTTTTGCCAGGTCCGAAAGATTCACCTCTGCCAAAAATCCCAGAGTTCCCCTGTTGATACCGAGCAATGGAATGTTCGTACCAACGAGCATCCTGGCAGCCCCGAGCATCGTCCCGTCACCGCCAATGACTAAAATGCACTGCGTTCCTTCCGGAACAGTAATCGGCCTGTCTTCTCTTCGGTCATACGAATCAAATACATGGCATACTGCCCCCTTCTCCAGAAGAAAATGCTGCATTTTTTCTGTAATTTCCAGATTAATATCCTTTTGTCTGTTTGCTATAATCAAAAATTTATTCATTTTTTTCTATTTTCCCGCTGCCCGGTGGGACAGTGCCTGATGAGAATTTCTCACCACGGCTGCCACTTCATCCCCGGTAATACGGCTCCCCTCTGGTCTGTTTAATAAATGTAACAGGTACTCAATATTTCCTTCCGGCCCTTTGATCGGGGAATAATCCAGGTGCAGGAGGGAAAATCCCAAATGGAGGGCGAAATCCATGATCTGGCGGATCACCTCTTCGTGAACGCTCTGATCGCGAACGACACCCTTTTTTCCAACTTTCTCCCTGCCTGCTTCAAACTGGGGTTTGATGAGACAGACCACTTCCCCTCCCTCTTTCAGACAGGCCTTCAGCGGAGGCAGGATTTTGGTAAGAGAGATAAAGGAAACATCGACCGAACTGAAATCAACTGGCTGGCCGATCTGTTCCGGTGTCACATATCTCATATTTGTTTTTTCCATGCAGACGACCCGTTCATCGTTGCGAAGTTTCCAGTCTAACTGCCCCCGGCCTACATCAATGGAAAAGACTTTTGCTGCCCCGTTTTGCAGCATACAGTCGGTAAACCCTCCCGTGGATGCCCCGACATCCATGCATACTTTATCTTGGAGGGAAAACCCGAAATTTTCTACCGCCTTTTCCAGTTTCAACCCTCCACGGCTTACATACCGCAATGTTGTACCGTGGATTTCAATGGAAGCCGCTGCTTTTTCGTCAAAAGTGCTTCCCGCCTTGTCCTCTCTCTGGCCATTGACAAAGACCACCCCGGACATGATCATCGCTTTTGCTTTTTCTCTGGAAACGGCCATTCCCTTTTCCACCAATAATACATCCAACCGTTGTTTCATTGCCTCTCTCTTCCTATCTGTCTTTCTCTGTCTTTCTTTTGGTTTCTTCTCTTTCTCTGTCAGCATGTTCTGATTTTTCCTTTTACCATACAGGCAATGGACGCTGCATCGATTCCGGCCTGCTGTCTTTGCTGTGCGACCGTGGCATGTTTTACAAAACAATCCGGAATTCCCAGCGTGAGCAGGCGTGTGTTGTAGTTATGTCTGTGAAGGAATGCCGATACCATCTGTCCAAAGCCACCCGTGAGCTGGTTTTCTTCTACCGTCACAAACAGTGGATACTCCGCTGCCAGTTGATGGAAGAGTGTTTCGTCCATCGGCCGGAGGAAACGTACATTGACAAGTCCTGCGGATATTCCTTCTTCACGGAGGATTGCCACGGCTTTCTCACATTCTTCCATAATCGTTCCCACAGAGAAAAGCACAACGTCTTTCCCTTCAAAGATGACCTCACTTTTTCCAAGTTCTACACAGCTTTGGTGCTCTTCCAGCCCATCATATACCGTACCCCGCGGATACTTCATGGCAACAGGGCCATCGTAATTCAGGGCAAATTCCATCATCGGAGCCATTTCCTGTTTATTTTTCGGAGCCATCAATACCATGTTCGGCAGATGCCCCAGATAGGAAATATCAAAAACACCCTGATGTGTTTCGCCGTCTGCACCGACGAGCCCGGAACGGTCCACACAGAAAAATACCGGCAGATTCTGGATGCAGACATCATGAAGAACCTGATCATAGGCTCTTTGCAAAAAGGAAGAATATACGGCGAAAACCGGGTGCATTCCCCTGGCAGCCATCCCGGCGGCAAAGGTGACGGCATGTTCTTCTGCAATCCCTACATCAAAAAAGCGTTTGGGATAATATTTTTTAAAAAGATCCAATCCGGTTCCGGAAGGCATGGCAGCGGTAATCGCCGCCACATTTTTTCTGGTTTTTGCCAGGCGGACCAGCTCTTTCGAAAAGACTGCCGTGTAAGATTCCTTTCCACTTTTTCCCAGGACTTCTCCCGTTTTTTTATCAAATGGCCCGATCCCATGAAATTTCTCCGGATTCTTTTCCGCGATGGGATATCCCTTCCCTTTCTTGGTAATGGCATGAACCAGAATCGGACCTTTATGCTGTTTGGCCTGACGGATGGCATGGACCATTGCCGAGACATTGTGACCGTTTACCGGACCATAATAGGTGATCCCCATATTTTCAAAAAGCATTCCCGGCACAAAAAGCTGCTTGATGGAATCTTTAGATTTTTTCAGTGCACGGGCAACACTTTTGCCTACACCGGGGATGGTATTGAGAGCCGTCTCTACATTTTCTTTAAATTCACCGTAACTTCTCCGGGAGCGCAGGTCGTTTAAATATCGGCTCATCCCACCAACATTTTCTGAAATAGACATTTTGTTATCGTTTAAAATGATAATCAGATTTTTCTTTTCTTTGCGCATAGTGGACAGGTTATTGAGAGCCTCATAGGCCATCCCCCCGGACAAAGCTCCATCTCCGATCAAAGCTACGACCGTTTCCTTCCCGCCTTGCAGATCTCTGGCAGCCGCCAGGCCCAGTGCCGCAGAAATGGAAGTAGAGCTGTGCCCTGTACCAAAAGCATCACAGTTACTTTCGCTTCTTTTTGGAAAACCGCATAAACCGTTTTGCTGGCGCAATGTATCAAATTGATCTTTTCTTCCCGTCAGAATCTTATGGATGTAGGACTGATGCCCCACATCATAGACCACTTTGTCTTCTGGAAAATGAAGACAGATATGGAGTGCCATTGTGATTTCCACTACCCCCATGTTCGATGCAAAATGACCGCCGGTCTGACTGACATGATCTAAAAGGAAATCCCTGATCTCCTGTGCAAGGACAGGATATAATTTCGGTGAAATCTTTTTTATGTCATTTGGTTCTTCGATCTGATCTAGTAAACGTCCCATCACGTTCCCTCCGAATGGTATTTTTGTTTTTATTTTTTCCTTCTCACTAAAGAAAGAAGAAGCTCTCTTAAAAAGTCATTTTTATATTCCAGACTGTCAAAAACAGCAAGAGCTTTTTTCGTATATTGTTCCACGTCTTTTTTGGACTGTTCCAGGCCTTTCCATGACACGTAAGTGTTTTTGCCATTTTTTTCATCGCTTCCCACTGGTTTCCCCAGGACGTCACTGGTACTGACGACATCCAGGATATCATCCTCGATCTGGAATGCAATTCCTGTATGGTAAGCTACCTCTTCGATCCGGGAAACCTCCTCGGAAGAGGCTCCGGCCAACACCGCACCAATCATCATGGCACATTCGATCAGGGCCGCCGTCTTATTTTTATGGATGTACATGAGGGTGTCAAAATCAATTTGTTTCTTTTCATTCTCCACATCCACGGCCTGTCCGCCGACCATCCCATAAATCCCAGGTTTCTGGGAAAGGATCTGGAATGCTCTGGCAATTTTGATATCTTCCTGCGTGCCGGTAAAAGCCTTCGCGGCTGTCTCAAACGCATAATGGAGCAATCCGTCGCCGGCAAGAATGGCCATGGCCTCCCCGAAAACGACATGAGCCGTTGGCCGTCCCCTGCGCAGATCATCATTATCCATCGCCGGCAGGTCGTCATGAATGAGGGAATACGTATGTATCATCTCGATGGCAGCCATAAATGGTTCGATGATCTCCGGATTTTGGCCGCCAAACATCTGGTACGTCTCTCCCATCAACATGGGACGCAGCCGTTTTCCTCCGGCACACATGGTATAATTCATAGCTTTTAGCAGGGTTTGCTGCGGACCTTCTTCTTTAGGAAGGAAGAAAAGGATAATTTTTTCAATCTGCTCCGTCTTTTTTTTGAGCTGTTCTTCTATGGGCTGTTTCATTTTGTCCCTCCTGTAAAATAATGATTTCTTTTTCTGTTTTATTTAAAGTCTGGGAACAGCGATCCAAAAGCTTCACTCCTTTTTTGTAAAGCTCCATAGAATCTGACAAACTGATTGAGCTTTCTGAAAGCTGTTCAATAATGTCTTCGATCTGTGTAAATGCTTCTTCAATTGAGAACTTTGTCTTCGCCATATTTACTCCTTTTCCCTTCCGGAAAGCTGCTGTCCGTATGTTCGCTTAGAGACCGGCACCACTTCTGTCTCCCCGTCGGCAAATACAAGGGTAAAAGCTGTCTTTTCCTTTACCTGGCTGACAGAAGACAGTGGCGTTCCGTCCTGCTGCCGGGCAAATACATAGCCGCCGCGCAGACGTGCCGTAGGTGCCAGGGCAGAAAGCCTCTCTGTATATCTGGAAAAATCCTTCTGCCGGTCTGTCAGTTTTTCTTTTACTGCCACCAGAAGCTGACTGCGCAGACGCTCGTATATGACACGCTGTGCCAGCAGTTTTTTATCCGGACGCTGTGCCTCCAGTGCGCGTTCCATAGAAGTCAGTTTCTGCTGCATCGCATTCCATTTCTGTTCTATGTTCTGCTGCAGGCTTTCTGTATAATGATCGATCTGTGCGGCAAGAAAACTGATGTCAGGAATTGCCAGTTCGCAGGCGGCAGAAGGTGTGGCAGCCCGGACATCCGCGCAGTAATCCGCGATGGTCATATCGATTTCATGGCCAGTTCCCGAGATAATAGGAGTCTTCGCATTATAAATGGCATCTGCCACCTCGCGCTCATTAAACGCCCATAAATCTTCGATCGAACCGCCGCCCCGGCCAATAATAATGATATCCACTTTTTCTTTTTGTTGGTCAAAATACTGGATTCCCCTGACAATTTCGCTAGCAGCACCTTCACCCTGGACTTTGGCCGGATAGAGATACAGCTGTACAAAAGGATTCCGTCTTTTTGCAATACTTTTGATATCTTCCACTGCTGCGCCGGTCAATGCCGTAACAATACCGATTCTTTCCGGATAAGCCGGCAGGGGTTTCTTTTTTTCAAAGTCAAAATAACCTTCCCTGGCAAGCTGCTGTTTTAATTGTTCGTATTGGAGATACCTCTCCCCTGCACCGGATAACTCGATCTGCCGTGCATACATCTGATAAGTTCCGCTTTTCTCATAGACAGAGATATTTCCACAGACAATGACCTGCTGCCCGTCCTCCATCAAAAACGTGAGTCCCCGGAAACGGTCGGAAGAAAACATAATACATGAAAGCGTACTTTGAGCATCCTTTAACGTAAAATAGATGTGGCCGGAAGAATGATATTTACAATTGGAGACTTCTCCTTTTAAATAAATCTTTTTCAGGGCATAATCACTTTCAAAAATCCGGTGAATATAGGAATTAATCTGTGTCACAGAAAAAATATGCTTCATTGATTTCTCCAGTCATATAAAAAACGGCGGAGAAGGGAACCCTCTGCGCCGCTTATTTCTCTATGCCAGCTTTGCAAGGACACCATTGACAAATCGAGGTGCCTCCTCACAACAATATATCTTTGCCAGTTCCACTGCTTCGTTGATTGCCACGCCGGTAGGAATATTTTGGTCATTGACAATCTCGTAGACCGCTAACCGCAAGATGGCAAGTTCAGATTTTCCAAGGCGTTCCAGCCTCCATCCTTCACAAATCCTGTGAATCTGCTCGTCCAGGTCTGGCAGACGCTTTAAAATACTTCCGAGCTTCGTTTCAATATAAATCCGATCTTTCCCGTCAATCTCTGGCCTCTCATCAAAGTACCATTGCATCTGTTCCTGTAATTCCTCCTGGGTATTAAATTCTATGCGAAAGAGTAAAAGGAAAATAATTTCTCTTACTTTACTTCTGGTCATCTTCATCTGTAAACCTCCGTTATCTTGTGTGTGCCCCATCGGATCGGTACTGTGGTATTGACAATCTGGCACAGTATCGTGATTAATTCTCCAGCTGTATTCCTGCGATGCGGATATTTACTTCGGAAACCGTCAGTCCCGTCATCGTCTCTATCGCACTTTTTACCCTGTCTTGCACTTCCTCGGAAATCTTTGGGATGTTCACTCCATAATCCAGGATCAAGCTCAGTGTCACTTCTACCTGTTCGCCGTCAATCGCAATCTTTACTCCTTTGGAAAGCTTCTTCATTCCAAGCATACTGACAATCTCATTGGTAATATTGCCGGACATCTTGGCAACGCCTTCGACTTCTGTCGCTGCCAGCCCTGCAATGACTGCAAGAACTTCATCTGCGATCTGTACTTGTCCGATGTCTTCTATATCATAAAGTGTATGGTTCTTCTTGGTCTCGTTTTCTTTTCCCATGGAATCCTCCTTTTGTTTACATCCGGTCAATGTAAACAATATTATATCAATTTATTCTATTATTATAACAGACATCCATAGTTTTGCAACAGAGAAAATTCCTTTATTTTAAATGCCTGTGAATGAGGTTCAGGATATCATCCAGTTGCTCCACACGGATCTGCCCGGGTGCAGAAGCTTTTTTTGCTGCGCCAAACGTGATTGCGGATCCAAAGATTTCCCCACAAAGCCGGCTGATCATTCCCATCCCTGACATGGACATGGTAACGATCGGACAGCCGGGATAGAGGCGGCTCATTTCCTCGGTTGCGGCAAGGAGCGTGAGGACATCCTGCCTGGTTTGCGGCATGACCGCGATTTTTGCGATGTCTGCCCCAAATTTCTGCATGATCCGAAGACGCCGGATGATTTCTCCCTTGTCAGGTGTTTTTGCAAAATCATGGTTGGAAGCAATGACTTTGACACCGGATGCGTGGGCAAAAGACAGGATGTCTTTTACCTGTTCGTCACCAGTGAAAATCTCTACATCAATCAGGTCAACCAATCCGATCTGTGCAGCCTCTTTGTTTAAGGCGGCATAGGTATCCGGTGCGATCGCTTTTTCACCACCCTCT
Source organism: Bacteroidaceae bacterium (assembly GCA_963626755.1). Lineage (GTDB taxonomy): Bacteria > Bacillota > Clostridia > Lachnospirales > Lachnospiraceae > Anaerobutyricum. Next base: position 24,575 of record CAVFXN010000013.1, read on the forward strand.
TTTGCCGTACGGAAAGTAAAAAGCAATGGAAGCTCTCCCAGGATTTCCCGGAGGGAAACCAGTACTTCTTTTGTTTTCTCCCGGTCCCATATGTCCTCGTACCAGTCGGCCCTCCATTCCACAAGATCGGCCGCCGGCATCTGGGAGATTTCTTTTGCTTCCTGTAGGATTTCTTCCCGGGTCACCCCGACAACCGGTACACATTTTTTAGGGATCCCGTCTCCGATCAGAAGCTCCCTTACCTTCACTGTCTTCATAACTTTTCAACCATCTCTTTACCTATTTCTTCTACGCTTTTTCCATCGGTTTCCACGATAAGATCGGCCGCCGCCTCATACTTCGCTCTTCTGGCTTCCATCAACTTTTCAATGGATTCTACATTTTTCCTGCCATTGAGAAGGGGACGCTCTTCACTGTGTTTTACCCGTTCTAAAATCGTCCGGGGATTGGCGGTGAGAAGGACCACTTTGCCATTCTTTTTCATTTCCTTCACATTTTCGTCCCGCATGGCCACACCCCCGCCGCAGGAGATGATCACATTTTTGCGGGACTGCATATCAATCAGAAGCTGGGTTTCCAGATTACGGAAATATTCTTCCCCGTGGATTCGAAAGATTTCAGAGATGGTCATCTGCTGCTGTTGTTCGATGACCTGGTCCATCTCTATGACATCCATCGAGAGGGTCTGGTGTAAATATGCGGCAATGCTGCTTTTTCCAACACCCATAAAACCAATCAATACAATATTATAAGGAAAGGCTTTCCCTTTTTTTCCGGATGGCTGTTCTCCTGTCCTCTTTGGATCTTTTGTCATGATACTCTCCTTTGTGTGCCTTGTTGTCTGTTTTTTGCCATGACATTAGTGAACGCTTCTCGGCTTTCTCTCGATCGGCCGGAAACCGGCTTTTTCCAATTCCTCAATGATTTTCTGTTTGTGCTCATGTCCAAAGGCTTCCATGGTGATCGTCAGTTCTACCGAACTGTTCCGGTTCACGCTGACAAACTGATTATGCTCCAACTTGATGACATTTCCCTGTGCATTGGCGATTACTCCGGACACCTTGTTTAACTGTCCTGGGATATCCGGGAGCAGTACAGAAACGGTAAAAATCCTGGAACGCTGGATCAGACCGTTTTGGACGACAGAAGACAGGGTGATGATATCCATATTTCCGCCACTTAAGATGGAGACTACTTTTTTCTTTTCCCGTGGAAGATGTTTAAGGGCGGCAACCGTAAGCAGACCGGAATTTTCTACCAGCATTTTATGGTTTTCCAGAATATCGAGGAAAGCAACAATCAATTCATCATCTTCTATGGTGATGATATCGTCCAGGTTTTCCTGCAAATATGGGAATATCTTTTCTCCCGGGGTTTTTACGGCAGTACCGTCTGCGATGGTGGAGACATGTTCGAGTGTCACCGGATGTCCTGCTTTCAGGGATTCCTGGAGGCAGTTCGCTCCCGCTGGTTCCACACCGATCACCCGGATTTTTGGATTCAGCATTTTTGCCAGGGTAGAGACACCGGTAGAAAGTCCGCCGCCGCCGACTGGGACTAAGATGGTATCGACTGTTGGAAGTTCCTTGAAGATTTCCATGGCGATGGTTCCCTGTCCGGTTGCCACTTCCAGATCGTCAAAAGGATGTACAAAGGTATATCCTTTTTCTTCTGCCAGCTCCAGTGCCTTCTCACAGGCATCGTCATAGACATCTCCGTGAAGAATGACTTCGGCTCCCAGTGCTTTGGTACGGTTTACTTTTAATAAAGGAGTAGTTGTCGGCATGACAACGGTTGCCGGTACCTGAAATTTCCATGCAGCATAGGCAACACCCTGTGCGTGGTTTCCGGCAGAAGCGGTGATCAGTCCCTTCTCCCGTTCCTCCGGGGTCAATGTGCTGATTTTATAGTAAGCACCCCGAATTTTATAAGCACCGGTTACCTGAAGGTTCTCCGGTTTAAAATATACTCTGTTTCCCGTATTATAAGAAAAAACACGACTCTTGATCAAGCTGGTCGGAAGGGTCACCTTCTGTACCTGTTCATATGCTTCTTCAAATTTCTCCAGTGTCAGTTTCTCCATCTTTTTTTCCTCCATAACTATTAGAAATTAGAAATATATATCATCCTGACAGCAAACGCTGTGGAATCAGTTTTCCTGTGAATCCTCCGCTTCCTCATCGCTGTTTTTTTCAAAAAGGGCATTGACAAAGGAATCGGCATCAAATTTTTGTAAATCGTCAATCTGTTCCCCGATCCCGATATATTTTACCGGAATTCCCAGCTCAGACTGAATGGCGATGGCAATACCGCCCTTGGCCGTTCCGTCAAGCTTGGTCAGTACAATACCGGAAATGTCAGATGCTTCCCGGAACTGTTTTGCCTGTACCAGCGCATTCTGTCCTGTGGTGCCGTCCAAAACGATCAGTGTTTCCAGATAGGCATCCGGGAACTCCCTCTCGATGACCCGGCGGATCTTGGAAAGCTCATTCATCAGATTTTTCTTATTGTGGAGCCTTCCTGCCGTATCACATAAAAGAATGTCGGCATGTCTGGATTTCGCTGCCTGACAGGCATCGTAGATGACTGCCGCAGGATCCGAGCCTTCCTGCTGGGAAATGATATCCACCCCGGCACGGTTGGCCCATTCAGTCAGCTGTTCAATGGCTGCCGCACGAAACGTATCTGCTGCCGCCATGATCACTTTCTTATTCTGGGCTTTTAACTGTGCTGCCAGTTTTCCAATGGTCGTCGTCTTTCCCACGCCGTTGACACCGATTACCAGGACAACCGAAGTGCGGTTTTCGTATTCGTAAGCCGTTTCATCCACGGCCATCTGTTTTTTAATGATATCGATCAGCAGCTGCCGGCACTCGGACGGCTCCTTGATCTTCTCCTCCTTTACCCTTTCCTGGAGATTTTCGATGATATCCATTGTCGTGTCTACCCCGAGGTCTCCCATAATCAAAATCTCTTCCAGTTCTTCATAAAAATCATCATCAATTTTTGAAAAACCGTGAAACAGAGAATCCAAACCTGAGGTAATATTATTTCTTGTTTTTGTCAGTCCGCTTACCAGACGGCTGAAAAAACCTTTTTTCTCTCCCATAGTAAATCCTTCCTTTTCATTTTTCATGGCAAAACTTCCACTTACGCTAAAGCTTAGAGGATGGAAATTTCTCCGACTAAGTTAAATCTTTTTCAATAAAATCGACAGAAATCAAGGTGGAAATCCCCTTTTCCTGCATGGTGATTCCGTACAGGGCATCTGCGGCAGCCATCGTGCCGCGGCGGTGGGTAATGATGATAAACTGAGTATCCTTTGTCAGCTTTTTCAAATAATTGGAAAAACGGGTAATATTCGCATCATCCAGTGCCGCCTCAATTTCGTCCAGCAAACAAAAAGGCGATGGCTTTAAGTTCTGGATGGCAAAGAGCAGTGCAATTGCCGTAAGAGCCCGCTCTCCACCGGATAACAACAGGATATTTTGCAGTTTTTTCCCCGGAGGCTGTGCGATGATGCGGATCCCGGATTCCAGGACATTCTCCTGATCCATCAATTCCAGGGAGGCAGTTCCCCCCTCAAATAAATTCTGGAAAACCTGGGAAAACATCGTCTGGATGTTTCCAAATTCTCTGGTAAACTGTTCCTTCATGGCGGTATTTAATTCGCCGATCATCGCAACCAGCTTCGCCTCCGCCTCCTTAATATCATCATACTGTTTTTTTAAAAACTCATACCTCTGACCTACTTCTTTATATTCGGCAATGGCATTCACATTCACATTTCCAAGGGCTTTCTGCTGTTTTTGCAGTTCTTTTTTTCTCTCGCGGTATTTTGGCACGTTACTCAAACGGATATCATATTTCTTTTGTTCCAGTGCCTGACTGTAAGTGATCTCGTAATTTTCCCACATAAAATCGATGCGGTTTTCCAGCTCTTCTTTGATTCTTTCCAATCGGGAAGTCAGGCGGCTGTCTTCTTTTTCCAGGGACAGAAGCTTTTCATTCTCATTTTCCAACTCCTGGAAAATCTGGCTTTGCTTTTGAACGAGGTCTGCCCTCTCATTTTTGAATGCATCCAGCCTGGCTGAAATCGATTCGATTTGTTTGGAAAACGCACTTTCCTGCTGCGCAAGCACCTCTTTTTCCTTTTGATAAGACCGATTTTCTTCTCGTCGCTTTGCGTGCTCTTTTTTATTATTTTCCCTGCTCTCCCTTAGCGATTCCCTTTCATTTTCCAGGCGGGTCCGCTCATTTTGCAGGAAATCAAGTTCCTGCTGGCAGGCGGCAATGGAGAGCTGTTTTTCATTCTTCTTCTCTTCCAGGCCAAGAAGTTCTTCCTTAATTACTGACAATTTCTGTTTCAGGGAATCCAGTGCCGTATCATTCTCTTCATGAATCTGCTCATTGTCTTCCTGCTCTTTCAAAAGCTCTTGCTTTTGACGATGGATTTCTTCCATCTGGTTTTTCAAAGACTGATGTTCCTCTGTTAACGAGCGGATTTTTTCCTTTAATTCTGCTCGTTTCTTTTCCATTTCCGGAATCTGGTTTTCCAGGTCATGGAGGGTCAGACGGCTCTCCTCTAAGACCTCTCTCTGTTTCGTCTCTTCCAGGATAAGCTGTCCTTTTTCTTTTTGAATCTCCTGTTTGGTTTCTTCTTTTGCTTTGACATCAGCCTGAATCGAAGCCAGGGCGGCCTCACATTCCCTGGTCTCCCTTTTTCTTCCCAGAAGATTTCCCGCATGCCGGAACGCGCCGCCTGTGATGGCTCCGCCCGGGTTGAGAAGTTCCCCGTCTAATGTGACAAGGCGAAGGCGAAAATGATTTTTCCTGGAAAGAAGGAGCGCATGATCCATCGTATCTACGACGATGGTCCGTCCCAGTAAAGAACGGATCAATGCCTGAAATCTTTCTTCCACGGTAACCAGGCTGCTGGCAATCCCGATGACGCCTTCTTCTTCTAAAATGGCCGGTGATATGGCAGAGTTACTTTGGCGTATATTAGTCAGGGGGAGGAAGGTTGCTCTTCCCAGCCGGTTCTTTTTCAGAAAACGGATCATCGTTTTGGCACTTTCATTATCTTCCGTCACAATATTTTGTAACGCACCCCCTAAAGCGATTTCAATGGCCGTCTCATATTTTTTCGGCAACGTAAGGATATCTGCAACTACTCCGATAATTCCCGGATGGTTTTTTCTCTGCTCCATAATATGACGGATGGACTGATGGTAGCCGTCATAACGTTCGGTGACGGCCAGCAAGGTCTCGTAACGGGATTTCGTCTGCAGGAATTCCTGATGCAGGCGGCGGATCTTATCCTGACACTGCTCTTCTTTTTCCTGGCACTCCCTGCTTTTTTGGGTAAGCTCTTCCACGATCCCTCTCTGTGCCTCATACGCTTCTTTTTCTTTTTCCTGTTGCTTGAGAAGTGCTTCTACCGCTTCGTTATAACGTTTCCTTTCCGAATCAAAGGAAAGATACCGGCGGTTATATTCGGCATTACGGATCTCCAGCTGTTCCTCCATCGCCTTATACCGGCCCAGCTTTTCCCTGGTTCCGGAACTGCTGTTTATGAGGGAAAACCTTCGGTCATTTTCCACCGCAATTTCTTTTTCACAGAGTTCCTGTTCCTGTTTTTTCTTTAGCGATGCTTCCTGGAGCTGCCCAAATTCCTGCTGTGCTTTCTGCAAAAAATTCTTTTTTTCTGATTCGGTCTGATTCAGTTTCTGAAGCTTCTCTGATAATTCCCGTTCTTTTTCCTGATCTTTTTCCTCGCTTTTCGCATAATGTTCCATGAAAAGCAGGTTGGAATCCATTTTATTGGAGAGGATCAAAATCTGATGATTGTTTTCTGTCTTCTGTTTCTGTAATTCTTCCCGGTCCGCTTCTTCTTTTTCCAGCTTTTCTGCCATCTGCTGGTTTTTCTTTTGAAAAATGGCATTTTTTTCTTTGATAGAGGAACAGGCACTTCTGCTGCCCGCCAGATCAGCGGCCAGGATACGCTGCTGCTCTGTTTTTTCTTTTTGTTCGTCTTTTAAGCGTTGATAATCATACAGGAAGAGATGAAGGTCCAACTCCTTTTCTTCGTCCCGGATCTTTAAAAACTCTTTTGCTTTTTCACTCTGTCTGGCAAGTGGTTCCACCTGTTTTTCCAGTTCCGACAAAATATCGGTCACCCGTTCCAGATTCTGCCGTTCCTGCTCCAGGGACTTCTCGGTTACGGCACGATTTTTTTTATATTTGGCGATCCCTGCGGCCTCATCAAAGAGTTCCCGGCTGTCTTCAATCTTTCCACTTAAGATTTTTTCCACCTGTCCCTGCCCGATGATCGAGTAGCCTTCTTTTCCGATACCCGTATCATAAAACAGCTCCACGATGTCTCTCCGCCGACAGGTACTTCCGTTAATGAGGTACTCACTTTCCCCGGAACGGTATACCCTTCTCGCTACCGTCACTTCTTCGTAGTCGAGGGAGATCATCCGGTTCCTGTTTTCAAAAGTAATGGCAACATAGGCAAATCCCATCGCCCTCCGGTTCTGTGTCCCGGAAAAAATGACATCTTCCATCCGGGCTCCCCGGAGCTGCCTGGCACTCTGCTCTCCCAGTACCCATCTTACGGCATCCGCAATATTACTTTTTCCACTTCCATTGGGTCCGACAATGCCGGTAATTCCCTGGGGAAATTCAAAAATGGTTTTATTTGCGAATGATTTAAATCCATTGATTTCTATGCTTTTTAAATACATGTCACACCTGACGTTTTTTCAGGCGAAGGATTGTCTGGTATGCCGCAATCTGTTCCGCACCTTTTTTGGTCTTTCCTGTCCCGGAGGCGTAGGCCTGACCGCCAATCCTGGCCTCTACCGTAAATTCTTTGTTGTGGTCCGGTCCGCTCTCTTTTGTCAGGACATATTGCAGGTTACAATCGCCCCTGGCCTGGATCATTTCCTGCAGGATCGTTTTGGCATCGTAAAACAGGGTTTTATCTTCCACATCTTTTAATAAGTAGTCGTGAATGAAGCAGGAAGCTTTTTCCAGACCGCCATCCAGGTAAATCGCCCCGATCAGTGCCTCAAAAGCATCGGATAAAATCGAATCCCGCTCTCTTCCTCCCGTAATGTCTTCCCCCTTGCTTAAAAGGAGAAAGGAACCGAGCGACACATCCCTCGCACAGATGGCCAGGGTATATTCACAGACAAGGCTGGAGCGGAGCTTCGTCAGCTTTCCTTCATCGTAAGCAGGATATTCCCTAAAAAGATAGTCGGAGATCGTCACTTCCAAAACCGCATCTCCCAGGAATTCCAGACGCTCGTTATTGGCCTTTTTCCGCCCGCGCTGTTCATTGGCATAGGAGCTGTGTGTCATTGCCAGGGCAAGAAGATGTTTATTTTGAAAGGTATACCCGATCTGCTCTTCCAGTTTTTGAAAAATTTTTGTTTTTACCACTATTTCGCGCCCCCGTTTTCTTTTTCTTTCAATTCTGCGGGTTTTTTGGCAATTTCCTGCGCAAGACGTGCGGTAATCTTTTCGTTGATCTGTTCTTCCTTAAAGGTAACACACTGGAAAATTGCCGTTTTGGTCTCCTTGGCCGTAGCACTGCCGTGGATTTTTACCACCAGCCCTTTTAATCCAAGGAGGGGAGCACCGCCATATTCCGTCGCATCAAATGTCTTTAATTTTTCTTTTAAAGCCGGTGCTGCTAACAGGGCACCAATCTTACTCCTGGTTGTGGACATCATTCCTTCTTTGATGACATGGATTAATGTGCTGGCGAGCCCTTCTTCCAATTTTAAAATAACATTTCCGACAAAGGCTTCCGTCACGATGACATCTGCCGCACCTTTCGGGATGTCTCTCGCTTCAATACTGCCCACGAAATGGATGTCCTTACATGCCTTTAATAAAGGGTAGGTTTCCTTCACCAGTGCATTTCCCTTTGCCTCTTCCGCTCCAATATTGACAATCGCTACCCGTGGCCTCTCGATACCGATCACATCTTCCATATAAATCGAACCCATCTGGGCAAATTGCAAAAGATGCTCCGGGCGGGCATCCACATTGGCCCCGCAGTCAATCAGCAGTGAAATGCCCTTTTCTGTCGGAATCAGCGGGGCAAGCGGTGCACGTTTTACTCCCTTCCCTTTTCCGATCAGAACCTGTCCTCCGATCAAAACCGCTCCGGAGCTTCCGGCCGATACCACCGCATCGCATTCTCCTTTTTTTACAGACTGGATCGCTGCCACCAGCGAGGAATCCTTCTTTTGTTTGATGGCAATGGCCGGTGCCTCATCACAGCTGATTTCCTCTGTCGTATGCGTGACCTCAATCTGCTCTTCATTATAAGTATACTTTTCCAGCTCTTTTTCAATACGGCTCTGGTCTCCAAAAAGATGTACTTTGATCTCTTTCTTTTCATTGACTGCATCGACGGCCCCTTTGACGATCTCAAGGGGTGCGTAATCTCCTCCCATCGCATCAATGGCAATTGTGGTTGTAAAATTCATAGAAACTCCTTTCCTTATGGAAAGTACTCTCGGAAAATCATTTGAAACCTGAGTGATTTCTGTTCAAAATCTGCATGACTCTGCATTGTGACAAATAAAGTTTCCGAGAATACTCTAAATAAGTTATCTGACTTCAAAAAGCGTGTCTGATTATCTTTCCATGTAAAATAATCAAACACGCTTTAGAGTAACACAAACCTTTCCGAAATTCAATATTTTAATGAAAGAGTTCTTATAGAATCGTTCTTATATAATAGGAAGGTTTTCTGTGCTTTTACCAATGAATGCTTTTTTCTATTTCAGCAATCGATGTCTTCTGTTCTCTGGCAATGCGGGCCAGGTCTTCATATTCCGGTTTATCCTTTTGAACACCATACCCGGATGCTGATTTAATCCGGACTGTCCCATAAGGTGTCTCCACGTTTTTTACGGTCCGCTCCAGGCCGTAACGGCGGCAGATGTATTCCCGGACACCGAGGGTTGTGGTATGTTTCAAAATCAGGGTCAGGAACTTATCCCTTTCTTCCTGGGCACACATACAGGTCAGCATGACGGCCGGACGGTTTTTTTTCATTTGGATATTGGTTGTGTAGACATCCAGTGCCCCCTCGTTTAACAGAAGTTCTGTCACAAAACCAATTTTTTCCGGTGTCATATCGTCAAGGTTGCAGCATAATTCCACGATGGAATCCATTGCGTCTGCCTCATGGCAGTCTACATGGTTCGGGGTTCCTTTTGGGGAGTCATCCATCGTTCCAAAAATGGCACGGAGACAGTTCGCATCGGAAAAATCTTTCGATCCCATTCCGTAACCAATCTTTTCTATGGACATCTGCGGCATTTCCCCAAACGAATCGACGAAATGTTTCAGCAAGGCAGCACCGGTCGGCGTGCAGAGCTCACCCTGGATACGTCCACCATATACAGGGATTCCCTTTAACAAAAGAGCCGTTGCCGGAGCCGGTACCGGAAGAATGCCGTGGGCGCAGTGAATCTGCCCGCATCCGACGTGTACCGGGGAAGCGACCACGCGATCCGGGGAAAGCTCATACATCGCAAGACAAACCCCGACAATATCTGCCACCGCATCCATGGCACCTACCTCATGGAAATGAATCTCCTCCACCAGCTGTCCATGTACGGTACTCTCTGCATGGGCGATCAACTGATATACTTCCATCACATCTTTTTTTACCTGCTCTGGTATGTCAAGATGGTAAACAATGTGCTCAATGTCTTTCATCCCTGCGTGATGATGTCCATGGGTGTGGGTATGTCCATGTTCTTCTCCGTGAGAATGTTCATGGCAATGCCCGTGTTCATGGCCCTCTTCGTGGTGATGCTCATGGCTGTGCCCGTGTTCATGATCCTCTTCATGATGATGTTCATGGCTATGGGTATGTTCTGTGATATCTTGGCTCTTTTCTTCCTGTCCGTCAATGAGAACGGACATATGTGTTCCGGTAATCCCGCATTTTTTCTCTGTCGTTTTTTTGATTGTAACCTTTGGTATCGCAAGGCTGTTTAATCTCGCGGTAAAGTCATCCGGATCCGGCAGCAATTCAATCAGGGCGGACATAAGCATATCTCCGGCTGCCCCCATATTACATTCGAAATATAATGTCTTTTTCATTTCTCTGTCTCCTGTTGGAATGGATTGATCACGCTTCACAATCCTTTTTGTTTGATCGTCAGGTAGTCTTTTCCAAAAAATTATAGCACACTATGTGAACCGGGTCAAAAATTCTTTTCCCCGTTACAAAACCGGATATCTATGGTATAGTAAAAAAGATGTGTGAGGAAAATCAACACTTGATAAGGAGATCATTATGCCAGTTTTTGATTTTACAAATATGACAGCAGCCAAAGAGCCGGTTCGCTGTACTTATGAGATCGTTTATTCGGATGAAGACCATGCTTCCCCGGAGAAGCCAATCCTGATTCTTGAAAATACCCAAAGAAAATGGAGCCATCATTCCTGTGGGATTTTTACGAATCCCAATAAACAGACCACCTTTGAATTTGAAGAGAAAGACGGAACCGTCAGCGCGGATATCTTAAAGGTAGATGCCCGTTTCATCAGCCTTTTAAAATGGCTGGGGGAACACCATATCCATGTCCGTCTTTCAGGAGAAAACAGAGAAGAGGGATATATGGTTTACAAAATCCGGGAGATTGCTTTTGGCGGAAGGACGAAGCTGTCTGCGGAGGATGGCTTTTTGCAATTTATGATTGAGCGGCTTTTTGCCAGCAGTGCACCGCCTGCAGAAATCGCCGAGGAAGAGGAAGAAGAAGCCGGAGATGAAATGAAGCTGACCAGCCTTCAGAGTATCACAGATTTTATGCAATGTGCCGGACGTACCCTTCCGGACAATATCCGCTTATGGGCCAGAAGAAATCTGGCAGTGGCACGTTCCCGTGAAGTCTCTCCGGAAGAAAGACGCCACGCCCAGCGTGCTTTGTCTATTATGATGAACATTCAGTGGAAAAGCGATTATTTCCCATCGATCGACCCGGAAGAAGCCAGAAGAATCTTAGATGAGGAACTGTACGGGATGGAACGTGTCAAACAGCGTATCATCGAGACGATTATACAGATTAACCGTACCCACACCCTTCCGGCTTACGGCCTGCTTCTGGTAGGACCTGCCGGTACCGGGAAGTCCCAGATTGCCTATGCCGTAGCCCGCATTTTAAAACTCCCATGGACGACTCTTGATATGAGTTCCATCAATGATCCGGAACAGCTGACGGGAAGCTCCCGGATCTACGCCAACGCGAAACCGGGGATTATCATGGATGCCTTTTCCATGGCCGGAGAGTCTAATCTGGTTTTTATCATTAATGAGCTGGATAAGGCCAATGCCGGAAACGGAACCGGGAATCCTGCCGACGTACTGCTGACACTTCTCGATAACCTGGGATTTACGGACAATTACATGGAATGTATGATTCCGACCGTCGGCGTGTATCCGATTGCCACCGCCAATGACAAGAACCAGATCAGTACCCCACTGATGTCCCGTTTTGCAGTCATTGAGCTTCCAGATTACACCCCGGAAGAGAAGAAAGCCATCTTTTCCAGATTTGCCCTCCCGAAGGTGTTAAAACGAATCGGCCTGAAGGAAGGCGAATGTGTTATGACTGAAGAGGCACTCGATGCCGTAATCGATATTTTTGCAGACACCACCGGTATCCGTGACTTAGAACAGGCCGCCGAACATTTAGTCGCAAATGCCCTTTATCAAATCGAAGTCAACCATATAACCCAGGTGGTTTTTGATGAAAAAATGGTGAGAGAATTACTGCTGTAATCTCATAAAGCCTCCACGCCCATGTGGTGCGCAGCTCCTATGGACGTGTTACTCTGCCAAAACTGATAGAAAAAAGGCCTGCATCCGAGTGGAGAGGCCTTTTTTCTTTATCCTGTTTTCATATCCTGTTTTCACAGGATATCCTGTATTAATAATTCTTAAGAAACTTCCGGTACTTCAGGTCTGCCAGCAGATGTTCGTAGGAAACTTTTCTTGCCGTATCGGCATCTTTCTTTCGCAGTGCATCCATCAACTCATCATGCTGGGTCAATGCTTCCTGTATGAACTTGTCATAATGCACCTCATCGGCATATACCGGCTGCAAAACCCTTTGATGAAACGTATCATAATATGCCATCAGTGAGCTGATGATCAACTGGTTGCCACAGACATTCCAGATCGCCGAATGAAACTGATGATTGATCTCCGACAGCCTTTGCCCCTCCTGATATCGCTTTTTACATTCCTTCGCCAGCTTCTCAATCTGCTGAAACTCTTCCCCTGTCATTCGTTTTGTTGCAAGATATACTGCCTCCGGCTCCATCGCACAGATAAATTCTGCAAGCTCATCGTAATCTGCAAGCTCCAGACTGGCCAGAAAATTACCCTCTCTTGCTACATCTTCTTTTTTTCTTACAAAAGTACCATGTTTGGTTCTTTTCAGATAACCCTGGGTATCCAGAATCTTATATGCCTCTCTCAAGGTACCTCTTCCCACATTTAAAATACGGCAAAAATCATTCTCATTCGGAAACTGATAGCCTTCCGCCAGTTCCTGGGAAACAATCATCTTTTTTATTTTGTCTGCCAGGATATCTGACTGGGACTTCAATTCATTAATGGCAATCTTGTCAAAAACTTTTGTTCCATTCATTTATCACTTCTCCTTATCTCAACTTTTTATTTTACAAAAAGTTATTTTTTTCTTTCATACGTAACAGTAAACTAGACAGTTATAGTTAGGATAACTCTTATATTAACTTTTTTCAATGATATTTTTAAAAAACATTATATCCCAGCATAAAATACCACGCATATGCCAAAATTGTACCCTTGTCAGACATTTATATTCCTCTATGAAGAAAAAAAAAGCCATCCCGGAAAATTTTTTCACGAAAATGACTCTTTTGTAAATTTTATTAATTTATGACTCAAACTTCCCACACCAATAAGGTGTGTTGAGCCTTGAAAATTCAATATTTCA
>CAVFXN010000014.1:0-27888 GCA_963626755.1 Bacteroidaceae bacterium
TTTTCTCAACCTTCTTTCTCGGAATTCCTTATATTTGAATTATACAAGAAGCTCCCTATCCTGCTTAAATGTCATGCTGTACCTCCGTACCTCCGTAACTCCATACTTCATTTCTTATTCCTTCAAAGTTCTCAGATATTCCAGTTTCTGCTCGCATGGTATCTATGATATCTTCCCAAGTGCAGTAACCTGATCCGAGACAGTCTGTCTTCTTGTCATGTCTGTCAATGAATCTTTTCATCCTTTCTTCTCCAAATCCATACAGCTTTTTGTTGATCAGTGTGGAAAGATATATAAATGTCTGCATCGACATCTGTTTTATCTTCCAGCATGCATCATCGACTTCTTTGTTCAGATATGACATTCTTGCCTTCTGCTTGCTTTTATAAGCTGTTATATTCTTTGGGTCATTTCCCTGTTCGACAGCTTCAAGATATTGCCTTAAAGCGCGTTCCCTGCCCTGCTCGTAATCGTCAAGCTTTGTCTTCCGGATGTCCATATTAAACTCGATGCTTATTTTTTCATTCTGCTCAATATTCCGGATAAAGTCAGACCAGGTTGTTATTCCTCCATCCACAAGCTTTTTAGATTCCTGATTCCATTTATCCAGAGTCCGCTGCGTTCTCTTTGGTCCGTGATCAAATTCATCATGCATCACATACAGATACATCAGTCCGTGAGTTTCTGCTGATAATTCTTTGATCTGTTTACATGCCTTGTCGAGATCATAAACACATGCATCTGTGAGAATACCGGTATCATCCCTGAATTTAATTTCTTCCCGGAGGGCATCTACTCCACCATAATTCACCATGCATATATTTGCTATCTCATATCCTCTGGCTCTTCCTGATAAATACTTTTTACTCAGACCTGCCAATATGGCTCACCTTACCTTCCTGTGCTTCCGAATCCTTTATTCCCTCTCTCAGTCTCAGCAAATGATTCTGTATTTTCAAGACACACATCCGGAACAGGGAGAAAAACAATCTGTGTGATCTTGTCACCTTTATCGAAACATTTCCTGCTGTCTGAATGGTTGTACATCTTCACCACTACACTTCCTGTGTAACCAGAATCAATCACACCCTCTGTATTGATTCCGCTTTTTACATTCAAGCCAGATTTCGATTTAAGAAATCCCACATAACCATCTGGTATCTCGAAATGTACTCCCGTATCAATAATCGTTGATTCTCTTCCATCTACCGCAAAAGATACCGGAGAATAAATATCGAACCCTGCGTCTGCACTGTGTGCTTTTGTTGGCATATGACATTTGTCGCATCTTGCGGTTTGCTTTTTTTTCTTCGCCATGATATTACCCCCATATCCTGTGTGGATTTATCTTCCTGGTAATATATTCCCATGCTTCCAGATGATACCTTTTATATTTACCAGCATTTACAATGTTCTTTAAACATGGTGATTCTTTATTGCATTTTTTAGCCATGTCTTTGATAACACATTCTATTTCTGCGTCAAGCATCTCCCTGTCAAGATTATTCCCCTTCACCATGCCAGCCCTGATTCTTATAGATAACGGTGTTTTGTATTTCATTTTATTCCTCCATCATATATGTTCATGCGGCTGCCCAGGTGGTTCCATTTCCATTCTTCTTACGGAATCGCGATTAATGAGATACTGCTGGTTATCAACAAACGAGTCAAGATCAATCATGCCGTTTAATAATGCTTCGTTTAAACTGTCGATATCATCATACTCATATTTTTTCTTGCTTTCCGAATGATCCCCGTATTCCGCAACCTGTTTAAAGAAATCCTTAATTTTATCAACCACATTACCACTCCGCTTCATATGCTGTTTTGCATCCAATAAGACATAACCGGAAACATTCGTATAATGGAATAAATCCACGTACCCTGATAAATTCATATACCAAATGGTTTCCTTTTCTTTTTGGGTGTTTGTATCTTCCAAATTTTGTGATCATCATACCTTTCGGCATTTCATTGATTGGGAGGAGTGACCAGTAGGTCCACTCCTCGCTATGGTTAAAATCACTCATAATCTTGCTCCTTCAATCAGTTTCCGTGATGCTGCATTAACCAGCTGTTTTAATTCGTTCGGCCATTTGCTCTGTTCTTTTGCAGTATTCACGGCTGATCTGTAGCTCCTCTTGAAATTACTTCCTATAACTGTCTGAAATTCATCCTGTGGGACCGCTGCCCATTTATGGATATTCATTTCATTTCCGACGGCCTTGCGAACAATATCCGGAAGTTTCTGGAATTCTTCATGATACCCATAATTCCCATTACTACAGGCTTTTGATACCAGCACCCATGCTTCATCCTCGGACAGGTACATAGTTTCCTCCGGAATATGGATCGCGTTTATGATCTGCCCGATCGACGGCGCAAACCCGCTCGTATCTGTCTGTATGTACGTCTTAAGAGCGATTTCACATTGCTTGTACGTATATTCTTTTAACATTTCGCTCCAAACGTTTATCATTAATTCTTTGCTCTGCGGATGATAATTAGGAAAAGATACCTGAATTATCGTCAGCAGTTTCCCCACTTCGTTCTTCGTCAGCATATTTAATACACAACTCCATCCATTCGTCTACATCTGTTTTCTTTTGCGGTTCTACCTTCACACGGTTCTCATACTGTCCTTCTAGCACCTTCGGGAAGTTATTCGGACGTACGAACCATTCAAAAGTAATCACCCATCCTCGCGAGTTATTGCCCTGCAGGAATTCGCTTTCACGTATTTTCTGTATAGCATCCATGATCTGATCTTTTCCATACTGGTTAATACGTGCTATAAGGTTGCTATAGCGTTTGGTATTCGGTGCCAGCTTGGACACTTTTTTTATCCCACAGTTTTCGAGAGAATTCCACTCATCTACAATGAGTCGGACTGTTTCAGTCTGACATACTGTATCTTTAGATACAGTACTATTAACCTTACCTATACTAACCTCTCCTAACCTATCCTTACCTAACCTATCCTGTGGCAACCGTTCGGCAACCACTTGGCAACCATCTGGCAACCGTTCGGCAACCATTGATTTTTCTTCGTATACAAGGTTAGAATCGAGCTGAAGCATAGATAGCTCTTTTTTAAAAATCGTAGGTGTATATCTGTCTTTTCTAAGTGCGTTTGCCATTCTCCAATGGCGGATAACTATTACACCATTTTCAAATTGTATTAAGTATCTCCTTGATAAAAGTGCTTCAAGATCATTAACACTCGCATGAGATCGGAACATTGCTATTGATACCTGGTTGCAAAACCCATCATCATCTGCACTCATTGATAGATGTAAGTATAAAGCCTGAGCGGATGAAGAAAGACTCATGAAATTATCATCGTCTGTTACCCTCTTTGTAAACATCCTTCTCTCAGCCATCATCTCACCTCCTCAATGATCACCTCTGTTCGTGGTCTTCGCTTATCGTAGGCGACTGTACTACTGAGGTGTATTACATTCTTTGTGTTATCACTCCGAATGACTTTGCATCTTACCAGCGCATCCAGGAACACTTTAAAGAAGAATGCGCCGATGTTATCGAGATCTCTTCGATAGGAATCCTCGTAACAGATAACGTGGACTTTCACCTTCCCGCAAATCTTAACATTCCTCAATTGCTGTCTGATCTGCCATTCACAGAGCTTCTGGTAATCATGTTTCATTCTGTTTCCTGAATACTTGTTCCCTCGCTGGGTCTTATCGTATTCATTTCTTGTAGGGAATTTCCCATTAATTGTCAGCTCGTACACTCTCGATAAAGTACCGGCTGAACCTTGTTTTTTCTCCATATCGATTTGTACCTTCTTCCTGTTTTGAATTGATTTTTAATTCAGGATGTTTATCCTTAATGTCTGCGATCCGCGCTGCAAGTCTCATACATCCAAATTCCTGGAGTGCATCCAGCGGAGTAATAGACCCGTAATCATATAAATAACCTATGATTTTATCGCACTGTGATGTTTTTCCCATAATTCAAGTCCTTTCTGTACTGATCGTGGTGGTGGAAGCTGTAAGCCGATCTCGTACATCTCACCTATAACACCGTTTAACAGGTCCGAAAATTCTTTGGTATCATATGTGCTGGAGCCGAAGTAGCAGAGCATCTGCACGGCCTTTGTGCCATGTATATCGATTTCTCCGACTTCCTCACATTCCCGCCACTGCCGTTTCATTGCTTCCACAACATTCGGTTTGATGATTACGTAAGTATATTTTCCGTATCTGCGCAGCATCTTGAGATAGATCTTCCATTTATCTGCAGCCAGTGCCTTTGCAATATCACCGATACATGCCCATAAGAGAGCATTTGCATCAAGAGTTCTCTTTTTACGATGAGGTCTTATATCGATATCGAAAAGTGTTTCTTTGTCAAACTGGTTGATCTGCTCTATGGCATCTCTTTTCTCATTTATGCTCATGGTAAGTTCTAGTCTCCCATCAAGAGACAGGCTTGCTCCTGCATAACTACCGGTTACTTTCATCTGATCAGCTCCTATACGAATGGAAGTTCATCTTCAATACCATCAGGTACACTCATAAAACCATCGTTCATGTTTGACTGCTGATCGTTTTTTGTGCATCTTTTGCGGTTGTCTGAGAGTTTTTACTTTCACAAAATTCCACATCTTCTACTACTACATCCGTGGTATAAACCTTGTTTCCATCTCGGTTTGTGTATGATCCTGTCTGGATGCGACCAGCCACACAGATCTTCGTACCTTTAACACAGTATTTTTCGATGATCTCGGCCACTTTTCCGAATGAAACACAGGAGATGAAATCCGCGCTCTGATCGCCATCTTTTTTGTATTTGCGATTCACTGCAAGTATAAACCTTGCAATACATGTTGTGTTTTCCCCCTGCGTATATCTGATGTCAGGGTTTTTCGTAAGTCTTCCGAGCAATTCACATTTATTCATAGTTATTCTCCTTTACATGTTCTGCAGCCTGTCACATGTTTCTTTCCACTGTAAGAAGTTCATCTGCGCCGGTGCTTCTAATCCGTAATAATCGAGAATGCTTCTTTGTGAGACCTTCTTCGCTCTCGCCATAGTACAGAGCGCGCCCCACTTGTTCACGTCGATCTTTGAATCATTGATCTCACTGATTTCTTGTTCTTCCGGTACTTTTGGGTCCTGTGGTGGCGCAGCTTTTTTCTTTGCCATCTCATCGTTTTGAATCTTATATTCGTCCGTATCCGCATCCTTGGTATCATCCAGCAGGAACAGACCATTTAATGCATATTTACGGGCATAAGAGGAGGCAGTGCCAGTAATCTGAGAATCGTCCATACCTTTCTTTGTAACAGCTTCCCTGGCGAAAGCCGTTGCTCTATGCTGGCCTTCGCCTTCTGTGTCAATCAATACTGCTTCAGCCTTTACATAGATACGATTACCCACACAAACAATTTCGTCATTCAGAGTCAGTGTGCATTTCTGTTCCAGGAGATAAGGCTTTACAGCTTCGCAGATGCCTTCTGCATTACGGTATTTGTATTTACCAAACGAGTTATAAAGATTCTTCGGGCATTTCATACGGCACTGGATCTTCATGAGTTTTTCTTCAATTCCCATCGTCAAATCTCCTTCACTGTATAAATGTATCTGTTTGCATCGAGTAACTTTTTAAAATCTGTAAGCCGGTCCGCATCAATGAAAGCTGTCACTTCAAAGATTGGTTGACATGTTTTGGGAAGGTCAAAACCATCAAAAGGGATATCCTCAAATTCAAGCTGATCATCAATCACATCTGCCCTTCCTAACTCATCCGCACGTTCCTGAAGTTGCTTTTCTTCCTCCTTCTTGCGTTTCTCTGCTTCGGCATCTCTCTGCTTTATAAGGTCTTCCTGTGCCTTAAGTGTGGTCATGTAAGAAATGGCATCCTGCAGTGATCTAGTAGAACGAAGTTTAGAAAGCCCCTCATTCTCGTATGGATGGTTCATGGAAATAATCGTGTCATGCGCCAGCTTAATCTGGGCCACCTGGTCATCCATGTCCTTGCGGATTGCACTCTCTTTGTATGTTGCATTCTCCCATTTTGTGTTATAAATGGCATCAAGCGACAGAAATCCATTGATCTCCATAGGGATTTCTGTGTCACTCCAGAGGCTTGTTATTGTTCTCTTTTTATCTTCGATTCGTCTTTCTTCGAGTTCACGAAGCTGGGCATTGATAAGATTAATCGGCTCATCGTATAAAGAAATAACTTCTTTACACTCTTTCTCAAATTCTTTAAATGGTGCCTCCCATTCTTTTTTAAGTGCCTTTCTCTCATCGTCAAGGGCTTTCTGCTCCTTCCGGATCGTTGCCAGCATCTGCTTGCCATCTTTTGCAGTATCCTCTGTCACGACCACGTTTCTGTAATCGTCACAGTATTTCATGACAGAAATCTTTACGTCTTCCAGGTTGTTTGTGATAGTACCAAGACGGCACCCGACTTTAACAGGTACGATAGGATTACTCATGTTCTTCCTCCTTTGCCTTGTTCATCTGAAGTTCGGAATCGTTAAGCTCGTTTAGCGATGATGCATAACGGATCACTTCATCCATGTTGTCAGATGATGCGGTTGCTATTACTCTGTTATGAAGGCATTCTCTGATAGCACTGATCAAATGGGCATCGGTTGTCTCGATGCAGACTCCTGGTACTCGTTTCAGTATGTGAGTATCATATATTCCATAGTAAACATTTAATATTTCTTTCATAATGTGGATTCTCCTCCTGCTAAAAATGAAATCTTTCCTGGATCAAAATCCGGAACAAATTTCTTCATGTTTTCATCAGAAAACTCATTTTCATAGGTCATATAGTCGATTGCTGCATAATAGTTGATGCGGGTACCGGCAAGTACATATCTGTCATATCTGTCCGGGATAAGGTTCCTTATCCCTTTCACGATACTATCTACTCTTCTGGTACTGCATCCGAGAGATGCTGCAAGGTCTTTTCGTGATAACCACGGTGTTGCCATGTCTACACCTCCCATCATGCCTTTGCCAGTGAGATTCCCATGAGCAATCCATATACCATGGCAATCTCCTGGTCAGATGCTTTCAGAATCATCTCGCCAATCTCAGTGATAAGTGCTCTTTTGCTTTCCGATAATATTTTCTTATCCATAGTCATTCTCCTTTCTATGGCTGTTTACGAGTTACTGGTCGACCAAATGGACCTTCCGGGAGTCGAACCCGGGACCGCAAAGTGTAGTACAGCTCTTCCGACTGAGCTTAAAGGTCCTAAAGATGCTTATCGCATCTACATTTCTTTCGGTGCTTCCAACTCGATAAACTGGAGCCCGATATTTACGATGTAATCTGTAAGTCTGTACATGCTGATGCCAGATGCATCAGACAATGCTCTGATCTTGTCCTGTGTTTCTGGATTCACCCATATAGCCTTCCAGTTCGTTTTCGGCTGCGCCTCAGGGAGGCATGGAAGTATGATTTTCTGCATATGATTTCCTCCTGTATTTATGCGATTGTTACTCTGTAACCATAGTATATCATTATGTGGTTACTTAGTCAACAGTTTTTTCAAAAAAATGTTTACAGTGTAACCATTTATGTGATATATTCATAATGAAAGGAGGTGTAATAATGAATGAACGAGTCAAAATAGTGCGTGCTGATGCTGGATTAAGTATGAGAGAATTTGCAGAAAAGCTCGGTGTGTCACATGGTGCGATCTCACTGATCGAGAGCGGGCAGCGGAATGTGACATCTCAGATGGTCAAGGCCATCTGTAACGAATTTGGTGTAGATGAGCACTGGCTCCGTAATGGGGAAGGTGAAATGCATGCTCCAAAAAATGAAGATGATGAGATCGCCGAGATCGTTGCTGAGATGTTCCATGACTCTGATCCGACCAGAAGGAAGCTGGCGAAGTTTATCTTCTCATTGGATGAGCAGGACATGGCAGCACTCAAACGGATATGGTCAAAGATGGGAAGTGTGATGAATGATGAAGAGTAAAAAAGAGAGCCAGGTACCAGCAACCTGACTCTCGATGGCTCAAAGCCTGTTGAGAATTTTATAGATAAGGGAAAGCACTCTATAATTCTCTTCCTTTTCAATGAGATCACACAATTTAACTTTTAACTCTTCTTTGTTCATACACACCTCGCTAACTGTGCGAAATCCCTCACACTTATTTTAGAATATATGTTTGTGTTTTGCAACATATTTCTTTATGTTTCATTATATTTCGCTATATCATGATTTGTAAATTCCCAAAAAAGACATTTACAGAGAGAAATATTTTATACCATTTTTTATCAAAAGGAGGAAAAAATATGGACCGATATGATATTAATGAACGATTCGCAAAGATGTGGAGGAAGTCAAGAAACGCAGCAGGAAAGAGCCAGGAGTTCGTGGCAAAGTCACTCGGTGTGAATAAGAAGACAGTACAGAACTGGGAAGCAGGGACTTCATGCCCTTCCCAGGAGAAAGGTTTTGAATGGTTTCAGGTGCTTGGGATACAGCCACTGCCAGACCATATACAGCCTGATGTCGACATTTTAAACTGTGCATTCCTTTGTGGAAAAGATGCCGTAAAGCACGGCCTCGGAGCATATACATCCATGTTAGGTGGTGATGGTCATGTGGATTGAAGAACTGCCAAGTGGAAAATATAAGGCTTTTGAGAGATACACAGATCCATTATCAGGGAAAAGAAAAAGAGTATCCATAACCATGGACAGCAACAGCAGAAAAGCACAGAAGTCAGCCCAGCACATCCTGAGCGAAAAAATCTTGGCAAAGATATCATCCACAGGAGTAGCAAAGGTTACGCTCCGTGCTTTATGCAATAAATATCAGACTCAGTATACCACGATAAGGGAATCAACACAACGCAGGAATGGTTTCTTTGCTGATTCAGCATGCAGGCTTTTGGGAGATGATACACTTGTTGATAACCTTACTGCGGGATACATCAAGGAGAAGATAGCGGAGTCCGGTATGAGCATTGGAAGCACAAATGAATTTCTCACCAGATTCAAGGCTTTTATTCGTTGGGGATATGATAACGATTATGTAAAAGACATCAGTTATCTGTCGAAGCTGAAACCAATAAAAGACGATGCAAAGAAGGAAAAGATACAGGATAAGTATCTGGAACCGGAGGAGCTGAAAGCACTGATCGGGGCACTCAGTATACAGAGATGGAAAGATCTTACAACCTTCCTGGCACTCACGGGCTTAAGAATCGGGGAAGCAATCGCTTTATGTATCGATGATGTAGACATTGATCAGCGGGAGATTCATGTTACAAAAACATGGGACATCACCAATGATACGCTTCATGATACATCAAAGACTCCGGCTGGTGTGAGAGATGTTTACATCCAGGATGAACTGCTACCTTTATGTGTGGAGTTGCGCAGGATCGCACTTATTGAAAAGATGTGCACAGGATGCAGTCTGTTCTTCCAGTACAATGGAAGGCGATACTGTTACGGATCTTACAGTCAGGCACTGAAAGGAGCCTCTAAAGGAAGAACCGCAAAACACATTACACCTCACATACTGAGGCATACCCATGTATCCCTTCTGGCAGCGGAGGGAATCACTCTGGAGGAAGTGTCGAGGCGTGTTGGGCATGAGAATTCAGCCATCACAAGGAAGGTGTATTTTCATGTTACCAAGAAACTCAAGAAACGTGATCAGGACAGAATCAGGGAAGTAAAAATTTTATAATCTGCCCCTTTTAAGCCCCTTGTTTCATAAAAATAACAAAAAAACAATCCATATACGGCTTATTTAAGCCATATATGGATTTCAAGTCAATGCGGATAACAGGAATCGAACCTGCACTCCGAAGAACTAGATCCTAAGTCTAGCGCGTCTGCCAGTTCCGCCATATCCGCAAATAGTATGAACCTCTTATCCTGTTTTTTCTATAAAAATGAATCACATCTGTAGAAAAAGGACAAGAAAAGCGGGTGATGAGAATCGAACTCACGTATCTAGCTTGGAAGGCTAGTGTTCTACCATTGAACTACACCCGCAAAAAACATCGGGGTGACAGGATTCGAACCTGCGGCCTCTTGATCCCAAATCAAGCACTCTAGCCAAGCTGAGCCACACCCCGATATTCAAATATTTAAAAAACAAAAATCGTTCTAAAAACGATTTTTGAAATGAGACATCGGGGATTCGAACCCCGGACAACTTGATTAAAAGTCAAGTGCTCTACCAACTGAGCTAATATCCCATAATATGTAACTAAAATTTTAAAAACAACTTTAAACTTCCGATTCGACTGGACTAGCTGGATTCGAACCAGCGAATGCAGGAGTCAAAGTCCTGTGCCTTACCGCTTGGCGATAGCCCATTAAGGTGGGTAGAGGGATTCGAACCCTCGGCCTCCAGAGCCACAATCTGGCGCGCTAACCAACTGCGCCACACCCACCATATAGTCAGGACAACCTGACGAACGTGCCCGAAGGGATTCGAACCCCCGACCCACGGCTTAGAAGGCCGTTGCTCTATCCAGCTGAGCTACGGACACGTATACAGTAAATATATGATTTTACTAAATCTGTCATTTGACAGAAGCGGGTGATGAGAATCGAACTCACGTATCTAGCTTGGAAGGCTAGTGTTCTACCATTGAACTACACCCGCAAAAAACATCGGGGTGACAGGATTCGAACCTGCGGCCTCTTGATCCCAAATCAAGCACTCTAGCCAAGCTGAGCCACACCCCGGTATATTTTCGCGCTCTCACGCGCTGACATATAGGATTATATACCACTCACAAGAAAATGTCAACTGTTTTAGCCATCTTTTTTTTAAGTTTTTTAATAATATATTTTTTTCAGACAATTCACACAAATAACACTCTATTTTTTATCATTCAGGGAAGACTCCGGATAAGCAGCATGGAGCTGCCGCAGGAAGCATGATCCATACAAAATACAGGTATAAAGAAACGATTTCTAACCATATCCCGTATAGATGGCTTTCGTGCGACAGCCCCATCTTGCTGTATATCGCAGCCAGTTCTGTGATAAAACTGACTTTTATTTTCTTATGTGATTACTCTGCTTTGTCCTCAGCGGCCTCATCAGTTGACTTTTCTTTTACATCAACAGGTTCTTCTTCCTCTTCTTCAAAAAAATCATCATCAAAATCGTCGTCATCTTCTTCTAAATACTCTGGGGACAAATATTTGTATACCATAACAGCAATTGCGGCAACTGCGGCAACTGCCCCAATGATTGCAAGGATCCATAATACTTTTTTGGATTCTTCATCTTCTTTTTTACTTCCTATTAACTCTGATAATTTTGCTACCCCAAGTATTTCATCAATATTTTTCATTTTGAGTCCTCCTTATGATTGATTTTCATTTTCTCTAGTATATCACGTCAGACATCTATTTACCATGAGAAATTTTTTTTAATTTTGCAAAAGAGGCAAACATTTTTTTCCGTCCAACTCGGTCAAAGTCTACCGTCACTTCATAATCTCGTCCCATCTTTTCCATCGCAAGCACGGTACCCTGCCCAAATTTGATGTGTTTGACCCGGTCTCCGATCTGATACTCTAAGCGGTCGATCGGCTTTACCTTAAAATCGTCCAGATGGTGCAGTTTGGCAGTGATATTTTGCGTGTTACGTTCATGGCCATAAGTTTTTTGCGAGATTGTCCTCTTCTCTTCCCGCTGTTGAGAAAACGATTTCTTTTCTTCCAGATATTGAACCGGAATTTCATCAATAAAGCGGGAATGTCTGTTGTACTGTGTATGTCCGTGAATCATCCGGCGGCTTGCCGCGCTTAAAAACAGCCGTTCTTTTGCCCTGGTGATTCCCACATAACAAAGGCGGCGTTCTTCTTCTATCTCTGATTCATCTCCGGAGAGCATGGCATTATATCCCGGGAAGAGGCCTTCTTCCATGCCGCCGAGAAATACATTGGAAAACTCCAGACCTTTCGCATTATGTAAAGTCATCAACATGACTTTATTGTCCTCATCGTCAATCTGGTCGATGCCGGCATTCAGGGTATACATGTCTTTTTCTTCTAAAAATTCCCGAAGGCTTGGCTCTTCTGCCTCCTCTTCATAATAAATGATATCATTAAACAACTCTTCAATATCTTCGAGACGGCTTCTGGATTCGTCTGTCTGCTCTGCTTCCAGTTCTTTCCTGTATTGTGTTTTTTCCAGAATATACTCCAGCAGCTCACTGATCCCATGCTCCGATGCGTACTCCCTGAAATCTTTTATCATTTCAGTAAATTGATGAAGTTTGGAAAGAGCCCGTCCGATTCCTGGAACATCATCCGCTGCAAAGACCGCATCCAAAAAACTAATCTGATGGAGAATGGCATAATCCTGCAGCCGATTCACCGTGGTCTGTCCGATTCCTCTTTTCGGCACATTAATGATCCTTTTGCTCGAAAGATCATCCATGCCATAATCAATGACTTTGAAATAGCTCATCAGGTCTTTAATTTCTTTCCTGTCATAGAAACTGATACCACGCACGATCGTATAGGGGATGTTTCTCTGTTTCAATTTTTCTTCAAAAATACGGGACTGTGCATTGGTCCGGTATAAAATGGCCATATCTTTATACTCTGTCCCGCGCATGGATAAAAAAGAAATCTGGGATACCACTCCCTCTGCTTCCTCATATTCTGTATCGTATTGCCTAAAATGCACGAGTTCCCCGACATCATTCTTCGTCCACAGTTTCTTTTCTTTTCGCTTTTTATTATTGGCGATCACTTCATTGGCAGCATTTAAAATATTTTGGGTGGAACGGTAATTTTGCTCAAGACGGATTACCTTTGCATCCGGAAAAACTTTTTCGAAGTTCAGGATATTATAAATATTGGCTCCCCGAAATTTGTAAATCGACTGGTCATCATCTCCTACCACACACAGGTTTCTATATTTTTTTGCCAAAAGACTGATCAAAAGGAACTGTGCCGTGTTGGTATCCTGGTACTCATCCACCATGATATACTGGAACCGCTCCTGATAATATTCTAAAACATCCGGGGCCATCTGGAAAAGCTCGACCGTTTTCATCAGCAGATCATCGAAATCCAGGGCATTATTCCCCCGGAGCCTTTTTTGATAGGTTTCATAGATATCTGCAATGACCTGATTCCGGTAATTCGTTCCATATTCATTGCGGTAATCCAGTGGAGACTTACATTCGTCTTTTGCAGAAGAAATTTCCGACCGAATGCTCCTTTCCGGAAACTGTTTGGAATCGATCTTCCTTTCTTTCATGATTTCTTTCAGAAGCGACTTCTGATCGCTGTCATCATAAATCGTGAAATTCCTGTCATACCCAAGCTGCTCAATATTACGCCGCAAGATCCGGCTGCAAAGAGCGTGAAACGTGCTGATCCACACATCTTCTGAGCCATAGCCCAGTAGATCATCCACCCGTTCCCTCATCTCCTGCGCCGCCTTATTCGTAAAAGTGATTGCAAGGATATTCCACGGGGAAACGCCCTTTTCTTCAATTAAAAAGGCAATACGGTGCGTCAGGGATTTTGTTTTTCCGGAACCGGCACCTGCAAGCATTAAAAGAGGGCCTTCCGAACAGAAGACCGCCTCCTTTTGTTCTTTATTCAAGGCATCATACATACTCATTTTCTGCCCTTTCTAAACCAGTTTCTGTCCGCAATTCGAACAAAAATTAGCTCCCTGTGTTTTCTGTCCGCAGTTCGGGCAGAAATTCGGCACTGTTCCAGAGGAAGCCTGTGTCCCTGCCGGCTGCTGTCCCTGCATCGGATTCTGGTTTGGAGCCTGGTTCATATTTTGATTCATATTTTGATTCATGTTCTGCACCTGGCCTGTATTTTGCATCTGGCTTTGCATCTGGTTCACCATCTGCTGCCCCATTATCATACCCATCTGCATGGAGGCCATATCTGCTGCCATACTGCCGCAAGATCCGCCTTTTCCGAGGGCATCAATCATCGCCATCTGCTGATATCTTCCCATGTCACCCACCATGCTCTGGCCGGCTACTTTGTTTACCATTTCCTGGATCTCTTCCGGGTAGCTGACGGAATCGATCTGAAAACCGGTCACACACAGACCAATTTTATTCATCTCCCCATTCAGTTCTCCCATAATTCCCTGGGAAATCTCCACGGCATTGGCCTGGATATTAAACATGTCTTTTCCTTCCCGGACAATCCACCGCAAGAGAAGCTGGTTAAGCATCGAAAGAACGCGTTCCCGGACTTCCTCCGTGGTGAACTGCTTTTTAATCCCGGCCACCTTCTCAATTAAGACCTGGTAATCTCCTACCTTAAACTGGAACGTTCCATTCGCCCGAACCGGCATGCCTCCTGGAAGTGACGGATTCGGCAGATTCACCGCCTGTTTGGTTCCCCACTTCATCGTAAACTCTTTGGTATTGATAAAAAGAACTTCGGCACGGATTCCGCTGTTAAACCCAAATTTAAAACCTTTTAATGTCGACAGGAAGGGGATAATGTCCGATTCAATATCGTAATTCCCTTCATCCTGAAATACGCCTTCTACGATTCCATTATATAGAAAAATTGCGTCCTGTCCCGGACGGATAATCAAACGGGAACCTTTTTTGATCTCACTGTTATTCCATTTATAAAAAATAACATCATTCCGATATTCTTCCCATTCTACTACATTGGCAAGCTGTCCCTTAAAGAATCCCATATTACCTCCTATTTCTCTGCATATTTTCACTGTGTGCTTATTATACAATAAATTACTAACCATGTCACTTCTTTTTCAATTTCTTCCATATTTTTAACAATTCCATTTTGCAAATTCCCTCTTGTCATATGGTAATAAAAACTATATAATATAGTTATCATAATATGGAGGTACTATTTTGGAAGACTATAAAGATTGGCTGAACAGCCTGACCGAGACAGAATCTATCCTACCAGAAGACATACCGGATATCGGTTTATATATGGATCAGGTGACTACTCTTATGGATACCAAGCTGGCGGAGTCCAAAAGATATCCGGAAGATAAGATCATGACGAAAACCATGGTGAACAACTACACGAAGAACCATCTTCTCCCCCCTTCGGAAAAGAAGAAGTACTCCAGGGAACATGTTCTTTTGCTGATCATGATCTATTATTTAAAAAATATCTTATCTATCTCAGATATTCAAAATCTTCTGGCACCACTTTCTGAAAAATATTTCCCAAAAAACCGTGAAAACGGACTGACACTGGAAGCCATCTACCAGAAAGTGTTACAGGACAATACAAAAAAACACCCGGCCCTCACAGAAGAGATTCTCTCGACCTGGAAAGAAAGCCGGAATTCTTTTTCCAGCTATCCTCTTTCTGAAGAAGAAAAAGAATACCTGGATGATTTTTCTTTTATTTATCAACTCAGCTATGACATCTATTTGCGCAAGCAGATTATTGAACAGCTGATCGACCGTCGGCGCAAAGAACATGCTTCAGAACATTCTCCTGCGGAAAAGAAGAAAAACCAGAAAAAGAAGTGAATCGAAAGGAAGTCAAGACTCGCTTGAGAGTCTTGCACGCCAGATTCGCTAAGACTTAGAGGAGGAAGATTTCCCCGACTGAGTGAAAATAAAAAAGCCCGGTAGGGGCTTTTTTATTGCTTTTCTTCCTTCTTTTTGCCGCTTTGATCGCCACATTTCTCCATTCGCCCGATTACCAGCTGGTATCCGTCGTTTCCGTAATTAAGACACCGATTCACCCGACTGATTGTCGCAGTGGAAGCCCCCGTTTTTTCAGCCACTTCATTGTAAGTGCAATGCTGCCGGAGCATATTTGCCACTTCAAAACGCTGCCCTAACGAAAGCATCTCATTGATCGTACATAAATCTTCAAAAAATGCATAACATTCTTCTACGGTTTCCAGTGTCAGAATCCCTTCCATTAAACGCCTGGTCTCCGGATTACGTATGTTCTTTCCCATATCACTTCTCCCCTTTCCAATGCCACGCCTTTTTATAAATCTGCTTCCGGAAATCCCGTAACTTCCGACCGTAAACTCTATCAGAGGTTGGTATACTTTTGATTAATATATTCCTTGAACACGTCCACGGAACGGTTTACGATTAATTCTTCCGGAAAATGGATCTCCTGAAGCAAGGCTTCTGAAAAATCACGACGGGCTACGTCACAGAAAATATGGGAGTCGCTATTCATTACCACCGGCTGTTCGTATTCTTTACATAATTCCAGCATCCGGATCAGATTCTCCCTGGTATGTTTTCTTGCGCCAATTGGATTTAATGAGTTATTATTCACCTCGAGAAGAGTGGATGTCTCTTTTGCCGCCTCGACGATCGGGCGGTATTCCAGAGGATAGATTCCGTCATCCGGATGCCCGATAATATCCACCATCGGATTATGGATTGCCCCGAGGATCGCCCTTGTATTTTCCGCTTTGGTTCCCGGCAGGATGCACAGGTTGTGTAAACTGGCAATTTTCAGGTCGAGCTGCCTTAAGGAATACATATCCAGATCCACATGGCCATCGTAGTCAATAATATTCAGTTCGACTCCCAGCATCAGCTCGATGCCGCACATTCTCCGCGGCACTACCCTCAGATTATGAAAATAGAGCGTATTACAGCTTCCCGGCATCATCGGAGCATGCTCTGTGATTCCAAGAAGTTTCAATCCTTTGTCAAAACCGGCCTTTGCCATCTCCATCATACTGTTATAAGCATGGCCGCTGGCAATGGTATGTGTATGTACATCCAGTAAATAGTCCATAATTATCCTCCTCTGTTATCAAATTCACAACCGTTTTATCTTGTCCGGAACAAAGGCGGGCAGAAAAGACGGATCAGTTCGACTCATAAGCGCGGACACGCAGTGACAATCCGTTATCATCACATACTTTCCGGCAATCTTCTACTTCTTTTTCCCCGATCACATCTACCACAGTCATCACAACACAGGAAACGTATCTCTGGCAGGCTTTGGCAAAAGAAAGCATCGCATCATAGGAAGCCAGGCCGAACCGGTTTCTCGTAATATCCAGATATTTCTGAGCTGTGGACGAATTTAAACTGATCGATACCGTGTCAAAAATCCCGGCAAACCGTCCTGCTGTCGGCTCTCCATATACCAGGTCGGATAACCCATTGGTATTGAGACGGAGCGGAATCTCCGGATGGATACTCTTCAGCCAGCTTCCCACTTCGATGATATCATCCAGCCGCATGGTCGGTTCCCCGAATCCACAGAAAACGATTTCTGCTACATGGGACCAGTCATAGTGGGAAAACAATGCCTTGACCTCTTCTACCTCCGGTTCTTTTTCCAGCCAAAGAGTGTTATGCTGGTCAAATTCTTTGAAATTCCTCAAACAAAAAGTGCAGGAGCAGGAACAGCGGTTTGTCATATTGATATAAATTTTATTGGTAAAACCATTCTCGCCCAGATCAGACAAGTCCTCTTTAAAATCCTCCAGGTTATAGTAAACTCCTTTTTTTGCAGTATATAAAATCATCCTTAAATCTCCTTTAGATATTCCTCAAAACATATGCCATAATTCCAGGGTAGATTCATCTGTGCGGTGTAGGCAATCGCTTTATCTAAAAAACGCACTGCCCTTGTTACTGCAGTTTTAAAATCCTGTCCCTGTATCAGTGCCCCGGTTACAATGGAAGAAAAGACATCCCCTGTCCCGGAGCGATCCTCGCCGATCTTTCTGGTAGAAAGCAACTCAGATGTTTTATTTTTTTCAAAAATATAATTAAATATTTGATTTCCCTGCTGAAGGCCGGTAATCACAATCCTGCCCGGACCTTTTTCACTCAGTCCCCTGCAGATGGTTTCCAACCCTTCCTCGGATAAATCAGCGGTATGGTAATCCAGATCCAGCATTTTACAGGCTTCCGTCAGATTGGGCGTCAGGACATCTGCATAGGGAAGCAGCTTTTTCATTTCCTGACACATATCATCGGTATAGGAAGAATATAATTTCCCATAATCACCCATGACCGGATCCACCACCGTCAGGGTATCTTTCTTTTTAAATTGGCCAAAAAACTCTTCCACCAATCCGATCTGGTCTTTGGATCCGATAAATCCTGTGCAAATGCCATCAAATTCTATTCCTGTTTTTTTCCAGCTGTCCATATATTGTTTAAAATACGGTGTATAATCCTGCAAAAAATAGTCCGGAAAACCGGTATGCACCGACAGGATCGCCGTTGGCATGATACAGCATTGTATTTTCATCGCAGAAATAATCGGCTGTGCCACGGCCGCGGAGCATCTCCCGAATCCGGTCACATCGTTAATCACTGCTGCCCGCTTTTGTCTTTTCATTTCATCCTCCTTGCCAGACATATCACATCTGCCTTATAACACATAGAGTTCCGGAACAATCGTCCCGTCTTTTTCCAGGTTTACGATCAAAAAGGTACCACCCTGCGGTTCCCTCTGTCTTGGCAGGTTAAGACTCCCCGGGTTGAGTACCGTCACACCCTCCTCCTCATATACATGGTAGGACGGGCAGTGGGTATGTCCGTAAAATACCAGGTCTGCTCCCATTTCCTGGCATCGGTCTACCAGATCCTGTTCTCCCCAGCTTACTCCATATAAATCTCCATGTGTCACAAAAACAATGTGCCCTTCTGCTTCAAATAATGCTTCTTTATCCTGTCCGAAATGATAATCACAATTTCCTTCTGCCATATAAACCGGGCAGCCAGCCAGCTCTGTTAGCATCTCCGGTGGAATCTCCATATCTCCGCAGTGAATCAGCCCGTCAATCTTCCCACGGTATTCTTCTAATATATATCCCAAATTATCCATCATACCATGGTTATCACTGACAACTAAATATGTCTGCCCCATTTCTTTTTTCCTCTTTCTTTGTTTTTTCTCTTTTTTTACTTCTATCTCAAAAACGCTTTAAATTATACCACATCCATTCCACTCTGTGAACTACCCATTTTATTCTTCCTTTACGTAATCTGACTTGATTTCACAGAAAAAAGACACTATACTATTTTTAAATAAAGGAAATCCAATCAGGAGGAGAGCTCCATTCCTGGTTGATTACAGGAGGGATATATGAACCAGTTATCGGATCCAATTGCCGTGTTCGATTCCGGCATGGGCGGCATAAGCGTCTTAAAAGAAATGACAAAGCTTATGCCAAATGAAGATTTTATTTATTACGGAGATTCCAAAAATGCACCTTATGGCACCAAAACATTGGAGGAAGTCCGTAAATTTACCATTGAGCACATCACCAATTTTATAGAAAAAAAACATGTCAAGGCGGTGGCAGTAGCATGCAATACCGCTACCAGTGCCGCGGTCCGCATTTTGAGAGATATGTATCCGGATCTGCCTCTGGTCGGCATCGAGCCTGCCATTAAACCCGCTGTTTTAGCCTGCGAACACGCCAAAGTCCTCGTCATGGCGACTCCCATGACACTCCATGAAGAGAAGTTCCACAACCTGGAAAAACTTTATGAAAACCAGGCAGAAATTTATCCGCTTCCGTGCCCGGGTCTGATGGAATTCGTAGAGCAGGGAATTTTATCCGGAGAACATCTGGAAAACTTTATCCACCGTCTTCTCGATCCTTACAAAGAAAAACAGATTACCGGCATTGTTCTCGGATGTACGCACTATCCTTTTTTAAAAAATCTCATCCAGGAGATCGCTGGCCCTTCTGTTACCATTTTTGATGGGGGTTACGGCACAGCCAAAGAGCTGCTTCGAAGACTGACGGTATCGAATTTAAAGAATCCGAACCACACACATAAAGGCAGTGTCACTTTTTTAAACAGTTCAGAAGATCCAAAACTTCTCGAGCTCTCACGTAAATTATATCTCTCCTGATCAGACAGCCGCTACATCATACGAAAGAAACAACCACGAATTCCCAGGGAGGCAGAGGAATGAACATTAATGAAATTGCAAAAATGGCCGGTGTTTCCAGAGCCACCGTTTCCAGGTATTTTAATGATGGATATGTCAGTGCGGAAAAAAAAGAGAAAATCAAAGCCGTAGTAGAGAAAACAGGATACACACCATCCGCCCAGGCTCAGATGCTTCGAAATAAGCGGACCAAACTTGTCGGAATCATTATTCCGAAGATCAATTCCGAATCCATCAGCAGGATGGTGGCAGGAATCAGTGAAATTTTTTCCGAAACGGAGTACCAGCTGATCATGGCAAATACCTTTAATGACGAAAAAGAGGAACTGAAGTACCTGAAAATATTTAAGGAGAACCAGGTGGACGGTATCATTCTGATCGGGACTATTTTTACGACAAGCCATAAAAAAGCATTAAAACAATTAAAAGTACCGATTGTCATATTAGGTCAGTATGTCAAAGGATACACCTGCATCTATCATGATGATTACCATGCGGCAAAAGATATATCAAAAATATTATTTGACGGGCTGTCCGATACCAAAGAAAAGAAAATTGCATATATCGGTGTGACCCAAAAGGACAAGGCTGCCGGTGAGGCAAGATACCGCGGCTTCCGATCCGAGGTGAGTCATCGCAAGATCGACGAAAAAAACATCATGGAAATGGAATCTGGCTTTTCTTTTGACCAAGGGTATACGGCAATGGAGAAATTACTTGCGCTTGATCGCGAAATTGCCGGGGTTTTTTGCGCGACAGATACGATCGCCATCGGAGCCATGAGCTGTGCCAAAGAACATGGCCTTGACATCCCACGGGATATCAAGTTTGTCGGAATCGGCGATTCCACCATCGGCCATGGAATCTTTCCAAGGCTGACAACCGTCCATTTATTTTATAAAACAGGCGGACGTGAGGCGGCATCCATTCTTTTAGAAATGATGAAAGAGGGACATTTTATAGAAAAAGAAATAAAAATGAGCTATGAGGTGATAGAAAATCAGTCAGTTTGAACAACAAAAATATTTTATTATGCAAAAAGCATAAAAAGAAGGCATACGATTCATCAGAATTGTTCATTTACAAATCGGGATATTATGTTTATAATTAAATTACAATATGAGAACGATACCATATAAATTATCATTTATTTTTAATAATATATTTTATCTAAAATGCATAAAATATGAGAATGGTATCATATCGAAACACGTAATACTTTTTTATTTGGGAGGGAATTATGAATTATAAGAATGTTGCCAAACAGACATTGGAATTCATTGGCGGAAAAGAAAATATTGTTTCCGCAGCACATTGTGCGACAAGACTACGGCTTGTGATCGCTGACAATTCCAAATGTGACAAAGACCAGTTAGAAAACGTTGATGGAGTCAAGGGTGTTTTTGAAGCACAGGGACAGCTCCAGATTATTTTTGGAACCGGAACCGTGAACAAGGTTTATGAGGAATTCATTGCTCTGGCCGGTATTTCTGAATCCAGTAAAGAAGAAGTGAAACAGACAGCGGCTGCCAAACAAAATATTTTCAAACGTGGAATCAAAACACTGGGAGATATTTTTGTTCCTATTATTCCGGCCATCGTTGCCAGTGGTCTGTTAATGGGCTTGCTGGAAGGATTTTGCAATGTCTGGCCGCAGATGGCAGACTCTTCACTGTACACAATCATTCATTTATTCAGTAATGCGGCCTTTGTATTTCTTCCGATCCTGATTGCGATCAGTGCGGCAAGGACATTTGGTGGAAATGTTTATCTCGGTGCCGTCATTGGTATGATCATGATCCATTCCGATTTGATCAATGCCTGGTCTGTATCCGGAATGGATGCCTCCTCCATACCTACCGCATCTGTATGGTTTGGATTATATAAGATTCAGCTGGTAGGTTACCAGGGACACGTAATTCCTGTCGTCATTGCCGTATGGCTTATGTCCGTCCTGGAAAAGAAACTACACAAGATTGTACCGGAAATTATTGATTTGTTCGTCACTCCTTTAGTTACCGTGCTGGTAACCGGATATGTCACCCTTACAATCATCGGACCAATCTTCTCTACTGTAGAAAACTGGGTTCTTACCGGTGCACAGTCTCTCATCACACTCCCATTTGGTATCGGTGCAGCTTTCGTAGGCGCTTTTTACGCACCGACAGTCGTTGCAGGATTACATCATATGTATAATGCCATTGAAGCAGGAATGCTCAGTGCCAACGGAATCAACACATGGATGCCGATCGCTACAGCAGCCAACGTAGCACAGGGAGCAGCCTGTCTCGCCGTAGCTGTGAAATCAAAAAATGCAAAAACAAAATCCATCGCTCTTCCGGCCGCTTTATCTTCTTATTTGGGCATTACAGAACCGGCGATCTTCGGTGTAAACATTCGATATATGAAACCTTTTATCGCAGGATGCATCGGCGGGGCAGCAGGTGCACTGGTTGCAGGAGTGACCGGTGTAGGGGCAACCGCATACGGAATCACCGGTATTTTCGGATTTTTGATCACGACCAGTTACACGGTACAGTATGCACTCATCATCATCGTTGCCACTGTAGTAGCCTTTTCCATCTCATGGATTTTATTTAAAGAAGATAA
This sequence comes from Bacteroidaceae bacterium, assembly GCA_963626755.1. GTDB lineage: Bacteria > Bacillota > Clostridia > Lachnospirales > Lachnospiraceae > Anaerobutyricum. The sequence continues at coordinate 22,494 of CAVFXN010000014.1, forward strand.
TTCAAAAAACAGTCAAAACAACACCAGCCCAGAAAAAGTAACCAGTGAAAATGTAGAGAAATCTGCAAAAGTCACGGACAATACCGACATAGAAATTGTTTCCCCATTAAAAGGAAAGGTTGTAGAATTATCCAAAGTCGATGACCCTACTTTCGCCGGGGAACTTCTTGGAAAAGGAGTCGCTGTCATTCCGGACGAAGGAAAAGTAACGGCACCTTTCTCCGGAAAAATCGAAGCGTTATTCCCGACCAAACATGCCATCGCTATCGTAAATGACGAGGGCGTGGAAATGATGATCCACATAGGAATTGACACCGTAAAACTTGACGGAAAATTTTATGAAGCCCATGTCGCCCAGGGCGATACGGTAGAAAAAGGCGATACCCTGATCACCTTTGATATCGAAGAGATTACCAAGGCAGGATACCAGGTTATCACACCGGTCATTATCACCAACAGCGATGCTTTTGAAAAAGTGGAAGGCATTACCGGACAAAGCGTGAACGAACTGGATCCCCTGATGCACCTTACCAGATAACCAGGAACAGAAATCTACGCTACAGTGAGAATACAACCGAAACAGGCAGGTGAAATAACTATGGATACTATCATGGCAAAAGAGATTACAGCAAAAGAAAATGAGTATAATACAACCACAAAGCGCACAGAAAACCTATATCAAATGAAGTATCACCTGATGCCTCCCGTTGGATGGCTGAACGATCCCAACGGCCTGTGCCAATTTCACGGAGAATATCATGTATTCTTTCAATACGCACCTTTTTATCCTGTGCGCAATCTAAAAGCTTGGGGACATTATGTATCGGATAATTTAACAGACTGGAAATATATCAATGCTCCTATCCTGCCTGACACTCCGTGGGATAAGGATGGGGCATACTCCGGTTGTGCTCTGATCGAAAACGATACCATGCACTTATTTTATACCGGAAATACCAAAGAACCGGGAAAGCTTGATTATGTTAATGCAAACCGTGGGGCAAATACCATATACCTCACCTCTGATGACGGAAGACATTTCAGTGAGAAGAAACTTCTGATGACCAATGAAGATTACCCGTCTGATTATACCCGTCATGTCAGGGATCCGAAGGTCTGGAAAGAAAACGGCAAATATTACATGGTACAAGGCGGAAGAAAACAGGGAGATCATGGAGCAGTGATCGTATTCGAATCCACAAACTTAACCGATTGGAATGTATGTAATGAAGTGACAACCAAAGAATCCTTCGGATACATGTGGGAGTGTCCTGACTATTTTCCAATCGGTGATATTCAGATTCTCTCATGCTGTCCCCAGGGAGTCCCAAGCCAGGGAGATCGATACCAAAATCAATACCAGGCAGGTTATTTTCCAATGACCGGAGACATCCGGGGCAACTATGAATTAGGGGAGTTCCAGGAATGGGATATGGGATTCGACTTTTATGCTCCCCAGTCTTTCGAGGATCAAAAAGGCAGAAGAATTATGATTGGATGGGCAGGCGTTCCCGATGCAGCGTATAATAATATGGAAGAAAAAGATGGTTGGATCCATTGCCTGACCCTCCCACGGGAGCTGATTTATCAAAAGAATAAAATATTTTCCTATCCTGTAGAGGAAATAAAAAGCCTCAGAAAAGAATTATTGGATATTGACCAGATGGGTGACCTCCGAAGTTATGAATTATATCTTACGTTTTTTTCCAGCGATTGCAGCCCTGAGGACACGGCAAAAAAGGATCCTGACTGCGACATGTCTCCTCTTCGCACAAGTTCACATCCTGACGAAGCATTTTCCTTCGAACTCACGATAGCCGATGGGGTGCAATTACTCTATCAAACGAAAGAGCTCAGCCTGATTTTGGATGAAAAAGCAGGGGCAGGCAGAACCCTGAGGAAACAAAAACTGGAGCAGTTAAATGAGCTTTCCGTTTTTGTGGATCATTCCATCGCTGAAATCTATGTCAATCATGGAGAATATGTTTTTACAACAAGATTTTACAGTGATAAAATAAAACCAGAGATTCGCAACATGAAATCCGTAAAAGAATGCAGGATCTGGAAAATCTGACTCTGTCCATGCTCCTGGAATCACAGCAGAAACCGCAAGAAAGGAAGATGATGCATTGATGAAAACACTTTTAGCCATTGGGGAAGCTTTAATTGATTTTATCCCACAGAATTCTGGTGTTCCTATCAAACAGGTGGAAAGTTTTTTTCCGAAAGTAGGGGGCGCACCGGCGAATGTTTGCGGTGCCTTCACAAAACTCGGAGGCACATCCCAGCTGATCACCCAGCTTGGCAACGATCCCTTCGGCAATAAAATCATTGACGAATTTAACCATTACGGAATCGGATGCGAATATATTTCAAAAACAGATACGGCCAATACTTCTTTAGCTTTTGTCGCTTTGCAGGAAGACGGAAACAGGGAATTTTCTTTCTACCGAAAACCGGGAGCCGATATGCTTCTTTCACCGGATGCCATCCAGGAAGAATGGTTTACCGATGCATTTGCCCTGCATTTTTGCTCTGTTTCCCTCGGAGACTTTCCGATGAAGGATGCTCATGAAAAAGCGATCGAATATGCGACCAAACACGGAGTACTCATCAGTTTTGATCCCAATGTCAGACTGGCCCTCTGGGATGATACCTCTTTACTCCGGCAACGGATCCGCGAATTCCTTCCAAAAGCGGATATTGTAAAAATTTCTGACGAAGAATTGGAATTCATTACAGGAAAAACCGTCATAGAAGAAGCATTGCCCGAATTATTCAGGGGAAGAGTGAAAATGGTCATCTACACCAAAGGGGCACAGGGAGCGGAAAGCTATACGAAATATGCCAGAGCAAGTGTCCCGGGCAAAAAAGTGAAAGCAGTCGAGACAACCGGGGCAGGAGATGCCTTTATCGGCTCCATGCTATATCAAATGGCAAGGGACCAGGTCACGGCAGATACCGTAGAACATTGCAGCCAGATAGTAATGGAGGAATATTTAACCAAATCCAACCATTACTGCGCGCAAAGTGTCTTACAAAAAGGTGCGATTTCTTCCTATCCCACCACCCTGTAATTCCAGGACATTTCTTTCGAACGCTCAATCAGGACTCAAGCGTTTGACCCAGCCGGAGGTGTACCCCGGTTGAATCAAAAAAAGGCCTCTGTCACGAATCTCGTGCACAAAGGCCTTTTTTCATTTTCTATTCTGTTGATCTGTGTATCTCCCATCCGAAATTCCATGACGGACATATCGGATTAAGATCCTGCCATTTCGTTTTCCATCGGTTCCGGGTATAATTCCACAGACATCTCTGCACTTTTCCGGCAAATATACGATACACATATCCTATCTGATCTGCACACAGGTTCACCGTTTCCCCCTTACTGGTTACCTGAGCTTCTATAGGTCTCCAGTCTGCTGCCTGAAGATCCGTTTTCGGAAAAAAGAGGACAACACTCAGTATCACTACTGCCATTGCCCTCTTTACGTTTATTTTTTTCATATTCTCTCTCCTGTAGGCGAGCAATCTGTCTATTTCTATTTTACGTTCTGATTCTCTTCCAATTCCTTTCGGCGGGCATCCACCATCCGAGAAAGTTCATCCAAAAGTTCCGGATTGTTCTCCTCTTCCAACAAAGCGGTAAAAAGTCTGGATAAAGTACGATTCGTATTCCTTTGATCCTGTCTGATCTGCTTAATCGAGTACTCTTCTCTTGTCATTGTCGGTTCAAATGTCCTGGCATAATTCTTTGTCGTCTTTTTAAATCCCGCTACCTGTACCAATCCTTTTTTCAAAAGGGAATTCAGTAACAGATGTACGGAACTTGACTTCCAGGTACGGTCATCAGACACATTCACAATCTCTGATGATGTCAGAGCGGTCTGCTCATCCCACAATACTTCTAAAATCTGTTTTTCACTGTTTGTTGTTTTCGGAATTTTTTTACTCATAATTTTGACCTCTTCTTTTGTTTATAGTATTTCTTATATCATATAATAAAATACCATTAAATTCAACAAAATTTTAGACTTTTATTCTTATTACTGAAATTCTTTTTTTACTCCGATGATTTTCTTCCGACAGATTTTTCCTGTTTTTTATTTTTCCTTTACGATCGGATAAGCATCATAGAGTCCTTTCTGCACCTCCTCTTTTTCCACTTCCTGCATATATTGTTCAAAGCAAAACACATAGGTTCCATCCTTCTTTTTCTTCAGATAGGCATTCTTTTCATTGGAAATAACAGAAATCCCCTGTTCTTTTAGATTGCCAACTGGAACCTCGTATTTCGGCTGTAAAATAAAGTAGTAAGATGCCAATATCCATAAAATGGACAGGCACAGTACGAGCAAATTAGTTCGCCGGACTACTTTGGAATCCCGGTATTCCAGAAGATAAAAAAAACGCTGCTTTAGGGTACTTACTGTCTTTATACCGGTAAATTCCAGTATATTAACGGCTTCCGGCAATAATTTTTTTCTGACTCCTCCCGCCATATAACAAAGCGTATCCAGATAATTTAGTACACCCTCCATACGGTACCTTTTTACCATATCCTCATCACATGCCATCTCAATCAGCCTGGATACTTCATTGGCAAACAGATGCACCAGGGGATTCCACCAAAATACAACACACAAGAATCTGGTCAGTATTTTTTTCCACAGATCTTTTCTTTTCCAGTGGGTGTATTCATGCATTAAAATAAATTCCATTTCCAGATTACTATAATCTTTTTCCGGCAGATAGATGATGGGATGCCATAGATTTTTCAAAAGAGGAGTGCGTGTTGCCAGACTGTAATATATTTCAATCGAACAGTTCGGAGCTATCTTTTTTAAAATCCTTTCCGCCCTTCCCTCATCTTTCCTGCACCATCTTTTTAATCCCTCATCTGCCTCCCGAGAAGCCCGGATCATCTGAATGAAGGAAATCAGACCTCCTGCGATCCAGATGCATACTAATATTTTTTCGATTTTATCCTGGCCATCTTCCCCAAAACTGGAATACATTTTCATAAGAAAAGGAAATACCAAAGGATCACTAATTACCTTCTGAACCTTTGGCATCTCAATTGGAACTATCATTCTGAAGAAACAAAAAGTGGAAAGAATCATCAGAAAAGTAATCCCATACTGTATAAGGCAGCTCGTTTTCCTCTGCAAGAAAAATATGACCAGGATGACTGGAGTACATACAATAACCGTCCAAATTAAAGAATACAATGATATCATTACTTTCTCTCCTTCAATGCCCCTGTTGGCTGCTTCATCTCACAACTCACATAGTGGATCCATATACAATGCAAAATATTTAGCATAGCAATTTTTTATTAAATATATTATTTAATAAAAAATTGCTATGCTAAATATTTTGCATTGTATATGGA
>CAVFXN010000015.1:0-69558 GCA_963626755.1 Bacteroidaceae bacterium
GAAATATTGAATTTTCAAGGTGCGAATCCCATTTTGGGTATGGGAAGTTTTAGTTTATGATTGAAAGAAATCCTGACTTTCGGATTCCAGTGCCCACAAAAGCACTGTAAAATTTTTCCAAAACACTTCAGAGAGGTTCTGTGTTCTTGTTGATATGATTCGCACGAAAATCATGTCACTGGGATATTGGAAATCCTGTTATTTTAGGTATCAACGAAATAGAACATATTGACCGGGGTTATATTGTGGTTCTTTTCGGCTTCCTATCTTCTATTTCATACCTTCTCTACAGTGCTTTTGCTTTGAGCAATGCGGGCATTGACACAAAAAAAACTATATTTCAAAAATAAATCTTCTTTATAAAGATATATTATAACGATTCAGCACCCCATTCGCACAATCGCTACTGTGCATGGCTCTGAATAGTTACAAAACATTTACAGTCCCTGCTGTGCGGTACGGCTGATAATATTTTCCTGTACTCCCCTGTCTAACTCTACGAAATAAGCAGAATATCCGGCAACACGAACCATGAGGTTCCGATGAGCATCCGGATGAACCTGGGCATCACGCAAGGTTGCCTCATCCACGACATTTACCTGAACGTGTTCGCCAAAATCATCGAAATAAGATTTGACCATGGTTGATAAAATCTCAAGACCTTTTTCTCCTTCTACGATCTTAGGGTCAAACTTCTGGTTGAGCAGTGTTCCGATCAACGGACGGAACTGGTCGATCTTCGATACAGAACGAAGGGCTGCTGTCGGGCCGTTTACATCTCTTCCCATTACCGGTGAAGCATTGTCGGCTAAGGCATCAAACGCATGACGTCCGTCCGGTGTGGCTCCGACGCTCTTTCCCTGTAAAACGTTAAATGACTGGGAAAGTACGGAGAGTACATATCTTCCACCTCTGGAATCCAGATATTTATCGATTTCGTCGGTAGCACTTTCTACGACTTCCCTTGCTAATTCATCTACATAATCATCATCATTTCCATATTTCGGTGCTTTGTTCAAAAGCATCTGTCTTAATGGTTCCTGTCCTTCAAAATCTTTTGCCAGAGCATCTTTCAACTCGTCAAAGCTAATCTTTTCTTCTTCATAGACAAACTTCTTGATTGCTGCAAGGGAATCGGCTGCATTTGCCATCGATGTAATAAAGGATCCGGAGAAGTTGTATTTTGCTCCGCCTTCCTGAAGGGAAAGTCCTTTTTCGATACAGTCGTCTACCAGTGCGGAGGATAACATACATGGAACCATGGTAGCCTGGCATGCACCAACAATATTATACGCCTCGCACATCATCTTTGTAAAGTATTCCATCTGTTTTCTGTAAGCATCCATGAAGTCTTCAAAAGTCTTCATCTCATTTGGATCACCAGTTGGCAGACCAATCTGTTTTCCGGAAACCGGATCCATACCATTATTTAATACGAATTCAACCAGTTTTACGGTATTGATATATCCAACAACCGGACGTCCATCTGTCTTACCTGTAACATAGTTTTCCACGCATCCTTCAATACTCCAGTCTCTGGCTTCTTTGATTGTGGCACCTTTGGCCAGTACGGTAGGAATAACCAGTTTATCATTGAACATTGCCGGTGTTGCCAGACCTTCCTGGATCATCTTCAGTGCCGTCTTGAAGAATTCCGGATCAATTCCATCGTGATAACGGAAGGAGATCGTTGGCTGGGTTGTCCTTACTTCATAAGTAGCACGCAAGATCGCATAGGAGAACTCATTCACGCCGTCTTTACCATTTGGAAGTATTCCGCCGACTGCACAGTTCTGCCACATTGGGAATCCTGCGAAAGCCTGTGCGTCAAAGGCATCCCTGACTTTGATAATTTCCGTAATCTTGATCCAGAGACTTTCGATCATCTCTACGACTTCGTCAAAGGTAATCTTGCCTTCTTCCAGGTCTTTTTTATAATATGGATACATTGTCTGGTCAAAACGTCCAAGACCGATGGAATGTCCATTGTTTTCAATCTGCATGATCAGATGCATGAACCAGAAGAACTGAAGTGCTTCGTAGGTATTTTTCGGAGGATTTGCCGGTACATTGCGGCAGTTTTCCGCAATGCGGAGCAGTTCTTTTTTCCGTTTTTCATCGGTTTCTTTGGCTGCCATTTCTTCTGCCAGTTTGACATACCGTCCGGCAAATTCAATACAAGCCTCACATTCAATAATGATACCCTGCCAGAATTCAATCTTTCTCTGGGTCTCATGTGTTACCATCTCGATGCTGTCAATTTTATCCTGGCAGCGTTTGATGATTCCATTTAATCCCATGCTTAACACTTTTGGATAGTTTGGAACGACATGTCCGGTAGAGGTGGTTCTTGATCCAACAGAAAGAACACCAAGAATCTCTGCTTCCTTTACTTCCGGAGATAACCGTTCATCGACCAGTTCTTTAAAGCTGTTATCTTTCCAGAACTCAAGTGCTTTGACAAGTTTTTCTTTATTCTCTTCACTGATCTGTAACGGGTCCGTCCCCCTGGTGGAAAACTCATCAATCGAATCGATGATCCAGTTTGCACCAAATTCCGGGAATACTGGTACTCCACGGTATTCTTTGGCCTGATTGCCGGCAAACAGATCATACTCGGTGATATAGATTGTCATGTGATTTAAAAGATATTTCAACATTTTTGCCCGGCGGATTGTCGGGGTATCACAGGAACATTTTCTGTAAAACTCTGTGATCAGCTCTGCCCTCTCCACACAAATATGTGGCTTTGTTGCACGCATCTTATCTCTTTGTTTCTCAATTCTTTCTGTCAACATAACCGTTTCTCCTCCTAATTCTTTTTAAACTGACATGATTTCCCCGCCGGGATTAAAATTTCATTCATCCATTCAACATAGGAAAACATGGTTTCATCGTCTGGTGTTTCTGTACCATCCAGTTCATAAGGACGATCCAAAATTTTATATTTATTTACTCCCAATGCGTGATAAGCCAAAAGCTCCACACCCCGTACATTATTGATCGAAGCCGCAAATTCAGCAATTCCTGTCAGATTTTCTTTCCGATCATTACAGCCTGGAATCACCGGAACCCTTAAATAAATGGATTTTCCCATATCGCTGATGCTGCGAATATTATTTAATATCACCTGATTCGACTGTCCGGTCAGTTTTTTATGGATTTCCGGATCGATTTCCTTTAAATCCATAAAGATAAAATCAATATACTCCAATGCCGGAGCAAATTTTTCAAACTCTGCATAACCACAGCTTTCAATGGCAGTATGAATCTTCTCCTCATGACACGCCTTCGCAAGCTTTAACAAAAACTCCGGATGTGTAAGCGGCTCGCCGCCGGAAAAGGTAACCCCTCCCCCGGAATTGATATAATATCTTTTATCCCGACGGACATCCTGGATGATCTCCTCGACCGTTTTGTCCTCACCGACCATTGTTTTCGATTCTGCATAACACACTTCGACACATTTTCCACATCGGTCACAGATCTTGCGGTCAATCTTTCTCATCCCTTCTTCATTTCTGGAAATGCAGTTTTTCGGGCAGATGTCTGTACAGGCATCACATCCAATACAACGGTTTGGATTATCTGTAATTTCCGAATAATAATTCTGCGATTCCGGATTCGCACACCAGAGGCATCTCAGCGGACATCCCTTAAAAAAAACTACCGTCCGCATCCCCGGTCCATCATGAATGGAACATTTTTGAATGTTAAAAACTTTTGCAGTTACCTCTTTTTCTTTGAAACCCATACAACCATTCCTTTTAGAAAGAGGGCTGTTGCAGATGCATCGTGCAACGGCCCCATTTATTATCGGTAATTTCTATGCATTCTCAGATATTTCCTGATTTTCTGTTTCCGGATCTCCTTTAATTTTTACCAGATGTACGGTACATACAATCAGCATGATCACACCGGCCACACCAATGAATGGGAACAGTACGTTAATTAATACAGAGAACGGAACTTTATCTCCTACCAGAATACCAAAGATTGTCATAACGAAAATAAAGATTTTGTTTTTCTTTGTATTTTCCTGATTCGGGAATACACGGTCACTCATAACCCACAGATAACCGATTGCGGTAGAGAAGATACCTGTGAAGATCAGGAGAGAATATGTCCATCCACCTGCACTCCAGAGTTTATTTACAACTGCCAGTGCCGGGAAAGCATACATTGTTCCAGTTGCCGGATCCGTTACTGCATCAAAGTTGAATACAACCATGATAATTACGAAAACAATACATGCATAGTATGCGATACTGGAAAGAAGTGCTGCTAATACTGTCTGTTTTGTGTTGCTTGCACGTTTTCCAAGGGTAACGAAGAATGGAAAACCTGCGATAACCATCTGTGCAGAATAAAGAACACCATCCAAGATCGGATTATTTAAATCTTTCAGACTAGGGAATAAGGTAAAAGGAAAATAAGAGAAAAGATTTGCTCTTAAGATTTTTCCCTCTGCTACAGCATCCGGAATCAAATTGATGTTGTCCGCACTGGAGTTTCCTCCAAACAGTGTCACAAGAACAAACACTGCCACATAACATAAGATAGCAATTCCTGCATAACCTAACACGTTCTCAATTGCTTTCAAACCTCCAAGAACAACTGCCAGTGTTACGACTCCCAAAATAATTGCCCCCACAATGTTTGGAAGTCCAAACTGCTGATTTAAAAGATTGCTGGAACCGGAAAACATTAACATGAAACATCCAAGCACCATGATGTCCGTACATAACTTAAAAATTCTTCCGGCAACCGGTCCTGCCACCCAGACATAGTTTTCTGTTGCAGCTTTTGCCGGCGACTTCTTCCCAACCAGGTACAAAACGGTACACAACCAAATCAGGAAAATGAATCCGCTGATAATGGATGATATGATTCCGCTTTTATCCCATGCGCCGAAGAACTGGAGCAGCTCATTACCGGAAGCAAATCCGGCTCCGACATTGTAGGAGATAAAAGCACCTGTTGTGATCAAAGCTGTAAAGATCTCTTTTTTCCCATTTCCTTTTGCACTCATAACATTCCTCCTCTTTTGTTATCCTGTTGATAGACAACTGAATAATCCTTTCTTGTTTTTAATGTAAATTTATTGTACAATAAATTAAATTGTAAGTAAAACGAGCATGTCTTATAGTTGTTATTAGATTTCCTAAACCAAACAAGCATATCTTATAGCTATTATTAGTCTTCCTAATGTAACTAATCTTACAATTTTTTCAGCATCATCATACATATCCCATATTTTTACAAAAAAGCAATGAGATGAGATATTATGAGAAGGCGTAACTGCATGAGTAATGAGAGAAAGATATTTTACGAATGAGGAGTGATTTTGCAATGAACCCGACCAAATATGACATCTTTTTAAAAGTGTATCAGACAAAAAGCTTTACAAAAACTGCAGAATATTACCAATATACACAGTCTGCGATCAGTCAGATGATTCGTTCCCTGGAAACGGAAATGGACACCACTCTTTTTCACCGTACCACCGAGGGAGTGATCCTCACTTTTGAGGGAAAAAGATTACTTCCTGTCATTCAGGAAATTGCGCTGGCACATGAGCACCTGGAAGAAGTGCTCGGAACCCTCCATAACAACCGGATCGGCCGGGTGCGTATCGGTGCCTATATCAGCCTGTCCTGTTTCTGGCTCCCTTTGTGTATCAAGTCTTTTAACGACCTCTATCCCAATATTTCTTTTGAGCTCTATCAGGAAGATGATGCCCAGATCCTCGAATGGCTCCGGAAAGGCAATATTGACTTTGCCTTTATCTGCGATCCCCACAAACGGGAATTCTGTTTCCATCAGCTTTTTGAAGATCCTTTTTTGCTTGCACTTCCGATAGATTATCCTTTGAATGAACAGGAAGAGTATTCATTAAAAGAATTTGCCGACTGCAATTTCATCTCCTTAGATGTCGGTTACTCAGATTATATCAAGCAAATGTTTCGTTCGGCATCCATTAATCCTGCCATCAAATACCGGACCATTGATGACTCCGGCACCCTCGCATTGGTCGAGCAGGGATTTGGGGTCAGCCTCCTCCCTGCGTTCGTTGCGCATCGATTATTATATCGGGTGCAGTTTGTCCATCCGAAGGAATCGGTATCCAGGAAGGTTGGTGTCCTGTTCCGAAAAAAAGACCACCTGACCTGGGCACAAAAAAAGTTCCTCCAGTACGTAAAAACGTTTCATCTGGAGGAAGCGGAAAAAAGATATGCGATTGAGAAAAAATTAATCTTTTAACCGGATTCTCGCAAGCCTGACCACAGATACCACGATGAGCAAAAAGCCCAAAGAACCGGTCAGTGGGAACATAATATTGATCAAAGCGGAAAATGGTATTTTATTCCCGATCAGGATTCCTGCCACTGTCATAATCACAATGAATCTTTTTTTCGCAGAGGATGTCTGGCGGTTTGTAAAAATCCGGTCACTCAGCACCCACAAATATCCGGTTGTCGCCGAGAAAATCCCGAGGAATATGAGCAGGGAATAAGTCCAGCTTCCGGCTTTCCAGAGTTTGTGAACGACTGCCAGTGCCGGGAAGGCATACATCTCTCCTGTCACCGAATCAATAATGGCATCAAAATTAAAGGTCAGTATGATCACCATAAAGGAGACACAGGCATAGTAAGCGACACCCGCCAGCATACCGAACCCGAACGATTCCTTCCGGCTGGCCGCCCGTTTTCCCAAAGAGGTAAAGAACGGAAATCCCGCGATGATGACCTGCGAAGAATAAATCATCCCGTTAATGACCGGATGGTTTTTTGCAGCCAGCTCCGGGTTCAATGTAAAGGGAAAATGCGCAAACAGATTAATCCTCAAGGCCTTTCCCTGCTCGACTGCCGCCGGAATCAAAGAAATGTTTTCACTGCTGGAATGTCCCCCGAACAGGGTCACCAGCAAAAAGACTGCCATATAGCATAAAATGATCACACCGATGCATCCCAGAATATCCTGGATCTTTTTCATCCTTCCAAGCATCACAAGAAGTGTGGCTCCTCCGAGGAGAACGCTTCCCACGATCTTCGGCAGGCCAAACTGCTGATATAACAGATTTCCTGCACCAGAATACATCAGCATCAGGTTCCCGAGAACACAGATATCCGTGACCAGTCGAAAAAATCTCCCGGCAACCGGTCCCCCGACCCAAAGATAATTCTCTGTAGCCGCCTTCACCGGGGAAAGATAGCCTAACGTAAAAAGAGATGCACAGGCAAACATTAACGTGATAAAACCACTCGCAAGACCCTGTACAATCCCTTTGGCATCCCATAAACCAAACACCTGCAGTAATTCATTTCCCGAAGCAAATCCAGCACCGACATTATAAGAAATAAAAGCCCCGGCCGTCAAGATTGCCACCATTATTTTTTTTCTCATCTTTCCACCTCAATTAATCTCTTATCTTTCACCCGGTCAAAGAAAACCCCGCCCTCTGTTCTTTCACATAAGCGGAGGTTATGACGAATCATACTTCGTCTTGACTCCAAGCCATTATATCGAAGACTGCCCTTGAAGTAAAACAAAGAAATCTTATTACCTCATTAGAATTTCTTATAACGCCTCATCTTTCATTTTACCGCAGTGCGATGTCCGCGAAGCGTTTTTATGGCACACTGTGCCATAAAAAACAGGGCTGGCACACGAAAGGCAATTCGTGTGCCAGCCCCTTTATTCCTCAGGCAAAGGATATCTTATTCTATATTTTCCAATACAGTGGCAATGGCCGGTCCGCCTCCCACACAAAGGGAAGCCACTCCATAATGTTCCTGCCTTCTCTTCAACTCATAAATAAGGGATACCATGATTCTGGCTGCAGTACACCCTACCGGATGGCCCAGTCCAATACCCGATCCATTCGCATTGACCTTATCGGAAGGAAGATTCAGCTTCCGGTTGACTGCAAGGAACTGTGCGGCAAATGCCTCATTCAGCTCAAAATATCCGATATCATCCAGAGTAAGTTCTGCATATTCTAAGACTTTAGGCACGGCATATGCAGGACCAATCCCCATATATTCCGGTGCCACACCAGCATTTGCTGTGGCAACCAATTTAGCCAAAGGCTTGATTCCCATCTCCGTTGCCGTTTCCGCATCCATAAGGATGAGCGCAGCGGCCCCATCATTGACACCGGAAGCATTTCCAGCGGTAACCGTACCACCTTCTTTAAAGACCGGTTTCATCTTTCCGAGTGCTTCCATGCTGATATTTTCACGAGGATGTTCATCGGTATCTACTACCTTCACACCTTTACGAGTCTTCACCTCTACCGGAACAATCTCTTCTTTAAACTTGCCTTCTTTGATTGCCTTTATGGCGCGGGTATGGCTCTGGAATGCCAGTGCATCCTGCTCCTCCCTGCTGATATCAAACTTTTCCGCAAGATTCTCTGCGGTACGGCCCATGTGGTATCCTGCAAGGGCACACACCAGCCCGTCATTTAACATGGTATCTACCATCGTGGCATTTCCCATGCGGTTTCCGGTTCTTCCATTGGGAACGAGATACGGAGCCTGTGACATATTCTCTGTTCCTACAACCGCTGCGATCTTTGCCTTGCCGAGCATGATCGACTGGCTCGCAATCTCAAATGCCTTCATTCCGGACCCGCACTGCTGGTCTACCGTATAAGCATATCCCGTCTCCGGCATACCAGATTTAATCTGGATCTGTCGTGCAGGATTGCCTTTATTTCCTGCCTTATAAATCATACCACAGGCAACTTCTGTCACCTGTTCCGGCTTTACACCTGCCTGTTCTAACGCTGCCTTCACTGCAATGATTCCCAGATCGACCGGAGAAACGGTGGACAGTCCTCCTAAAAAATCCCCAACTGGTGTTCTCTTCGCACCAACAATGACTACATCATGCAACATACGTCTCTTCCTCCTCAAATTCTTTATTGATTTTCACAATTTCATATTACACCCCATTCAAGGCTACCATATCTCATAGGAAATTGCAAGAGGAATTTCTATATTTTATTATTATTGTCAATATGTTGTTTTATTAACAATCTTTGACTTTTTTGTAACAGAAAAGATGTTACATCGCCAGGCACTGCAGGCAAAGTCTCCAGCAAATAGGATTTGTCTTGTTTTTGGAAAATAGATGATCGTTTTTTGTGTAAAGAAATAGCCGGTCACTGCAGCAGTGCAATGACCGGCTGTTATTTCAAATAAGAAATATAAGTTTAGAATAATGTCATGATTGCTGTGACTGCAAAATAGATGAATGCAGGACATGCAATAAATTTATACAGAATATCTACCCAGCTTCCCCATTTGATTACGGAAGTAGGATTGTACCATTCTGTTCTGATTTTCTTTGCTCCCACGAACCATGCCAGGCTGACAGCAACCACTGCTGCAGTTACACAGTAGAATACGTTACCGATCAGGTTATCGAAGAATGCGAAGAATGTATCACTCCATACACATGGGATTGCTCCAAGAATAGAAACAACGGTAACGATTCCAATCGCTTTCTTTCTGTCTAATCCAAAACCGTCCATGATACAGGTTGCCGGGATTTCCATCATAGATAATGTGGTAGATAATCCTGCAAAGAACAGGGCGAGCATGAATAATACGAACCATAATAATCCACCGGAAATCTTGGAAAATACCATTGGCAGAGCCATAAAGATCAGTCCTTTTCCTGCAGTAGGATCCAGTCCGAAAAGAACAACTGCCGGGATGATCGCAAAACCACTCAAAACGCAGATCAGAAGCTGTGTTACATTGACGGTAACAAAGTCTGTTGCAAGGTCGGCTTTGTCATCCAGATACATACCATAAGTCAGAAGGTAACCAGGTCCAAGGCCTACAGCAAACAATGCCATACCTGCTGCAGCTGCCCAGATATCTCCATGCTTCAGTGCACTGATGTCAGGATTTACATAAGTTGCGATACCTTCCCCGATTCCAGGAAGTGTAAATACCCTGATTACAATAACGATAAGGAAAATAAACATAACCGGAAGAAGAATTTTACATACTTTCTCAATACCGTTCTTGATACCTCTTAAGCTGATAAAAGCTGTTAATAAGATAATTGCCGCTACTAAAATAAATGTTGCGACACGGTTATTATTCACAGAATCATAAAATGCTGTGGAATCTTTCAGATAAGGTGCACCGGCAAAGGTATATCCAATATACATCAGAACCTGAGCCATAATTACCGGATAATAGAACATCAATCCCAGCGGGGTCAATGCACATAAATAACCAAAGGCTGTTCCCGGTTTTCCACCAAGCTGCCCGAAAATACCAACGGCACTCTTTTTATATTTTCGGCCCAATGCGCTTTCTGCCCATCCTGCCGGAATAACTGCAATCAATGTTATGATGACAAATGCCAGTACAAAAGAACCACCACCGTACTGTGCACAATACATCGGGAACCGCCACATGGCTCCAACACCAACTGCCATACCAAGGGTCGAAAGAATATATCCTATTCTTGACCCAAATCCATCATTTGCTTTTGCTCCATCACTCATTCGATTTCTCCTCTCTTAAAAATCGTGATTATCATGTTTCAGAGTTTGTTAATGCTTTAAAGAGTAGGCAATCAAAAAGATTGATCCACCACCAAGCACAATAGCATAAAGTGCAAGCATAACATAAGTAATTGCAGTCATAATTCTTCCTCCTTTTTATGATTTCTATCATCATTTGTTTTTAAGGAAGCATCTGATGGACGACTCTGTCCTTAAAAAACAAAGAATGTGCTCATATACAGGTTTTATCCTGCCACTTTCACAATGTAATCCACCAGTTTTTCCGCATCGTTGTCTGCATTAATTCCAAGAGCTGCGATCTCTTTGGAAACGTCAACCGGAAGCTCACTTCCTTCCACGTTTTCATTGAGTCTTCCACCCATGATTACCGGGATATCAATATTCTGCTCTTTAAATTTCTTTAACATATCTTTTGCAAAACTTAATGCAATACCATTATAAGTACTTACCAATGCCACTTTACTTTCTGTCTCGATAATCGTATCTGCCAGCTCATCGATGGAAATAGTTGAGCCAAGATCAAAGACATTTGCACCGGCAGAGCTGAGAATGTTTTTACAAATTTCTTTTCCAAATTCATGTACATCGGTAGCTCCAACAACAACATTAATACCGGTCAGTGGTTTTTCATCAATATTATTAATTTTGCTCATCACTTCATCCTGCTGGAGGTTGATGATCTGTACAATACTTGTCGGTCTTACCGGAACACGTCCTCTCATGACGTTCTCCTTCCTTAATCCGACACCAAAGTTTGCCTCAAGCTGATCAACACCGATTGCCTTTAATGCGGAAAGCACTTCACCGGCATGGTTGATATCAATATGCATGCTATCCAATCCGTTTAATACCCTCTCAAAGAATACATTTCCGCAGGTAACCAGAATATCAGCTTCTGACTGGATCTTCTCATAATCTAAGTAATCTCCGTAATGTTTTGCCTTTTCAATCATCATATCTACAGTATGATGTGCTTCAATGATCTCATCCGCAGATGGCACACGAACCGCTTCTGTTACAGGAATCGGGCATACCGCATGTCCGCTCGGGAAGTGCATCTGACCGATCGCATCTGCCATGGAGAAGGATGCAAGGGCACCGAAGTTTCTTGGAACATCAAATCCATAATCAATGGTATTACCATAGATCATCGATCCCGGTGTGTTGTATTTATTAATCTTACCCATCGCACAGTTGAAGATAATTCGTACGATCGGGTCGCTGAACAGGTTACCGAAGCAGTGGCACATACCTGCACCAAGCAGATCTTCTACAATATAACGTTCCAGTCTTGCATATCCCACCATGTTTGCCATGTCATGGAACTGTGCACCAAAACCGTCATCCAGATTCGAGTGGATGATCGTTCCCTGATCGCGGAATTTACCCATAAGCACAATGGCCTTCATCATATCTTCGGTACGATATTCTTCCATATCCAGTCCCGGATATTCATATGTATAGTAATGGGAAATATTACCGATTGTTGTTACACCGGCAGTCAGTCCCAAAATCGTATTTTCCAGGGAGTTCAGGGAACCAATCATATGATCTCCCAAATGCGGCTGTACCGGAACGACCTGTCCAAGCTGTTTCCATTCATCCGGATTTTGGAAGATCAAACTTCCACCTGCCTGGAAACGGTGACGATATTCTTCCGGAACACCCATAACCCAGTCAAGGGCCACACCAAAACGGTCAATATAAGATCCCTCTTTTTTCAATGTTTCGTAAATCTTTACGAATCCATCTGCGGTCTCCTGCCAAGAGTTCCAGCCGATGTGGGAATGTTTCATAACCCGGTGTTCTTTTGCTGCCTGTTTCTTGTATTCACCTTCTGATTTTACTCCGTGTTCTTTGAAAAATAATGTCTCACCAATCTTGACATTCTTTGACAGTGAATCGACTTCACTGAAGATTGTCTTCATATCTGGTAAGTCTTTTTCATTAAAACGCCTCTTCATTACAATATCCATACGTAGTCTCCTTTTCCCTTTCTCTCACAATACGTATTTTATCTTAATAACGATCCATCCACACCTGTTCGAATTTCAGGACAGTTATAGATTATTATTTCATCACGGTTGATCCCGTTTGTTATTTCACTTTTGTAAGACTCTTTTTCATAATGGCTAATGCTGTCTCCTCATCATACTCTCTGAGAAGGCCTGCCGCATAAAATACATATTCTTTGTCTATATAAGATTGCGTATCGGACGGAAGCAACAGCTCTTCCATTCTGCTTGATTTCTTTTCCACCTGGGAAAGTATCTTTTTCGGGTCTTTACTGTTAACAACTACGCCGCCAGTACCGATGACTGTCTTAATTTCTGTAAGGTTCTTTCCTCTTTGTACCATCTCACATTGTCCGGAATAAGTATATTCCAACTTCCCGACATGACGTCTGGCAGAAATACGGACTGCATTTCTTGCGATGGTCTGATCCACCCGGTATTCCTCCTCACTGTCTGCAAGAAAACTGGTACTTGTAATCCGTTTGTTGATTGCCTGCTCTAAGAAGGCTTCACTGACCTCCGCATCGTTTGCGATTTCCGATTTTTCCATTTCATTATAAAGGCAGATGGAAGATTCCCTCATTCCCATATCACCCTCTACCGTCCTCTTTCCAAACGGTTCCGGAATTCCTGTTAAGGTGGCACCATCATATCCCTTATTTACATTATAAGAATAGACATCCGTTGTCGCCCCTCCGACATCGACAATCATCAAAGGTCCAAATCCTTCCTGCTGGCTGGTTCCAATGCTTAAAAGCTCGCCTGCCGTAAGCACTGCTGCCGGAGTCGGCATGGAAATCTTACCAATCGATTCCTTCACCTGCGAAAGTCCCTTCATATTGGTAATCCGCTGCATAAATAAATGACGGATAATTTCCTGAGATGGCTCTACATTAAGGACTCCTACATTCGGAATAATATTATCGATCACGAAACATTCTTTCCTGTGGGATTTCATCTGATGGCGGACATAGGTCGCCACATCATTATTCCCTGAATAAACTACAGGAACGACAATCCTAGATTTTGCAAGCATATTGGCATTATGCATTACCATCGAGACATTTCCATGCTCATAACCACCGCACAGCAATATGATTTCCAGGTCAAGTTCTTCAATTTCTTTCACCTGCTCCTCTGTGAGCATTCCGTAAAAGCTTCCCATCACCTTGGCTCCGGCCCCGAAGACGGCATCCCGTCCGGCTGTAATGGAAATTCCTTTGGTCAATCCAACCACGGCCATCCGGAGGCCTCCGGCCGCACTCGAAGAGGAAAGCTTTAGCGCAGAATCAAACTCTTCTTCCGTCAAAACAGTTTTCGCTGCATCAAAGCATTGCTGTAAATTAACCATGGCATCGCTGTGAACCGTCGAAGCAAACTTATCCGTCAGGATAATCTCCTGCTTCGTCCTGTCTACCACGGCAACCTTGGTATAGGTACTTCCAAAATCTAACATTATCGCATAACTCATAATATATATCCTCCTGTACATCTGAAAACTTTTATTTCACAATACCCTATTATCTTCTGTTTATTCTTATTTTGCTCAATGCTGTGGGTCTGTTGTTTTACAAGAGTACTTACCCTTATTATATAAATTAGTTACTCATATGTCAATAACTTTATGTTTTTTTGTAAACAAATACATTTTTTCCCCTGTTTTTTTATGCAATCTAAACAAAATAATGTTTTTAATTAAAATAATTAAGTATCTTTCTAAATCACAGGAAATCGTTTTTGGCGAAGACATATCCCAAATCCACCCAAAAGAGGGGACAATATCCCTTTAAGTATACTGTCCCCCCACATTCTTCTCTGTTTTTTATTTGATATTCTTTACAATCCCATCAACGATTTTTCTGCAATTAATCCATAATAATCGCGCCATTGACGTCGAGGATTTCTCCATTAATATAGGAAACTTTGTCACTGCACAGGAAGGCACAGGATTCCGCGATCTCAGAAAGTTTTCCTAAGCGGCGGGATGGGATCTGGGATAAATAGGTTTTCCATCTGTCACCGGAGAGGACCGCCTCGGATTCTACCCATCCAGGAGCCACACAGTTGCTGTTGATATCATAGTCTGCCAGCTCCAGTGCAAAGGACTTCGTCAGACTGATCACACCGGCCTTTGCCGCACCGTAGATTGCTACGCCGGAAGCCGGGGTTTTTCCATCACAGGAGCTGATGTTGACGATACGGCCATAGTTGTTCGGGATCATGGACTGGTTCACAACGGCCTGTGTCACGAAGAAGGTTCCTTTTAAATTCACTGCCGTCACACGGTCAAAATGCTCCTCCGTCACATCCACGCACAGCATGGCTGGATACATTCCGGCATTGTTCACCAGAAGATCAATCTTGCCGAAGTTGGCGATGATATCTTTCACCATTGCATTGACAGCGGCAACATCGGTGATATCGACATCATAGGCAGCGGTTTTACGACCCAGGGCGCGGATATCCTGGCAGGTCTTACAATCGTCTGTGGCACCCAGTCCATGTACGATCACATCTGCTCCATATTCAGCAAATTTGGTGGCAATGACCTGGCCGATTCCCTGGGAACTTCCTGTTACTAATGCGACTTTATTTTCAAACATCATAATTTTTACTCCTTTGCTATCATATTATATTATTCTTCGTGAGAAAACAAGCGGTAGTCTGTTACAATCACATGGGAATCTTCCCTGCCAAACGCGGCAGTCAGATTTTGGATTCCCACTCGCTTGAGTGCCGACAGGAAGGCATACGGATTGCTCACATCAATCACCTGTGAAAGTGCCTCTAATGTCGCTTCGAAGAATAACTCTCCTCTTTTACAGATTTTGGCGGCTTCCCGATCGATTTTTTCAAAGTCGATCGTTTCCACGACTGCAGGAAGATATGCCTCCAGCTCTTTGGCATATTCCAGTGTCTTAACCACATCCTCAACGGTGGTATCGGTCGTCAGACCCTGATTTGCCATGGTTGTGACAGCGTGTCCTGTCTGATAGACATACTGACCGACCATGTCATAAATCAGGGACATCGACAGATGCGGCACATTTAAGGAAATGTCCTCGTGATTTCGTCCGAGTTTATTTGTAAAGACCATCGATCCGATGATGTCTTTGCCATGCAGCTGTCTGAGTGCGGAGAGCATGATCAGCCGCTTCATCGGGGAGAAAAACATATCTCCATAAGAATGGGCAATTTTCGCACCCATCAGATCTTCTACCAGATATTTCTCCAATTTGGCACATCCGAGCAGTAATCCCATATCCGGTGCCATATCTCCGTAGCCGTCGTCCAGGTTGGAATGGATGAGTGCTCCCTGATCGCGGGTTTCCGCCATCAGTGCCATCGCCTGCAGGGTACTTTTGACGCGGGCGTCCACATCAGGAGCTTCCGGATATTCATAGCCGAAAAATTGTGAAACATTTCCCATCGTCGTGACACCGGCCTGCAATGCACAGGCTGCCGTCTCATAGCAGGCCGGACTGCCAATCATGTTGTCACCAAGATGCGGCTGCATGATCGGAGACATTCCCAGCCTATCCCAGTCGTCCTGCGTTTGAAAGAACAGTGCCCCGCCTTTGCGGTTGGCTTCACGGATTTCCTTTGGAAGTGCCATTGCTGGATCAATGCTAATGCCAAACCGATCCAGATGGACACCGTGCTCCGGAAGAAGGCGTTGAAACGCCTCCATCTGGGAGCAAAAATCCTCATGATCCAGACAACACAGGTGATAGTGGTACATAATCTGTCCTTTTTTAGCCATCACATGCTTGTAAGCCACTTCAGAGGAATAGTCACTATTTTGAATAAAGGCAGTCTGCCCGACCTTCAGGGCGCGGCCGCGCTCCCGGGCTTCATGCAAAAAAGACGCATCCGCCTCCCGCAGATCACTGAGTGTCGATTTTAGTTCTAAGTTCACAATGGATTCCCCCTTTCCCCGTTTCAGGAATGCTTTTTATCTTAAGTAATTACGCTTCAATTTTCTGTCCTTCCGGATCTTCTTCATAGTCATATTTGTACATTCCAAGTCCAAGTGCCGCAATCACAATGGAGACAATCGGTACCAGATACATGAAATAGTATGGCATATACTGAACGGTCGCAACACCGAGGGCTGCTGCTGTGAATACACCGGAGGAACCCCAAGGAACGATCGGACAGAAGGTTAATGCACCGTCGGAGATCGAGCGGGATAAGACGCACTTATCCAGACCGAGCTCTTCGTAGCGTTTGCCAAAAGCTTTTACAGGAACGATGGCTGCCATATATGGATCACAGAAAACATAGCCACCGAGTGCCGAGGTGATTACGGTAGTGGCAACCAGACCGGTTGGTTTGCGTACGAGGGCGGAAAGTTTCTCTACCAGAGCATTTAAAAGACCTGTTCTTTCAAAGAGACCGGCCATCGCCAGGGAAACCACCATCAATTCCAGGGTGTAACCCATCGCAGTGATACCACCACGGTTACAAATCTTGGCTACTTCTTCTACGGTGGAATCTGTGCTGAAACCGTTCATCATATTGCCGAGGCATGTAGCAAGATCCATGCCCTGATACAGCCATGCAACCAATACACCAACGATTGCCGCCAGAGTTAAGGAAGCGGTAGAAGGCATTTTCAGGATGATCATAATAATCAATGCCACCATCGGAATGATGGTAGGCCATCCCATCTTAAATACATCGGCAAGACCGCCGCGGATCGTCTCAATCGCATTCATATCCAGGGAACCGCCCTGATAGCGGAGACCGATGATCGTAAACAAAATCAAAGAAATCAGAAATGCCGGGCAGGTACTCCAAAGCATTCTTCTGGAATGTTTGTAGATGTCTACTTTACTCACGCCGGAAGCATAGATGCAAAAATCAGAAACAGGGGACTGCTTGTCACCGAAGTAAGCACCGCAGGCTACCGCACCGGCCGTGATCGGAAGCGGAACGCCAAGGCCAACGGAAATACCCATGAAGGCTACACCGATGGTGGAACATGTTGTCCAGGAAGAACCCGTCATCGAGGACAAAATCGCACACATAACGGCTACAAATGGCAGGAAGATGGACGGACGCAGCAGTTCCAGGCCAACATAGATGATGACAGGCACTGTACCCGCAGACATCCAGGCACCGATCAACATACCGACAATACAGATCAGTAACAGAACAGGAACCGATTCGCTGATGGTTTTGATCATCGCCTTCTCCAGTTCCCGGAAAGGAATGTGAAGGGAAACACCATAGACAGCTACCACCATGGATGCGATCACAATTGGGATGTGTGCATCAAGTTTCATGATCAGGATGCCAACCAAAACAATAGCGGTCACCAGCAAAAATACCAGCAAAGATGGTCCAAAGGTTGCTTTTCGTTCGGATTTTACTACTTTTTCTTTTTTCTCTGACATGTTCAACTCTCCTTCGCTAAAAATTTAAGGTTTTATCTCGGCCGATGCGGATACATCAGCCTGTGTTTTATAGCAAACCAATGACAGAAATCATCGGCCTGATAGCAAATTTATGAAGGTTTACTCGTAACGAACACCATACTCCAGACGGTCACCCAGGATTCCCTTGACTACATCGGCATTTCCTGGCGGACAGCCAACGACCCAGCGGTAACCTTTCGCATCTGCCAGCTTTTTGCAGCAGATACCAACACACACGGTATTGTCCACATTGGCATCTTCCGGAAGCATTTCCTCCGTACAAGGGCCGACGCATACGTTCATGTTTTCAAGATAAGGGAACAGTTCCTGTGCCTTCATATCCATCAATGCACTGATGACCGTATTATGACATCCGGTACAGGCATCCTTACTAAAAATCAGATGGAAACTTTCCGGAATTCCCTCGATCTCTACCTCAGAAGAACGTTTAAAACGGCTGGCAACGTTCTCGATCTTCTCACCAATCACCTCAATTTTGTCAAGATCCATCTCGCCAAAACCACGTTTGTAGGCAGCGTTTGTAATCATGACATCTTTCGGTTCATAGCCCATGATTTTGCTGGTTACCGCCTCACAGGCAACCAGATCTTTCGATCCGATGATCAGATTCATTTTCTTTGTCTCACCAAAAATCGGCCCGAGCCCCTGCTGGCCATAGGTTCCATCGACAATCTCCAGGCATGGTTTCAGGTGCAGGCACCAGTCCACCACTCCCTCGATCAGCCCTTTCTTATGAAAATCTTTCTTTTGAGTATCCACCAGCAGACCCTTAAGATTTTTCATTCCAAGTGTCACCTCAGTCTGGTCGTGGGTCTTCATCACAGGAACGGTAATGATCGCATCACAATCACGTACCATTTCCCAGGTGTTGATCTTGCCAAAGACCACACTGTCCTCGATTTCGACGCTGCAACGGGCATTTTCCTTTTGTTTGAGATCAATGACCGGGATACCTTTGTCCCTCAGCTCCTGATAGCCGCATTTGGCAATGGTCAGTTCGGTATCCGCACCGGCAGCAGAAGACTCTGCGATTACCGGATTGGCACCAATTGCCTTGACTGCCTCATAGATTGCGAGGCATACCTCCCATCGGGTAATTCCTCCGGAAAGACGATCCGTAGGACAAGCCACCAGATTTGGCTTGATGATTACCTGATAACCTGGCTTGATTATATCCTCAATTCCTCCCATATCGGCGATAACCTGATCGACCGTCTCTTTGATTGCCGCATAGTCATCACCGTGGGTTTTACGAATAGATACCGTAGACATCATACACTCCCTCTTTCTTTTTTTCCTCGATTAACATAGCTTCTATTTTCGGAAATCCTATTCCGAGTTTTATTTTTCTTTCGGACCCTCATCTTCTATCTCAATGCCGGCCAGATGTTTGGCAATGTTAATCTTTTCTTTCAAATCATAGCTTCCCAAAATCGCAATGTCTTCCATGATTGGGGAACCGCCGCCATGTACACCGGCAACCTGGAAGATAACCGAACTGTATTCTCCGCACAGCAGGTCATTTGCCAGAAGGAAGGCACGGTAACAATCTTCTGAAGAAACCCCTTTGCGGCGGGTAACATATTTTTGTACGAATTTTCCGACAACAGGGTTGTTATACTCCTTCGTCATAGGAATCGTTGCCGGCAGCCCTCCTGCCACATCGCACAAAGAGTTAAATTCATGATAAATATTGTGGCCCGCATGGCGTCGTCCCACATTGGCATATATCACGTTCGGAACCTGGGTACCGGAGCTTGCTTTTTCTGACTCGACGGAAGATGCGATACCAGCGGCATACGTCAGCTCGGCCACACTGATCATCTCTGCCAGTTTTTCTTTTACATGCCCCTGTTTTCTGATATTTTGATAGTCTGCAAGCAAGGCGGTCGTACCCATGATCACATCGCCGATCCCCGGCTTACATCCCGTATAAGAATGGCGGTGATAGAGTGCAAAGCGCAGAGCCAGCTTACCGGCGAAATCATACTCACCATTCAGGAAGATACGTTCATTTGGAACAAACACATTATCAAAGACTGTCATACTTTCCACATCGCCTGCTGCGGTGATCGGAGCATCCAGATTCTCATCCCGTTCCTGTGAAAAAGCCTCACGGCCGATCAGGTACACACCTTCCGCATCCGCAGGGATTGCAAAAGCGATCGCATAATCCTTCTCCTCCGGCCCCATCACACGGGTAGGGAGAACGATCAGCTCATCCGCATAAGGAGCCATCGTATTGTGCACCTTACAGCCACGCACAATCACCCCGTCCTCACGACGCTCCACTACATGCAGGTACTGATCCGGATCCCACTGCTCAGCAGGGCGGGCGATACGATCTCCCTTTGTATCCGTCTGGGAGCCGGCACAGACCAGATCATTCTCCTGAAAATATTCCAGATATTTCAGAAAACGCTCATAGTAAGGTGTGCCATATTTGCTATCCACATCCTTCACAACAGAAGAAAGGGCATTCATCATATCAATACCCATGCACCGCTGCACACAGCCGCCGCATTTACCGCAGATCTTGCGGGTCATCTTCTGTTTCTTTAATAAATCCTCCGGAGATTGGTGGATATGAGTGAAACGGTTGATCGTTTTACCGGTAATGTGGGATGTTGCCGTCATCAGATCATGCATCTCCGGGTCATCTACCAGACTGAATGTCGTCCGAATAGCAGAACTTGCCTTCACGATCCGTGGGTCGTCACGTCCAATGCACTCCCCATCCAGATAAATATTGTGGCGCATGCCCTTTAATTTTTCCAAATATTCCTCTTGCGTCCTCATCATGTGAAACTCCCTTCCATTCTTCTCTTGTCTGCATCCAATTCCCAAATCTTGTATGACGGAACTGTTGTTTTACAAAAGTACTTATCTGTATTATATGTCATTGTTATTTATATGTCAATAATTTCGTGCATTTTTGTAGATAAATACAGTTTTTTGTCGGTATTTTTATACAAATTAACTAAAATTCTCTTTTTACTTTAAAAAATTAAGCGAGGCCATGATGGAATCCATTTGATGATTTGAATCATTTGTTAAGACCTCAGCAAAAAAATCAGGTGGTATTATGTCTTTTTTTTCAGAGTTGTACTATCTTTGTACAGTCAATATCCCTGATTTTTTTATATAAACTAATAATTATAAATAAAAAATGATAATTCGCATCGTAGTTTGTGAATTGATAATCTTTAAACAATTAAGACATTGGTTTTTCATTTAACTGCATCATCGATAGGAACGCGGATTTTTCCGGGTTATATCCCATCGATACCAAAAGATTCTATAAATTTATTTTGCCGTCATTGAACTTTTATGGATTGATTTGAGTGATATCAAAATATTTTTTGGTCTGTGATAGAAAAAATCAGATTTTTATTATCTGCTATATCGATTCCTTTACAAGAAGATAGTAACGATTCCGTACCCCATTCGCAAAACCGCTACTTTACATGGTGCTGAATCGTTACACAAAAAGATCGCCCAAACCGATATGGTCTGAGCGATCTTTGTTTCTGTTTCATTTTCTGTTAGATGATTATTTAATTTTATTGCTTTGTCTCCAGATATGCATTGCCTCCGCCTGACGAATGAGCTCGTCTCTGAAATCCGGATGAGCAACGGAAATGATCTTTTCTGCCCTTTCCCAGGTAGAAGCTCCTTTGAGATTCACGATACCATATTCTGTGACGAGATAATGG
Source organism: Bacteroidaceae bacterium (assembly GCA_963626755.1). Lineage (GTDB taxonomy): Bacteria > Bacillota > Clostridia > Lachnospirales > Lachnospiraceae > Anaerobutyricum. The sequence continues at coordinate 21,734 of CAVFXN010000015.1, forward strand.
GTATTCGCACGGGTATCGGTGACGATACTTCCATTATCTAAAGTTGGCACGATACGGGAACATACGGTACCATCTTTCTTCGTAAAAGTGGAAGAACAGCAGATAAAACTCTTTCCCCCATTGGAAAGATAGGCACCCAGGACGAAATCCAGCTGTCCGCCGGCACCACTGATATGGTTGATTCCGGCAGTTTCTGCATCCACCTGCCCGTACATGTCTACGTTGACTGCATTATTAATTGAAATAAAATTATCAAGCTGTGCGATCACACGTGCATCATTGACGTAGTCTACCGGTGCGGACAGACATTCCGGGTTGTCATCCAGATAATCATACAGTTTCTGTGATCCCGCGCCGAAGGAATATACCTGTTTTCCCGGGTCGATCTGTTTGCGTTTTCCTGTGATCTTTCCTGCTTTTACCATGTCAATAAAAGCATCCACATACATTTCTGTATGCACACCCAGGTCTTTTAAGTCAGACTGTGCGATCAGAGATCCGACGGCATTCGGCATTCCTCCAATTCCGAGCTGGAGACAAGCTCCATCCGGAATTTCCTTCACGATCAGCTCTGCTACTTTATAACTGATGTCATCAATGTTACCTGCAGGCAGGCAGTCCATGTTGTCATTATTGCCTTCCACGATATAGTCTACCTGGGAAATATGGATCTTCTCCCCAAATTTGCCAAGGCAGCGCGGCATTTTATCATTGACTTCCACGATGACTACATCCGATTTCTCGCACATTGCTTCCAGATGGGAGGCACTGATACCAAAGTTGAAGAATCCGTGCTTATCCATAGGGGTAACCTGGAACATTGCCACGTTCACCGGCGCAATGTTTTCCCGGTAATATCTTGGAAGTTCCGAATAGCGGATCGGTGCATAGAAAGCCATTCCACTTTTAATCATCTTACGTTCGATGCCACTCATATGCCAAGAATTCCATGTGAAATGTTTCTCTGCATCCGGTACCTTGAAAATTGCAGGTACATGCATTGCTACGGAACCACGAACCTTTACATCTTCTAATTCTTCTGCCCTCGCCGCGAGAGCTTCATCCAATACGACAGGGTGCGTGGCACAAAATCCATAATCTACCCAGTCTCCGGATTTGACAACCTTTACCGCTTTCTCTGCGCTCACCAGTTTTCTGGCATATTCTTTATAATAGGTACTATTCATATCTATATCCCTTTTCCCTTTTTATCTTACTGTTTCCTCTGTCCACAGTAAGTGAATATTTCCTGTGAACCATTTCTGATTTATCTTACTTCACTTCCTGGTTGTATTATGTCATTCTCTAATCCAAGGAGACTGAGTTTTTCTCCGTCAAGAGCAGATAAAATCATGCCATCCGACTCAATACCGCGCAGTTTTACCGGCTGAAGATTGACACAGACTATGACATTTTTTCCAATTAACTCTTCCGGTTTATAATATTTGGCAATGCCAGATATAATCTGACGCTGCTCACTTCCCAGATCGATCTGGAATACCAGAAGACGGTCTGCTTTCGGGTGTTTTTCGCAGGAAAGAACCTTTCCAACCCGAAGCTCTATTTTTTCAAAATCTTCAATACTGATTCTGTCAGAAGATTCTTTTGCCGCTGTTTTTTCCTCTGCTTCCTTTTTCTGCTGTTCTGCTTTTTTGGCCTTTTTCTCCTCTTTTTCCCTGTCGATTCGAGGGAAGAGTGCCTCGCATTTCTCATAGGTTTCATCGAAAGGACAGATTCCAAATTTCTGAAGGCTTTCCCAGGTACGGTACTCCTCCGGAACTTTCAGTGCATCAAGAATTTTCTTTCCGGAATCCGGCATAAACGGTCCGATCATAATGCCGATGTAACGAAGACTTTCGGAAAGATTATAGAGAACCTGTGCCAGACGGGCTTTTTGGGACTCGTCCTTACATAAAACCCATGGCTTGTTCTCATCAATATATTTATTTGTTCTGGATACCAGCTTCCAGATGGACTCCAGTGCTTTCGCAAAATCCACATCATCCATATGGGATTTCATTACGAGCACTGTGTTTTCTGCAAGTTTTTCCAGATTTTTATCATCTTCCTCCCACTGTTTTTCCTGTGGAATGTTTCCTTTGAAATATTTCACGGTCATAGCGAGCGTCCGATGTAACAGATTACCAAGATCATTGGCAAGATCCGAATTGATCCTTGAGATCAGAAGATCTTCACTATATGCGGAATCTCCACCAAAATTCATTTCTCTTAAAATAAAATAACGCAGGGCATCTACCCCGTATTTTTTGGTCAAAACCAACGGATCTACGACATTTCCCACAGATTTTGACATTTTTCCATCCTTGAGCATAATCCAGCCATGTCCATACACTTTCTTTGGCAGGGGAAGATCCAAGGCCATTAACATAATTGGCCAGTAAATGGTATGGAACCTTATAATGTCTTTTCCGACAAGCTGGACATCCGGGGCCCAGTAGCGATCCATCAGGTTCTCCTTGTCGTTCATGTACCCGAGGGCGGAAAGGTAATTTGGCAGTGCGTCAATCCAGACATACACTACGTGACCCGGATCAAAATCAACCGGCACTCCCCAGGTAAAAGAGGTCCGTGACACACACAGATCCTGCAGACCCGGTTTGATAAAGTTATTGATCATCTCATTTTTTCTGGCTTCCGGCTGAATAAAGCCAGGATTTTCTTCAATATACTGAAGCAGACGATCTGAATATTTTGACATACGGAAAAAATAGGCTTCTTCCGAAGCATGTTCCAGAGGTCGGCCGCAATCCGGACATATGCCATCCGGGGCCTGTGTCTCTGTCCAGAAAGATTCGCAAGGAGTACAGTACAATCCCTCATATTTCCCTTTATAGATATCTCCCTGTTCATATAATTTGCGGAAGATTCCCTGAATCGTTTTCATGTGCTGCGGATCGGTGGTACGGATAAACTGATCATATTTTACGTTCATCGTATCCCACAGCTTCTGGATTCTGCTGACTACTTCATCTACATATTCTTTTGGACTTACCCCATGCTCCTTCGCAATTTTCTCTATTTTCTGCCCGTGTTCATCTGTTCCGGTAATAAAATAGGTATCATAGCCCTGCAGTCTTCGAAACCTGCTCATAGTGTCTGCTGCTACTGTAGTGTAGGTATGTCCTATATGAAGGTCACTGCTCGGGTAATATATCGGTGTTGTAACATAAAACTTCTTATCTTTCATTTTTTTCCCTCTATCAAAAGAGCCGATCACAGGATATCGGCTCTTTTATCTATATGATATCTTCTATATTATATAATTATATATCCCCACAACTTTATACAAGCTTTCAATAGTTACAATTATTTAATCTCGTCTTCATCCATATCGCTGTAACGACGGCCAACTTTTACATCATCCCCAACAATAGCCTGTACTACTGCCACGTTTCCTGGAGGGCATCCCGGAACCCATCTGCCAAGTCCGGCATCTGCCAGAGGTTTGGTACATTTTCCAAGACATACTGTCATTTCCGGTGTTGCTTCTGGTGGAATTTCGTCTTTTGTTGCCGGTCCTACAATGATATATTTTCCTTCAAGATATTTCTCAAGTCCATCATTTTTCAGATCCATCAATGCACTGATTGTTGTATTATGGCAGCCTGTACATGCACCCTCATTGAAAATAAGAGTATATGGAGGCAGGCCTGGAATCTCTACTTCGCTGGCTCTCTTAAATCTGTGGTATACACTTTCAATTGTCTCGCCAACTACGTCGATCTTGTCAAGGTTCATCTCTCCAAGTCCACGGTTGTAAGCTTCTACGGTAAGCATCGGTGCATCTACCTCATATCCCATGATGGCACTTCCGACTGCATCGCAGGCTACGACGTCTTTGGAACCTACGATGAGCTTCATCTCTACTGTCTCACCAAAAATCGGGCCCAGTCCCTGCTGTCCATATGTTCCGTCGATGATTGTCATAATTGGTTTTACTGTCTGGATAATGTCAATCACACCTTTTACTACGCCAAGCGTATGGAACATTTTTTTCTGGCCGTCTGCAATAAGACCTTTCAGATTTTTAAGTCCCAGTGTTACCTCTGTTTGGTCATGTGTTTTCATAACTGGTACGGAAATTATCGCATCTGCATCAACAACGAGATCCCATGTGGTCATGGAATCAATAATCTGTCCATTTTCTACCGGCAATTTCTGGATTTTTCTCTTCTTTAAATCCACTACCTGATAGCCTTCTTCTCTCAGATGCTCATACTCGCAAGCTTTGATAACGTCTTCTGTATTTACACCGGCAGCAGAGGATTCTGCAATAATCGGCTCTGCACCTTCCTGTTTTACTCTCTCTGCAACGGCTTTTACTACTTCCCAACGGGTAACACCACCGGAGCAGCGGTCTGCAGGAGCAGCAACCCAGTTCGGGTTAATAAGCACTTTATAGCCCGGTTTTACCACGTCACTTAATCCGCCTAAATCGTCTATAACCTGATAAACCGCTTCTTTAATCTTTTCATAGCTATGATCTTGTGTTCTTCTGATAGATACTACAGACATTGTTCCTCCTTATTAATCATAATCCCTTTTTATATATTAATTGACTTCTCTTTTTATGTAAAGTTAGTCATGGAGTATAAAATACCTCATGACTAACTAAAATCTGTGATACTGACTACTTTGTCAGATAACTGCAATTTACGGGTAAATTCCTCTGATTCTTGTCGCTGCACTCAGTCTCTTCAATGCCAGCATGTATGCTGCAACACGATATGTAACATTGGATTCTTTAACGATCTTTCTTACTTCGTTAAAGCTGTTTACCATGATCTTGTTAAGAGTGCTGTTTACATTCTCTTCATCCCATGTAAGGTTCTGAATGTTCTGTACCCATTCAAAGTAAGATACGACTACACCACCTGCATTGGAAAGGATATCTGGAATTAATGTAATTCCTTTTTCTTCCAGGATAGCGTCTGCATCTGCGGAAGTAGGGCCGTTTGCACCTTCTACGATCAGTTTTGCTTTGATATCACCAGCATTGTCTACTGTGATCTGGTTTTCAAGTGCACATGGAATCAGAACGTCACAATCACAGGTAATCAATCCGTTATTGTCAATTTTTTCTACTCCATCTGGTGCATATCCTTCCAGCGTGTGTGTTGGGCTGTTTTCGATGTAAGCACGCACTTCCGGCATATTTAAGCCGTCTGCTTTGTAGATTCCACCGGAAACATCGCTGACTGCCACAATTTTATATCCAGCTTCTGCAAGAAGGTCTGCTGCCCAGCCTCCTACATTTCCCTGGCCCTGTACTGCAATCTTGCAATCTTTGGAATCAATGCCTAATTCCTGTAATGCCTGCATTGCAATGATGCTTACACCACGTCCGGTTGCTGCGGTACGTCCAAGAGATCCACCGATTTCGATTGGTTTTCCAGTAACGACTCCAGGAGTTGTATATCCTTTCATCATACTGTAAGTATCCATCATCCATCCCATTACTTCACCGTTTGTATTTACATCCGGTGCAGGAATATCTTTTTCCGGTCCGATCAATGGCAGGATTGCTGCGGTATAACGTCTTGTCATACGTCTTAATTCATCTTTGGATAATTTGGAAGGATCTACTTCCACACCACCTTTTGCTCCACCATATGGGATATCTGCTACAGCACATTTGAATGTCATCCATGCTGCCAGAGCCTTTACTTCATCAAGGTCTACCTGTGGATGGAAACGGATACCACCCTTTGCAGGGCCTCTTCCTGTGGAATGCTGTACACGGTATCCTTTAAATACCTTAATGGAACCATCATCCATGTGTACCGGGATTGCTACCTGCAGCTCTCTTTCCGGATAAGCATAGGTAATATACTCGTTTTCTTCCAGTCCGAGTTTCTGTGCTGCTTCTTCAAGAATTCTTAAATAATTGTCGTACGGATTGTACTTTTTCATGATAACCTCCTTCTGAATATTTAGCATATTCAGCTCTTCTACTACCCCTTTGTAGTATATATTAAATTTTTTATAATAAAGATTATAAATCTTTATATGCTTCTTTTACGTATTTTTCAATACGTGCAATGGCTTCGATAATGTTTTCATCGGAATTCGCAAATACGAAACGGATATATCCTTCTCCCATTTCGCCAAAAGCAGATCCCGGCACGGTAACTACGCGTGCATTTTTGACTAATTCTTCCGCAAATTCCTGGGAAGTCTTTCCGAAAGCTTTGATGTTTGCAAAAGCGTAAAAACTTCCAGGAGACTTCTTACAGGAAATACCAGGTATGCGGTTTAAACCGTCAATTAAAAGATCCCTTCTTCTGGTATAGTCAGCCAACATTGATTCCACTGCATCCTGTGGGCCTTCTAATGCTTCCACGGCTGCTTTCTGTGAAAATGTGGATACGCAGGATACCATACCTTCCTGAAGCTGTGCAAAAGTTGGTACAAAAGAGGAATCTCCTGCGAGCATATACCCGATTCTCCATCCGGTCATGGCAAAAGACTTGGAGAAGCTATTTAATACGAACACGTGGTCGCGAATTTCAGGAACCTGGGCAATGCTGAAGAATTCTCTTCCGTCATAAAGGATTTTGTCATATGGTTCATCAGAGAACACATACAGATTGTGTTTCTTTACAACTTCAGCAATTTCAAGGATATCTTCTTTATCTAAAACAGAGCCAAGAGGGTTACTTGGAGAATTGAGAATAATTGCTTTTGTGTGAGGTGTAATTGCTTTCTCAATGTCCGATGCCTGAATCTTATAATCGTTTTCCTCAAGGCAGGCAACTGGTACTGCTTTACCTCTGGCAATCAGTATCTGGCCATAGTAGTTCGGAAAACCTGGATCCGGCACGATGACTTCATCCCCTGGATTTAATATTGCAATCAATCCAAGAGTGAGTGCCTCTAACGCTCCGACGGTTATTATAACGTGGTCTTTGGTGTAGCCATCCCAATAAGTATGATACTTTTTGGCAACGGCTTCCCTTAATTCAGGAAGTCCAGCATTTGGACTATAATGTGTATATCCATCATCGATGGCTTTTTTGGCTGCATCCTTTACGTTCTGTGGTGTGTCAAAATTCGGCTCACCAACAGTTAAGTTGATGACATCGTCATATTCTGCAGCGATATCAAACATTTTACGAATACCGGATGCCGGATAATTTTTAGCTACCTCTGATAAATCAGGATGTTTTACAACAGCCATAATGACTCCTCCTATTTATTGTCTTCTTCATGAACACCTGCAAGTGCTTTGGCAAAAAGCTTCTTCTGCTCGATATTCGACAGTTTTGAATACATTACTTTCTGTGCCTGTGGAGATCCCGCACCATGCATACTCTCGATCAGAGCGGTACCACCGGTCATGTTTTCCAGCAGTCTTCCTACACGCATACGGTTTTCTGTCGATACACTGGCAACTCCGCGGAGGTATTTATCTACATATTTACCGATTTCAGGATGTTTGAGATCGGATTCGGATGGCATGGTAGCAATAATTCCACCACCAATGTCCTGTGCGAGACGGTCGATATCATAAATCAGCTTGGTTACATTATGTTTTCCTACGTTTGCAAGCAGCGGATCTACAAAATATGCACCGGAGGCCGTTGGTTTTCCTTCTGCGGAACATGCGATAGAGCATGCATATAATGTTTCCGTATAATGGATCATCTCGTTCAGTTTTTCTTTAATATGACTTGCCTTTCCATAACCGCTGTAATCAGCCATAAGTGCTGCTGCACCGACAACCACATCCGATACGCCGCCCTTACATCCACCGTAGTTCTGTCTGTGATAGCAGGCAAAACGTTCTACCAAAAGGCCAGAATATTTTACTTCACCACACATAAATACTCGATCCCACGGTACAAATACATCGTTTAATACAGTCAGGCATTCTCCACCAACAATACCAAATTTTGCGTTACCCTGGTCGATATCCCCTTCCATCTTACGGTCATCATTGGTCTGACGTCCGAAAATGTGGAGTACACCAGGAGCATCTACTGGAAGAGCACAGCATACTGCATAATCTGCGTCTGCTTCTTTCATACCCATTGTAGGCATGATCAACATTTCATGAGAGTTTACCATACCAGTCATATGTGCTTTCGCACCACGGATTACGATACCGTCTTCGTTCTTTTCTACTACATGAACGAAGAGATCCGGATCAGCCTGCTGGCTTGGACGTAAACTTCTATCTCCCTTAGGGTCTGTCATCGCACCTGCTACCATGATATCAGTTTCCTGAACATATTCCAGGAATTTTTTAAATCTTTCATGATAGTTTGTTCCAAGTGCCTGGTCCATATCGTATGTTACAGAATAGGTTGCATTCATTGCGTCAAAGCCAACGCATCTCTGATAGCAGGTACCTGTCTTCTGGGAAATCATACGAAGCATTTTTACTTTTTTCAGCAAATCATCTGTGCTCTGATGAATATGTGTAAAACGGTTGATTGTCTTTCCGGTCAGATGAGATGTTGCTGTCATTAAGTCTGCATATTCAGGACTCTGTGCTAATGCATAGGTTGTTGCTGCTGCATTGACATGACCTCTGATAAATGGATGGTCAATGACTTTTGACGGTTCAAGCAGCTCTCCCTTTAAATATACACTGATATTTCTTTCACGGAGACTATCTTTATATTCCTTTACGGTCTTCATAGAATATTTCCTTTCTCACTTGCTAAACAATAAACTATTTTACCCAGTTTTTGCGGATTCTGTTCCAGGTTGCATCTCTTTCGGCAATTACTCTTGCCATATCATTTTCATCAAAATGAGAGAATCTGGACTGTCTCTTAATATAATCTTCTACAGGTTTAAATTCTTTTGGATTACGGTTTAATGTAAACTCTTCATTCTCATACTCTGCAAGGTACCATAATCCGGCATCAACAGCTTCTTTTGCAATATCAACAGTTACGTCAGATGGAGTACCCCATCCTGTAGGACATGGTGCCATTACGTGGATGAAAGAAGTACCATCCGTATTTAATGCCTTTTCTACTTTGCGAAGGTAATCTTCCGGATATCCAAGGCTGGCTGTTGCTGCATATGGAATACCGTGTGCTGCAACGATTTCAAACATTCTCTTCTTGGAAGACTGGCTTCCGTGAATGTTCTTTCCTGCCGGTGTGTTCGTTGTCTTCATTCCGTATGGAGTCAGGCTGGATTTCTGAACACCGGTGTTCATATATGCTTCATTATCATAACAGATATAAATCGCTTTATCGTTACGGTCGATCATTCCGGATAATGCCTGCAGACCGATATCTGCGGTACCACCATCTCCTGCGAAACCTACGACATGATAATCTTCTAATCCTAAAGCCTGTGCTCCTGCGCAAATACCGGACATCATGGATGCGGTTGCTGCAAATGGAGGGATACATCCATTCACATAGGTAGGCATATGAGGATAAATATAAGCTACTGTGGACATACAGTTCGGTGGGATAACTGCGATCGCTTTTTCACCGATTACTTTCAGTGCGAGACGGATAGCAAGTGCTGCACCGCAGCCACCACATGCTTTATGTCCGTAAAAATATTCTTTATTTGTAATAGTTTTTGCATTAAGCATTGCAGATCTCCTCCCTTAAATTCACAAATTTTACTTTGCTTGCATCGGCTTTTCCTTCCATGAGGTCTGTGTAAATTCCCTCGATGTCTGCTTTAGAAATACTTCTTCCGCCGAGACCGCCAACATAGTTATATGCAGGAACATCCACACCATTTTGTTTCAGTCCGGAGTTCACATCTGAGAATACTGCTCCTTCGTTACCAAAGCTGATGTCTTTTTCTAATACAGCGATACTCTTTGCATTTTTCACTGCTTCTGCAATTGCTTTTCCAGGGAATGGACGCATACAGCGAATCTTGAGGAGTCCGACTTTCTTGCCTTCTGCTCTTAACTGATCAACTACAACTCTTGTTGTACCAGCTACGCTTCCCAGGGTAACGATCACATATTCTGCATCTTCCATCTGATATCCCTGAATGGCTCCGCCGTAGCTTCTTCCGAACAGTTCGCCGTATTTTGCATCGATTTCTTCTAATTTATCTAAAGCTCTTAATGTTGCCTGATGCTGGTCATAACGGAACTCTGTATTGTATGGAGGTCCTGCTGTAATACAGGTGTTAATCGGGTTATCCATATCCATAGCATTAGCATATTTCTGATAAGGAAGGAATGCATCGACTTTTTCCTGATCAACGGTTTCGATTACTTCATATGTATGGGTCAGGATGAATCCATCCAGGTTTACCATAACCGGAAGCATGATATCCGGATCTTCTGCTAATTTAAATGCCTGGATTGTCAAATCGAATGTTTCCTGTGCATTCTCAGCATAGAGCTGAATCCATCCGGATTCTAACTGGGATAAGGAGTCTCTCTGGTCTCCGTAAATATTCCATGGTGCTGCAAGTGAACGGTTAGCATTCATCATTACGATTGGCATTCTGGAACCACTTGCATAATGAAGTCCCTCTACCATGTATAAAAGTCCCTGGCTGGATGTTGCGGTAAATGCTCTGGCACCGATGGTAGCTGCTCCCATCGAAGCACACATTGCACTGTGTTCGGATTCTACGTAAATATACTGTGCATCTAAAGAACCATCTTCTACATAATCAGAAAGTCTTTCTACTACAATGGTCTGTGGAGTGATCGGATAAGCTGCAATTACCTGCGGTTTAGCCTGGCGGACAGCTAATGCAACTGCCTCGTCTCCTGAAACAAACATTTTCTTGCTCATGCGTCTACCTCCTTAATCATTGTGATTGCACCAAATTTACATTCTTTTGCGCAAACACCACAACCTTTACAATAATCATAATCAATTTCAAGTTTCTCTCCGGATTTATCAATCGTTCCATCCGGGCAAACCAGGAAACAGCGAAGGCAAGATTTGCAGGCATCCTGGTCAATTACCGGGCGGAAGGTTCTCATTCCTGAGCTGACATCAATCAGGTTACCAGCCTTAAACGCTGGTCCGACCGGAAGTTTTTCCACTTTGTAATCAAAATCTACAACTGGTCTTTCCATTTTTTATTCCCCTTTCACTGCTTTGTATGTAGCATGTAATAACTTCTTATTTTTCTCTCTGAGCTTTGGTGCAAGCTGGTCATCAATTGCCATCTCGATATATTCCAATTCAGAAAGGCCGGTTGCTGCAAGCAATGCTCCAATCATCGGTACGTTTGTGATTGGTCTTCCTAAAATTTCAAGTGCAAGTCCTGTTGCATCAACGGTAACAACATTTGCTCCTTCAATCGCAAACTCTGCCGGATCCTTTACAGTATTTACAATAACGGTTGCTCCAGGTTTTAATCCTGCTTTTACGTTATCTCCGAATAATGTGTCGTCAAGTACCAGTGCTGCATCACATTCGATTACCTCACTGCGGTCTGTAATCGGCTTTTCATCAATTCTTGTAAATGCCATTACAGGTGCGCCTCTTCGTTCCGGTCCAAATGTAGGAAATGCTAATGCGTATTTTGCCTGATGAAGAGATACCGCATTACCTAATAATCTTGCAGCAGTAAATGCTCCCTGGCCTCCACGGCCATGCCAACGAATTTCTATCATAGAAATATACCTCCTGTTCTTTGTTGTCCAACAACTGCCTGAATAATTCATACCCTTTGCCTGTTAAAAATCATACAACGTTGTCTTTGTATTACCAATTATATCTCAAGTACTCTTGTATGTCAACAGGACTACGCTTTTTTTTTGATAGTATATCATCCAAATTTCTTTATAATATTTTGTGCATATTACACAAAGTATTCCTTTACTGAGAATATCCACCTAACAAATAAAGCAATCTTCCACTTTTTACATTCCCTGACAGTTCTTTAAGTTTTCCTTTCCTAACGAACAGACGTTCATTGCTTTTTACTCCATTTTTACATTGGACTTGTATTATAACCTTGCAGACATCATATTCCAAAAAAATACCGTTGCGATGGATATTTCTACCTCTCGCAACGGTATTTTTCGTTCTATCGATTTGTTATTTTTCCTGCTTATTCCTCTGGCATATCCAGTTTGAAATCCTCAATGGAGTATTTCAGATGAAGCCGCATCGCCTGTGCCGCTCCTTCGGAGTCACGAAGTTTCAAAAATGACATCACCATCTTGTGACTGTCGATCATGTCTTCGTAATTCACTTCCTCGCGTTCTTCCACATCAAATTCTTTCACAATAGCCGTATTGATACTCTGAAACAGACGGATGATAAATTCATTATGCGTTGCCTGTGCTATGGCATTATGAAACCGCCGGTTGCACTCGATAATCTGCTCAGAGGACAGCGTTCTGTCCTCAATCTTCTTTCCCAGCCTGTCAAGCTTCGCAATCTCCTCATCGGTTGCCTTCTTCGCGGCAATGCCGGCGATCTGCGGTTCCATGATCAGGCGCAATTCATAGAGGTCAGAAAGCCGCACATGCATAAAATTCAACTCATCAAATCCCAGATCGTCTGTCAGCTGTGTATTATCAAGGACGTATGTTCCTTTCCCTCTCTTTTTTTCAAGAATATTCTGAGCAACCAAATTATTCACGGCTTCCCTGAGCGTGGTTCGGCTAACTCCCAGCTCTTCTGCCATCTCTATTTCATTCGGGAGCTTGTCTCCCGCTTTAAATCTATGCTGAATCGTTATCATTTCCATGATACTCATGGTAACACGGTCCGATAGCTTTTCTTTTTCTGCCTTTCCCATTTATCGTTCCTCCATCACAATGTCTTCGTGCTTACTGTGAACAGCCGCTATCGCTATCCTTATTCTGATTGATCAATTGTTTGGCAAAAGCGAGCAGATCTTCTGGCACACCTGTATCAAGCACAACATCTTTGACTTCCGGAATATGGTCCATAATTTCTTTTTTGATAATCTGTTCTGTGGTAATATAGGCAGACGGGCATCCACTGCAATTGCCGTGAAGCCGCACTTCCACGATCCCGTCTACACAGGAGAGCACTTCGAGGCTTCCTCCGTGTCCCTCAAGATATGGCCGGATCCTTTCATTGATCACGCGCTGTAACAAGATCATATCCATCGTTATTCCCCCTCTCCGATCTGGTTAATCTGTGTTGCCATATATCCTGCGCCGTATCCATTATCAATATTCACCACGGCAATGCCGTTGGCACAGGAGTTGATCATCGTTAACAGTGGTGCCACACCGTGGAAATTCGCCCCGTAACCTACGGAAGTAGGCACAGCGATCACCGGTTTATCTACCAGGCCTCCGATCACACTGGCCAGGGCACCCTCCATGCCCGCAACAGCCACCACGCATCTTGCTTTTTGCACCACGTCAAGCTGGGATAACAGGCGGTGGATCCCGCTCACCCCCACATCATAGACGCGCTCTACATTGGTACCGAAAAATTCCGCTGTCTCCGCTGCTTCCTCCGCAACTGGAATATCTGCGGTTCCCGCTGTACAGATCGCAACACATCCCACTTTTTTCTGTTCCTTCGATGAAACTTTTAAAATCCGTGAAATGGGATTATATTCCACTTCCGGAATGCTTTCCTTTACCAGCTCATATTGATGCTCACTGGCCCTGGTCCCCATCACCATTCCATTTTTTTCATATAATACTTCAAAAATATGCAGCAGATGCTCATCCGCCTTCCCACTGCAAAAGACTACTTCCGGAAAACCGGAACGGACTTCCCGGTGCATGTCAAGCTTGGCATATCCCATCTCATGAAATGGTTCTGTTTTAAAAAAACGTTCTGCTTCTTCTAATGAGATCTCATTATTTTTTACTTTCTTTAATATATCCCTTGTTCTCTCCATCCAATACCCCCTGCTTCTTGTTGCTTTAAATTGTATAATCAATTATATATTGTATGATGTCTTATGTCAATACTCTTTTGTGATTATAGAAGAATTTTACTGACTTAGCGAAGGACAAAAATAAAGCTCCAAACCTACTATGTAGATTCAGAGCCTTGGTAATATTCAAGCTGGATTTTTATTATCATTCACAGGCTTCGTAAATCTTTACGATGCCCTCTTTATCGAGGTGATAGTAGGATCTGGAGGCAATCCCGCTTGTCCTGACTGCTTCCTCTGCCATTTCTTCGAATTTCTCCGGGCCGATCCCGACTTCTTCCAAGGTGGCCGGAAGACCCAGATCCCTGAAAAATTCCGCGGTTTTTTCTATGGATTTCTCTGCGATTTGATAAGAATCTCCTTCGGTGATATCCCAGACATTCTTCCCAAACATTGCAAATCTTCCTACCGTTTCGTCACAGAGAACCGCCCTCATCCAGGCAGGAGTTACGATCGCAAGGCCCTCTCCATGGGTGATATCATAATAAGCAGAGAGTTCATGCTCGATCGGGTGGCAGGACCAGGCACCACCCTTCCCAACCGTGAGGAGATGATTTAATCCAAGGGTACTTGCCCACATCAGGTTGGCCCTCGCCTCATAATTTTCCGGTTCCGCCAGCGCGATCGGCGCATAGTGGATGACGGTTTTCATCAGGGCTTCTGAAATACGGTCTGTGAGGTAGGCATCATCTGTCGGCTGGAAATACTGCTCCATGGCATGGGATAAGATATCTGCCACCCCCGCTGCCGTCTGTTTTTTGGGAAGCGTGTATAAATAGGTCGGATCACAGACTGAGATCGTCGGGTATAAGATACTTCCGGAAATTTCCAGTTTTTCATTGGTTTCCTCATTTGTGATCACCGCACCCGGATTCATTTCCGAACCGGTCGCTGCCATGGTAAGGACGACGGCAATTGGAAGTGCCTTTGTCATGAGGCTCCGGTCCAGCATCAGATCCCAGGCATCCCCCTCATAACAGGCTGCACAGGAGATGTGTTTTGCCGCATCGATCGAACTTCCCCCACCCACAGCAAGAATCATATCGATCTTTTTTTCTTTGCAGATTTCTGCTCCCTTTCTTACTGAAGTAATCCTGGGATTGGGCTCGATTCCCGACAGCTCACAGATTTCAAAATCTTTGAGCAGATTTAAAATCGTATCGTAAAGACCGGTTCTTTTGATACTGCCGCCACCATAAACCATCAAAATCCTTTTTCCATATTTTTTTAACTCTTTTGGAAGACAGGAAATCTGTCCTTTTCCAAACCGAATATCGGTCGGAACACAAAAATTAAAATTATTCATAAATAAAATCCTTTCGTTTTCGTAGGCGGAAACCCAATACCTTTAGGTGATGGGTAGTTGACAAATCACAATCTCTCTTTCTCTGGTCCGTATCAGATCTTTGCTTTAAAACGGTCATAGTGCAGTGCGGAAATATCGATATCCGTCTTGCCGGTCAGTATTAATTTTGCAAGCTGTTCTCCGACTGCCGGCGCGATACCAAATCCATGTCCGGTAAATCCACATGCCAGCACCAATCCCGGTACCTCTTCCACGTTTCCTAGCACCGGTACCCCATCTGCACTTTTGTCACTCCATCCTGCCCAGGTACGCACGATCTTTGCATTGGCAAGGTCAGGAAAATATTTGATGATACCACGGCAGATGCAGGGTGCCGTCATACTGCTTGTGACCGGGGTACCGTTGTCTTTATTAAATGGCTCCAGACCGGAAGAACCGCCAAAGACGAACGAACCATGTTTCGTCTGGTGCCCGTAGAAATCTGCTTCCGCTGTCCCGAGCATCTGGTCGAACATATGGGGTTCCGCCTCCGTTACCAGTGCCTCGAGCAAAGAGGAGGTCATCGGAATGTCAATTCCCACGGTTCCTGCGATCTGACGGCTTGCCAGCCCTGCGGCGACAAAGACATGGTCGCCCTCATATACCTGATTCGGTGTGATGACCTGGCGGAGATGTCCTTTGATCTTTTTTAATGCCAGGACTTTTTCTCCTGTAATGAAATGTGCGCCCAGTCTTCTTGCCATTTTATAAAAACCAAGTGTCGTTGTTAACGGATTGGCATGGCCGTCGGTCGGACACCAGCTTGCCACGGTCACTTCCTCCGAAAGATAGGGATTAATCTGCCTTACTTCCTCCCCGTCGATCATGCGGACATCCAACCCACAGGCCTTTGCTCTGTCCGCAAGACCTTCCAGGATTTTGGCATGTTTTTCATTTTTTCCAAGACGCAGATTCCCGTCCTGATGATATTCACAGTCCACTTCCAGCTCTTCGGAAAGTGTCGGCCATAAATTACGGATTCCGTACATGACAAGCGGCAGCTCCCTTGGATCACGTCCGGACTGGCGCACCCCGCCGCCGTTACGGCTGGAACCGCCATTTCCGATATGATCACTTGCCTCCAGTACGATCACGGAGCTTCCTGCTTTGGAAAGATAATAGGCGGTTGCACAGCCGATGATTCCGCCGCCTATCACGATAACATCTGCATGGTTATTTTTCATCCTGACCAGCCTCCTCTTCCTCATTTGCAAAAATATACATCTCAATCGGCCGCATCGGGATCCGTGAGGTCGCCGGTTCCAGCTCTGCCGGGGAAATCTTTAATTCCCGGGCTACGATCGATTTGACCAGTTTTGCACAGGTCTGCCCCTGGCAAAGTCCCATGCCTGTCCTTAAATATCTTCGAATTTCTGTTAAAGTAAACATCCCGTCATGAACGGCTTTCCGGATCTCTCCTTTTGTGATCTCCTCACAGCGGCAGATAATCCGATCATCATCCGGTGCCGGAATATATTCTCCTATTTCTCTTGATCTGTCATTTACACTGTTCATCTATGCCACCGTACCTTTCTACAAAAGTTCCCCTACTTTAAAAAACCTTGCTTTCATTGCATATTCCTTCGGAACTTTGATTGTCAGCAAATTGGTATGGTCGAAGGCTTTTGCTGTTTTTATATCGATTACTTCTGCCTCGCAGATTTTTTCTCCGTTACGCCCAAGGCCGTACCCTTTTTCCCCTTTTTGCGGAAGTGGAAGAAATTCGTATGGCAGAGTTACCGAGGCATAGGAATCGTCAGGGCTTTCATCTACCAAAAAGATGGCCTGTCCCGAACAGGATGCCACGCACATTCCACAACCGATACACTCTTTTGTCTCATCCACTGCCGGAAGGGAGGTAATTTTTTCCCCGATTTTAATGCAATGCTTCGGGCAGGCATCCTGACACGGGTTACATGGAATATTTTGCGAACATTCGATTACCGGGTGAATTCCGATCTTGTGGGTGACTCCCGGATATTTTTCCACTTCCTCATCGGACAGATATCCTTTTTTCAGGAGATTCATGGAAATGTCGATTCCCTCTTCTGTTTTTTCCAGAATCTTTCCCCGATTCTCCGGTGCAAACATGCCCTGGCGGAGATTTTGCAGTGCCGTTTTATTTTTCTTTATTTCCGCATCAAATTCCTCTTTTTCAATATATCCAAGAAAATACGAAGCGGCCACTCCGGAGATTCTTCCTTCGATCATGGCTGAACTCGCCTCCTCGATTCCCGATACATCCCCGGCAACGAAGACCCCTTCCAAAGAAGTCTCGCCATAGGCATTGATGAGGGGAACCTGTCCGCCTTTTTTGGGATTATCTTCCATCTGGCATCCTGCCATCTTTAACAGCTGAGACATTGGCGAAAGGCCAACTGCCAGACAGATCGTATCGACATCAAAATGTTTTTCCGTCCCCGGAATAAACTGGAAATGTTCGTCTACTTCCGCGATCGTCACTCCGGTTACGTGATCCGTTCCTTCTGCTTTTTTAATCGTGTGTGACAGATAAAACGGAACACCGCTCCTCGCAATCTTTGCCGCATGAACACCATAACCACCGACTCTGTTTGCCGCATCCACCAAAGCGACGACCTCGCATCCTGCCTGGAGCAGCTGGAAACCGACGACCAGGCCGACATTTCCAGAACCGAGCATCAGCACTTTCTCTCCCGGTTTGATCCCATGAAGATTCATCATTGTCTGTGCGGCTCCCGCACCGATGACTCCAGGAAGTGTCCACCCGTCAAAGGTGACCATGTTTTCTGCCGCACCCGTTGCGATAATCACGGCATCGCCTTTATAATGATGAATTCCTTCCCCTATCTTTACCACAATTTCCTTATCCTGGTACAGTCCAATGACTGTCGCATGTAACATTACCTGCACGCCGGCAGCATTCGCCTCGTCAAGCAGCTCTTTGCCTATGCGAAATCCCCTGATTTTCGCTTTATGCTCTTTTGAGCCAAAAAATTTATGGATCTGTTTAAATAACTGTCCGCCCGGCTTTTCATTTTCATCAAATACAATTACATCCAGGCCTCTTTTTGCCGCCTCAATTGCAGCCGATAATCCGGAAGGCCCTGCTCCGACCACAATCAGGTCATACCGTTTTCTTTTCATAAGTCTCGCTTCCTTTTTTCTTTTTCTCCACTTTATTGTTTATCCCATGGCAGGGCACTGACACCGTACTGTGTCTCCACCTTCATGCCTTCTGCAAGCGGCGTCACACAGGTTCGCACATTCGGCTTCCCATCGACAACCATCACACAGTCTGTACATCTTCCGATTGCACAGAAAATCCCTCTTGGCTTATGCTGTTTCTTGGTATATCGGTGGATCATCACACCCGCTGCTTTCAATGCCGCTGCGACCGGCTCCCCTTCATATCCTTCCAATTCTTTTCCGTCATAAGTAAACGTAACTTTTCTTCCTTTTTCCGGTTCTCCAAGAATCGGATGTTCGACTATTCTGCCACTCATTCAAAATCCTCCTGTTCGATTAATACAGATCCGGCTGATCCCATAAATGAAGATTTACTCCCAATCCGAGCTTTTTGGCCTTTTCATAGCAAACTTTTCCCCAGGCCACATCTTCTACCGGCATTCCGCCAACCGAATAAACAATGATCTGGTCTTCGGACTCCCTTCCCGGCCTGTCGCCATGGATAATATCGCCCAGATCATAGATGTCTTCTTTCTTTATCTTCCCATCATGGATCATGTCGGTAAATTTCGATCCGATAATATTATTTGCACCAAAAGAAGGATATGGGAACTCTTCCGCCCATGCCTCGTAAAGCTGCATGTTGTCTACGACCAGTTTGCATTCATCCCTTAGGAAATCATCCTCTATGTCAAATGCACTGACGCCAACCAGCACCGCTCCTTTTTTTACCCATTCACCTTTCACATATGGATAAGTAGACGGGTCTGTTCCACCGGTATTGGCAAAAGAAATGACATCCGTATCCCTGACCAGCTCTTCCACCGTGTCAACCGCCCTGACTTCCTTAAACTGTGGGTAGGTCTCTTTGACATGGGTGATAAACTGTGCAAGGGATGCCTTTCCCCTTCCCTTTACCTTGAGAATTTCCAGTTCCGGACAGGTTGCCACAAAAGCAGCCAGGCTTGTCTTTCCCATCACTCCCGGGCCACAGATGCCGCAGACTTTTGCACTCTTATTTGCCAGATATTTCGTTCCGACGCCCGGAATCGCACCCGTCCGCACCGCACTTAACAGGTTGGCACTCATCAGGCAAAGCGGTGCGCCGGTATTCTTATCATTTAACATGACCATCAAAATCGACCGCGGCAGGCCGAGCAGTTTATTTGCCATATTGGAACCGTACCATTTCATTCCCATCAGATCAAAGGATCCGCCAATATATGCCGGCATTGCCATGAATCTCCGGTCGTCTCCCTCATCTTTTGGCATGTTGGGAAACGGGGAACTCTTTGGAAAGGAAACCTGACATCCATGCGAATTGTGATTCTCACCACCCATCACATAGTCCCCTTTATTCAGGCATTTCACCACTTCCTCCATCGCATCGATACAGCCTGCCATATCTTTCACACCTGCTTTGATCATATCCTGTTCATTCAAAAACAAAAAATCAATTTCCGGATAATCCATTGCCATTCCTCCTGTCTCTCTTCACGAATTCCGTGAATCCCTCTATTTTATGTAA
The DNA here is from genome assembly GCA_963626755.1 of Bacteroidaceae bacterium. Taxonomy (GTDB): domain Bacteria; phylum Bacillota; class Clostridia; order Lachnospirales; family Lachnospiraceae; genus Anaerobutyricum. Next base: position 41,638 of record CAVFXN010000015.1, read on the forward strand.
GGTTCCTCCCACAGGTTCAGGGGAGTCCCCAGGTTCATTTCCCTGGCTTTTTCATAACATTCAAATCCCCAGGAAATATCCTCAATCGGCATTCCTCCAATGCTGCACATGACAATTTCCTCCTCGGAAGTTCTTCCCTCCGAGAGACCATTGACAATGTCACAGAGATTTCGGACCTGTTCCCGTTTGGTTTTCTTTTCATTCACAAGATAAACGAAGTCAATGCCCATAATGCACCATTCCCGTTTACGCCCCAGCTCATCAACCGGGCCTCTTGCGATAAAGTTTTTCAGATATTTTTCATACATCCCATAATTGTCTGCTACCATGGTGGTACCGAGGAATTTTTCGTGCTCGCGTACCAGAAAGCTTCCCATGGAAAAGACCGTAGCACCTTTTTTAAACCAGTCCAGATGAAATTCTTCCATGTTCTGTTTGGTGACAGACATGGCCTCACTGACCACATCACTGTCACGGCAGGCTTCTTCCAGGGAATCACAAATGATAATGTTCTTAATCTGCGGATAGTGTTCCTCTGCGAACTTTTTCATGGCAGCTGCAGATTTGGAAGAAACCGAACTTCCCCTGATCTTTAGCGTATCGATATTGGGAAGGACTTCCATATAGCATCGAAATGCACATTGGTTGATCACACCCGGTCCGATCAGGGACAGGACTTTCGAATCTTTTCTTGCCAGATAGGAGGCTGCCATGGCAGGCATGGCCCCCGTACGCATGGCACTTAACAAATTCGCACTCATGTAGGCAATCGGTGCACCGGTATCCACATCATTTAAGGAAACCATCAAAATCGACCGCGGCAGCCCTTTTTGTAAATTATGATTATTGGAACCATAAAATTTCTGTCCGGCAATATGGTATTTTCCTCCGAGATAGGCAGGCATGGCATTAAACCGTCGGTCCGGTCCGTCATCTAATGGAAATCCCTCAATATCGGAGGTGGCGGGAAAGTTCACCTGCAATCCATGTTCATCCGCTTTCGGTCCCCCTAAAAGGAAATCTTTTTTGCCAAAAAGAGACATGGTCTCTTTCATAGCCCGGATACATCCGGCCGCATCCATCACTCCTGCTTTTATCATATCTGGCTCATTCAGATACAGGAAATCAATCTTCATACCACTACCTACCTTTCTATCGATGTACTGTCTGCTGTTTGTTACTGTTTCAGTTTTGTCCACATTTCGTCATATGTTTTTAGGGTATCTGCATCCAGGTTCTTGACATATTCCCCTTTTTTGATCACATCCGCCGGCGGATTCTTGGCTTCATTCTTTGTATACTCATCGCCCATTGCCTCCACTGCTTTTGTATTCGGGGAAAGATATGGGAATTCTTCCAGTACCATCTTGTCATTTTCCTCATCTAACATGAAATTGATAAAGGTGATGGCATTGTCATAGTTCTTTGCCCCTTTGGCGATACACCAGTTATCCATAAACAGGTAGGCCCCTTCTTTCGGATAGACCACTTCAATATCCGGATTTTCTTCCATGGCCAGCGCAATCTCGGCACTCCACATATAACCCACCGTGCAATCTCCGGAGATCATGGCAGATTTCGGGCTGTCAGAATCATATAATTTCACATTGTTTTTCAGTGTCAGTAATTTATTCTGGATCTTAGACAGCACGCCCTTATCGGTCTCATTCATGCTGTATCCCATACTTCTTGCTGTCATGCCGATGACCGCACGGTAATCGTCTAAGGCAACAATCGAGTTTTTCAAAGAAGAATCAAATAAATCGGCATATCCTGTAATCTTATTTTTTACTTTGCTGGTATTCACGGCAATTCCTGCCACACCACCCTGATAAGGAATCGAATATTTATTTCCCGGGTCATAAGATGGATTCAGATACGACTCCCCGATATTGGAAAGGTTGGTCAGTTTATCTGTGTCAATTTCTTCCAGCATATTCTGGGAACTCATCTGCTCTACCATATAATCACTCGGCTGCACGATATCATAGGTTCCTTCGGATTCGGATTTTACTTTTGCCAGCATATCTTCATTAGAAGAAAAGGTGGAGACATTGACCTTAATCCCTGTTTCTTTTTCAAATTTTTCAATGACCGAATCCGGCACGTACTCTGTCCAGACAAACAGATTTAATTCGCCGTTCTTGCCTGCAGAAGATTTGGAGCCACATCCGGCAAGCATCGTTGTAAGCATGGTTGCAATCACTAGAAATCCTACTATTTTTTTCCTCATAAATTTCCCTCTTTTCTTTTGATTTTATAATCATTTCCATTGTTTCCAATGAGAAACCGTTATGCTTTTTTGCGTTTTAACACATCCGTCTGGGTCAGCACCACAAGGACGATCGTTCCAATCAAAATCAATGTCGATAAGGCATTTACATCCGGGGAAACCCCACTCTTGATGCTTTCCATAACTTTTAACGGATAGGTTTTCGTCTGTCCATTGACGAAATAGCTGATAATGACATCGTCAATCGACAGGGTGAATGCCAGTAACGCACCGCCGGCAATGCCGGGTGCCAGGACTGGTAAGGTAATCTCAAAAAATGTCCGGATGCGGTTTGCGCCAAGGTCAAGGCTCGCCTCCTCGATGGAACTGTCATATCCGGAAAGTCTTGCCCGCACATTGAAAATCACATACGGGATAGAGAATGTCACATGGGCAAGGATCAGCGTGATCATTCCCCTTGGTACACTCGTCTTGGAAAAGATCGTCAGCAAAGAGATACCCATGACGATTTCCGGAATGACTACCGGAATATACAACAGTCCGTCAATGACACTTTTCCCTTTAAACTGGTATTTGTACATTCCAATCGCGCCAAGTGTTCCGACAACCGTTGCAAGGATCGTACTGGTGCACGCAATCACCATCGTATTCCCAAAAGAACCTAACAAGGCACTGTTATCAAACAGCCTGATGTACCAGTCAAAGGTGAATCCTTTCCATGACAGATACGGTTTCGTTGTTGTCGCATTCATTGAGTTGACCACAATAACGGAAATTGGCAAAAACAAGAAGAGATATACTGCCGTACAAAATAGAATACTTCCTGCTTTCCTTCTTTTTACTTTCTTTGTTCTATTCATCCATCATGCCCCCAGACTTTCCATATCTCCGCCCATTTTCTGATAGAGTTTTACGAGCAGAAGTGTAATTATAATCAATATGATCGATAAAGCAGAACCGAGTGGCCAGTTATTTCCGCTTTGGAACTGTCTCTCAATCAGGTTACCAATTACATCGGCATTTCCTCCGCCGAGTATATCGGATACGAAGAAAAATCCAAGACATGGAATGAAAACCATGATGCATCCGGAAAAGATACCGCTGGATGTCAGCGGCAAAACCACCTCAAAAAAGGTAGCCACCCTCTTTGCCCCCAGATCTGCAGAAGCCTCCAGAAGATTTCCATCTACTTTTTCAATTGCCGTATACAGCGGAAGAACCATAAACGGGAAAAGGCAGTATACCATACCGAGAACTGTGGTTCCCTGCTTAAACAGGAAGTCGATCGGCCCGCTTGTCAGATGCATCGCCTGTAAGACGTTATTTAACCAGCCGTTCGTTCCAAGAAAGGTTCTCCATCCGTAAATACGAATCAGGGAGTTCGTCCAAAACGGAATGATGACAAGCATATATAAAAGTTTTTTCTTCTTACTGCTCGTCCTCGCGATCAGCCATGAAAACGGGTAGGCAACCAAAAGGCAAATGACCGTGGTCAGCAGGGCGATCACCAGCGACTGGACATAGATTTTGATATAATCTGCATTCATCAGTCTTGTATAATTTTCTAATGTAAAATGAAAGGTCACATTATAATACTGATCGATCGAACAAAAACTCATGATTCCCACATAGATCAGCGGGATGGCAACCAGCAGGATCATCCATAAACTGACCGGGCCGATCATGACCGCTGCCGGAAGGGTCCTAGAACGCCATTCATGTTTTGATTTCTTTTTTTCCATGAAAACCAACCTCCTAACCTAACGGAATGCTGTCCACTGCCTGGAATATCACATGATCCTGATTATGGATCAGCACGGCATCTTTTTCCTCCCAGTAAATATAAATGGAAGTTCCCAGCTTCGGGAGTTCTTCTCCCGCTAACCGTTCTATTTTCAGCTCATTCCCATTTGGCAGGGAAACGATACATTTGATCACCGAACCGACATAGACATAATCCTTGACCCTTGCCTTGATCGTAAAACCATCGACCGGAGTGTCGGAATATTTCATCTTTTCCGGTCTCACCGATACGGTGATATATTCGTTTAGGGCAAAATCATTGCCACATCCACAGATATTTCCATTTTCGATCATGATGGAGATATGCTCCCTATCGATCTTTCGGATACATCCGTCAAATGTATTGGTCTCTCCAATAAAGGTAGCGACAAATCTTGTTTTTGGTGTCTCATAAATTTCCGAAGGTGTCCCAAGCTGATCAAGGATCCCATCATGCATGATCGCAATACGGTCACTCATTGTCAGAGCTTCTTCCTGGTCATGTGTCACATAGATAAAGGTAATATTTAATTTTCTCTGTAACCGTTTCAGTTCCAGCTGCATCTGTTTTCTCAACTTCAAATCAAGGGCACCGAGCGGCTCATCCAAAAGAAGAACCCGTGGGCGGTTGATCAACGCCCTGGCAATCGCCACCCTCTGTTTTTGTCCTCCGGATAACTGGCTTGGGTATCTCTTTTCAAATCCTTCCAACTGTACCAGTGACAACATCTCCGTCACACGCTTTTTGATCTCTGCTTTTGGTACTTTTTTCATCTTTAATCCATAAGCGACATTATCATAAATTGTCTTATGCGGAAAAAGGGCATAACTTTGAAACACGGTATTAACATTTCTTTCAAAAGGCTCTTTATCCCCGATCGCCTCCCCTTCTACTTTAATCCTTCCACTTGTCGGCTCCTCAAATCCTGCAATCATTCGAAGCGTTGTTGTTTTTCCACATCCGGAAGATCCTAACAATGTAAGGAACTCACCTTCTTCTACCACTAGATTCAGGTCTTTTACCACATGGTTGGTTCCATATATTTTATTGACACCTTCAATTTCTACAATAGCTCCCACTGTACTCACCTCTTCTTCCCATATCTCATCCTGCCGCCTGGCTGTCAAACAAAAAGAGGAGACTTTGCCTTTCTTTTTTTCACCATTGAAAAACAAATCTCCTCTTATCTTTTCTATAACAAATGACCACTGTTTCCCCAAATCTATAAGGCTTTTAATCCCCTTTCTCCTGTCCGGATCCTGACGGCTTCCTCAATATTGCGGACAAAAATCTTACCGTCACCTACCCGGTTTGTCACACATTTTTCCCGGACTGCCATGATGATCGGTTCGACCACCTTGTCTTCCACAACCACTTCAATACGGATTTTCGGAAGCAGATTGATCGTCGTCTTCAATCCTTTGATCTCATTTACGGTTTCCTCACTCTCTACCAGACCTTTCTGTGTTCCACAGCCCATGACAGTAGATAATGTCATACCACCACAATTGACATGATCTAAAATGTGTTTTACGTCCTCCAGCTTTTCCGGCCGGATAATCATCACTAATTCTTTCATATAGATAATCCTCCTCATTCATCATAAAAAAAAGGAAGCTGTATCTCTTACAGCTCCCTTGCTTTTGATAATGTGACTATACTCTCTTCAAATATTGAATACAATTCACCCTTTTTACCATTTTTCTACTACTTTATAATTAATCTTACTCCTTCTCTCTTATTTTTTTAAACAATTGTACCCTGTTTCTTATGCCAAGCTTGCGATAAATGTTTAAAATATGTTTTTTTAAGGTGTTGATACTGATCGACAGATAGTCGCAGATAAACGTATTATCCTTTCCTTCCATCAGAAGCTGTAAAATATGATGCTCCTGCTTCGTAAGGCCGAACTTTTCTGTCGCTGCGGACACGGTAAGCTTCTCCCCATACTGCATCCAGTTCTGTTTTTGCTGCCACAGGCGATATGCCATATGGTCTTTCAGGGTATCCACCAAAAATACTTCATCATGACTGAAATCTTCCTTGCCCATCTTTCGATATAAGGTCACAACCCCAAGGAACTTTTTCTCCCGTGCCATAATCATCTGCAGGGAATAATGCCAGCCATTTGGCTTGTAAACCTTCTCGTAATATTCCGTTTTGACCCGCATCTCATCCGAAATAATATCAGACTCCCGGTATACAAGACTCTTTCCACTGTACATGATTCCCCTGCTGTAATCAAGACTGTCATAAATATCTGCCGTATCTTTCTCACAATGATAGATCACCGGGGCAGTCAACTTATTCTCCCCGTCCATCGATGCCAGATAAAAATCTGCACTGTCAAAATCCACAAGCATATTCATCTGTTCCAGAAAATGTTTTCTCATCTCATCAAAATCCACGGTGGTATAAATCTCATAAATAATTGAGTTTAACATAAGCCAGTCATTGGTCTGTAACGTATTCACACATCTCACCTCTCTATGTGTTCAATCGGGATCCAAGCTCCGAGCGAGTCTTGACCTCATACGGAAATCAAAAACAGAAATCGACGCATCAACAAAAAGGAAGGATTATCATGAATCCTTCCTTTTTATTGAATACGTCAACATGTCTTTTATTTTTCTAACGGATGACGGATCGGGTGTTTCGTATCTTCACTCTCGATACAACAACCTCAAAACCCTGTTTTCACCATTAGTCAACAGAAACGATTTCTTTTTTATTGTAAGAACCACATGCCTTACATACTCTGTGAGGCATTGTTAATGCACCACATTTGCTGCATTTTACCAATGTAGGAGCAGACATCTTCCAGTTTGCTCTACGGCGGTCTCTTCTTCCTTTAGAAGATTTATTTTTTGGACAAATCGACATGGTCACACCTCCTCTTGTTATTACTTCTTTTTGTGACGTTCGGACATACCTTTTTCTGCGTTAATGATTCGCTTCATAAATGCTAATGGTTAAAGTCACGGAAGATATCTCGGATTGCCGCCATCTGCGGATCAAGGCTCTCTTTATTACAATCACAAGTGTGATCGTTCAAGTTCGTTCCGCAAATACTGCATAACCCTTTACAATCTTCCTTGCAAAGAACCTTTGTAGGGAGTGCAACCACAATCTCATCAGTGATGAGCTTGTCTACATCCAACATATATCCGTCCATGAAACTAAATTCATCCACGTCTTCCATGCCATCTGACTCTGTATTGGAATCAACACTGCGATCAATCCGGACAGGGAATGTGTTCTCTACCTCTTCCAGACACCGATCACATGGTATGAGCAATCGAATTACCGTCTCTCCCTTAATCTCAAGCCTTCCATCTGTTTTTGAAACAGTCAAAACAAATGGCTCCTTATAAGACACCGGATAACTGCTCCGGCGCAGCTTCAGCTTTTCGAATCCAGGTTCTACGGTATAATTCTTAATAACAGATGGATTAGATAGGATTTCTGAGATATTAATCTTCATAATATCACAACCTCTCTTTTCTCACACTCTTGTTATTATACACAGGTGGTTTTTCTTTGTCAAGCAATTTCTCTTGCTTTCCATTCGATTTCTCTGGCTTTCCGTTCTATTCTTCCGGTTTTTCTTTTTTCTCAAAATCTTCTTTGCGGCGGGTCGTCCGCAGTCCCGTCCCCAGCTGGAGATCGATCTCCTGTTTGTCCGTGAGGATCTGTTTATGCTCTTCCCTCAGCTTTTCGAGAACCGAATGAAAATACTCTTTTTCTTCCTTGATAATCGTAGCATACATATACTCCAGGCCTTCCAACATGCTCTGGGTATACTGGAGGGCACCTGTCTGCACCGTGAGGGCATTATCGCGGGCCTTCGCAGTCATCTCATCGGCTGCCTCCTGTGCTTCCTTGACGATAGAATCCGCCCTCATATTGGCCATGGCAACAATTTCATTGTCATCGATCATGACTCCTGCCTCTTTTGCCGCATCTTTTACGATCCGGTCCGCCTTATTTCGGGCATCTGCAAGGATGGATTCTTTGGTTTTGATTATTTTACGGCTTTCTGCCAATTCTCCCGGAAGGCGTGACCGCACTTCATCCAGCATCGCCAGGAGCTCTTCCCGGTCAATCTTGATCATGCTTCCACTGCCCCAGACACCAGCCGTCCTGCAGTTATCTACGTATACTTCGATTTCTTCAATTAATTCATCAATGCTCATATCTGCCATAGTTCCCCTCCCATACTACCGGCTCTTATCGCTTGTTTATCTGGCGTGTCGGATTTTTTCATAGACCCTCCTGCTGACCTCCTCTGGGACAAACTGCGTGATATCTCCGTTAAAATCTGCCAGTTCCCTGATCGTACTGGAACTTAAAAAAGAATATTTCGCTCTTGTCGCAAAAAACATGGTTTCTATATTCGGATTGAGCTGTTTGTTGGTCTGCGCCATCATCAGCTCATATTCAAAATCTGAGACAGCCCGAATTCCTCTTACAATGACATCTGCTTTCATTTTATCACTAAAATCGATCAGAAGTCCATTAAAAGAACAAATTTCTACATTAGGTATGTCTTTTGTCACCTCTTTTATCATATCCACTCTCTCTTCTATGGTAAAAAAGGGTTTTTTGGTCTTGTTAATTAATACACCGACGATGACTTTATCAAAAACCTCTGCGGATCGCTCGATAATATCTAAATGTCCCAGGGTAATGGGATCAAAACTTCCCGGGTAAATTGCTGTTGCCATAATCTTCTGTCCTCTACTTTCTTGTTTTCTTTGGCATCCGTTCATACCTTCTCCGGATTGCTCCGGAATGATTACCTTCTTTCCTCCCTGGAAAGAAATACATGTTTATTGGTCTTGTAAATCTTTTCCTTTACAAGAAAAAACTCGGTTTCTCCCACCCAGGAAAAATCCGTTTCCAAATCAGATTCTATAATAATGGTCGTGTGGTCATGGCACAGCGGAGAGTGTTCTAACAAAAGCACCGCCTCTTTTTCCAGTCCCTTCCCATACGGCGGATCCATAAAAATATAATCAAAGGATTCCTTTCTGTCTGCCAGGGTTCGCAAGGCCGCCATGACTTCTTTGGCGAGAATCTCTGCCCGATCTGATAAATGGGTGTGGGCAAGATTTTCCTTAATGCACATGACCGCCTTCCTGTTTTGCTCCACAAAAACGGCCCTTTCTGCCCCTCGGCTTAATGCCTCAATTCCAATGGCACCGCTTCCGCTGAACAGATCGAGGAAGCTACTTCCCTCGATATAATATGACAGCATATTAAATAAGGTTTCTTTAATGCGGTCTGTGGTCGGCCTCGTTCCAAGACCCTCGATTGTTTTTAATTTTAAATGGCGGGCAGAACCCGCAATGACTCTCATCATACGATATCCATCCTCACGAATTACTATCCAATGCTTTCTTCATCTTTCTGCAATTTTGCATTGTTCTGAATTCATGATACTATAGATTCCATTTTTGTCAAGAAAAAAACGATGCAGGCTACTTTCGGGATAATTTCCTCTCAATCCTTTTAATCTCCTTTTTGGTCAGCCCTGCTGCCATCAGGTAGACTTCCACTGACCCATAATGATCCATGATATGGTTATATGCCCTTTCGATCCATTGCGGCCGGGAAAATTCCAGTTCCTCCAGACCGTCATCCAGACGTAACTCGACATGTTCCTTTAAATAGGTGTGGGTCACTTCATAGTTGGCTATAATGTCCTCTTTGGAAACACCGCAAAGCCCCAGAAGGATCATGGCCAGCACGCCGGTCCGGTCCTTTCCCGCCTGACAGTGGAATAAAATCGTCCCATCGATATTTTCCAAAATAAACTGGAAAATACGGTAGATCATCTCTTTATATTCTACCAGCTTGACATAAAACTCCCCCGGATCAAAGCCTTTTTCTTTTACCGCACGCAGGTCCAGGACATCTTCCGTGATCAGCGGACAGTTGATATAGTTCACCCGCTTGTCTTCCCGGAATGGGTTAGGATACTTGTCCGCCTCCTGGCTCCCCCGCAGGTCGATGGCTGCCGAAAGGCCGTATTTCAGGAGGAATGTTATATCTTTTTTGGTAATCCCTGTCAGATTTTCGCTGCGCAAAAACTGATGATATCTCGTGACCGAGCCGTTGTCTGTAGCATAGCCGCCCAGCTCCCTGATATTATACGCTTTTTCCATGGGAAGACGGTTATAATTCAAATGAGGGTTTCTCTTCATCGATCGATTCCTTTCTTTAAATGAACATACTCACCGAGGATTGTCAGATATTTTTTGCAAAGTTCAAGGATTCTTCCAGCGCATATATGTCAAATTGCCGGAAAGAATATCCTTCTGTTTTTAAAAAGTCCACTGCCTCGGAAGCCATTTTTAAAATATCCGCGTTGGCATAGATATCACCGAGGGCAAAATTCATGGTTCCGCTCTGCTGTACCCCAAAAATCTCCCCCGGGCCGCGGAGTTTTAGATCTTCATCCGCAATTTCAAATCCGTTATTGGAATGCCCGATCACCGACAGACGCTCCATCGCCTCTTTCGTGTCGGATCCCGAAATAAAAATACAATAGGACTGGGCTTTTCCCCGTCCGACACGTCCCCGGAGCTGATGAAGCTGTGCCAGGCCGAAACGCTCGGCATTTTCTATCAGCATCACGGTCGCATTCGGGACATCCACGCCAACTTCCACCACCGTTGTCGATACCAGTACCTGGATTTCGTTGGCAGCAAATGCGTCCATCCGCTCATTCTTTTCTGCCGGGGACATCTGCCCGTTCAGTGTGGAGACCCGGATCGATGGCGGAAGTGCTGCCGCAATTCTTCTGGCGTATTCCTCCACATTTTCCAGGTCCATGGTCTCACTTTCTGCAATCATGGGACAGATCACATAGGCCTGATGGCCGAGAGCTGCCTGCTTTTGGATAAAATTCCAGGCAGCCTGTCGGTAAGATGTCCCCACCACACTGTTTTTGATCGGCAGGCGGGAAGCGGGCATCTCGTCCATAATGCTCACATCCAGATCACGGTAAAGAACAATCCCCATCGTGCGGGGAATCGGTGTGGCACTCATGACAAGGACATGGGGATCCCTTCCTTTTTTCATAAAGGTATCTCTTTGCCTGACCCCAAACCGATGCTGTTCATCCGTCACAATCAACGCCAGCCCTGCAAAGGAAACATCTTCCTGAATCAGTGCATGGGTTCCCAGGAGAAGATCGATCTCTCCCAGAGCACATTTCCTTTTTACCTCCCGTTTTTCCTTTTCTTTCATGGAACCGGTAAGCACCCCAATCCGGACCCCATAAGGGGAAAGCATCCGCTCAAAGGTCTGGAAATGCTGCCGGGCAAGCACTTCCGTGGGAGCCATCAAGGCCGCCTGGTAACCGGCCAGGACACACGCATACATCGCAGTCATGGCAACGACCGTCTTCCCGGATCCGACATCTCCCTGCAGGAGACGGTTCATAGCGGTAGTCCCGGAAAAATCTTTCCGGATATCTTCTATCACCTGTTCCTGTGCCCTGGTAAGCGGATAGGGAAGATTTTTTATAAACTGCCGGATCCTGCCGTCCATCGGGATAATATAATGGTTCAATACCTGTTCTTCCCGGTTTTTTACCATCTCCAGCGCACTGAAAAAGCGAAAAAACTCATCGAAAATGATTCTTTTTTTGGCTTCTTCTAACGTGTGTTTTCCGGTAGGAAAATGGATCTCCTTTAATGCCTGTTCTTCCTTTTCCAAATGGTAATACTCACGCACACTTTCCGGGAGATATTCCTGTGCCTGATACATCTGAAATGCCGCGGTCTGTGCCTTTTGGAGCACTTTATTGGACAGACCGGCAGTCAGCGGATACACCGGCTGGAAGGTTTCCATCTGTTTTTTGTAGGTCTCCTTTTTACAGTATTCCGGATGTTCCATCATCAGACGGCCGTCCTTAAATACAGGGGTACCGGTAAAAATCCACACCTCCCCCTGCTTCAGGGTGTTTTTTAAGTAAGACATGTTATACCAGCGCAAAAAGAATTCCCCTGTGGCATCTGCCACGAGGCAGGTACAGATTTTTCTTCTTCCTGTCGATTTCAGGTGGATAGGAGAGGAGATGACCGCCTCGATCGAACACCACTCCCCCTGCCTGATGTCTGCGATCCAGAGAGGCTCCGGATAGGTCATGTAGCAGCGGGGATAATGGTGCAACAGCTGCTCCACCGTTTCGATCTTCAGCCTCTTTAACAGTTTTTCTGTTTTTTCTCCAATTCCATTGATTTCCCTTACAGAGATTTCCATTTCTTTTCCTCCCGGCTCACATGCTTTTGCCATGAAATGCCAGTGTGCATCCTCTCGCGGAATATTTTTATGTCATAGGAATGAAGTTCCTATAACATAAAAGAAGAGGCTGCAACACACAGCCTCTTTCCCCATTTACTCTACTGAAACCATATAATAATAAATCGGCTGTCCTCCATAGCTCACTTCTATCTCACATTCCGGGAATTTCTCTTCTACCAGGTCAGAAAGAGCTTCTGCATCTTCCCTGGAAGTATCCTTTCCATAATATAAGCAGATCAACTCGGAATCCCCATCTACCATAGAGGTAATGAGGTCAACGGTTGTCATGATCAGGTCGGTTCCTACGGAAGTAATTCCCTGATCACTGATCCCCATAAAATCTCCTGTGTGGATCTCTTTGCCTTCAATGACAGTATCACGAACGGCATGGGTCACTTCCCCACTCTCGATTTCCTGGTAAGCTTCCCTCATATTCTTCTCGTTCTCTTCCACACTGGATTCCGGCATATAGCCAATCATTGCCGCAATTCCCTGTGGAATCGTCTTTGTCGGCAGGACTGTGATCTTTTTCCCGGAAACCATCTCCCTTGCCTGCTCTGCTGCCAGGATCACATTTTTATTATTTGGCAAAATAAAAATATTCTCTGCGTTCACCTGATCGATCGCATTGAGCATATCTTCGGTACTCGGATTCATCGTCTGACCTCCTTCGATCAGATAATCTACCCCCAGTCCCTTAAAGATCTCTGTCAGGCCGCTCCCGATCGAAACCGCAATAAATCCCAGTTCCTTTTCCGGCTGTGCCGGTGCCATGCTTTCTTTTTCTTTCTTTTCTTCTTCCGCTTCCTGCTGTCTTTGCCGTGCCGCCTCATTTTCCGCGTCTTTGATTAATTTCTCCTGATGCTCCAGGCGCATATTGTCAATCTTCATATTCGACAGGGCACCGTAAGTTAACGCTTTTTCAAAAGCCTGTCCCGGATGGTTCGTGTGCACGTGGACTTTACAGATCTCTTCATCCGCTACCAGCACGAGGGAATCCCCGATTGAAAGAAAGAACTTCTTTAATTCTTTCTCTTCCTGCTTCGGAAGCGGTTTCTCCAGAAGGATGATAAATTCCGTACAATATCCAAACTTGATATCGGCCGTAGAAATGTCCGCCCTTGGTGCAGATACGGATACAGAAGGAGCTGCCGCGGCTTCTGCCGGAACCTCCACATCCGTTACTTTTCCAGAAAGCGCATCCACGATTCCCTGCAGCACTTCCATCAGACCCTGACCGCCGGAATCCACCACACCGGCTTCCTTTAATACCGGGAGCATATCCGGTGTTTTGGCAAGCACCTCATAGCCTGTTGCTATGATCTCCTCACAAAAAGGGATCAACTCCATATCGGTATCTTCCAGCTCTTCTGCCTTCTCGGCCATTCCCCTGGCCACCGTGAGGATCGTTCCCTCTTTCGGCTTCATGACCGCCTTATAGGCAGTCTCCACTGCACGGGTAAAACCTGCCGTGATCTCATCTTTTCCCAGGGAATCGGTTTTGGAAACCGCCTTTGTAAAGCCCCGAAACAGCTGGGATAAAATCACACCGGAGTTTCCGCGGGCACCGCGGAGGGAACCGTTGCTGATCGCCTTACAAATATTCGAGATTGTCGGGTCGCTGATCTTTCCCACTTCTTTGGCTGCGGAAAGGATGGTCAGTGTCATATTCGTTCCTGTATCCCCATCTGGTACAGGAAATACATTCAGTTCATTAATATATTCTTTTCGGGAATTGATGCGGTTGGCACCGGCTAAAAATAATTTCTGAAAAGTCTTTGCATCTATGGTGTGAGTGTTCACAACATTTCCTCCTTAATCATCTATCTTATAACATTTCTCTCCCTTTGCAGGGCAATCCGTATTCCGTCCTGATCCGTCTTCCGTAACATGACAGCATTAATCCACAATACGGACTCCTTCTACATAGATATTAATCTTCTCTACCTGCATTCCTGTCAATTTCTCTACCCGGTATTTTACATTCTGGATCAGGTTCCCTGTAACTGTAGCAATGGATACCCCGTACACTACAATAATATGGAAATCAATATAAATCTTATTATCGTTTATTTTAATATGGACCCCTTTGCTGACATGGTCCTTTTTTAAGAGCTGTGCAAAGCCATCCTTGACATTGACCGATGCCATGCCAACGATTCCAAAGCATTCCAGTGCATTAATTCCCGCGTATTTCGCAATAACTTCTTCATCTATAATAACCTGACCTAAATTGGTCTGCATTTGTCCTTTCATAACAATCCCTCCGTTTTTTTATTATTCATATAGTATAACCTTTTTCTATTAAAATTGAAACCTCTAATTTTAACTCAGCCGGAGAAATCCCCATCTCCAGGCTTTAGCGTAGGCGAGGGTTATGTAATAAAACGAAAAAAAGGGGTAGTGCAAAATGCATTCGTTCACCTGAATAAGCATTTTGCAACGCCCCTTAACCCATATCTGCATACCAAGCAAAACTATGCACGTTCTACTTTACCTGATCTTAAACAAGAAGTACAGACATACATTTTCTTAGCTGCTCCGTTCACTTTCACTCTTACAGACTTAATGTTGGATTTCCACATTTTGTTTGATCTTCTATGTGAATGACTCACTTTGATACCGAAATGAGCACCTTTGTCACAAATAGCGCATCTTGCCATGATAGCACCTCCTCGCGAATATACTTCAGTCTGATAGACTTACAACGAGTCTATACTACCAGAAATCGGAACAAATTGCAAGTTAAACTTTTAAAAAACCAGAAAAACCAAAAGAAAGGAAAGAAAAGAAGCCATAACTGAGCCTGTCTAAGCATCTTACTTCATTTTAATACTCTTTACATTGGAATAATTGCCATAATAGGTGACTCCACCCACCTTGCGGTAAGTACGGATCTTGAAGTAATAGAGTTTCTTTTTCTTCAACTTCCCGACTTTATAAGTGACAGTCTTATTCTTGGTGATCGTCTTCACTTTCTTATATCCGCTGTTTTTCTTCATGGACTGATATACTATATAACCAGTTGCACTCTTCACTTTTTTCCATGTAAGCTTCGCCTGGGTTTTGCTGCTCTTCTTCACAGCTTTTAAAGAAGTTTTGGCTGGGGTGTATTTCTTTTTAAGGGCAGCTTCCCTGGCTTTCTTTTCTGCAGTCGTTTTTAGCTGATTATATGTTTTCTCTGCATTGGTAAGAACCTTAAGCTGAGATGAAATAATTAATGTTTTCTGTCCTGCATTTAACGCATTATATGCAGTCCGCGCAGCGTTAATTTTCTTCTTGGAAGTATCATTAAACGCCACTTTCCCAATATTTTTAATCTTTGTCACAGTATCCTGTGCCGCTTTGACTTCTTCATAATCCGGACTACTCTCTTCGTAATCATAATTATCTGTATAGTGGAATACAATCACATCACCCTCTTCAAGATATTGCTGATTGACAGCCAAATTCGGATGGACGCCATTTAATGTATACATCCAGCCTGAATAGGTTCCATTATCAAACTCCCCTAATGTCACTCCATTACGGGTAATACTTTCCACATAATTTCCTCGTGGGTTGGACCATGACATCTTGTTGTTTTGAAGAACTGTTTCCAAAACATCTTTTACCGTTGCATTGGCACTTACCGTATATTTCTTAGGAGCGATCCATGTTTGAAGGGTTCCCATACTCAATACATGGGCATTCTTATCTGTATCAGAATCATGGATATCATCTCCTAAAAGAGAAAATGTTACAGAAATCTTTTGTGTCGGGTCTTTGATTACATTGACAGAAATGGTTGCCATGGCACTTCCATAATATAAACGAATCGTTTTTGTTCCCCTGGTTTCATTATCAAATGCCCCAACGGTAATATCGTCTGCATTAACGGTTGTGTCTGCCTTTCCCTGCGTCCAGTGGGCGGTAAATGTCAGTCCACTTAAGTCTAATTTTTCTCCAATGTAATACGTCTTTTTATAGTCTCCGGAAATCGTCAGTTCATGGCAAACTGGTTCTACCGCGTCATCGGAGCATTTTACCAGGGTCTCCAAATCATTGCCCAGTGGGTCATCGGAACGGTTGTAGTCTGCCATAGCAATCGCTTTACCCGGATTTCTCTTGGTGTCTTTCCAGTCTGCGTCTACTACTTCATAAATCTGATCCCATTCCTCCTGTGTATAAGTAGAAAAATTAGCAGTATTATAATAAAATACCCCATCTTTCATTCCAAAATCCACAGCATCTGTATCTACATGAACTACTTTTCCCAAGCCTTTATCGGTACCACAATTGCTTGTATACACATTGCTTTTAATGACATTATTCAC
Organism: Bacteroidaceae bacterium; assembly: GCA_963626755.1. Lineage (GTDB taxonomy): Bacteria > Bacillota > Clostridia > Lachnospirales > Lachnospiraceae > Anaerobutyricum. The sequence continues at coordinate 58,286 of CAVFXN010000015.1, forward strand.
GTTTAACGCTCTGATATAACCAATGATCGCACCTACATTGGTACTTCCTGATACCTTTCCAGAAAAGACATTTGAAATAATCTGTCCAATTCCATTATTCCAGGCCTGATCAATCCCAGCTTCCGCGCCAAAAATGCCGCCCACATTATCTTTTCCTGATACTGTTCCATCCACCGTACAGTTTTTAATAACCGCTGCAAAAGCGTTCGGGGCATTATACATATAATAACCGGAACCTAAAATACCGCCCACATTATTTCCTGTCGCATTGACTGTTCCATGAAAAGCACAGCCTTCAATACTGAAAGTTTCCGTGCTCTGCCCACGGATACCGGCAATTCCACCTACATTGGAATCTCCATATACCGTAGCATAGCTCACACAATTTTTAATTGTTCCATTTAACGCTCCGCCAAATGAACCCACTTTAGATAACCCGGCAGAAGTTCCATCCGCATTACATCCAATAATAACTCCCTGTTCAATGGTACAATCTGTGAAATCTGCATGGTCAATTCCAGACGCATATCCTCCAATAAATCCCGACTGATGAATCTTTGTTCCGCTCTTGATCGTAACATTTTCTGCTGTTATTGTTGCTTTCGGGTCATCATCTGTCCAGTTTGTTCCATCTTTCCCATAGTCTACAACATAATTTTCTACAAGGCCATATCCGTCAATATACGTCCCAAAAATATTCAGGTTTTTCACTTTCGCATCACGCACATAACCAAATAATGGTTTACTTCCTTTTGCAAAAGTTAAAGTGTGTCCATTTCCGTCTAGTGTTCCGGAAAACGGCATCATATTACGTCCGCTTCCCGCATCAGAAGCTCCTTCTTTTAACATACCTAAAGATTCCCAGTCAGAAGGCAGTTTTATATCAGATTCCAGGCGGAAATATTTATCCTTATAGGTCTTCCCTCCTTTGATTCCATCTTGTATTAGTTCAAAATCATTGACCGTCTTAATGATGTACGGGTCACTTTCGGTTCCCGTACCAGTCAGTGTCCCCTCTGCCGCAAACAGCATCATTGGCATGAATAACATTCCGATCAATATAGAAACAATGCTCATTATCAGCTTATTTATATTTTTCATCTCATTCCTCCCTGCCGATCACTTCTTACAGACTTTTTTTATAGCACAAAACAGGAAACATACGACTTTCTATGTTTCCTGCTCCATGTCATATCCTTTTCCAGATATTTTACTTTGTAATCTTTACTGTTTTCCTCTGTCCCTTATTTTTCATTATTTTTTTGTAAGATTTTAATTTCTTTGCCGGAACCTTAATGACAGCTTTTTTGTTAATGCCGGAAAAGGCCTTGCTGCCTACTTTGCTAAGTACAGTAGATTTTACCGTAATCTTTTTCACCTTACTGTCACCAGCAAATGCCTGGATTCCTATTGTTTTTGCATTCTTTCCAATCACAATGCTCTTTGCTTTCTTCTGGTTTTTGAAAGCTTTATTTCCAATTGCTGTTACTTTAAAATTCACTTTTTTATACTTCACAACAGAAGCAACATTTACTTTTGTAAGTTTTTTATTCTTATAGCCAACAACTGTAACGGTAGGATTTTTCGCGAGATTGCTTGTTACTTTATATTTGTACCCTTTAACAGTAAAGGTTGTCCCTTTTTTCACTGCAACAGTCTTAGCCTGTGGTTTGGTTGCAGGTTTCTTCTCAGATGTGGCAGTATCCTGCTTTTTATCTTCTTCTGCTTTCGTAAGTGCTGCTATCTTTGTCTCGGAATCAGTCAGTTTCTGAATTAAAGATGGAGCCATTAATTTTTTCTGTGCATCTGTTAATTCATCATATGCTGTTCTCGCTTCTGCTACTGCATCTTTATCTGCCAATGTTAATGCATTTACTTCTGATAAAGCTTCTAATTTCGTAGTTAATAATGCAGTTTTTGTCCCCTTTTTATGTAAATAAATCATATAGGTCTGAAGATCTTCCTGAATACCTTTATCAACATTACCTTCTACACCCACTCTTATCTCAACAGGAGAACCTTCAACTACATCAGCCTCTAACAGGAAACCTATAGCTGTTACACCAGAATCTGAATCTGCAATCCTCACATTATTATCCCAACTGTACTCACTACTATAGACAGCTTCATAATATGCAACAATCCAACTATTTTCAGGTGCGTCTTCAGACAGCTTCCCTCCAATACATATATCATTTGCTGAAACAACAACTGAATATTCATGTTGATCAGGCTTAAAATCTTTCAGTTCATTTTTATTACTTTCACTCTCTGAACATACCCTTAAATCTGATAAATAATTTTTATTTTGATTCTCAGCTGCATGTGTCGTTAATGAAAGAACGCATACGCATACTAAAACAGAAACTATAGAAAGAATTTTTTTAATTTTGTTCATAATTTACCTACCTCCAATTTAATAGCTTTCTTTTCCTTCCACTACGTGTTACCGGGGTCGCGACTCCCATTGCCAGAAGAATGACTCTTCTAACAATATATTTGATTAAAAACAGCTGCGATACAATGATTTACTATATGTCTTCTTGACTGACCTCTTTTTCTTCTGGTCTCAACTATTCTCACATTACTGTTACATATGAAATCACTGTATATCGCTGTTTTGCATCCTGTACCACATGTTTACAGATTACGGATTACAGATGATCATCATGTGATCATTTCTATTTATAATTTGATTGTTTGGAATTTGGATGAAAAAAAGAAGAATATTCAGCACTCCCACCCAAAGTCCTGTCATTTCGAATCCTGTTTGAAATATCCTGACTCAGCTTCTTCTGCCTGTTCACACCTTCCCGGAATATTCCAGTGGTATCTGTGACGGCATCTGCTTCACAGTAGGGGTAAGCCTGTGTGGTTTGAACCAACTTTCTTCAAACAAAATTGAATAATATTTTATGTTTATAACACGTCTTTTTTCAAAGTATACCAACCAAACGGACATGTTTTGGCGTTTTTTGGAACTTTTTCATGAATTTATTTATTTTTTCATAAAAAAGACTTGACATTATATAAAAACCTGCATGGCTGATGATTTTCCAGGCAATGTTTCCTGTTGCACAAAAAACCCCATCAAACAGGATAGGTCATTGATTTCCTGCTTGACGGGGGCTTCATGCCTTATTTTCAGTGTTGGCTGACAGATTCATCTTTTTATGCGGCATCTTTTCTTACAAAATGCGATACCATAACATAGTATCTGGTCGTAATCTTCCTCATAGTCTGCCGTATATTGTCTGTTTTTAATCTGTTCGATTGCTTTTTCGCAGTCTTTTTCCAGATCTGCCTTTTTGTTGGAATATTTGATTTCAAAGACTGCAATCCGGAAGTTTCGGTTATCTTTTACTACGACATCACTTCTTCCTTCTCCATGTTCCCGATTCGATTCTACCCTGTATCCTGCGCCGGTAAAGATACCTGCCAGGAATGCGTGATAAAAATCTTCCCGGTAATCATGATAGCTGATGGTTCTTACCAGAATCTTCGTAATTTGTTTTGTGAGTATTTCCGTATCACCTGCCCATATTGCATCAAACATCTTCTTTCTGTTTAATGTGTGGACCGTGTCACGAAACCACTCCCGGACTGTGTCCGTAAAAATCTTTTGAATCTCTTTATTGGGAATTCTGAGTGTGACCTCTCCGGAAGAGATGATGTCAGTATCGTTACTCGTAAGATATCCTGTCAGATATAGTATGCTCCAGAAATTGTCTTTGGAGGAATGCAGTAAATCATATGTCAGATCTTCTTTGACTGAAACGTGTATTGGGTTCCCTTCCAGGAGAGATTCCAATTCTTCCTGTACCTCATCGCTAAAGCTGTCCACAAAAGAGCGGACGATGCTGTTCGTACTTGTATTATTCCAATAACACTTTGGAAGGTTTCTCTCTCCCTTCAAAAATTCATACACATAATTGACTACATCCCAAGGGCAGTAAATATCGATGCCTCCGAAATTATATCCGTCATACCACTCCCTGATTACAGGATACTGTCCGAAAGCTTTGACATCTTTCAACAACTTTTTCACTTCATTTTCTGTAAATCCGAAATATTCATTGAAATAGCTGGATGTAATAGTATTGACACTGAAATTATTCGTTCCTGTGAAAATACTTTCTTTGGAGATACGAAGACAGCCCGTAATGACTGCAAATTTTAAATCATCATTATCTTTTAACACCTGCATCAGATTACGCATCACATCAAGCATTTCTTCGTAATATCCATGATCCGATGCTTTTGCCAGAGGCACATCGTATTCATCGATCAAAAGGATAACCGGCCTGTCGTAATAAATGTGAAGCAGACGGACGAGAGTGCTTAAAGCACTGCTGATCTCTGATTCTTCTGCTATGCCTTCATCTAATCTGGAAAATACTTTCTTATCACTGTCACTGATTTTATCCGAATCCAATAAGAACAGATATTTTTTACACAAGACTGAGATATTATTCTTTAACATGGCCAAAGCCAGCTTGAAATTTCTGCCCTGTATTTCTTTTAATGTAAGAAAAAGGACAGGGTACTGATTCATATAGCGATCGCAAATTTCTCGGTTCTCACTGACTTTTAAATTCTCAAATAATACCCTGCTGTCTTTTCCGATATCGAAAAAGCTTTCTAACATACGCATGATCAAAGTCTTCCCGAATCTTCGGGGGCGGGTAAATAACGTGACATTTGCTTCTGAATCAATCAATTCTGTTATGAAACCAGTTTTATCTACATAATACGCACTGCTCTCTCTGATTTTTTCAAAACTGGAAAGGCCTACCGGCATAGGATTTACCCTGTTCAATAAATCTTTTTTCATCCTATCACTCCCTGACATTTGATGGAAACCAATCTATCATACATTGTTTGTATATGTGAAGAATCGTGTAGCATAGCTTTCGCCTTATTCCCATTATTTTACACTTATCGGAACATAAATATAAACTTTTTTATCGATATATCTCTCAAAAGTAAAGTTCTGCAAAGAGATCAGTTCACGGTGTTCTTTGATCCAGCCGTAAAATACGCAGCGGGAGAACATTCGGATCGTGTCCGCGAGATGATCCTCATCGCTCTCGCGCTCGGTTTCAAATACGGCAAAGCGTCCGGCACTGATCTCAATCTGAATGGCATCTTCCGGCACATTGGCAAAAGAGTCTACCACCGGCCCAAGAATGTATTCGATATTGACATGGTCCTCATCATGATACCACATGGCAACCTTATCATTTCGGTTGGTGCTTCCTGCCACAGCATTCATTTTCTGGAAGCAGTCGGAATCTTCGTCCAGCCAGAAGGCCACCTGGGCAGGGATATCCACCCCCCCGTCCCCGGTTTGGGATGATCGTCCAGCCTGCCATTTTGATGGGATCGATATCCATAAACGATACTTTGATTTTATCTTTATATTCTGAATAATACTGATTGAGGTCCACCATTTCGACATGTGCTTTCGCATACTTGGCCGGACTGGTGCAGAATATTTTAGAAAAAGCCTTATCAAATCCATTTCTTGACTTAAATCCATACTTTGGAGCGAGCTGTTCTATGCTTTTCCCCTGGCGGATTTCCTTTGCTGCCTGCTGGATTTTTCGCTGACTGATAAATGCACTGAGCCTCATCCCAAAATCTTCCCGGAAGGCTTTACGGAAATAATCCCTGGAATAATGAAAATGTTCCGCCATCCTCTCCAGCGTGATATTTTCCGTAATGTGTTCATCAATATATTTTACCCACGTACTGTTTTGAAATTCTATCCGGTAATACTTTGCAGGGATGACACCATACTCTTTGTGAAATGCCATTGCAAACATATGGTAACTTTTAAAATAATATTTTTCGGAGATGATTTCCGGATTCTTCCCTTCCTTTAACTCTTCTGCCGCAAAGTAGAGCTTCCTCTGCTTTATGTAGTCTGTAAGCCTCGTATCATAATAAAGCTGGAAAATATTTTTTAAATGTTTTTCGGAATAATGGAAAGTCTTCGCAAGGTTTTTCGGGGTTAAATCTTCCGTGATATGTTCATCAATATAACGGATCCACTCGTCAATTCCGTAAATCTTTTTCTCTTCTTTTTTGTTTTTCATGACATAATCGGAATGTCTTCTTTTTTTCAGAGGAAGATAAACAGAATATTTTCCATCCTCAAAGGCAACGAAATACATTTTCCGGTTATCATAGTGGGTTTCATTCTCTCTTTCCCAGTCACATAAGGCATACTTCAGCATCATTTTTATGGTCGCCGGCGACTGCTTTTCGTAATACTGCTCTTTTAACATAAACATCACATAATCGGATGCCTGTATGTCTATTTTGACTGTCCCTTCGGCAGGATCTGCATCCCCGGGAATCTCCCTGCCTGCCATATAAGAAAAATGGTAGGAGTCATCGTGCCACCAGAATTGAAGATACTCTCCCAGCCGCTCCCTCTCCTGCCATTTTTCCTTTCCTTTTTGGTTGATGTAATCCATTCCTGTCCGGAACACATCTCCCCCGGAAGGAAGGGGAATCGCTTCTATGGATTGTTTGGGTCTTCTTACGAACCGGTACTCTATCATCTTGCTGTCTACTGCCCTCTCAAATGGCAGTGTCCCATCGATCACACACTGTTCTATATTGATATTTTGTATATGATTTCTCAATTCTTCGAAAGAAATATCAAAGAACAGGTCCGTCAGATAGAGGAATACCTGCAAAGAATAGGACAGCCTGTCTGACAATTCCCTGATGGAAATTTGATGATCCTTTTTCAGGCACAGCAGCGTATCACACATCCGCTCCCAAAGCGTCGTTTCCTTTTTCCCTTCCCCCGCATTTTCGGTAGTTACGATAGTTTTGTTCTTCTTATGTGTCATGATATAAAGATTACTCCATCTCCATCCGTGAACTTTCCGCCTTTTTCGCCTGATCGACCGCTTCCTCTACGGCCGATGTGTCCATGGAAGAGGTTTCTTCCTTTTGTTTGCTGTCCCCTTTGATCAGGGAGGCAACTTTATTTACCGCGTCCGGTACCATATCAAGTACTTTCGTTATCGCATCCTGATCCCGGATATTGACCAGCTTGGTCTGGCCGTCATGGATAACGAGGACGGCACTTGGAGACATCTTGCCTCCGATCCCGCCGCCGGCACTGCTGCCTTTTTCTTTATTGAAGGCACCGGCCCCCATGCCAAACGAAATATCTACTAATGGGAGAATGATCGTATCGCCGATGACCTGCGGCTCCCCTACCACTGTTTTGGAAGATAATACATGGTCCATTCCGTGAAATAATGAATCTACTGTCGTGTCAAAATTCTGTTTCTCCATAATGTTTCCTCCTGTCTCCTGTAATCTGTTTCCTCAATGTATTTTAAATGATGCTTTTGATGGCGTTCTTTATGGCGGCATCCCTGTAAGCCATAATGGCCAGGATCAGGAGATATCCCATTCGGATCCGCCCTCTTCCTTTACAATCCGCCTCAAAAATCTTTTGCTCAAAATTCGGAGAAAGCGAAAACCATTCTCCATATTTAGGGTAAAAAACTGCAGCCAGGCCTGTGACATAACCGGTGGTGGCCGGATCCGGGAATCCGAAAACCATCATTCCGTTTAACTGATATGGCAAAATGTGTCCGAGAAGCTTCCACAGGATCTCTTTCACCGGCTCTATAACTTCCTCCCAAGCCATCAGGTCGGAAATCTTATCTTTTGCCCCTTTGATCCGCCCGATCAGGGCTTTTCCTTTTGTTATGGGAGAAAACCGTCTTCTCTTCTTCTTTTCCGAACCTTTTTCCGTCTCTTCCCTGCCTTTCGCCTGCGTTTTTGGAGAATCAGATTCTCCGGAAGGAAGCGAAATCTCCGGAATCTCTTCTTTTCTTTTTTCTTCCGGCTGCTTTGGTACGTCGGCTTTTTTCTTTTTTTCCTTTTCTTTCTTTTTCCTTTTCTCTTCCCGTCTCTTTTGTTTTCGTTCCTTTTTTTCTAAAAAGGCTGTCTGATTCCCTAAAATCTGATATCCCAGAATTCTCATCCGGTAATCAAAACCCTGGTCTGTATAGCTGGCTTTTAAGAAAATCAAACGCCACAGCCAGGTGACCTTTCCTGTGATTTCAGGGGAATTCTCCTCTCTTTTTTCCAATATAAAGGAGTACCGCACGGGCACTAGCAAGACAAGGAAGAGGATCCCAAAGAGCACAAGAAGCAGGATTCCCAGTATTTTCAAAAGAATAAACAATATATGCAGCGTTTTCACCTCCTGTCTTTAAGAAATGCAAAAATCATCTGCAAATCATGAGATCATGATGTTTCGCTGGCTAATAGTTCTCCAGGTATTCTTTCATCCGATGGATGCAATGGTCGTGATACCCGGACTGAACCAGCTGTAGAACAATTTCATGTGCCTCCTTCCGGGAACCTGCCAGTCCAAGAAGGCGCAGATTGCTGTTTCGATAGCCATTTTGACGCATTTCCCTGCCGGAAAGGATATACAGGATGCTTTCCTTTTGAGGGGAAGTCGTAATCCCGTACCACAATCCTTTTTTCCAGAAAAGCGGGTGGCGGATTCCCCTGATAATTTTTCCGGCATCATGGGCAATGTGTTCCCCTATTAAAATATGATCTGAGATTCTCATCTTCCGCCTCCCTTGACCACAGAGACACTCTCAGGATTCCTTATGCCTGGCCCTGTGAGAATACCTGTCGTTTTTCTTTTGCATATTTTCCGGTGATGTATGGATCATTTGACATGTTCATGGGTAAAAAGATGTTCATTACAATACTCGTAATTGCCATTACATTTGGAGCAGTAACGGAATTCCAAATCCGGGTCATCCAGCTCCGTCCTTCCGCAGACCGCACAGCGATGGCGGTACGGCTTCGAGGATGCGGCGGCAGCCGACTTGCGGTAATCCCGCTTTCTCCGGATCTCCCTCGGGGAAATCTTTTTATAATTCCTGGATGAGAGGTAAAACAGCAGGAAGTTCAACAGGCTGACCACGATGGAAATCCTGGTTCCTGCCGCGCCGCGGACAAAAACATATACCAGTCCGATGATGTCTACCCAGGCAAGCCACTTTACTTTGATCGGGATGATCGCGTAGAGATACACCTTCATATCCGGGAAAATCGCAGCGTAAGCTAAAAACATGGACAGGTTCAGATAGGTGGTGTCCATGAAGATCAGCGGGGATGGGTAAATAAAATATACCAGGAATGCGGCGGCAATGGATGCCAGGATTCCTACCAGAATATACATATTAAACCGGAAGGCTCCCCATACATGGACCAAAGACTCCCCGATAGTATAGTAAAAAAGTAATACAAAAATTAGAAAAATAATGCTGGCATCCGGCGGGGCAATTAAAAAGCCCACAATCCTCCAGATCTCTCCGTGTAAAACCAGATATGGGTTGAGACACAGATAGTTATAGTATGCTCCATTGGTTGCGATATTTAACACTGCTCCCACTGCATACAGTATTACGATATACAAAGGCAGATTATGGATCGCATATCTGCCAAACTTCCGTTCCAGCCTGTCTAGCCAGTTCATTGCACGCCTCCTTTATACTGCGGCCGGAACACATTCCCGGTTCCGGCCGCCTCTTATCTGTTTCATTTAAAATGTCTGTTTTTTGTGATGATCATGCCTGCGATCAACGTTAATAACAAAGAAATTCCTACGACAATCCAAAAGCCATAGGGATTCTTCGCAAATGGGATTCCGTCAACATTCATGCCCAGGGCACTGGTTACAATAGTAGGAATGGTCAGCACGATGGTAATGACGGATAAAAACTTCATGGCAATATTTAAGTTATTTGAAATAACCGATGCGAAGGCATCCATCGTCCCACTTAAAATATCACTGTAGATCTTCGCCATCTCGATCGCCTGTTTATTCTCGATAATGACATCTTCCAGGAGTTCCTCGTCGTCCTCATAACGCGGAATGGAAGTATTGCGCATCAGCTTCTCCAACACCACTTCATTTCCCCGAAGGGATGTCGTGAAATATACCAGCCCTTTTTCTAAATCAAGCATCTCGATGAGCTCCTGGTTCCTCTGGGAGATGTGCAGCTTCTTCTCTACCTCATCACTTTTTTTATCGATGATCTTCAGGTACTGGAGAAACAGCGTCGCATTCCGGTAAAGCATCTGGTAAATAAACCGGGTTCTCTTAAAGGTATAAAAATTCCTGACACGCCCGTCCATAAAGACAGTGAGTACCGGTGAGTCCACCAGACAGACGGTAAAGATATATTTATCCGTAAAAACAATGCCAAAAGGGATGGTATAAAAATACTCCCTTCCCTTCCGTTCTTCTATCGTTGGAATATCGAGGATAATTAATGTATAATTCTCCTCGACCTGTATTCGGGAACGTTCCTCCTCATCCAAGGGGCTTCGTAAATCATCAATGTCGATGTCAAACTGATCTGCTGTTGTTTTTAGTTCCTCTGCTGTCGGATCCGTAAGTGCGATCCAGCACCCCTCTTCCGCTACAGCAATTTTGTGAATCCCTGAATCGGTCGTTTTAAAAATTCTTATCATGAGACTTCCCTCTTTCAACAGTTTTTTGGTGTTTGACCCGGAGCTGTCCTTTCCCGGTCAGAACGAAAGAAAGAGTCCGTTTCGCGGACTCTCTTACATAACGGAAACCGTTTGTTTTCATTATAAAGAATATCTATGTCTTTGTCAAACTCATTTCAAGAAATTCTGGCCGTTTCTTCCGGACTTTCCTCGAAGCGAAATCCACCTTTCCAAAGAAAAATGTTGTATTTTAGCGGTAACTCGTTTATAATAATTTGGATATTTGAGAGTTTTACCATAGGATAGATTGCAGATTTTTCCCGGTTTTATCCGTGAAATTTCGCGTATTTTATTTTTATACCAAAGGAGGAAATTTTAAGCAACTAATAATATTGACAAATATGATTAAACATGTTTTAATATACTCAAAGGAGTATATGAATATGAACACATCAAATATCACGAATTACAAACCAAAAGATTTTGCTGAATTGTTAGGTGTGTCTGTTAAGACATTGCAACGCTGGGATAGGGAAGGGATTCTAAAAGCAAATCGAACTCCAACGGACAGGCGTTATTATACTTACGGCCAATATCTTCAATTTAAAGGGATAAATACAGAAAATGATAATCGTCAGACCGTAATTTATGCCCGTGTATCTACGAGAAACCAAAAAGATGATTTACAAAACCAGGTAACTTTCTTACGACAATTTTGTAATGCGAAAGGTATGATTGCAGACCAATGT
>CAVFXN010000016.1:0-56199 GCA_963626755.1 Bacteroidaceae bacterium
CGAAAGTCTCGTAAAGAAGCCGCGGTCAACTTTGGTTGCCCGTCGGTGTATCACATTTTCTGCTGGCTGCGATGAAGCTTCCGATCTTTTCCTGATTCATCCGGGCCCCCTTTCACGAAGTTAATCCAAGGTTGTCTGTCCAGCATCCAAATTCTACTTTTTTTGTTTTTTTATTTCTATCAAATCATCAATGGCAAGTTCCGGATCCATTGTATGGAACATCATGTAGTTTCTTTTCATAGTCTTGAAGTTTGCCTGTCTGTAAATTTTGCTGCTGGATTCATTTTTATAGAAATGCCAGTAGCGGTAGATATATCCCATCCAATACATCACCTCTGGTGAAATCACTGTCCCGGGACACGGGATCTTACCCTTGTTGTCAGAGGTAAGTTCTTCTAAAAGATACTCTTCGCCTGCCCACTGCATGCGGTTATATACCGAATCCAGATCCTTAGCCACATCTGACCTCATAAAAAATGAAACAAAAGCCTCGCTGTCATACCCCTGTTTGGAAGACAACTCAAACAGACGGCCCTGAATATCACATAACTTCAGAGATATTTTATCCATGTGCTATACCTCCTTCGCCTTATCAAGTAGTTCATCAAAGAACAGTCCCTCTCTCCGATAATTTTTGCAAATATCATTAGCAACCGATACGCCCTTTGCCCTGTTCTCCTCGCTGACATCCTGCAAAAACTTCTTTTCCAAATAAGAAATAGGAATCTCTTTTTCAATCCGGACTGCATCACATCCAGACTGTGATACAGCAACATATTGTCTGCCTAACTGCAATGCCGACAGGCTTTTTATAAGTGCCAAGTCTGTAATATTTCCCTGAAAGAAATTGTCCAAAACGTAAAACATTCTGTCATTTGCAATACTTCCAATTATAAAATCTTTATCCAGGCACAACTTATGGTACTTCTCATACAGACTCGTCCCTTTTATGCTATCCATTTTCCCTCGGTTAAATGCAACAATCATAGCCCACTCAAGATCTGCAGGAATATCCAGCTTGCAAAGGCCATCCAATGAGACAGACATGACATAAAATTTGGCTTTCTCATAATCACAAATAAGCGTCAACGGCTGCATAGGGTCTGTCCCCATATAAAAGCCCCTTCCAAAATCGCATCTTGCCCGACTGGTAGGAGCTATTTTCCCCTCTATTCCGAACTTTGAACCATGATATAAAACGATACGATTTTCAGAAATTCCAAGTTGCTCTACTTCCGCTTTTATTCTCTGAAAAATCATATCATAAACCGATATGTCCTCTTTCTTGCAAAAATCATACAGCTTTATCTGAGCCAGTTTATTGGGCTTTGCTTTCGCATTTTCCCAACGATTGATCGTCGCGAAAGTAACTCCCAGCTGATCAGCAAGCTCCTGCTGACTCAGTTTGGCATAGGAACGTATTCCTTTAATAAGTGCATCCATCCGATCACCTCAATATAACATTTTATATTATAAGTAGTATATAATACTCAGCAATTTCACTTCGACCTAATCCCTTAATCTGCGTGAAAATGTACCACATCCAATGGCTCACCTTGTATCCAGCCTTGATCTCACCTAATGCCACATGGAAGGATCTGCGATGAGCATCTATAAATCTTTGAATGTTATAATTTTTCATACGTTACCTCCAATCTTAAAATCTGTTTCCACACTTCGGACAGTATTCAAAATCCTCCGAAGTCTCATACCCACAGCAAGAGCAGTGCTTCCTATTATAGCTATCACCGCCTGGATTCACTCGTGATAAATGTTCTGGCCGGATCTCAACCTGCTCACCTCTGGCAATCGCTTTGCCAATCTCAGGATTCAGTTCATATGCTGTGCCACAACAGCTCGTCTGCACATAATAATGCTTATTCCATTTAAAACATGGAATGAAGAAAAGTGATAGAACGGTATACGTCATGAATACGTTGTATCTACCGTAACGGCCACAGATATTGCAGATGATGGTCTGAGTGAAATTCAGGTCTTTTCTGCCGTCTGTGATTCCCATTATGAAAAACATTGTCGCTTCATCTCCTGTCTTTTGAACCAATATTTTTTGTTAATCAGTTCTCCTAATAATTCCATATCTCATATCCCTGTCTTCTGGCTGAGTCGTAAACCGGCATCATGTTTTTCTCCAGGATATGATAGAATACCTCTCTTGAATTGCCTTTTCGATACAATTCCTGCCCGGCCCATATGGAATGTAAATTATCCCGATAGCAAGCTTCAAAGCGTTTATGAAGATCCGGCTTCTCATGAATCAGTTCATACATCAGATATTGATTACCAGCAAATGTCTCGAAAAAGGGATCCCATTTCGGCAAACGATTGCTCTTCGATGAATTTAAGGAAGAATCCATTGGCATGAGATTCCACAGTTCATCATTCATGACAAAAGACCATGGAATAAAATGATCCACGTCATATTTCTTCTCCTGCACTGCCTTTCCAGTAAATACATCTCTGATTTCCTGCACTTCCATAATTCCCTGCCAAAGCTTTCGCACATTACCAAGCTTTCGCATTTTCTCATCCATAGGTGCAAGCTTATAAATCAGCCCCGGCACTTCTGGATTATTATTTTGCAGCCATTTCACCTTTTCATACTGAATCCATCCCAAGATATTTACCGTATTATCCTGAATCATGGCCACCCAATCCGGATGAAAATGCACTTCTTTTTTTAATTTGCTGCTATCGCCCAAGGTATACGGAAGGGGCGTTACCAGTTCATTTACCTTGCGAATATATTCCGTGATCCGCCTTACACTGTTCCAATCGGCCGTTTCATTGCTTCTGGCAAAAAATCCAGCGAGAGCTCGGTACGGCACCATATTGGTCAGCTGCTCCTTAGCTTTTTTTAGCTCACTTTGATGCTCATGAATGGCATTTTTTATCTCCACCTTGGATGCGTTGGCCGGCAGATCACTAATCTGCGTAAGCTTAAGGATTGCCCGTTCAAGGCCATCTCTCACCAATCCATCCGCCTGCATACCGCTTAAGTGAATGTGAAACTCCCGAACGGAATACCAGGCATTGGCAATCATTTCATCGATAATCTCGTCGAAGGTCGTCTCTGTCTTTCCTTCCGAAATGATATGTACCACGGCTTCCAGCCAATAGAATTTATAGCAATAGGAGGGATCCTTCATCATCTGGGAAAAAGCTTCAATATCCAGTTTGTTATAGTATTTCGCTTCAATATTTAAGGTATGTCCACCTTGTGAAGCAATATATTGATCCACCGTTCGTCACCTCTTCTCGCTCTGACATCTCCGGTAATCCAGCTCTTTTCTATGGAAAGTCCAGGAATATCATTCATAAAATCAGCAAATGATTCTTCCGTGAAATCTGTGAAATATCGGCCATTTCGCATGCCTTCATAGTCACCATATTTGAAGGATGTGTAAATGACGCCTTGCGTCTTTAAGGCTTTTCTCATCTTCACAAGAACATCAGAAAGTTCCGTTTTCTTCAAATGCAAAATGGATGCACAGGCCCAGATGCCATCATATTTTTCTGTCTCGTCCAAATCCTGAAACAACATCTGTTTCACCGGAATACCCGTATATTCGGAAGCAATCTTACATAAAACTTCTGAACCATCCACAGCTGTGACCTCGTGTCCTTGCTCCAGAAAACACCTAGTATCACGGCCTGCCCCACAGCCAAAGTCAAGAATGTCTGCCTGAGAAGACAGGCAATTCAGAAACGCCTGCTGAGTCTCCGCAAAATCTACATGAAGGGTGGACTCTGAAAAAGATGCCGCATTTTCATCGTAATAATTTAGAGTTTGATCTGCTGTTTCCTGTATATTTTCTTGGATTGAATATCCGGCCTTCTGCAAAATCTCTATTGCCTTGCTAAAGTCTTCCTTCTGCACCAGTATGTAATCAGTATTGAAGGTTGATATAGCAAATATACTGATAGCCTTGCCTGCCAGTACTGTCGCAATACCGGATAAGATACCGATCAAAGAAAAATCCATCTGTCCCTTAATCCGAAAAGCTCTCCATCCATCCTGAACCTCTGTTGTATTATCCGGAATCTGTTCCGACAAGCACACCAGCGAATTTTCTTCATCCGTCTTCTGTGGAAAGCAAAACGTTGCTGAAGGATCCACCTGGGAGTAATCCTCCACCTTGCATACCACGAAGGAATATGGCAAAGGCTCAATCAATATCTGTTCCTTTGCACGGCTACGCTCTTTTTTCTGAATCTGACGGCCGTCTACCATTTTGTGATTTTTTCCGGACAAGACTTATCCCACCTTTCCTGGTAAATATCGTTTATTTCAAATCATCCCACCAGATAACTATTTTCCCTGTCAAAACAAATCTGCTCCGTATGTCTGTGCCAGGAAGAAGGGATGCCTCATTATTTCTTTTACCATAGCTTAATTCCATCCCTTCCATACATCCGGCTGATAGCCCAGCGTTGACTGTTTACCATTGCGGACTACCGGGGTCTTAATTACCTGCGGATTATCCAGGACTTTTTGAAGCTTGTCTTCCTCAGCGATATATTTGATCAGGGCTAAAAGGTCCTTGTCTTTTCCTTCCCAGTTGATCATATTCTCAAGGCCACCATTTACCTGGGCTACAGAGTTAAACTCGCCCTTCGACATGCCTTTTTCTTTCATGTCGATAAATTGATATTTAATGCCGCGTTCTTTGAAAAACCGTTCCGCTTTCTTGGTATCATTGCACTTCTTTGCGCCAAAAATCTGTATATTCATGTTCTAATCGTCTCCGTTACTGTATTTTCGATATGATTCCATGCCTTTTCTCGCTGACATAGTATAGGGCACATCAGAACTTTTGCACGCCTCCTCAAAATACGGTGCAGTCGCATACAAAATCTCATCTGCACTGTAAAAGAAATGAATATCATGTACACCGCTGTAATCACCTGAAGAGCCAGAAAGCATATATTCCGGCACATAGACTAACTGCTTAACTCTCTGTTCTGCCTATTCTTTCACTTTAGGCTCAACACGTACAAATTACTTCTCCCACAACTTCATCGACGGAAACTGAAACCGATACAGGGCACTGTCAATACTTCCATCCAAAAATGTAAAATAATCATCCAGATGCATCGAATCCTCTCCCTGCATCCCTTCATCCAGCCAGTCTAAGAACAGGTCTACCAATATCTTGGTATAAATATTATTCATAAATTGCAGTTTATCTTCCGGAACTTTTTCCGCCTTCTTATTAGACTGGATAAACGTCTGGACGACAGGGGCAATCTGCCGATACAGAAACCGTCCATAGTACAGCCGGTTCTGTGCATCATAAGCATTGAGAAATAACTTCCTTTTTAAAAGAAGATAGTGAAATAAAAGCTTCACAGTTTCCTGTCCATTCATCGTTTTTAAACAGTCCAGCTTCCAGAATTTCTTAATTTCATTATCAAGAGTCCACTCCATCAGGTCATAGATGTCCGAAAAATGGTAATAGAATGTCTGGCGGTTTATCTCGCATTTTTCCGCAATATCTTTTATCGTGATTTTATCAATCGTATGGGTTTCCAGCAATTTAAGAAAGGCATCTGAAATTGCTATTTTCGTCAGCTGTTTCATCGCTCTACTTTCCTTTCGTTTGTTTTCTCACTACGTTTGTCATGATAACACAAGAATATCATTCTGTCATGCGATGAATTCTCTATCTGAGCCGTAGTTCAGATGGAGCTTGCGCCGCAATGATTTTCAGTCAATTTTTAACTCAGTTGGAGAAATCCCCATCCTCTAAGTTTTGGCGCAGGTGGAATCCTGACTTTTTTATTTCAGGTTTTCTTTCTGTGGATTCTCATGGTACCGCCGTTCATATTCCTCGATCATCTCTACATGACGGTGCTTTTTCAAGCCGCGGTAGATCAGTTTTCTTATGATGTCATAGATCACGGCAAAGAGCGGCACTCCGATTACCATTCCGACAATGCCCCATAACCCGCCAAAGAGCAAAATGGCAAATAAAACCCAGAAGCTGGAGACTCCGGTGGTATTTCCAAGCACCTTTGGCCCGATGACATTTCCATCCAGCTGCTGGAGAGCCAGGATAAAAATCAAAAAATAGATGCAATGGAACGGATTGTCCAAAAGCAGCAGCAGGGCGCAGGGAATGGCTCCAATAAACGGGCCAAAAAATGGTATGATATTTGTCAGTCCCACAACCACACTGATAAAGGCAGCCGATTCAAAGCCAAGCAGCGTTGTCCCGACAAAGCAGATTGCACCGATAATTGCCGAATCAATAATTTTCCCTACAAAAAATCCGTTGAACATCCGGTCTGCATAACATACTTCCTCTTCAATCCGTCTGGCCCATGTATCTGGAAAAATGCCATGCAGAATCAGGCGCGCCTGCGCGGCAAATAATTTACGGCTTCCCAGAAGGTAGGCTGAGATCAGAAATCCCAGAATTAAATTTTTTAAAACATTTAACACACCGATGATCTGATCACTCAACTTCGTTATAATCTCCTGGATTACCTGGAACATGTCGGAGCCTAACAAAGCATTTAAATGCTTTTCCACCTGCTTGGATAGCTCGTCAAAATAGGACTGCAGTTCCGGATTGTTCTGCAAATGTGTATCGACCCAATGGTTGGCAACCTTTAGCTTGTCCGGCAAAAAAGCGATAATCTTTACCGCACTGTCCCATACCTGCGGGATGATGAGCATCACCAGCAGCCATACCAAAGCCAGGGCTACAATGAGTGACACGATGATCGCAAGAAAAGATAAGAGTCTTTTTCCTCTTTTTCCCGCTTTCGGAAATTTTTGATACAACTTCTCTTCTAATTTATTACAGAGTGGTGCCAGAAGATAAGCAATGACCGCACCATATAAAAAAGGGTTCAATATTCCTACAATGACCTGCATACCAGAGAAAATTCCCTGGATTCGAAGCAGAAAGAATGCAAAGAGTATCCCCGTTGAAAGCACTGCGGCTGCTGTAATTCCTGCCTTGATGTATTTTCTGTTTTCTTCTCTTTTCACTTGAAAAACCCCTTTCTTAGCCTTCATTCTACCTTATATCATTTCGATTGTATAGTGATTTGTGAAAAAAACAAAGGATGCAGCCTTTCTTCTGACTACATCCTTCGTTAAAGTATTGATTGATAAAGCGGCGGAAATGCCTTGGGGAAAGCAGATCCGCCTATATCAGGCAGCTTCAAAAACAGCGGGGAAGTGCATTTTTCGAAATGCTGCATGATACTCTATGCACCCTATCTTATCATAGTAATTCTATATATTCAAGCTTTTTATTGTGAAAAATGTTGATATTTTCTATGTAATATGGTGCAAATTACCGAGGCTACATAAACTTTTTTCCAGACTCCCATGCATTGCCTACTTTTTCACCTACGACATGATACGTGTTATTGAAAGGATCAAAAGTAATCGGAGCCACCTTGCTCACATCCACTTTGTCATCGGTCAGAGCAGATTCATCTACGCTGACATTGACGATTTCTCCTTTCATAATGCAGGATTCCGGATCATAGGAAACCATCTTGCATTCCATGCAGACCGCCAGCTCATTGATGATCGGCGCATCCACATTTTCACTCTTTGTCACAGTCATGCCTGCGGCTTCCAGCTTATTTTCCACCTTGTTACCGGTAGCAATCCCAAAATAATCACACTCAGCTACATGCTTGGCATCGGCCATGCTGATGGTAAATGCTTTTTTGTCCAAAATGTTCTTGGTTGATTTGTGGCCTGCGGAAATACACATCGTTACTTCCGTTGCCCCGCTGATTCCGCACCAGGCCGCATTCATGGCACATGGAATGCCATTTTCATCGTAAGACGCAATGATAAATACCGGCTGTGGGAAACTGTACGGTTTTGCTCCAAAATTTTTTCTACTCATTCTTATTTCCTCCTAAATCATTTTTCTTCCAACAAATGAACAATGGTTTCTACCTTATTATACAAGTGAGGTACGTTTTTGTAAAATCTGACTTATTTCAATCGCTTCAGCGTCTTCTCATCCACCTCTCATCAAAAAATTTATCAAGGACTTTAATAATGCTTGTTCCATTTAAAGCATGGAACAATCTGATTCCAGTTCCCGCTCTTCTGCCATTTTATTATACTCGATTTTTCTCAATGATTGACATCTGTTCTTCTTTTCTCTATAATATAGTGTGGTTTTTTATACAAGGGGGATATGTTATGAACGAATTATATGATGTTGTAATTATTGGCTGCGGAGAAGCTGGCATCTATGCCGGTTATGAACTCAGCCTGAAGGATCCGTCCTTAAAAATCGGCATTTTTGAACAGGGAAAAGATATCTATAAAAGAAGCTGTCCCATCGTGGCGAAAAAAGTGAAGCAATGTATCCACTGCAAAATCTGCGACACGATGTGCGGTTTTGGTGGTGCCGGTGCTTTTTCTGACGGAAAGTTTAATTTTACTACAGCCTTTGGCGGCTGGCTGACTGATTATATGGAACAAAAAGAGGTCATGGAACTGATTCATTATGTGGATGATGTCAATGTAGCGCACGGTGCGACGACCGAATATTTCTCCACTTTCACACCGGAGGCAAAAGCCCTGGCAAAAAAAGCTCTGGAATACGATCTGCATCTTCTGGAAGCGCAATGTAAACATCTTGGAACAGAAAAGAATCTCATGATTCTCACCAATATTTACGAGGGATTAAAAGAGAAACTGCATTTCCATTTTAATACAGGAATCACTAAGATTATGACCTGCCAGGAAGGATATGAGCTGGTTACGGAACAAGGCGACCACGTCCGGTGCCGTTATCTGATTGCCGCACCAGGCCGAAGCGGTGCGGAATGGTTTTCCGATCAGTGTAAGTCCCTGGGATTGAAATTAATTAATAATCAGGTAGATATTGGTGTCCGCGTCGAGCTTCCTGCGAAAGTATTTGAGCATATTACCGATGTGGTCTATGAATCCAAGCTGATTTACCGGACAAAACAATATGGAGATAGTGTACGGACATTTTGTATGAATCCTTACGGTCATGTTGTAGCTGAAAATGTAGAGGGCATTAATACCGTAAACGGACATTCCTATTCCGATGCTTCCTTGCGCAGTGAAAATACCAACTTTGCCCTGCTTGTCTCCAACCGTTTCACGGAACCGTTTGACGAGCCTTACCGCTATGGAAAGCATATCGCTTCTCTTTCCAACATGCTTGCAGGTGGAATCCTCGTCCAGCGTTTTGGCGATCTGGTAAAGGGAATCCGCACCAATGAGCACAGGCTTTCGCAGTCTTTTGTCAAGCCAACCCTTACGGCTGCAGTTCCCGGAGATCTCTCTTTGGCACTGCCAAAACGCCAGCTTGACAATATCATCGAAATGATTTATGCATTGGATAAACTGGCACCGGGTACAGCGAATTATGACACACTGCTTTATGGTGCAGAGGTGAAGTTCTATTCTGCCCGTCTGGAATTAAGCCATGAACTGGAAACGAAGCTTCCAGGATTCTTTGCCATCGGTGACGGTGCCGGTACGACCAGAGGTCTGGCCCAGGCCGGTGCTTCCGGTATCAAGGCGGCCAGGACAATCCTTTCCCGTCTCCATCCTCAGTCATAAAAAGTAAAATAG
This sequence comes from Bacteroidaceae bacterium, assembly GCA_963626755.1. Taxonomy (GTDB): domain Bacteria; phylum Bacillota; class Clostridia; order Lachnospirales; family Lachnospiraceae; genus Anaerobutyricum. The sequence continues at coordinate 9,620 of CAVFXN010000016.1, forward strand.
GGAAAGACAATCTACATCTTTTGCAGATTGTCTTTCCCATTTTTTTATATTCGTGTGTCTTATGCTTCCTGATTGTCGTGTTCTCTGTAATTTTTATAGGCTTCAAACTCTTCCAGAATGCCTGCATCTGGTGCCTCTGTCATCAGACTGACCACTACGATAAAGAGCAGGCTGATCACAAATCCCAGTACCAGGGAATATAATCCTGTTGCATTTCCCAGCGTCTGTCCTCCAACGATTGGCAGATAATCCCAAATAATTACTGTGGCTGCACCGGAAACCAGTCCGGTAATCGCTCCCTGAAGATTGGTTCTCTTCCAGAAAAGGCTCATAACTACCAGTGGCCCGAATGCTGCACCGAGACCTGCCCATGCATCCGATACCAGACCCATAATGGAGCTGTTTGGATCCCATGCGATGAAGAAAGCGACAACGGCTACAACAATCGTGGTAATTCTTGCAACACGAAGTACATTTTTATCTGAAGCATCCGGCTTTAAAATATCCTTGTAGATATCTGCAGATACCGAGGAAGAACATACCAGAAGCTGTGAGTCTGCTGTGGACATGATTGCCGCCAGAATACCGCAGATAAATAATCCGCCAATAAACGGCAGGTGTATATTTCCTGTAAATGTCTTCTGAATCATTTCGATAAATACCGATTCTGTAGATGGAGCACCTGCTGTTTCTCCCAGGATTTCCGGAAGAAGATAGGCACGTCCTACCACACCAATCACAACGGCAAGCGTCAGGGAAATCAATACCCAGACAATGGCGATCACTGAAGATTTCCGAAGTTCTCTTTCGTTTTTGATTGCCATGAAACGTACTAAAATATGCGGCATACCGCAATATCCGAGTCCCCATGCCAGATTGGATATGATCTCAATGGCTGTAATCGGATGGTCTCCATTGTACATCAGGCTCATATAATGCTCCGAATTGACTCCGGACTGAGCTAACAGGGCAGAGAAATCTCCACTTACATAGCCCCACGCGATGATTGGCACGATCAGCAATGCGATCAGCATCATGCTTCCCTGCACAAAATCTGTATAGCATACTGCCAGAAATCCACCCATGAAAGTGTAGATCAAAATAACAGCTGCCCCGATAAATAAGGCGATATGATAATCAATTCCAAAGACCGTATTAAAGAGCTTTCCTCCGGATGCCAGAGCGGAAGCGGTATATACGAGGAAAAAGATAACGATAATCGCAGAGGAAATTCCTAAAAGGATCTTTTTCTCATCGTGATAACGGTTTCCAAAAAATTCCGGCAGTGTCATCGAATTATTTGCTATGATCGTATAGGCACGCAATGGTCTGGCAATAATCAGCCAGTTGGCGATCGTTCCAAGACCAAGACCTACTGCGATCCATGCCTGTCCGGTACCCAGTGCATAGATTGATCCTGGCAAACCCATCAAAAGCCATCCACTCATATCAGAAGCCTGGGCCGAAAGTGCAGCCACCGGGCCGGAAAGTCCTCTTCCTCCCAGAAAATAATCATCAGCTCCTGTTGTTTTTTTCATGCACCAGACACCGATTGCAATCATAAGCAAAAGATAGGCAGCAAAGGCGCACAAAATTGCGGTTGTTGTTGACATACTTAAGTCCTCCCTGTTAATTTTTTATTTCACAATCCACTATGGGATTTGCAATTACTGTTCTTTATAAAATTCATATTCTTCTGACTGATTCAATGTAATCTTTTCATTCGTCTCGCTCACTTGATGGACCGTAATCTTATCCTTGTCTTTGAGAGCATTTTTTGAGATCTTTATCACTGTACTACTCATCTTATCGGAAGAAATCTGTATTCCATTCACATAGACACGACTTGCATCCGTAAAATTTTCTCCTGTAAGAAAATAATGTCCCTCTTTTTCAGAAACACCTGTAATCTTTACCGGATTCAGACTGTAATTGATGGTAGTCGGCTTTAATGCTTTCTTGCCTTCCCTGACAAAATTACTTCCATATAACATATCATATTGTAAGAGTTTTAAATTCTTCCGGTAATTTTTTTCGTCATACATTGTCTGGTGGTATTCATTCAAAAATCCACTGTGAATTCCCACTTCTCCAAACACCCGGGAGGCCAGCTGCCATGCTTCCACATCCTCCGACTTCTTTTCTTTTTTGTTATATCCAAAATTATCCCAGATAAAATAAGGGGTTTCATATTTTGATCCATTTTTTAAATCTTTGCTTTCCAGATTCATTCCCGGCAAATGATCGCCATAAGCGACCACCATCACATCTTCCGGATAATTTTCCAGTTTGCCAAGCAATTTTTTCAAAAAATCGTCCATTTCTTTCGTCTGATTTACATAATAGGTGAACTGATTGATATAACTCTCACTCATCCCTTCACTGGAAACGGTGATCGCTGCATTCTCCTGTTCCCCTGACGGGTAATCTCCGTGTCCCTGGACAGAAATGGCATAGATCAGATCTTTGGACTGCGTTTTTTTCAGGGTATTTATGATATTCTCTGTCAGGATCGAATCCTTTGCCCATCCGGATTCATTTCTTTCCTTCACATCCATATTTTCGATGGTAATAAAATTATCAAATCCGAGATTCGAAAATACCGTATCCCTGTCATAAAAAGAGGCATTGTTATTGTGAATCACTGTGGTTTCGTAACTTTCCTCTTTCAGCCAGTAGGCCATGCTGTCGCAGGTCGTTTTGTGAAGAATACTGCGGTAAGGGTACTCCCCTGTACCAAAATAGTCTGTATTCATTCCGGTAATGACTTCAAATTCTGTATTGATCGTCCCTGCCCCATACACAGGTACCTTCAGATAACCGGAAGTATATTCCTTTTGGATTTTGTGGAAAGTCGGTATCGGATCCTGTGATATTTTCAGATTCTTCACAGTGGTTGCATCAAAGAACGACTCCAGTTGGATGAAGATAATATTAGGCTTCTTCACAGTATCCGGATCTTCGTTTGCTTTTTGCTTCTTTTCTTCTTTACTCACTCTTTTCTTAATCCGGTTTACCGCCGTTTTGGAATAATTAATCGGACGGTCTATGCCCGTGTCTACTGCTGTGACACAAAAACCGTAGGCCACACCGTAATCCTTATATCCGGCAATCAGATTATCAAATTTTTTAATGAGCATTCCTTTTCCAACACCCACATAGGTCACCGCACAAAAACACAGCACGATGGCGGCTGTCAGGATCGCACCGCTATGAAAATCATAATGTTTTTTATCTTCCGGAGAATACAGGTACATGCATACCAATGCCGCCACTGCCGCTATCAGCAAAATAACAATCCCCACAATCTGCCAGACGTAGAGATAACTTTTCAGGATTGGCAGAATGGAGGTTACCAAAGTGATATCCACCGCAGTAAAGGGCGTTTTCCTATCGCTTAAAATGATCCCGTTTGCCAGGGCGATCAATATCCAGCAGCCGCTGATCCATGCATATCCAAAAATCTTTTTTCTCATCAGGAAAATGATGGATAAAGATAAAAAGATGATAAACCCATTATAAAGGAAGACAAAGGTTCTCTCATTGACAAAAGAAAGAACCTCACCGAGTGATCTTCGTTCGGTAAATTCCAGCAAAAGATTTAAAAAGAGAGTAATCACCAGGTTAAGAACCAGCGTCCGGCAATGCATCCGTATACACATTCTTTTCCTCATTTGATCTGTACTCATTTGGTCTCCTTTGTTGTTCTCTGTATTTGTGTTGCCTGTATGATAAAACGTCCACTCTCAGAAGAAGACGTACAGGTCGATAACGTCAGGATCGGATTTGCTGTATCTACTTTTGTCTGGGTCTGATACAGTGATTTTTTCTGTGCACTTTCTATATAAGACTGCCTGTCTTCTGCCGTGGCAAAGGAAATCATATAAGCATTTTTTTCTACATTGACATCCAGTTCCCTTGCAGCAAACAGCTGATATTCGATCTCTTCTTCGGGGGTGATGATCCAGATTTTCTCATGTTTTTTATAATCGGCATCCTCGTTGTAAGAAGTGTCATAATGTTTTTTCAACATACCAAACATCTCCCCGTTCTTCAGGTTATGCCCGTAAACAATGCTGTTTTCCGAAGTGAAATCATCGGCACAGCCTTCATCAAGAAAAATAGCCCCGATGTAACTGTCTCTTTTTTCAAAAGTGCGATGCAGGTAATAGGTATTGTCTTTTGCCTGTACGATCGGATAATTGACGCCGGTTCCCTCAATATAAATCCACGCCTTTACATCAGAATTGACCTTGGCAAGGGCATCAAAATCCACATTGACCGGGCAGGTATCCTTCTTTGACTTTGACTTTTGGGTTTGATCCCTGTCCGTTACATATTCCCGGAGTGCCTGGTATTCCTTTTTCCCATCATGGTAATTTTTATAATATCCCCAAAGCTTCCACATGGCAAAACAGAAAACAGCAAGACAGAGCAGTATGAAAAAATTACCGATCATCCTGCCCCTTTTTTTCTTTTTACTCATTCTCCCCATCACATACACCTATTTCAACCGTAGTGGAATTCCGCTGACTGCCATATAGACTTCATCACTGAAAGAAGCCAGTACCTGATTCGCTTTTCCGGAAATATCACTGAAAATCCTTCCCAGGCGGTAAGATGGAACGACACTCATTCCCACTTCATTCGTAACAATGATCAGATTTTTATCATCATCCCGGATGGCTTTCACCAGACTGCTCAGCTCACGGATCACTTCATTTTCCAGGTCTTCTACTTCCCTGGCACTTATCTGGTCAAAATCCCGTTCTTCTTCCTCAAATAATATATTGGTGATCATGACCGTGACACAATCTAACAAAATCGTATTTTTTTCTGTATTTTTAACGACATCTCCCAGACCGCGGTATCCTTCATAAGTTCCCCACTCCGGATCCCTTCGCTCCTGATGGATACGGATCCGCTCCTTCATATCGTCATCAACCGGTATGGCAGTCGCCAGATACAGCACACTTCTTTTTCCGCATTCTTTCGCCTTCTTTTCCGCAATGACGCTTTTTCCACTTCGACTACCACCAGTCACCATTATCACTTTCGACATTTCTTATCCTTCTTCCTATATGATATATTACAAATTGATAAGTCAAATTCAATGACTCTTTTCCTACTCTGCTTTCGATGTTTTCAATCCCAATACAGACATTTCCGCCCGGATGATCCATCCCATGGTTACCATAACCGACAAGATGATCAGCAGGAAACTGTTAACCAGATACCCCAGGGCAACATTTACACTGCCGATGATGGCAAAAATTGTCTTGGCATAAAGCGAAATCCGGAAAGACTGCCCCATGGATACCACCTTCCCATCTTCCGTCCGGACACTTCCGCGGCAGATGAGGGCAAAAACCAGTGCGACAAACAGGTATTGCACCGCTTTGCTGATCATAAGCATGATACCGTATATTGCCAGCAAAAGATAGATCACCGGAATCATCTCCGCCAGATTTTTATTATTAAAGATGAGTTGAGGAAACTGGGAAAAAGAAATAGTCTGGACACTGCTTGGTGACTTGACCAAAAGACTTTTTTTCCCAATCAGAATTTCCTCGACATATTTTTCATTCAGGTCACTTTTCTCAAACTCCTCGACATCCGAATTCACCTTCACATTGAGAACTCCGCCTATGGTAAAAGAATACGCGCTCTCACTTTGCAGTTGCCCATTCTCTAATGAAAACTTTGGAATCCGGTTTAAAAACAGGTTTTCTAATCCCCCGACACTGACATTCCAGGCAGCAAATGGCAGGATGCTTTCCAGAAAAACCAGAAAAAAGATCAGAACACAGAGATACCCCGCCAAAGCTCCCTTTTTCTTATGAAGCAGCTTTTTATATTGTAAAGGATGAAAACAGGCGATCAGATACTGTTCGAAAAATCCGACTTTATTCTCCTGATTCATTATGATTCTCCCCGGATCTGTATATGATCGATGCTGCAATCTGATTGGCAGCTTCTTTCCCTTCTAACACTTCAATCAATGTCAGTGCAAACGGAATTGCCGTTCCGACACCTCTGCTTGTCACGACATGGCCGTCTACCACCACTTCTTCTTCTTGATAAGTTCCTACTTCCATCCCGTCAAGGCATCCCGGGTAGCTGGTTGCCGCCCTGTCTTTTAAAATGCCAAGACCTCCAAGTACCGAAGGCGCAGCACAGATGGCAGCGACCCATCCCCCGGTTATATATTGCCTCTTCAAAAGTTTGGCCAGTCTTTGATGTTCCCTCAGGTAATCTGTTCCCGGAAGTCCTCCCGGCAGCACGAGCATGTCCGCTCTCTCCTTTATCTCTTCCATCAAAAGATCGGTTTCTATCTTTATATTATGTGATCCAGTCACCTGTTTTCTTCCCATAATGGATACCATCTTCGCATCCACACCGGCTCTCCTTAACAGATCGACTGCTGTAAGACCTTCTACTTCCTCAAAACCATCTGCAAAAAACAAATAGACTTTATGCATATTTTCAGCCTCCTTTTCTCTATCTTTCCAGTTTTACTGAATTTTACCATTTTATATCGCTTTGCCACACGCTATTTTTACATTGTAGCCTAATTGCCGTTTTTTATCAAGGCAAGTCATCACTTTTTCTTTGAAATAAAAAAAGAGCCTGGAATCAACCAGACTCTTTTTCATGATTTTACTTTATGCTGCCTTTTTCTGAAGTCTCATGTTCACTAGCATGAGGACAAACATGATGACTCCAACAAATCCTGCGATCGGATATAAGAAATTGATAATATTCGAAAAAGGAAGAATCGAACCTGCAAAAATTCCGATAATCGCAGTGATGATTACAATGATTCGCTGTTTGGCAGTTTTATCCGGTGCAAATCTCCGCCCGATCAGCCACAGATACCCGGTGATCGTCGTAAAAATTCCACAGATAATAATCAACGTAAATGGCAAGGTTAAAACAGGAATGACATTTTTCACAGCGGCGATCGTAAGAATCTGTGATCCGGTCCCGACAATATAATCAAGATTCATCAAGACCGCAATGAGTACAAAATAAATACCAAGAGCCATTAACACTGCTGAGATGACTGCTGATGCAGCAGCTTCTTTTTTATTACGGATACGTCCACCAAGAGATATCACAAAAGGAAAAGACATACAGACGATATTTCCTCCGTAAATGATCCCGGAAAATACCGGATTATAGATATTGAACAGACCAGCCTGAAGAACTTTTTTCTGCTGTACATATTCCAGCACATGTTTTTCCCCATCAAAAATATTCAGCCCTGATTTCCCGGCGGTGGCAAAACCGACAATCACAATGAATAAAATAATGATAATTCCGGCATATCCAAGAACATCCGATACTTTTTCCAATCCGAGACAAACGACAAATACCGATACAACCCCAAGGAAAATGGCGCCGGCATACACCGGGATACCAAGATACTGATGCATGGCAGAACCACATCCTGCGAACATTACAATACCGGTACCAACGATCATGATCATAGAAAAAATTTCCATAAATTTCGCAACATATTTTCCACAATAATGTTCATAGGCATCGCTCGGCTTATCAAACTGGATACTGCTTCCGGCATTATAACAGCTATAACAGCCGACGAACATCATGACTGCAGTGATGATCGGCAATATCACCGGCCAGAAGCTTCCCCAGGAACCGAAAAATTGTAATACCTCCTGTCCGGAAGCAAATCCCGAACCAATATTATAGGATGTATAGGCACCTGCACAAATCAGGGCAGTTTTCCAATCAATTGTATTTTTCTTCATAAAAAGTTTTCTCCTCTCTTTTCTCTTTTGAAAGATGAAACGTCCGATACTACAGCCAGCCTGTGTAAGGTTTCTGAGTCACACTCATTTTCATAAATTTGATCATGGAAATGAAATCAAATACCGGTCTCTGTGTGGCAGACTGGATCGCATGGGCATAAGGCGGCATGTCGGAACACTCTAAAAGAAATGCACCGATTTCTTCCTCTTCCTCCATAATCTCCATTGCTTTACCCACCACTTCTTTTTCTACTCCGTCATTATCAAAGAAACCACGGTAGGTCATAATACAGGAAAATTCCGGTTCACTATAAAGATCACGTACAATGAGACGGTCTTTGTGCTCCACACCACAGCTTGCCAGCAGATTATCGCTAAGCGCACCGGCATTGGCAGTGAGAACACCGATTTTCTGATTTGGTTTGATCATCGTCTCGATCCACGGGATCATAATGAGAGGAGACATAGCGACCGGAATATCCAGGGCGGCCGAAACTTCCTTCTGGAAATTCCCAAAAAATCCACAGCCGGAGCTTAAACATCGGATTCCTTCTTTTTGGACAAGATACTGTCCCATTTTTATGATGTCATCCGCAATCGTTTTATCCGCTGCGAACACCCTTTCCTGCGTCATGTTCGGGATGGTTCTTAAAATAACCGGGAAATCATAAGAAGAGGCATTGTTGACATTTCCCGGAACCATCGGATAATTGGTGTCGTCAATATATACAATACCAACCGGGAAACCGGCTACCATCTGCTGATAGTTCATCTGAACATTTCCGTGAGAAATTGCCGGATCAAAGTAACCATATTTTTTATATTCTTTTATCTGTGATTTTGCCATTTTGAATCTCCTTTCCTGTTCGTGCGAGTGCGCATTCCCGCAAAGCATTTTTGTATAATAGGAACAAAATCTCCTATTATGCAAGAAAAGATTCATGAATCTGTGTACAAAAAATATTATACTCAGAACATGGAATTTTGTACATTTAACGAAATTGATACCTTAATTCAGCTTTTCTTAAGGCAAAACTTCCAAAACTTAAGCTTGTCCGTGAAAAAATAACAAAAAACAAAGTAAAAACAGATTTTTATTTCTAATCATAAATAAAAGCAGATTTTTGACAGCTTTATAATTAAGAATTTGTAATATACGATATCATTTTTCTTAATTATTCCAATTCCGGTTCCATTTTCTACAATTGTATGATATAATGGAGTAATATACTGTTGTATTACATCAGAGGTTAAAAGGGGATGGTTCCACCATGAATATTACCAAATATGAAATCATAGAAAAAATAGCCGAGACGAAAAGTATCACGAAGACAGCTGAATATTTCCAGTATACACAGTCGGCGATCAGCCAGACAGCCAAGAACGTAGAGAAAGAATTTGGCATTAATCTGTTTCGCAGAACAAATTCTGGTTTCCTGTTGACACACGAAGGAGCCAAAATTATGGTATATATTAAAGAAATTACGGAAGGGCACCGCCATCTGCGGGAATGTGTCTCCAGTTTCCAAAATCTTTTGGATGGTCATATACGGCTGGGATCCTATATCAGTATCGCCAGCCACTTTCTTCCGCAATGCGTGAAAGAATTTAATGAATTATATCCTTATATCCAATTTGAGCTTTATCAGGAAGCGGACATCCTGCTACAGGAAAAACTGCAGGAAAACCATCTGGATCTTGTCATTTTCAGTGATCCCGGGAAAAGGACTTTTCATTATCAGGAATTATGGAAAGATCCCTTTATGGTTGCCGTACCTGAAAAACATTTTGCGGCCAAAAGATCCTCGATCCGTTTAGAAGAACTGGCAGATGAGAACTTTATTGAACTGGATCTCGGCTTTGGGAGCTATTATAAAAAAATGTTCCGGGAAGCCAGGTATTCTCCGAAGGTCCGCTTCCGTATGACTGAAGAATTATCCATTCTCGCGATGGTAGAAAAGGGGCACGGTATCGCGATCTTACCGTGGCTTACGACATACCGTCAGCCTTATAAGGTAAAAATGGTTCCGATTGAGCCGCATTATTACCGCTCTCTCGGTATTGCTACGAGAAAAGACTCTTATTCCTCCTGGGCAGTAAAGCAATTTATCCGTTTTCTGACTGATTATGTGCAACAGCCCAATGCAGATTATCTGATTGATCTTCCTGATTAAAAAGCAGGCTTTCTTTGTCTGGAAAAATATGGTATTCTATGATATGATATATACTATAATGAAAAAAAGCTTTCACTCAGTCGGAGAAATCCCCGCCCTCTAAGCTTTGACGTCAATGAGGGGATATGAGTGACTTATCAAAATCAGAAAAGGAATCAGAAAAATAAAATGGAAATTGAAAGAAAGTTTTTAATCAACAAGCTGCCGGAAAACCTGTCAGAGTATCCCGTGGATACGATCTTGCAGGCTTATATTTCTACCAATCCGGTTCTGCGTGTCCGCCAAAAAAATGAAGACTATATCCTCACCTTAAAGTCCGGAGGGCTTCTGGCACGGGAAGAAATCGAAATGCCACTTGAAAAAGATTCGTTTATTCACCTCCTGTCAAAGAAAGATGGGATATGTATTGAAAAGAAACGCTACAAAATACCGGACGGAAAGGGCAACCTGATCGAACTGGATGTGTTCGAAGGTGACTACCATGGATTTATCATGGCTGAAGTGGAATTTCCTACCATCGCACAGGCAGAAGCCTATCAGCCGCCTGCCTGGTTTGGCTCCGAAGTTACCATGGATCCCCGTTTTCACAATTCGAACCTAAGCCGACGCACGAAAGAAGAAGTTTGTGAATTCCTGCATCTTATCCGTGAATGGGAAGAAGCATAAACGATTTTCGTCAGCATGATATTGTAAACTTATTGCAAAAAATTAATACTTTTTTAAGAATTGTTAATATTATTTTTCGAAGAAATATACTATAATAAGGTTGTTTTGTTTTATTCAGTCGGCGTACAAGCTCCGACTGAGTCCTGATTAAGAAAAAAGAAAGGGGATTCTTACCTATGGATAATACACCAATAACCAATACACCACCGGAAAGCCAGGTAGAGACCCGGAACCGCCGCAGTGAGAAGAGGGCTTCCGACACATTACAAAAAAAGAAAAACAGAAAAATTGCTGCTGCAATTATCGTCATTCTTGTTCTGGCAGTCTACGGCGGTGGGGTTTATTTCTATTCCAGCCATTTTCCGCACAATACCGTCATCAATGGGGAAAAAGCAGGCGAAAAGGATGTTGCCAGCACAGAAAAGCTGTTTACTGACGATTTGGATTCCCACAAGATTTCTATTAAAGAAAAAGAGCGTACCGAAGTCATTGATGCCGCCGCAATCGGGACAAAGATCAATGTCAACAACCAGATCAGCGATCTCCATGCTTCTTTAAATCCATGGCTTTGGTTTGTCAATTTATTTGGCACGAAAAATTATACCGTAAAGCTTGATGTCACTTATGATGAGACGAAATTAAAAGAAACCGTAAATAACCTGGAATGCTTTAAAAAAGAAAATGTCACTGCCCCAAAGAATACTTATATTAAGGCCGGGGAGACGCAGTTTGAGATCGTACCGGAAGTTCTTGGTAATACCGTGAAAAAGAAAGAATTACTCAAGCTGGTCGAGACCGATCTTTCCACCTGTGTCACATCCATCGATTTGGAAAAAGAGGATCTTTACAAGCTTCCAACATACTATGCAAAAGATGATGTCGTAAAGAAGGCCTTAGAAAAAGCAAACAGTTATACCAAAGGAAGTATTACCTACGATTTCAAGTACACGACAGAGAAAGTCGATTACCAGACTTCCAAAGACTGGATTTCCATTTCGAAAGACTTTCAGGTATCAGTCAATGAAGATAAAGTGGGCGATTATGTAGAAAAACTTGGCCAAAAGTACAATACAATGGGTGCCTCCCGTAAGTTTACTACCGCCTACGGCTCGAAGATCAATGTCTATGGCGGCGATTACGGCTGGAAGATATATTTTGATAAAGAAAAAGCCAAACTGATTAAAAATATCAAGTCCGGGAAAGATGTGAAGAGAGAACCGGTATATTCCTACCGCGGCAAGGTAAGGAATTCTGCAAAAGATGATATCGGTGATTCTTATGTAGAAGTAAGTATTTCCTCCCAGGAAATCTGGCTCTATGTCAAAGGAAAGCAGATTCTGAACTCTTCTGTTGTAACTGGTGATCCAACGCAAGGACATGAGACTTATCGGGGAATTTATGCCATCACCTATAAACAGAGCCCGGCAACATTAACCGGTCCGAATGCCGGTGGCGGTTCCTATTCCTCGAAGGTAACTTACTGGATGCCATTTAATGGCGGGCAGGGTCTGCATGACGCGACTTGGCGTTCCTCCTTTGGCGGCTCGATCTACCGTGGCAATGGTTCCCACGGTTGTGTGAATTGCCCATACTCCGTAGCAGCAGTGCTCTATAAATATGTAGATACAGGATTCCCTGTTGTCATTTATTAATCGTTTGTCTTTTTTTCAGAACAAAGTGCGTACCACACGGTAGACAACGCATGAATTTCAATGACGTTTCCTTATATAAGAAAAGGGAGCTGGCACATTTCGTATGATCTGTGCACAGCTCCTTTTGTTATCTTCTGATCCGGTTATCTCCTGACTTTTACCCCTTTGGTGTCTCTTGCCATCAGGCGGATTTTGTTAAAATATAATTCTTTTTCTTTGTATACGATGAAAGGTTGATCTTCTCCCTCTACCCCATTCAGATACACATGTTTAATTCTGTCTTCTTTTGAAAGTTTCATTCCACGGATGCCAATGGCACCCTTTTTCTTTTTGGTGATCTCATCCAGCGAAAAACGAAGAAAATATCCCTCTTCACTTTGCAGGATCAGACAGCCTCCCTGATGATGGCTGATTCGCCTGACTGCAACAAGCGTATCTCCTTGGGTCAGTTTTGTAGATGCAACAGTCTTTTTTTGTACGATAAATTCATCTCCGTCCACGATTTTTACCATCGAGGATCCCGTCACAAACAGTAAAGAAGCACCTTTTAATTCCGTTTCCGGAATCAGAAAAAGAATCTGTTCCGTTTGGCTGTTATAGTTCCCTATATTATCGATGGGAATTCCTTTGTCACGGAGTTTTGCTGCCGGAACGTCCTGCACTTTAATCTGATGCATGACACCGGTGTCCGTGAAAATGCAGATTTTATCTGTGTTTTTACAATGAAGAATATATCGGGATTCTTTGACAAGTGTTTCCTCGTTTTTCTCATAAATATTTTTTTCAAGAATTCTCACATATCCAAAACGATCCATGGCAAAGACCACTTCTTTTTCTTCAATCGGAAGTGCGGTGATTACTGCCGCCTTCGCATTATCCAGCTTGGTTTTTCTTTCAAAACCATATTCCTTCTTGATTTTTTCCAGATCCTGCTTCATAACTTTTTTCATTGATGCCGGATGCTCCAGAATATCCTGATATCTCTTTATTTTTTTCATGATATCTGCATATTCTTTTTGTAAAGCCATGATTTCCAGGCCGATGAGGCGATACAGGCGCATTTCCAGGATGGCAGAAGCCTGTTTTGGTGTAAAGGAAAGCTTGGATGCTGCTTTTTTGGACTTTTGCGTTTTGAAAGAAATCTCCCCGGTATTTCCATGGATCAGGCATTCTTTTGCCTCGTTTAAGTTTTTGCTTCCCCGCAGGATTTCAATGATCAGATCAATGATATCACAGGCCCGTATCAGCCCTTCTTTGATTTCCTTTTGCTCCAGCTCTTTTTCCAGAAGTGTTTGGTATTTCCTGGTTAAAATCTCATAATGGAAATCCGTATGAAGACGGATGATGTCTTTTAATCCCAAAAGTTCCGGCCTGCCGGAAACAATCGCCAGCATGTTGACTCCAAAAGTATCTTCTAAACGGGTTTTTTTATAAAGAATATTTTCCAGACGCTGCACATCAGCATTTTTGCGAAGTTCCAAAACAATCCGTATCCCTTCTTTGGAGGATTCATTCGAAACATCCACAATATCTGTCGTTACTTTTTCTTCAATTAACCCTACCACGTCGGAGATAAATTTGGAAATATTGGCGCCGATCATCGTATAGGGAATTTCTGTAATGACCAGTTTATCCTTTTCTGTACGTTTTTTTGCCTTTTCTAAATGAACCTTTCCTCTCAGCCGGATCTTTCCGCTTCCATTTTGATAGATTGCCGTCAGCTCTTTCTGATTGACTACAATTCCTCCTGTAGGAAAATCCGGTCCCTTGATGTATTCCATCAATTCTTCGGTCGTGATATCCGGTTGGTCGATATATGCTTCCACCCCATCAATCACTTCCTTCAGATTATGGGGCGGGATGCTGGTTGTCATACCAACGGCAATGCCCTCTGCCCCGTTGATGAGAAGGTTGGGAACGCGTACTGGCAAAACAGTCGGTTCTTTTTCTGTCTCATCGAAATTGGACTGAAAATCTACCACTTTCTTATCCAAATCCGCAAGATACACATCCTGCGTAAATTTTTGGAGCTTTGCCTCGGTATAACGCATGGCCGCCGCCCCGTCTCCCTCGATGGAACCGAAATTTCCGTGCCCGTCTACCAGAGGCATTCCTTTTTTAAAGTCCTGCTCCATCACAACTAAAGCCTCATAGATGGAGCTGTCCCCGTGGGGATGATATTTTCCCATGGTATCCCCCACGATACGGGCCGACTTCCTGTGAGGCTTTTCTGCAGAAAGCCCCAGCTCCTGCATGGAATAAAGCACCCTTCGCTGTACCGGTTTGAGACCGTCGCGCACATCCGGGAGTGCTCTTTGACAGATAACACTCATCGCATAATCGATATATGATTTTTGCATGATATCAGAAAATTCTGTCTTAATGATCTGTTCTGACATAGTATTGTTTCCCTTCTAACTTTGTAACGATTCCGAGCCATTTTTATAAATCCAGATCCGCATCTTTGGCATGTTCGTGGATAAATTGCCTTCTCGGCGGAACCTCACTTCCCATCAGCATGGAAGTCACCTCCGAAGCCAGTCTCCCATCCTCAATTTCTACCTGCTTTAGCACTCGTGTTTCCGGATTTAACGTGGTCTCCCAAAGCTGCTGTGCATCCATCTCCCCAAGTCCTTTAAATCGCTGAAGGGTAAATTTCCCTTTGTGTTTCCTGCGATAGATTTCCAATGCCCTGTCATCATAGAGATATTCTTCTTTTCCCCGTCCGGGAATTGCTTTGTAAAGCGGCGGTGTCGCCAAAAAAACATGCCCCTGATAAATCAGATCCGGCATAAAACGATAGAAAAACGTCAGCAGAAGTGTCGCGATGTGCGCCCCGTCTACATCCGCATCTGTCATGATAATAATTTTATGATATTTCAGCTTGCTGATATCAAAATCATTGCCGTAGCCTTCGGAAAATCCGCAGCCAAAGGTGTGGATCATGGTCTTAATTTCCGCATTCGCCAACACCTTGTCCATCGATGCCTTCTCGACATTAAGAATCTTCCCACGGATGGGAAGGATTGCCTGGACACGGCGGTTTCTTGCCGTTTTGGCAGAGCCTCCGGCAGAGTCTCCCTCCACGATAAAGACCTCACATTCTTCCGGCTTCCGGCTCTCACAGTTGGCCAGCTTCCCGTTGGTATCAATCGAAAATTTGGATCTGGAAATGAGATTAGTCCGGGCACGTTCCTCCGCTTTCCGGATTTTAGCTGATTTTTCCGCGCAGGACAGCACTTTTTTTAATGTTTCTAAATTTCGGTCAAAATAAAG
The DNA here is from genome assembly GCA_963626755.1 of Bacteroidaceae bacterium. GTDB lineage: Bacteria > Bacillota > Clostridia > Lachnospirales > Lachnospiraceae > Anaerobutyricum. The sequence continues at coordinate 25,166 of CAVFXN010000016.1, forward strand.
CGGGAGTTCTTCGCCTAAGATTTCTCCAACGGCTTTTCCCGCATCGGGATTATCTAACTTGGTCTTGGTTTGCCCTTCAAAACGCGGATCTTTATGTTTGATCGAAAGAACGGCTGTCATTCCGTTTCGGACATCGGTACCGGTAAAATTCTTATCCTTCTCTTTCAAAATCCCCAGCTCTCTTGCATACTGGTTCATCACCGAAGTAAACTTGGTTTTCCAGGCAGTAATGTGGGTTCCCCCTTCGATCGTACAGATATTGTTGCAAAATCCCATGATATTTTCCTGAAATTCATCCACATACTGAAATGCGGCTTCCACCTCAATCTCTTCTGCCTTCTTTTTAAAATAAACCACCTCTGTCAGCGCAGACTTTCCTTTGTTCAGATCACGTACATAGGCCTTCAGGCCCTCTTTTTCATGGAAAAGAATGGTTTCCTCCTCACCCGGCCTCTGGTTTTCGAAGGTAATCGACAGTTCCGGATTTAAGTAGGCAGTCTCATGCAGCCGGCTTTTGATCGACTGTGCCTTGAAATATGTCTTTTCAAAGATTTCGCCATCCGGCAAAAAGGTAACGGTCGTCCCATTGTCTCCTTTTTTACACTTTCCAACCACTTCCAAAGGAGTGACCGGCTTTCCTTGCTCATATCTTTGCTGATAAATCTTGCCTTCGGAACGAACATTGACTTCCAGCCAAACCGAAAGTGCGTTAACCACCGAAGCTCCCACTCCGTGGAGCCCTCCGGAAATTTTATAGCCGCCTGTGCCAAACTTTCCTCCGGCATGGAGCATGGTAAAGACCATTTCTACGGCCGGTAATCCGGTTTTATCATTGGTTCCTACAGGAATTCCCCTTCCGTTGTCACTGATTGTTGCAGTTCCATCTTCTCCAAGGATCACGCGAATACTGTCACAATACCCTGCCAGGTGCTCATCCACAGAATTATCTACGATCTCGTAAATCAGATGGTGGAGTCCTCTGCTGGAGACACTGCCGATATACATTCCGGGACGTTTTCTCACCGCCTCCAGTCCTTCTAAAACTGCAATACTGTTTGCATTATATGTTGTCTGTCGTTCCATGAAAAAACCTCTCAAATCTTTTTACTTTTTTATACATCCTGCTGGTAGTATAATTTATTTTCATAAATCATCGTCACCTGTCCGCCTTGACACTCAAAAAGAGCAGTGGAACAGTTTTTTCCAAAAGGTGTCTTCCAGAAATCATCCAGGCTGCGATGATTCAGATTGACAAGAAAGCTCCGGATAACACAGCCATGCGCTATGATCAGTATATTGTCCATCTTGCCCTCCAGCGGCAGGATCTCTTCTTTAAAGAACTCATCTGTCCGTTTTAAGAGACTTTCAAAACGCTCTCCATGTTTCAGCGGATGAAAATGTGCCGGGTCATTAAAAAGTCTCTGATATCTTACCAGTGCCGGATTTTCTTTGATTTTATGGACCAGCCTTCCCTCTGCAATGCCAAATCCCATCTCTTTTAAACGTTCATCTTTGATAATCGGTATATCCCGCCCGTTCCGCAAAATAGCAGCGGTTGCACTGGCTCTTTTGAGTGGACTGGTGAAAATGCAGTCAAACGGAATCTCTGCCATCCCTTCTGCAGTGACTTCTGCCTGTTGGATTCCTTCTATGGCCAGCGGGATATCCACCTGCCCCTGAAGGCGCAGCCTTTTATTCCAGTTCGTCTGTCCATGTCTTGCAAAATAAATATTCATGATATGACTCTCCTTTTTTTATTGAGGATGGGAATTACTCCGACTGAGTGAAAAAAGCATCGGCGATCTCTTTTAATTTCATCCCGTTCGATCCCTTTAATAAAAGCACATCTCCGGAACAGACATTCTTTAAGAGATATTCTTTTAATTCCTCCCTCGTCTGAAAATGCTTCACAGCGATCTTCTCTGAATGGTCTTCGATGCCTTTCATGAGTTCTTTGGACAGTTCACCATAAGCATCCACCTCATCCACATTCATCCCTGCAATATAGGTTCCTACTTCATAGTGATATTCTTTTTCCTTTTCTCCCAGTTCTAACATGTCGGCCAGTGCGGCAATTCTTCTTCCCTGCACGCCTTCCATGGAAGCCAGGACCGCCACAGCCGCCTTCATGGAATCCGGACTGGCATTATATGTATCGTCAATCAAGGTAACGTTTTCCAGAAAATGTACCTGCTGACGCTGTCCGTGGAAGGTCTGAAGTGCCAATGCCGCCTTTGCAACGTCCAATCCCATCTGGTGGGCAACCCCCAAAGCAGCCAGTGCATTTCTTACATTATGAATGCCCATTGTTCCGAGAACAATCTTTTGATGGACTTCTTTCTCTTCTTCTTTATAAATGAAATCAAATTGGGTCTGCCCTGCGTTTTCCTGAATATTCTCCGCACGGTAATCGCATGGTGCGTCTAGGCCGTAGAAAAAAGTCCGGTGGGTGAGTCTTCCACGATAAGCAGTTAAAAACGGATCGTCTCCATTTAGAAATACGATCCCGTCTTCCGGCAGCCCTTTGACAATATCCATTTTTTCCTGGCAGATATTTTCCTGTGTCTTTAACTGGGCGATATGGCTCACACCGATCATGGTCACGACTGCAATATTCGGACGGATCATTTTGGTCAGTTTTTCAATCTGCCCTCGTTCGCTCATTCCGATTTCCAGGACGGCCGCCTCATCCTCTTTGGAAAGATGGGACAGTGTCAACGGCACACCAATCTGACTATTTTGATTGCCTTTCGTCTGAAATACTCTTTTTTGGGAGGCCAATGCCGTGCTGATCATTTCCCTTGTCGTCGTCTTTCCCACGCTTCCTGTCACAGCCACCACCGGCATCTCCATCCGATTTCTGTAAAAAGTACCCACCTTCTGCATTGCCTCCACCGTATCTTCCACACGGATCCATGGTTTTTCTCCGGAGGCTTTCTCATGTTCTGAGGTAAAGGATGCCCCGTTTTTTTCCAGGGCACTGTCAATAAAGCGATGGGCATCCACCCGTTCCCCGATAATCGGTACAAAAATACTATCCTCGTTCCCCTCACGGGAATCAATGGAAAACTCTTTGATGATCTTATTTTCATCTCCACATAAAAGCTTCCCACCAGTAACTTCCACAATATCTTTTACCGTGATATTTTCCATAACTGCTTTCTCCTGTTTCCAAAATCTTTTCTGTCCGTTTCCTAGATATCTTACAGCAATTGGACAGTTATTTCAATAACAAAAATCGCTACAAGCCTTATATTTCCTGGCATTGTAGCGATTGATCTGTTGCTGAACTGTCAAAAACAAGATTCCTTGGGATGTATCAGCATGCATTGAAATTATCTCAAATCTGCACAAAAGGATATTCTGTGATCAGATCATGATTGAGTTCCATCATATTTAAAATACGGCTGGCCGCCCCAGACGGATGGTTGATTCCCGCTTCCCAGGCTTCCACCGTCTTTGTGGATACTCCCATATAGCTGGCAAACAATCTCTGTGACATTCCTGTCTGATTCCGGATTGCTTTAATCTGAGCTGCATCATATTTTTTTACAGGAAGCACCGTAATCTTCTTCCTGGAAATTCTCCTCTTTTTTATACTCTTTGTTTCGTCTGAACCTTCTATCTGCACACTGCTTTTGTTACCATCGTACCCATTATTCATATTTTTTCTCCATTCTTTTATGCAGCTTTCTTCATGTGCTGCAGGCATTATTCCCTAATAATAGCCCCTCTATAATAATGCCATGATAAATAATGCCTGAAAATCCTCTCATTGGAAATCCGTCTTATATCCTGATATAAAATTGCTGTAACGATTCAGCACCCATTTGCAAAATCGCTGCTTTACAGCTTTTCTTTGGCTCTGAATCGTTATAAATTGCTTTTTATTTTATATATCTTTTATTAGAATACCAAATTTTAGTATTTTTCTCAATACTTTATGATTAAATAGTCATTTTTCCATACAAAAATTTACATAGACATAATTATATCATCAATATTTTCTATTTTAAAAGATACAATGTATTGATTTTATGAAAAAATAGTAGTTTTTCAGGCGTTTTTTACTTTATTCTACCAACTTATCCAGCTCTTTTACATACTCTGTCTCTGTGGCAACTTTATGGTTTGCTTTCGAAGCGTAAATCTTAACAGCCCCCTGCGATTTTTTAATACCCTGCATCGTTCCCGCTCCAGCTACGCAGCCTCCCGGACAGGCCATTCCCTCTAATAAATATCCTGGATATTTGCCTTTTGTCGCCATCTTTAACAATTGACGGCATTCTTTTAATCCCTCTGCATTGGCTACCTTGATTTCTTTATCCGGATGTTCTTTTTTAATGACATTTACCACGGCCTGAGCAACTCCACCAGATACAGCAAAATTTCTTCCGTCGGTAGACGCATCATTGACACCGTCCGGCTCTTCCGGCATAGCAGTCAGATCCAGATGCTTCGCAGCAAAAATTCCGGCCATTTCTTCAAAGGTAAGTACAAAATCTACATGGCTCCGGATACTTTTTCGCATTGCCTCCAGCTTTTTGGCAGCACACGGCCCGATGAAGACAACTTTTGCATTCGGATTATGGTTTTTGATCAGCCTTGCCGTCAATGTCATCGGTGTCAGTGCCATGGAAATGCAGTTCGCATATTCCGGGAATAACTTTTTCGCCATCACAGACCATGCAGGACAGCAGGATGTTGCCATGAAAGGAAGTTTTTCCGGTACTTCCTCAAGAAAATCTTCTGCCTCCTGTTTGGCACATAAATCCGCTCCGATCGCCACTTCAAATACATCGGCAAAGCCCAGTTCTTTCATAGCCACACGTAATTTTCCCGGGGTAACCTTCGGCCCGAACTGACCGACAAAGGCCGGTGCCACTGCGGCATAGACTCTCTCCCCCGACTGGATGGCACGAATCACCTGGAAAATCTGTGATTTATCCGCAATTGCCCCAAACGGGCAGTTTACCAGGCACATGCCGCAGGAAACACATTTATCATAATCAATGACTGCCTTTCCATGCTCATTGGATGTGATCGCATCCATCCCACATGCTTTGGCACATGGCCGTTCCTGGACAATAATGGCATTGTATCCACATACATCGGCACAGCGTCCGCATTTGATACATTTCTCCTGATCAATATATGATTTTCCATTCGTCCGGTCTAACGATATGGCTTTTTTCGGACAAACTTCCATACAAGGATGGGCAAGACACCCCTGGCATCCATCCGTAACATGCACTCTTTTCTCCGGACAGGCATTACACGCAAATTTAATCACATTAATCAGCGGAGGTGTATAATATGTTTCCGCTTTATCTGCCTCCTTGATCCCATCGGATACTGGTGCCGGCTCAGCCGCACTGCGGTAAGGCAGTCCCATTGCAAGCCGCAGCCTTTCTCCAACAATCGCCCTCTCTAAAAAGACATCATTTCGAAAGTTCCCTGTTTCCCCCGGTATGATCTTATATGGCAGTTCTTCAATTCTTTTCTCAATTGGCCATTCTGTATGATAAGCCATCCGTGCTACTTCAGTGAAAATACGATGTCTGATTTCCTGAATTCGTGTTTCGACTCCTCGCATCTTTTTTCCTCCTATTCCCTCTAATTTTTTAAGAAGACTGTCATGTTTTCTCTAATAATTTATTCTTGTTAAGTATATCACAAAACCTAAAGAATAAAATAGATGTTCTGATTTTTATACAATATTTTTTTCTATCTTCCAGGAAAAACTTAATAGCAAAAATTTTTTTAAACATTTTTATTGTTTTTAAAACTCTTTTGATAAATTGTCTTAAAAAAATATAAAACTGCATATCTGCTTGAATGCGAGCATTCGCAGATTGCAGTTTTGCATTACATAAAAAAATGTAACGATTCAGTACCCCATTCACAAAAATCACTGCTTTGCAGCTTCCTTTTTGCCCATGGGGTTACTTCGCCATATAAAACTTCATATCTGCCTGAATGCGAGCATTCGCAGATATGAAGTTTTGCATTACATAAAAAAAAATGTAACAATTCAGCACCTCATTCGCAAAATCGCTGCCTTGCAGCTTCCTTTTTGCTCATGGGGTTACTTCGCCATATAAAACTTCATATCTGCCTGAATGCAAGCATTCGCAGATATGAAGTTTTGCATGGCTCTGAATAGTTACACAAAATAGATTTTTTTATTTTTTATTTTTCTTCCAGAAGTTTCTCTACGCTTACCAGCTTCACACAGGTAACGAATAACTGTGCTGCCACTGCCAGGTCTTCTGCTGACGGCATCGTCGGTGCAATACGGATATTGCTGTCTTTTGGATCTTTACCATATGGATAAGCTGCACCTGCCCCGGTGAGTACCAGGCCGGCTTCTTTACATTTCTCTACGATCTTTGCAGCACATCCTTCGATTGCCTCAAAGGAGATAAAGTATCCGCCCAGCGGTCTGCTCCATGTTGCGATTTCCAACTCTCCCAGTTCCTGATCCAATACCTTTAATACCGACTCAAATTTCGGCCGGATGATATCCGCATGTTTTTTCATATGTTCCTTCAATCCTGCAATATCTTTAAAATATCTTACGTGACGTAACTGATTAATCTTATCCGGTCCGATCGTCTGCCATTTCAGCTTGGACTTGATATCAGCAATGTTGGCCTCCGATGCAGAAACTGCCGCGATGCCGGCACCCGGAAACGTAATCTTTGATGTGGAACAGAACTGATATACAATATCCGGATTTCCTGCCTTCTCACATTCTTCCAAAATGTTTGGCATGCTGACTTCCTCATCATTACGCATTTCGTAAAGATAGTGAATACCATAGGCATTATCCCAGAAGATACGGAAATCATCTGCGGCCGGTTTCAAATTGGCAAATCGTTTTACTGTCTCGTCTGAGTAGACAACACCGCCCGGATTTGAAAAGACCGGAACACACCAGATTCCTTTCACACAAGGATCATTATTGACATAATCTTCTACCATATCCATGTCCGGACCATCATCCTTCATCGGAATGTTGATCATCTCAATTCCAAACTGCTCTGTCACTCCGAAATGTCTGTCATATCCAGGTACCGGACATAAAAATTTAACTTTATCCAGCTTACACCATGGAGTACTTCCCATAATACCAAAGAATTCTGCACGTGCTATACTGTCATACATAATATTCAGGCTGGAATTTCCAAGGACGATCACCTGAGATGGCTTTGCCCCTACCATATCCCCCAGAAGTTTTTTGGCTTCCGGAATACCATCCACCAGTCCGTAATTCCTGGTATCGGTTTCTCCTTCACAATCCATATCGGACGCACTGTTCAGAACATCCATCATTGGCATGGATAAGTCCAGCTGTTCTTTTCCAGGTTTCCCTCTGGACATATCTAATTTCAATCCTTTTTCTTTTTCTTTTTGATATTCTGCCTGCAATTCCTTCTGCATTTCCAATAATTCTGCTTTGGTTAATTCCCTATATGGTTTCATCTTCCTTACCTCCTGGAGTAGTTACGTTATCATACATTGACTAATTGTATTCTATTTTTGAATAAAAAACAAGTTTTTTCTTCATTTTTTTTTTAAAAAGCCTGTAAATATTTTTTAATTGCTTTTTTCATGAAGTATTCTTTTTGCAATCCTTCTATTTGATACCTTTTTTTCCAGTAAAAGTAATTCGGCCACGCACTGCAGGCTACATCGAAATATCTGCAATCAGGGATAGATCCTGCTGAAGATCCCGCAACATCCGGTTGATTTCTTTTAATGGCATTTCCGATACATCCTTTCCTAAAAAAGAGTGCAGCTCCAGAACAAATTCATTTCTTCTTCTTTTGAGCAAGCCATCCCTTCCTTCTTCTTTTTCCTCCGGGTCGGTTAACAGGCGGCCCGTTCCAATACACCTGCCTTCCCCGGTATAAAGCCACAAAACGGTCTTCGGCGGGATCGCTCCTTTGACCAGGGAGCCCAGAACATGAATGGTATGATTTTTTCTGTCTTCCTCCCTGAATTCATCAAAATAAAAGAGAAAACCTGACTTTTCATGGATCTGCATCACTTTTTGTTTCCATGCTTCCATAGTTTCCTCTTCCTCCTGTCTATATCTCTCCATTACCTTTTCGTGAAAATTCTTCAGGATTCTGATTCCCATTTTTTTCTCCTTCTACCATGTTTTTCAATTTCTGGCTGGCCTCACAAAAGACGTCCTCTGCGGTTCGTATCTGCATCTTCACGCCCGCTTCTTTTCGTTCCTGCAGTTTTTCCAGGGCAATCTGAAAGATCTTATCATTTTTGATCCGCCCATCCAAAAGAATATGGAGATAGATTTCACTGTTCTCTTTTCCGCTGTGAAAAAGCTTTTTTTGCTGCTCTTTTAATAAATCTGCGGCAATCACCAGGGTTTCTCCTGCAGAATATTCCCGGATATTCTGGGCAAACTGACAGCGAAATCCGGTATAGTAGGTTTGAAACTTCCTGACCTGCACCGCACCATTTCCAAAGACAAATGCCTGGTAACAGCTGCAGCCAGACAGAGCGTTCTCTGCCTCGATCTCTTCTTGCAAAATATATAACAGCTTGCTGATCTTTCTTGGATCATGAAGCTCCGTCCGGAGGATCACAAACATATGGTACTTCTTCTCCCCAGCAGCATGTTGCCTCTTTTCCTGCAGTTTCCGTGCCCGTTCGTCTTCCGCCTTTTTTTCTCTTTCCTCCAGGCTCTGTCTTGTCTGACGGGCAAAATCCTCTTCGGTCCGGATGGCTTCTCTTAGCATTTCCTGCCATTGTCTATAGTCACAGATGACTTGTTTTTCAAAAATCTGCTTCCATTCTTCTGGCAAAATATTAAAAAAAAGTTCGGAATAATCCATCTCTGTCCTCACCGGAGGGATCTTGACATTTCCTCGGGAACTGGCTATGAGTATTTTATAGAGGAGACGGTTATCTGCCATTTTCTGTGCATTGGCATCAAAAAGGGTCTTTTCTCCAAACATCTTCTCTTCTTCCGGATACCATTCATAATCCTGTTCATATTCTAAAAGTTGAAACTTTTCCGGATGGACAAGAAAGACACCAAACTGACTGTTATCCATATCGACATAGAGATCATCTAAGCCGATCAGGCCTGGATAAATATGTCTCTGGGAAATCTCTGTTAAAATATGGAGCACCTGCCATGCAATCTTCTTCAGAATCAGGGAATCCACATGGTAGTGATCCATCTGTTTTCTTATAAAAAGGTTTTTTAAGGAAATTGACGAGGAGGGAACGAGGGAAAGCTGCTCCTCGAATATAATTTCCGGAATCGTTTTTAATTCCCTGATCACGGGATGCCCCTGTTCAAACAGCTCCTGTTTCGTCCCAACTCCCATGGGAACCGTCCGCATTCTCTCCCTTTCATCCATAATACTCTCCATTCTGCCGCCTCTTTCCTGCGGCATACACTAACATGTCAGGCACCGATGGATACCCCTTTCATCAGATCTTTTAATGGTTTGATCATATTATCAAGAAACTCTGTACTCATTGGTTTTAAGAGTTTTTCTATCTTGATAAACATGGGGGATGCTTCCTCATCAAGCTCGCCGTCATCTTTTACGAAACAGAAATGGAAGTCCTCCTCACTCATTTCTTCTGTGCAAAAAAAGATGGCCTGCCCGATTGGGTAAGAAGTATAATCTTCATAATCGTTACTGCCATACGCATCGGTAAATACCATAATTGCCTTGTTGCGTCCCATGGACGGAAACTTCCGCAAAGAGCTTCCGATGGCTTTGTGTACTGATTCTTTTCCGTCATTTCCACCACCATAAAGCTTGACTCCCTTTAATTTTTTTAAAAAAACAGAGAGGTCAGAGGTAAAAGTTTTCCTGTCTTCGAACAAAAGCGTTTCGATTTCTTCGTCCTGCTCTTCATTTCGTATAATGCTCAGTCCCAGCTTTGGATGTACCTCATATTTTGACAGACATTCCAGAAAATGGGCGGCTGCATAGTATACGGCCGGAAAGATAGTATACATCGATGCGGTGCCGTCTACGACAAAATCTAAATATAATGTAAATGCCTGCTCTTTTTCCCGGACAAAATTCTCCTGTAAATGAAACGGGATTTCCGGGTTCCAGTTTTCGTTCATATGCTCCTCCTATCTTCTGATCTGCAGTACTTCGATTTCTGTCCCTGCATAAATGAAACGGTCTCCCTCACAGACTTCTCCTTCTTTTTGGACTTTGACCGGATGACAATCTTCATGAAAGATGAGAGCCTTGATTTGATGACCCAGCCGGTAAAAAGAAAGGATATGGCCGCTCATCCTGCCGTTTTGGCCCCTCTCCTGCTTCGTCCCAAATTCAATGGGGATAAACCGGTAATTTTTTATATAAGGGCTGTACTTGACATCTCCGATTCTGTAGGAAAAGCGAATGGTATCCTGATTTTCCGGTGTGATCAGAAGCTCCGGAAGATCCGGCATCTTTCCTGCCGAAATCAGATAGTCTTTCATGTCCGTAAGGACTTCATGAATATCAGAATAACGTTCCCCTTCCCTGGCAATCATTTTGGCAATAATCGCACTGAGCCGGTCATCAATTCCCGGCATTTCTTTTAACTGATAGGAATAGTCATCTCCGATCATGTAGTTTCTTATCTCTTCATTTCCATAAAAATGATGTTTCCCGGTATAGATAAAATATAAAACCAGGCCGGCAGAATAGATATCCATTTCGCGATTACAGACATAACTGTTCCAATAATAGGGGTCTGCATATCCCGGAGTTCCTTTTTGCTCTCTTTTCAACATGACCGTCACATTGGAGGCATGAAGGTGAACCCAGTCAAAATCGATGATCTTGACAATGGATCCGTCCGGGGATGCAAGAACATTTTCCGGTTTTAAATCGCGGTGTATGATCGGATCCTGCCGATACAGAGACATATAATGGGCAATTCCCAAGAGAAATTTCATTGCGATCCGGTTACAGACCTTCATTTTCGCGTTCCAGTTATCTCCCGCAATCCCATGGTTCCTCACCAGATCCGAAAGATCTCTCTCGTCGATATATTCCACCAGCGTGATGAATCTTTTCTTTTTTTCATCCAGCATCCCTCCATAAATCCGGATCACGTAAGGAGAATACAGTTGGACTTTGCTTTCTTTTTCCACATAGACCTGCTCTAAATTATTACAAAATAAAACCTTGATAAAATATTTTTTCCCGGTTCGGATGTCTTCACCGATCAACGCCTGCTTGCTCCCGGTACGATGTTTTTCCTTCAGCATTCGCAGGGTGATGATCAGATTATCTCCGGAACGTTCCCGGTCCCGGATCCAGGTGAAAATCTCTCCTTCTTCAAAATAACAATTCATAACCACCAGCCTCTCACCAACCCGTTTTTACGCAGTTTTTCTTTCAGGGAACTTTGTTTTTTCTTCTTCGGAATCCTGGTATAACAGCAATCGTTTTCTGTAGCCTGCCTTGGCGGCTTCTTTCCCCCCGCCGGCTTTCCTACCAAATGATCTTTGATCGGTTGTTCTCTCAAAAATGATTCCTTTTTTTCTGTTCTTTTCTTTTCGAGAAGATAGAAGATTGCCGTTTGGTTATCTTCCTCCCCCTTTTCTCTGGAGCGGTCGAATAGATTTCTTATCACCTGTTGTGGCTTTTCCGCCTGGTTCACCACATCCTGGATCTCTTCTTTCGTCAGATCGCCAAAAGCACCGTCCGACCCGATCAAAATGGCATCGACCTCACTTTTTGGCAGGATGGCACACTGTGCCTCCTCCATCTCCCTTTTTCCAAGATAATTGAGAAGCCGGTTTTTATTTTGATAATACAAAACCGAGCCTGAGGTGATCTTCCCTTCCTGCAGCAGCTTTCCTGCCACATTCTGGATCTCACTCACCAAAAAAATCTCTCCATCTTTGATGCGGTATACCGGACTGTCCCCGCAATTCGAAACGATCACCGTATCCCAGAAATGAATCACTGTGGAGAGAGTCGTCCCACCTTTCATTCCTGCATCGAGACCGTTTTTGTAGAGCTTTTGTCCCAGCTTCCCATAAATGTCTTTAGAGAAATCTGTCAAAATTTCAATCTGACGTGCCAGAGGGTTCCCCCGAAAATTCTCATTCATCATTGTTTTTAACAAGGCCTGATACCACAGGTTCACTGCAGTCTCCGAATAATATTTTCCACCGGACAATCCTCCCATGCCGTCTGCCACTACCATGGCATGAACTGCTGCTTCATCATTCATCCGTATTTCCATCTGGCAAAAACTATCCTCGTTTAAAGATCTTCTGTTGATCTCACTTGCAAAAAAGAATGCCACATTATTCCTCCCCTCTCATGCCTCTTTATCCTGTTGAAAAATCTTTTTCTTTATGATAGACTGGTTCACAGTAAGAAAAAATCCTGCTCGCGGAGCGTTTTATGTCATTGGGGCGAAGTTTCCGATGACATAAGACAAAGATCCTGAAAGCGGATTCCCGCACCAAAAATCCAGCAGAAGGAGATTCTCATGTTTCCAGCACAGTTTACTGATTTACAGTTTTATCAAAAGAAAAAAGACATGATACTGTACAAAGCTGCAGATGATTTCCATCATTATTTTCTTAAATGCATTATAACAGAAAAAGAATCAGTAAAACAGGCTTTTCGCGATGAATATGAGACATTTCATCAGCTGTCCCATCCCTCCATCCCGGTCTATTATGGCCTGAAGGAAGATTTCCTCCTGCCGGATGGCAGCCAGGCACTGGCTCTTTGTATGGAATATTGTGAGGGGATTCCCCTTCCATCCGCCGCTCCTTTTTTCACACTTCATGATTTGCTTAACCTGATCCTCCAGACGGGATATATCCTGGAATTTCTATTGGAAAACGGAGTTCTTTACACGGATCTGCATCCATCGAACCTTCTGGTTCATCCGATGCCGAAAGAAGACAGGGATGTTTTCCGTCTGGTCTTATTAGACTACACCTATTGCTACTATTTTCTTAAGAATCCCTCTCCTCCGTATCCACTGCGTTTTTCCTATAATCTTTCACCCAGCCTCAGAGGGCAGCAGCTGCTGATTCAGGAACTGACCTTCCTTTTTCACGCGTTACTAGAATTAAAGGGCAATTCCACCTCGGCTGCACCGCTTCCTTTTTCCGTCTGCACCTTGCTGGAAACTGGGTTTCATCCATCCGATACTCTCTTATTAAAGGAATATTTACTGATGGTCAAAGAGTGTATTATATAAACTTTCCACCAGCGGAGCCAGTGTTTTCCCGATTTCCTTTGTCTTTAGCCTGTTGGCAACAATAATATATTCTGGCTCGTCGGCTGGTGCATAAGTGACCAGCCAGGCATTATTCGTGCCATCTCCCCGCTCTGCCGTTCCTGTTTTTGCGGCAATCGCATATCCGTTTTCTCCCACGGTCTGCATCTCATAAGATTCTGCCGCTTCCTTCATCACGTTCTGGATTTTTTTTGCGGTAGCCGGTTCCATGGTTTTTACCAGTTTCTCTTTCTTGCCTTCCTGTACCGTTTTGCCTTTTCCATTCACGACTTTTTTAAAAAGATAGGGTTTCAGCATCGTCCCGTCATTGGCAATACTCTGGGTGATCATAACCATATGCAGCGGTGTGACCAGCGTCTCTCCCTGCCCAAAAGCTGTTGTAGCCACAATATTATCTTCATATCCTTTCAAATCAAAATTTGAGTGGAGCTTCGCAAAATCCAGGGAAATCGTCTCTCCTAAAAGGAAGGTTTTTCCAGTCTGGTACAGACGGAGCCCTCCTAATTTTAACGCCCGGTCCATAAAATATACATTCGATGATTTGATAAATCCTGTCTCAAAAGAAATATTTCCGTAAGCCTTTCCTCCGTAATTACGGATCGTCTGGCCGTTTACTACCAGGGAACCCGTGTCTTCTACCTCTTCATCCTCAATCCCCATCTCCAGGATTTCTTTGGAAACGACCAGTTTAAAGACGGAACCTGGTGCCACTGGGTTTTGATAGGCATTGGAAAGGAAGACTCCGTCTTTTTTATTGATTTCCTTCCATTTTTCTTCGACAGATGACACATCAAAGGATGGCGAGGATGCCAGTGCAAGGATTTCCCCGGTTTTGGCATTCAGGACAATCACCGATCCCTTATACTTTTCTATGGCTTTATATGCTTTTTCCTGCAAAGAGGCATCTATGGTAAGGGTGACATCCGCCCCCTTTTTCTGTCCGTTCTTTGAGGCACTGTGGGTGAGAACGTCATTCATCGTTTTTTCTACCCCGTAGGTTCCGTAAATCTTCGACCAATATCCGACCAGGTTCGAAAAGGCATAAGGATGGGAGTAGGTTCTTTTTCCTCCAGGTTCCTGTGAAAAAGCGATGGCCGTTCCATTCCGGTCAAGAATCGATCCCCTGACGTATTCCTTTTCATACGTTTTGGCCTTCGCCTTATTTTTTGCCTTGTCGGCTTCTTCGGAAATTCCCGGCAAGAGTGCGGACACCCTTACCAAGGATATGATCATTAAAATGACGCAGACGAGCGTGGCACTTTGCAGTAACTGCGTTCTCTTTAAAAAATTCATCTTCTTCATTTTCTTTTGTTCCTTTCCATTTTACATTGCTCGATACCGCGATGAGCATCCCGAGGATCATAAAGCTTACCATTAGGGAAGAACCTCCACTTGAAATAAAGGGAAGAGTGATTCCGGTCAGCGGGCAAAGCCCGGTACTGCCCCCAATAATGATCAACGCCTGATCAAAAAGCATAAAAATAAATCCGGCTCCCACCGTGCGCTGATATCGGTCCTGCTTTCTTACAAAAAGCCGTATCCCTTCCAGCCACATTAAAATGAATATGATAAATACCAACAGGGCAAATATCATTCCACATCGCTGAATTAATGCCGGATAGACCAAGTCACTCGTTTTCACCGGAAGTTCTGTCACAGAAGAAGTTCCGAGCCATCCGCCTAAAACAATGGATTCTTTTGCCTTTAAAAGCTGATATCCCAGACCCAGTGCATCTTTTTCCGGATGCAGCCAGTAGATAAAACGGTTTGCTATCTTGTCATAATTGGAAAGATAAAACTGTGCCAATTGATTGGTTCCCCAAAAGGATCCTGCTGTTCTCCAATGGGACAGCTGCTGTCCGATCATGACGATCACGACGGTCATCGCAGCCAGGAATGCCACTGTTCCCAAAAAGATCCGGAGATCCGGGACGAAGAGGAATAAAAAGGTTAAAAATAACATGAGGAGAAGAAGCATCGTACCAAATTCACTTTGCAGGGCCAACAGGAGCACTTCCAGGCCTGTCACAAGGAAAAAAGCGACCAGATTCTTTTTTTTGGGATTCTCCTTCGTTCCCAGTAAACCCGCTGCGATAAATACATACAAAAACTTTACAAATTCTGTTGTCTGAAAAGAAACACCGCCGATACTGATCCAATTCCTTACATTGCCCACCCCTTTGGATAAGATTAATGTAATCAGTGAAAGGAACAGTGAAAGATAAAAACACCATCGGGAGATCACGATCAGTGATACTGTTTTTCTGTATTTTCTCGTCTTTTTCCGGAAAATTTTTTCATAATTTAAATAAATGGCCGCCACAACGACTGCCGCGAAAAATCCAAGGACATACTGGAACTGGAGCCCTGCTGCCGCACTGTGCGTTTCATAATATTGCGGGTTTTTCAGCACTGCCTCCTGTTTGAAAATACATTGGAGCATCGTTCCTGTTGTCAGAAGAATCAACGCGTAGATTACCATCTTCTTATTCCCGTGGATCACCGAGGTGAGAAACCATGAAACGATAGTGATCATCAAAAGGATTCCGATCATGTCTGTATAAATCTTTCCCGCTCCCTTTGCCTGGACCAGAATATATGCCGCAAGCTGCAAAAGCAGGATTCCAAGCAGCGGACTGCTTTGAAAAGAATAAAATGCTCTTTGCACTTCCCAGAAAAATCTCTCAATCGAAACATTTTTTTTCTTGATCTCATGCTTGCCCATAACCGCCTGCCTCCGCATCTTTATAACGTATCGTTGCCTGGCTTCTTCCCTGCTCGATTTCCACCTGCAGCTCTTCATTACCGATATAGATTCTCAGCCCATCCGACAAGACAACCTGGCTGGTCACGGTTCCATTGACAAAGAGTTTATTTGTCGTATGGCAATCTTCCAGGAGATATCTCCCGTCTGCTTTGATAACCCTGCAATGTTTCCTGGCAACACAGAGATCATCCAACACCATATCATTTTCGCTGCTTCTTCCAATCGTAAACGGGATCTGGTTGACCGGATATTTTCTCATCACTTTATGATGTTCATCCAGCTTCAGCAAGGTAATGCCGGTCAATTCCTTTTTTTTCATCGGGACAACTTTTCCGGTATCCCCGGAAGAAACCTCTGTGGATATCGCGGAAGGCTCATCTTCCCAAACCATACTTTTTTGCCGCTCTGCCTCCTCTTTTTCAAAGTCATACAAAAAGTCTGTCGATTGGGCTTCCTGTATTTCCTTTTTCTGTTCTTCCCGCATCAGGCGGAGTTCTTCTTTTTTTTGTTCCCGCAAAGCCCACTCATCCACAAAATGCTCCCCTTCTTCCGAAACTTTTTCTAAACTTTTATTCGAACGAATCAAAACAAGTACAATAAATATGATTAAAATTACCACACCAATTTGAGAAATAATTGACATAAAATCAGCCCCTGCCTTCCGTTATTTTATTTCAAATGCCATCGCATTTTTATAAATCACTTTCAACAGGAGCATACCATAAATCCCTTTTTTGTTCAAATATTTACTTTCTTTACTTTTACTGAAAAATAGAGGCGTGTGGACTTTAAAAATGCAGGCAGACTCCTGCCACAGCTTCCACAACAGCCGGAAGCTCGCCTTTTGCAGTCATCCCATCTGCTCCGATCACTTCTCCTATGATTTCTAACAGTTTACCAACTGCCAGATTCTGCCGGGCAAATTCTTTTTCCAATTCTTCTATATTGGCTCCCAGAGCCTTTTTCTGAAAACATTTTCCCGTCCAGATCGAATACAAAAGCGCACAGTACAGATAGACGTCATTTTTCAGGAAATCCTTTGACAGACGGCTTGGCCTCCTCACATAGCAGTAATCTGCGAATTTCTCCATATCCAGGGGATCGGGCTTCGCATTTTTTTCCACGCTGAGGGATGGCATTTCCTGAAAATCCGTATGAATCCAGTCCTGGATTCCCTTTTCCATATGCGTCGCTGCAGCTTGTTTGAAAGCTGCATTTTTTTTGCTCCGGTTCATGTCATCAAACAGCAGTTGATCAACCATGGCAAAACGACAGTAGCCGTTTTTTTCATAACCGAAATCCCTGTTTTTTTCATTTTGCATCAGCTGTCTGCCAATACAAAAGGAAAACCACCACTTCTGTGCGACAGGGAGCTCATAAACCGAGTTATATTTGCGGCAGAGATCCTCCTCGATTTCATATCCCTTTTCCCTCAGCCTTTTTGTGGCAGATTCGATCATTCCCCATATTTCCTGGCTGTTTGCCACGGTATTTGATTTGTATTTTGCGATCATTTCGATGATCACCTCCGCCGGCGTCGTCCCCAACGGTTCCATCTGTGCTTTTGCCAAAAGCTTTTCAATGGATTCGTAAGTCGGCTGCAGGGCAATACAGAAACGAAGGAGCCATTCTCTTGTGACCACCGCTTTCCCTGCTTTCAGTTTGGAAAACTGTGCCTCACAGTGCAGACATCCGATATCCCGCAGAAACCAGGCGGCTTTATCATAATATCCGTATTCTTCTTCGATGACTTCCTCCAGGCATTGTCCGAATTTTCTGGCACCGTCACGGAATTCTTCTTTATAGCTGCGGATCAGCTGGTAAAATTCTTCCAGCGTCCCCGCCTCCGATAACATCACCCACAAATCCATGGTTGCAAGGCTTCGCACCTCGCTCTCATCATTTTCCTCTAAAATGCATTCGATCTGCTCTTTTACATCCTCGAAAGCATCGATTGGAAACAAACCATTGATCAGGGCGATCCACAATGCATCCTCTATATTTTTACAGTACAGGCCATATCCCATATAGTTTTCCAGAAGGATATGATTGATTTCCTCCAGGTTCATCGAAAATGCCATTCCTAACGTGACATAAATCTCCCTGGAAGAGGGCATGGAACCGCGGAGCCAGGCTCCGATCGCCTGACGGGTCACCGGAAGATAGGAAACGGTTCCCTCCTTCTTTTTTTCGACCCGGTGGAATACTTTTTTTGCCAGAGAAGTGTTGCTGTAATCAAAGGCATCCATTTTTTCTTCTAAAAATCTGGAAAAAGGAATTTTATTTTGCTGTCTCTTTGCCAGCCTGTTCTCGATGGCATGGATAAAATTCTCCATATTATCGTCCGTTTGTCTGTCCATAATTTTTTCATACTCCTCCCTTTATTATTTTTGGAGATCACGTTCGGTTTCCCTGTCGGCTGCCCTCTTCATCCGAATGAGATTGATTCCCTGGATCACAACAGAAATGATCCCCAATACAACAAAATAATAAAGCCTTATTTTCTGGGATTGGAAAAACCATCCTGCAATCTCTATGATCCATCCTTCTACCAGACATAATCCCAATACTTTCCACAAAGGATAATGAACCTTTTTTTGTACCAGGATGCATTGGTAATTCAACATAAGTAAGATCCACATACCGGCCATCCCCACTGCGATTTTCCAATGTCCGATCATCAGGGTATAATGGGAAAGATAGATAATACAGCCCGTGAGAAAGCCGTGAGGAAAACCGGAAAGAAAGAACGGTAAAAACGGTCCCTCCATATCCGTTTCTTCCATCGGCTTGAATTCCGTTTCTTTTATTTCTTGCTGCTCTCCTTTGTACCGTCTTCCCATATCATAATCCTCCTCATCTGTTTTCTGGCTTTTTTGCATTCTTTTTTTTCGCGTCCCCAAACGGTGCTCCCTTTCTTCCCGAAGTACCATTACGGTTCGTTTGGGCTGATATTGACAGAGGAGATCCTCCACATAACAGGCCGTCTCCAACTGTTTTTTGTCAAGAATTCCCGCAGACGCTTCCAGCTGGCCTACGAAATCCTCCAGAATCTTTGCCCACTGGTTTGTCCTGTGTAAAGTGACGGCAATCTGATCAAACAACTGATACTGGTTTGCCTGGAACAGATTCTGGTTGAGCAGGCTGATTCCTGTACGGAGGATATGATCCTTGAAAAGATCCGGCACAAACTGTTCATTGAAATCTGAGACATAATTCTGTAATCTTTCCAGAGTTTCCGCATTTTTTTCAAAAAGTGCTTTGCCGTAGGAAGCGGATTTCTCCGGGTATGGTCTACACAAAAGACAGGTGTAGACATCCTGATTTTTTTCCCGAATCAGTGCCAGCAGTCTGGCAAACTGTGATTTATCCTTTCGAAATACGTCCATGAGAATCCAGTCAAGTTCACGAAGAATCTGTTCCCGGGAGCGTCCGGTCATGCCGGCCAGAAGGCTTTCGACATAGATTTTCCGCTCTTTTTTATTCAAACTGTGGGCATGGATTTCCCGGATTCGGTTTTCCGCTACCGAAAGAAGGAGATCTTCTTTCCTGGTCCAGTAAAACAGTTCCGGCAGATTACGGATCAGCCATAGAAAGTCCATTTCTTCTTTTCCATTTTTTCTGGCCGCATCATAGTAGATCCATTGCAATTTCTTGGTGAGATTCCCCATACTTTTGGCTGTCTGTAAATATTGGTCTGCCGTTTTCAAAAAATCATCCCAAAGGCAGGTATGTTCCCGGAAATCACTGGCAATCCCCTGGAAAAAATAACGTTCCATCTCATCATTTTCTTCTTCTTTGCTACCTTTTCCATCCAAGGAAAACCAATGCGTTCCACAAGGCTTTTGGGAAAAACAAATGGGTGCGGCACCGGTATTTTCTCTGACAAAAGAGACATATCCCGCTTTGCTCCGTGCATGCCCCGGCAAAAAAGAATGGATCAGATACATGACTTCTGCCGCCTTCCTGGCAAACTCTTCCTCTTTCCAGGAAGGAGCAACGATCGTCAGGCCATCTTCTTTTCCCAGCAAGCACCAAAAGACCGCCTGCATAAATTCAGGCAGCCTGTCTGATAAATTCATCGTTTCTAGTATATTTTCTATCGATAATGGTGTGATATCCATCCGGATTGGTGAAAGATAGCTGCTGTCCGGTTGGCTTTCCCACTGTCCGGCAGGCATCAGATACACACCCGGTTCTTTCCAGTCCGTTGTTGCCGGCTGATACATCTGTACCTGTTTATTTTGTCTGTGGTCTTCCCCTGATGTGCAGGGCGTCGATACCATCTTTACAAATCCACAGGAAGGGCTGTAGGTTAATTCTTCTACGACAATCTTACCTGTTTTGTCAATCTCGGCACCAAAAGCCAGCTTCTCCAACTCCCTCAAACGTTCCTTTTCTTTTGGAGTGGAAGAAGCCGTAATTCCCCATCCCAGTTTATTTCCGGAAATGCAATGATTGGACCAGGTATATTCATGTCTGAAATATTCTACATTCACTCAAGCCACCCTCTTTCCTGCATAAATTTCATGATCATCCACAATACAGGTTCCTCCGTCCGGATTGGCCGTACTCTCCCTACCGTCTTTGCCACTTTCTGGCTTCCTTCGATCGTTTCTTCTGTCTCACATCCCAAAGCAGACACCGCAAACAGTCCGCTTTCTTTATAATCATCCAGATTTCTTTGCAGCCGGAACACTTTCTGGTCAAAAATCTGCTTTAACACTTCCTGTCTCAGAAAATGGTGATCCATGTTCATAAATCCATAGGAAACCTGCTTTCTCTCAAAGAGCAGGCTGCTCCCACGAAACTCCTTGATCTCCCCCAGTTCTTCTAACAGGTCACTTTTCGCAATCGTTAATGCCATATATTTCTTTTTCAGATCATGGTCCCCCACGACAGAACGAATGGAGTCTAAAACGGTGTCTACTTTTCTCTCATAAAAATATTCATCGCTGACAGTATTTTCCATCATAAAATCTGCCTGGTTCATCACCTGTTTGCCATTCTCATTGCTCATCCGCTGAATGGACATCTGCTCTTCTCTTGTCATGACGTGGAGCTTCTCCAACACCCGCTCTTCATCCGGAATCTGTTTATTGATCAGAGAATGTTCCAGATGCATCTGTGCTGGATCGACCAGGCAGATAAAACCATCCATATGGCGGACAAAGCCGGTGCGCCCTGTTCCGATACTGTCCCGGATCAACTCTCCGGCGACGTCATAGATGGCTGTGATCATCGAAATCACTTTTCCCCCGATCCGGTAATGGATTTCTAAAAATACCGGTTTCCGAAAAAACTTGCTGGTCGATTCCGGACAGATCCCATAGCGCAACAGCCGGTCTGCATTTCTTTCCATTTCCAGCTTGTACTCATCATTCGGATTTCCATACGCATTTCGTACCATCAGGTTCTGCCTTTGCATGACATCGAATCCATTCATCATCAGGGAACACAGATAGACTGTTTTGCCGGAAGCCACACTTCCTGCCAGCCCGATCATGAGCATTTCGTATTGAAAGAAATTCTGCGGCAGTACATTGTGACAGTACGGGCAGACCATCGTATTGGAAAACATCGTGACTGCCCCTTCCTCCACATAAAAAGAATAGCCGCAGCTATCTGCATCAAAACGCTTCACTGCCAGATTCTTTCCCGCAGCTGTCAGTTCCTGGTTCAGCTCCGTCATGGCTTCATTGTCAATGATGATCCTTTTTGCATCGATCTGCTCTTCCGGGATACCCATGGCATTCCAGAAATATAAGTATGGCGTATCTGTTTTGACGGAAAAAACTTCATTAAGTGCCGGTGACTGAAATCTTACTCCGTCCGTTCTCAAAAGAAATCCAGCGTCCTCATTGGAAATGTTCCGAAAACAATAAGGACATTTTTTCACTCGTATCGTTTTTGGCTCCTGCATGTGTCTCTCTCCCGTCTAACATCTTCTCGTTGCTCTTATGGAAATCTCATGTTTGGATTCCAATATAATATAGTATAAGACGTCCTGCCGAATGACCGCAGTCTTTGTGGCCATTCCCTGCCCTCTGGATAATCCTGCCTCCCGGATCTCAAACGGCTGCTGCCTGGATTGGATCCGAAGCTCCTTTGGATTATCGCAGGCACAGATATCCAGTCCCTGCTCTTCGATATAATAGGTGAATTCTTTCCCCGACGGGTGCTTCCCATACATCATGATCTGATCGAGGGAAATCTTTCCTTTACGCAGTCTGCCGTCGGAACAGATGGCCGCGCATCCGCCGAAAGCGGAGCCGTGGGTCAGCATGACATCCATCGCAAAGACCCGCTCCTGCTGCCGGATTTCTTCCTGTTCTTTTTGCTGCTGTTCCTCCTGCCTTTTCTGGAATTCCATTTCGAAAACCTGATCGGCATAATCTAATATATATTTCTGCTTTTGCCGCCGGCTTCTGTTTCTTTTCCACTGGACAGCTCCCGCTGCTGCCATTACCGCTGCGATCAGAAGCCCGGCTTTCATAGTAAAAGTAAAAATCAATTCTATACACCTCTTTTGCCTGTCCTTTACGTTTACGGCAGATTTTGTCTGCCTCGTATACGATTATAGCAGATAACATCTGTTTCTCAAAGTGGGAAGTTTATGAATTTTTACCCATTTTCAAATTGAAATTCCATAAAAAATGGCATATGATGATATTAGGGTCAAATCGGAAAATCTCGATCAGATTCGACAATGAAAATACAAAGGAAGGAGAGATTCTTTATGGCTTCCGAAATACTCCATCTCAAAAAAGAATTTAATATACAAAAGTTAGTTTCCCTCCACTATTTTGAATATAAAAGCGATTTTATTTTCAAGAGTGATTACCATAAGTACTGGAAATTTCTCTATGTGGAAGAAGGTTGTGCGGAAATTTCTTTTTCCAATAAAAAACAGCCGCCAGTGATTTTACAAAAAGGAGAGTTATTCATCCAGTCCCCGGAGGAATATTATTCTCTGAAAGCCTGTGAACATACCACCCCTGTTTTGTTTACGGCAGGATTTTACTGTGAATCAGAGAAGCTTTCTCTTTTAAAAGATAAAAAACTGCACTGCCATCAGCGGGAAAAACAGCTTCTGTCCCTGATCGCCTCCGAAGGCAGGGCTAACTTCTACCCAAAGATTACTTCCGATTCACCGGGCACTTTAGAAAGAAAATACAATCAGCCATTTGGCGGTGAACAACTGGTTGGAATTTACATTGAGATGCTTTTGATCAGTTTGATGCGCCAGTATACCTCATCAGACGAAAAGAAGGACACAGTGTCTTTTTCTACCTCTGTCCCTCTTTTTAAAACCGACTCCATACTATTGAATCGTATTACTGATTACTATGCCGCCCATATCTCACAACATCTGCGGATCGAACAGATCTGCAAAGAGTTTTCGATCGGTCGTTCCCATCTCCAGCGGATTTTCCGGGAACAGACTGGTTACGGTGCCATCGAATATTTTTGTCAGATGCGTATCAGCACTGCCAAACGTTACATCCGGGAAAATAAAATGAACCTGACAGCCACGGCCAATGCCCTGGGGTACACTTCCATTCATTATTTTTCCAAACAGTTTAAAAAAATTACCGGAATGTCGCCTTCTCAATACCAGAAAATGGTGCGCTCCTCAAAAAAGGATCCGCTCTATGAACAAATTGACCTGGACTCTGACTCTTCCAGTGAATAAAACCCAGCTGCTGCGATGGTCCGGCATGATTCTCTGCCCCCGTCGCAGCTTTTTACAGACGCCATAAATTTTCCGGATAGATCTTTTCCTGTTTCATTTTCCGGATGGCATCCATGACAGATGCTTTATCTTCCTTATAAGTCACCCCATACCATTTTTCTGCGGAGGAAAGTACTTTTACTGTAGCTTTTCTTTCCATGAGGAGTTCCTCTACGACGCTTGGAAGAAAATATTCACATTTTAGCGGGTTCTCTTTCAGGCCTTTTTCCAAAAATGCCGGAAATTTTTCTTCCAGGACCTGAAGAAATCCCGGTGTAAAACCCCAGCAGTTCATGGATACCGGTGTGTGATCCGGGATCGGGATCCAGGTCTTCCCATCATCCAATGTAAATGCTGCCCCATTTTCCTTTTTCTCAATACGTGTCCGTTCCGTGATCTGCCTTAAGTAGTGGTCGGAATCTACCTGGCACACTCCTCTTGCCACATGTCCATGATCTGTAATGGTCTTTTCAATATAAAATGCAATCATAACATAACGGTATAAGTCATCATCTTTATGAGTCGTCAGATAGTCATACAACATTTGAAATGCCTTTGGTCCATAGTAATCATCGGCATTGATCACCGCAAACGGCGCGTCAATGACATCCTTGCAGCACAGCAATGCATGTCCTGTCCCAAACGGTTTTTCTCTTCCTTCCGGTACCGTATAGCCTTCTGGCAGCTGATCAAGCTCCTGGAAAACATACTCGACTTCCATAAAGGGTTCGATCCGCTTTCCAATGATTTCCCTGAAATCTTTTTCTATCGCATGTTTAATAATAAATACTACTTTTTTAAATCCTGCTCTTTTGGCATCATACACACTAAAATCTAAAATCGCATGCCCCTGCCCGTCTACCGGATCCATTTGTTTTAATCCCCCATAACGGCTTCCCATTCCTGCTGCCATCACAACTAATATTGGTGCTTCCATCGGTTTATCCTCCTGATCTATATTTGTTTTTATTTTCCCATATTACCTGGCAAACATCAATTGTATTTTATACTTTTTTTATAATTGTTACATATTGGTTTTAATTTTTTACATTTCCTTCGTTGAGAACTATAAAAAAACGCAATATAATACATATAACCGTATCAAAGCATTGGAAAGTACATATTTGAAAAGGAGGAAAGCTATGCCACAAATACGACATACCATTCAACAACATTACAGCAATATGAGATCTCCTGTTAAACTATCTCACATAAATATGTACCATTGTGAAACCCCTGCCTCCAATATTTTTCCCGGGCACCCGTACTCCAAACTGATTTTTATTCAAAAAGGTTCCGGCAAGTTTCTTTTTGAAAACCAATATGTCTGTGTCCAGAAAAATGATATTCTTCTTTCAAACCCGAATAAACATCGTTTTTCTGTGGAACTGGAAGATTCCCCTCTTGATTTTACGATTTTGGGAATAGAGAATCTGATCTTTGCTTATGATTCCGCCACTCCTGTTGCCCCTTTTACCAAATTAAACATTCTGAATTCTGCTTTTTTTACTCTGATGGATCTCCTGATTCGTGAGATTGAAACCTGTCTTCCTTCTTATAAGGAGGCATGCAGCTACTATACGAATCTTTTACTAATTGAGATCCTTCGGGAAACAAAGATTATTTATAATGAGAACATAAAAAACAAGGGAGTCAAAGATTGTAATTTTATTAAGGACTATCTGGATCATCATTTTTCAGAAAATATCACTCTGGATGTTCTTTCAGAGAAGAGTAATCTCAATAAATATTATCTGGTCCATTCTTTTACAAAAAGCTTTGGCTGCTCCCCGATCAACTATCTCAATGAAAAACGGATTGAAGAAAGTAAACAGCTTTTAGAAAAAACAGATTATTCGATCGCAGATATTGCCAGGATGATCGGTTATTCTTCCCAGTCTTATTTTTCTCAGTCTTTTAAGAAAAATACTTTTATGACACCGAATGAATACCGCCATTCGGTACGGCAGCTTTAACAAAAAAATCATACTGTTTCAAAATGAAGTTTTTCATGATTACGTCTGGAAAAAGAGGATATTTTATAGTATAATGGTATAATTGATGTGAAATAGTTTACAAATATAGGAGGATTTTATCCATGCCAGTTAAATACGTATTCGTTACAGGTGGAGTGGTTTCCGGTTTGGGAAAAGGAATTACCGCAGCCTCCCTGGGACGTCTTTTGAAAGCACGCGGCTATAAAGTATCCAGCCAGAAGTTCGATCCTTATATCAATATGGATCCCGGAACGATGAACCCGATCCAGCACGGGGAAGTTTTTGTTACCGATGATGGGGCGGAGACGGATCTTGATCTTGGACATTATGAAAGATTTATTGATGAGAAATTAAATAAAAAATCAAATGTTACTACGGGAAAGGTATACTGGAGCATTCTTAATAAAGAACGCCGGGGAGATTTCGAGGGACATACCGTACAGGTCATCCCCCACATTACCAACGAGATCAAAAGCCGTTTTTATCATAATGACGAGGCATCCGAAACCGAGGTGGCCATCATTGAAATCGGTGGTACCGTCGGTGATATTGAGAGCCAGCCATTTTTAGAGGCCATCCGTCAGTTCCGGCATGACGTAGGGGATGACAACTGTGTTCTCATCCACGTTACTTTAATTCCTTATCTGAGGGCATCTGGTGAGCTGAAGACCAAGCCGACACAGGCCAGCGTGAAGGAACTTCAGGGAATGGGAATCCAGCCGGATATTTTAGTTTGCCGTTCTGACCTTCCACTTGACGATAGTATTAAGGCAAAGATTGCACAGTTTTGCAATGTTCCAAAAAAACGTGTCATTCAGAATCTCGATGTGGACATCCTGTATGAATTACCTCTCGCTATGGAGAAGGAACGTCTGGCAAATGTTGTCTGTGAATGTCTGAATATGGACTGTCCGCAGCCGGATCTCAAGGATTGGATTGACATGGTCAATGCATGGAAGAATCCAAAACACAAGGTTACCGTTGCCCTTGTCGGCAAATATGTTTCCTTACACGATGCCTATATCAGTGTGGTAGAGGCGTTGAAACACGGTGCCGTTGCCAACAATGCAGAAGTCGAAATTAAATGGGTCGATTCCGAGCTGGTAAGTGACTATAATGTATCCGAATTCTTCTCCGATGTGGATGGAATTATCGTTCCGGGCGGTTTTGGCGACCGCGGCATTGAGGGAATGATCTGTGCGATCCGTTATGCCCGTGAACATCAGATTCCTTATCTGGGTCTTTGCCTGGGAATGCAGCTTACGATTGTAGAATTTGCACGTAATGTTCTGGGCTTAAGTGATGCACACAGTAACGAATTCAGCAGCACGACCCAGAATCCTGTGATTCATATCATGCCGGACAAGGAGGGAATTACCGATCTTGGAGGAACACTTCGTCTTGGTTCCTACCCTTGTATTTTGAATGAACAGTCCAAAGCATATCAGATGTACGGACAGAAACGTATTGATGAACGTCACCGCCATCGTTATGAAGTAAATAACCAATACCGCAGTGCCTTACAGGAATACGGTATGATGCTTTCCGGTTTTTCTCCAGATGGCCGTATCGTCGAAATGATCGAGATTCCAGATCATCCTTGGTTTATTGGAACACAGGCCCATCCGGAATTTAAATCCAGACCGAACAAGCCTCATCCATTATTTAAGGGCTTCCTGCACGCAGCACTGGATTATCAAAAAAAAGAATCTTAAATGTTTACAAAAGCCGATATCAACTGTGATTACAGTTGATACCGGCTTTTTCAAGATTTTCTTTTTTCAAGATTCGTCCGCGAGTCTTACGCGTCAGATTCGCTTCTGTTTCCGCAGATGAGATAAGGGTCATAACAGGATTTCTGTCAAAACAGCGGTCAAAAAGCACAGACCACAGCCAATCAAAACCTTTATGTCCGGCTTCCATTTTTTTAGAACCACTTCCTGTATCCTTGGCTGATCTTTTGCACGGTTTGGCTGCAGCTTTCCCATGCAAGAAAGCAACCAGACAGACATCAAAAATGCTATGATTGCAATGATTCCCCCGGAGAGCAGCACAGATTTTATCACATGGCCTGTCCCATCGATGACTACCGGATCCAAAGGTGCATATCCTGCGATCTTCCATCCCAGGATCCTTTTGAGAATTGCTGTTTGAAAGAAATACTCTTTGCCGACTGTGATTGCGTTAAATAACAGATGGATGAGTATGGATATGGTCAAATTATCTGTGACATAGATCGTTATGCCGAAAAAAATTCCCATCAGTAAGGCATAACTCATTTGATTAAAATTCATATGTAAAAGGGCAAAGAGTATAGCCGAGATCAGGACTGCCTTTTTTTTATTATCGATTCCCCGATATAGAAATCCCCGGAAAAAGATTTCTTCTACCACAGCTGGTATCACTGCGGTATTGACCAGGGCAAAGATCGGATAGTCCGTACTGCTTTGGATGGAGCCTTCCACGCAGTTTTGAAAAAAAAGCAGGGAGCAGGCATTGACAAATCCGGATGTACAAAACAAGAGTACAGAAATCACCAGAATCAGTGGAAAAACAAGCGGAGATATCTTCTTGATCGAGCAATATTTTATGAGAGAAATATGATCTGCATGACAGAGCCATACTTCTCCTGCAAAAATACATTCATTTAATAGAAGCGTTCCCTGGGAACTGACATTTAAAAAATAGAAGACCAGCAGCGTCAATCCCCAGGCACCGACACATAACATCCTCTGTATTTTATCTTTTTTTAAAGCATTCCCCAGAAAGATCCAAATGGCGGAGGCACAAATTGCCATGCCAAATGGTATCCCTTCCAGTATCGTTATCCATACGGAACCGAGCACGTGAAGCAGGACCAGAAAGAACCATATTTTATTGACGTTTAATAAGGTACTATTTTCCCGGAGCATCTTTATTCACCAATCTGTGTGATTCCATTTTTCTTTATTTCAATTTTTTTATTTTTATATAAGCGGCCAATCGCCCTTTTGAATTCATTCTTGCTCATTCCGAATTCAGTCCGGATATCTTCTGGTGCTGATTTATCATGATACGGTAAAAATCCATCATTTTCCTGTAATTTTTTCATGATCCTCATGGAATCCACGTCCATTTGAATGTAGGCTTTGTCACGGAGACTTAAGTTGAGCTTTCCATCTTCTCTGATTGACATGACTCTCGCCTGCACTTCTTCTCCAATTCTTAATTTTCTCACAATTTCGTTGTTTTGGATCATCCCATTATATTTACAGTCTACAGCGATAAAAATACCATATTCCGGATTTCTTGCATATACGATACCCTTGACGATATCATTTTCTTTATAGGAAGAATCTGTTCTTAGGAAATCGTAGATTTTCATCGTCGCGCATAATCTGTCACTTTTATCAATATAAAGCCCTACCAGATATTTTTCACCTTTCTTGACTTTTACGACTTGCTCACTGTATGGGAGAAGCAGCTCTTTTTCCAGTCCCCAGTCCATAAATGCCCCGATTTTATTCACCTCTGCCACTTCCAAAAGAGCGATCTCCCCGAGCTGGAGTTTTGGCAGATTCGTTGTGGCAATCTCGCGGTCTTCTGAGTCGCGGTAGATAAAGACTTCTATTTCATCACCAATTTTTGCATCTTTTGGTACTTGTTTTTTCGGTAAAAGGACGCAGTTCTCCTTTTTGGTTTTTTCTTTCTGATTGACTATCTGATCAGTCAGATAAACCCCGAAATCTGTGCTATGGTCTATGTATAAACTTTGCTTTACTCCCAGTTCGATCATTTCATTTTTCCTCCTGTTTTTTATTCCAATTCGATTTCCACCAGTGCGGAAATCTCCCCGTTTTCTTTTTCATATTTTACGCGGAATATCTTTTCTTTTTGCTGCACAAATACTTTGATGACATCTTGATATACAGCGGCCTTTCTGTAATCGATCCGCATTCTTTTGATGACACTGTGATCCGGCTGTATGTCTTCCACCCAGAGAGCATAAAATGTATTATTGACATGATTATTGGTATCCAGATATGCTTTCGTAATTTCTATTTTTTCTTTTTCTTCCCAGTCTCCTGCAGCAGATACCTTCCGTTTGATTTTGACTGTATTTTCGGCTTCCTGTTCTACATAAATATCTGCAATTTCTTCCGAAATCTTCATTGGAAGCATCTTTTGGGTATTCATCAGAATCCAAATGGAATCGGCCGTGACAATGACGTCTCCCTTTTCATCAATAATCGAATATCTGCGGTAGCCATAAAATCCTTTCATTTTATATGCCTGCGTTGTGACTGTGATCTGTTCTGACATACGAGGATAGCGCCTGATCTTCACATCCCAGGCAAGCAGGAACCATGCTCTGTTATGTTTTTTATCTTCCTCGACTCCCAGTCCCAAGGTTTCCGACTGAAAGATTCCACAGTCCTGAAAATATTCTAAAATCTGATGTAATCTTACAATTCCTTTCTGATTGGTTTCGCTATAGCGAACCTGTATCTGCATTTTATACATAGTCTCTCCTTTTTTCTAAGCTGGCAAATACAAGATGACAAAAAAGAAGAGCCCTATTAGACATGACTTGTTAACAGAACCCTTTTTTCTCTCTTTCTATACCGCAAATTAAATTAATCGATTCTTTTTCTCTTTCTCTTCCTTAATTAAAGTCTTCATGGCGGTCTCTACAGCTGTGGTCTCTCCAAAAAAGGCCAGTGTTGTAATGTGCTGCGGACAACTTCCATGAATCTCTACAGGAAAAACATTACTCGTCTTCGTAGCACGGTCAGCATAGTATAAAACGCCTGCCACACTTGTCTGTAATAATCCGATCGCATCATATTTTCTTGATTGTAGTTCTTCTCTGCTCTGAACATTCATTCTTCGGAAAAACATATCCATGACCTTCTTGCCTGGATTATAAATTATACGTCCCTCTGTCATATTCGAACCTCCACTCACATTCCCTTTTTGACTGATTGGTTTTATGATAACATATTGCACGAAAAGTAGCAATATACTTTCTTGCTGTCAGTATGTAATATACTCGCGGAGCGTTTTTATGTCATAGTATAAAAAAAGGACACATGATGTGTCCTTCTTTACAGCGCTACCAGGATTCGAACCTGGAAATGCTGGAATCAGAATCCAGTGCCTTACCATTTGGCGATAGCGCTATTCTGCACTGTTCTAAAGAAATAAGAACAGTGAACGTGGGCAAGAGGATTCGAACCCCCGACCTTCTGGTCCGTAGCCAGACGCTCTATCCAGCTGA
>CAVFXN010000017.1:0-62885 GCA_963626755.1 Bacteroidaceae bacterium
AAGCAGCGGAAAAAATAAACACGCATTCATCCGCAGGCAACTGAAGTTGGCTGCGATTTTCTGCTTAAGACTTGATAAACCACAAAAATAACCGCCCCAGTCTGCAGACGGAACGGTTATTTTTGTAACGATTAAGTATGTGGTCTAACCGTCTATCGGTAGCACTCTTTTTCTATAATATAATCATATTAGCGCACATACTCAAAAATGTCAAATTTTTCTTAGTGATCACTTCCAGGCTTTATGTCTTCTTTTAGTGCATACACCTCCAAGCACACACATCGAAGCAAGCATAAGAATCACATACAACTGTATTTCTGAATTATCTCCTGTCTGCGGGTTGGATTTTGTTGTAGTTCCAGTTGATGTTGACGTCTTTTTTTCGGAAGTCGTTTTTGTTTTTGTGGTCTCTGTTGTGGATGTCGTTTTTGTTTTTGATCTCTCTGTTGTGGATGTCGTTTTTGTTTTTGATCTCTCTGTTGATGCTGTTTTCTTGTTTACTGTAAAATGCGCTGTCGCTGTTCCGCTCTCGGAAACAATCCCAAGTGTATGCTCACCCTCCAAAATGCTGGCAACATAATCTTCTTTCAATGTAACAATTATACTTCCTGATTTTACAGTATAGTTGCTTTCATCTACAGTGTTTCCATCAACCTCAACACGAATAAAATCATCACATGCTGCATCCGATGTAAAGGATAATGCCTTCTTTTCACCTGCTATTACAGTTGCCCCGTCTCCCTTGATGATAACAGGAGCAATTTTGGCAAGTACTGTGTCTTCCTTTTTGATTTCTTTCTCTGCTTTTTCATCACTAAAATACTTATCACAGACATCGCAGTACCAGTATGTACTGTTTCCCTCTTTTGCTGCAGTGGCAGCTACTCCCTCTATCTTTTTCAAACGATGACCAGCCTGGATTTCCACCGAATCCACTATCTCCACTGTTCCGACTGCATCTGAAAACCTCCTCCCACACATATAGCATTGCCAGTAAGCTTCATATCCAACTTCTGTACAGGTTGCCTCTTTTTTTTCTATCTTTCTTAGGCTATGAGAACCCCCACCAACACAATTATAAGCCCAAACTTGAGATGGAAACCAATGAACTACAAAAGTTGCAACAACACAGATAAATAATAGACGTAGAATTATTTTTTTCGCAAAAACTATATTATTATTTATATTTTTCCTTGTCATATTCTAGTATCTCCTTTCTTCGTTTTTTTGTTTCTTTTATGATTTTCTAAGACCCATATACGAGTCATAAATCCATCTGTTTCGAAAATCTCTTTTTAATGTCGTCTCCGCTGTAGAATTAAAATTGATTCTTCCAGTAATTCCAACTGTCTCTGTAATCTCGTCTTTTTCATAACCCTATTGTATATTGTTATTTTATTGTAATTCATTTCGAAAAGAGTTACAATAGTTCTATCAAATTTCACCTGTAATTATACAAAAATAACTTGTTTTGTATTTTAGGAGGAGTAGCATGACCATTGAAGAAATCACAAAGCTTAGCACAGACCTTTTAATCCATTATTACGACAACAATATCCAGCCATTTCTTGACCACTGCCATAGAGATATTCTCTGGATAGGACCTGCGAAGATGCAGATGATTCGTACAAAAAAGGCACTTATGGACTCCTTTGCCAAAGAAGATAATCGACTACAATTTAAGGTATATGATCTGACTGCCATGCCCTTTTATATTTCTGCCAACTGTACCGAGGTTCTTCTGACATTTGTTGTAGATACCTTTTGGCCCGATGGCAAGAACTCCCGTGTTTACCAGCGTATTACCCTTACATGGGAAATCAAGAAGGACATTCCCCGCATCCGTGTCTGCCACATTTCCAACCCTATCGATTATAACAGCCAGGACTCCATTTATCCGATTCACTATCTAGAGAGTCACTCCCATATGATTTTATATAGGGAACCCTCGGAGAAATTGGCCTTTAAAGGGAAAAATCATTTAATCCTTTTTTCCAGTCCAGAGCAGATTCTCTATATGGATAGCATCGGAAATCACACGTTGATTCACATGTTCTCCCAGGTTTTTGAATGCATCGACCGCTTGTCTGCCATTGATGAAAGGCTAAAAGATGTCTTTCTCCGCTGTCATTCCAGTTATCTGGTAAATCCTTTATATGTGCAGTCTATTGAACGATTTGCCCTAACAATGATAGATGGTAGAAAAATTCCTATACCGGAGAAGAAATATACTGCTGTAAAAGCATTATTACTACAAAAATAAATTGTATATTTTGCATCAGGAGCCCTGTTTTTCGAAGCCTGGCTCCTAACTTTTTTGAAAAATCCGGCGATATTGCCGGATTTTTCCCTTTAAAATTTAAAAGAGGGCTGTCGCTTAATGCGACAGCCCTCTCTTTCATTTGGATAGCATGTTATCTTGCGATAACCGATCTATATTCAGATGATATTACTCTACGATAGAAGCAACACGTCCTGATCCTACGGTACGTCCACCTTCACGGATAGCGAATGTAAGACCCTGCTCCATAGCTACTGGGTGAATCAGTTCGATTGTCATTTCTACGTTGTCACCAGGCATGCACATTTCTGTTCCTTCTGGAAGAGTGATCACACCAGTAACGTCTGTTGTACGGAAATAGAACTGAGGTCTGTAGTTGTTGAAGAAAGGAGTATGACGTCCACCTTCATCTTTTGTTAATACGTAAACCTGAGCGGTGAATTTTGTGTGGCATGTAACGCTACCCGGTTTAGCTAAAACCTGTCCACGCTGAATCTCATCTCTCTGAACACCACGGAGAAGAGCACCAATGTTGTCACCAGCCTGTGCTTCGTCAAGTAATTTACGGAACATCTCAACACCAGTTACAACAACTTTACGTGTTTCTTCTGTGATACCAACGATTTCTACTTCATCAGATACGTGTAACACACCACGCTCTACTCTACCAGTAGCAACAGTACCACGACCTGTGATGGAGAAGATGTCCTCGATTGGCATTAAGAAAGGTTTGTCTGTGTCACGTTCTGGATCTGGGATCCATTCGTCAACAGCGTCCATAAGTTCCATGATCTTGTCTCCCCATTCTCCTGAAGAATCTTCAAGAGCCATAAGAGCAGAACCCTGGATAATTGGAGTGTCATCTCCTGGGAAATCATATTCATTTAATAATTCACGGATTTCCATATCTACTAATTCAAGTAACTCTTCATCGTCTACCATATCACATTTGTTCATGAATACTACGATGTAAGGTACACCTACCTGACGGGATAATAAGATGTGCTCTTTTGTCTGAGCCATAACACCGTCTGTAGCAGCTACTACAAGGATAGCTCCGTCCATCTGAGCAGCACCTGTGATCATGTTCTTTACATAATCGGCATGGCCTGGACAGTCAACGTGTGCATAATGTCTTTTCTCTGTTTCGTACTCAACGTGAGCTGTGGAGATTGTAATACCACGTTCTCTTTCTTCTGGAGCTTTATCAATATTGGCGAATTCAACAAATTCACCAAGACCTAATCTTTCATGCAGAGTCTTTGTGATTGCAGCTGTTAAAGTTGTTTTACCATGGTCAACGTGTCCGATGGTACCGATATTACAATGTGGTTTAGTTCTCTCAAACTTAGCTTTAGCCATTTAATTTTTCCTCCTTAAAATTACGCCTGCACGGCTTTCTTCATAATTTTAACATGCTTCGCCCGACCGGAATCGACCAGGCGATTCTAAATCACAGCCAGACTGCGGACAAAGCCGCACCTGCTGTAATTATATTTCATTTTAGCAATATTTGCAAGTAATATTTACACAGAATTGCCTGTTTCATGCGTTCTTTGCACCAGAATTTTATTTGCTTTGTGCATCTAAAATCTTCTCCTGTACATTCTTCGGAACCTTTTCATAGTGATCGAAGAACATGGAGTAGTTACCACGACCCTGTGTTCTGGAACGCAGGTCTGTGGAGTATCCAAACATTTCAGATAATGGTACAAATCCATGGACAATACGTCCGCCTCCGACATCTTCCATTCCTTCGATCCGTCCGCGGCGGGAGTTGATGTCTCCAATGACATCTCCCATGTATTCTTCCGGCATTGTGACATCGACTTTCATGATCGGTTCAAGTAAGGCAGGTTCTGCTTTTTTCATCGCATCTTTAAATGCGAGGGAACCGGCTACTTTGAAGGCCATTTCCGAAGAATCGACTTCATGGTAAGATCCGTCATATACGGTAGCGTGAACACCAACTACCGGGAATCCACCGAGGATACCTGCTTTGGATGCTTCTTCGATACCAGCACCAACTGCCGGGATGTATTCCTTCGGAATCGCTCCTCCGACAACCTCTGAATCGAACTTGAAGGTTTCTTCTCCGTTGACATCCATCGGCTCAAAACGAACTTTACAATGTCCATACTGTCCACGACCACCGGACTGTTTTGCATATTTGGAATCGACATCAACCGCTTTGGTGAAGGATTCTTTATAAGCCACCTGTGGAGCACCTACGTTTGCTTCGACTTTAAATTCACGGAGCAGACGGTCTACGATGATCTCCAGATGAAGCTCACCCATACCGGCGATGATGGTCTGTCCTGTCTCATGATCTGTGTGGGCACGGAATGTCGGGTCTTCTTCTGCAAGTTTTGCAAGAGCTTCCGCCATCTTGCCCTGTCCTGCTTTCGTCTTCGGCTCGATTGCCAGCTCGATAACCGGATCAGGGAATTCCATGGATTCCAGGATAACCGGATGCTGTTCATCACAGATGGTATCACCTGTTGTTGTCAGCTTGAAGCCGACAGCTGCTGCGATATCACCGGAATATACTTTATCTAATTCTTTTCGTTTATTGGCATGCATCTGAAGGATACGTCCCACACGTTCTTTCTTGCCTTTGGTCGCATTTAAAATGTAGGAACCGGAATTCATTGTTCCGGCATATACACGGAAGAATGCCAGTTTACCAACGAATGGGTCTGTCATGATCTTAAATGCCAGTGCGGCAAATGGTGCGTCATCGGAAGCAGGTACTTCTACTTCGTTTCCGTCTAAATCGGTTCCTTTGATTGCTTCGACATCGGTAGGAGCCGGTAAATATTCGATGATCGCATCAAGAAGTTTCTGTACTCCTTTATTTCTGTAGGCAGTACCACAGCAGACAGGAACCATGGTACACTCACAGGTTCCTTTACGGAGAACTGCTTTTAATTCGTCTACGCTTGGTTCTTCTCCTTCGAGATAAGCCATCATCAGATCATCATCTGCTTCGCAGATCTTCTCAACCATATCAGTATGATATAATTCCGCATCTTCTTTCATGTCTTCCGGAATGTCAACAATGGCAATGTCCTCACCTTTTTCATCATTATAGATGTAGGCTTTCATTTCCATTAAGTCGACGATTCCTACAAAATCATCTTCTTTTCCAATTGGAAGCTGAATCGGAATGGCATTCTTTCCTAATCTTGTTTTAATCTGTTCTACTGCGCCGTAGAAATCTGCACCCATGATATCCATCTTATTGATGAACGCCATACGAGGTACATTGTATGTGTCGGCCTGACGCCATACATTTTCAGACTGAGGTTCTACTCCGCCTTTTGCACAGAACACACCAACTGCGCTGTCCAGTACACGAAGGGATCTCTCTACTTCCACTGTAAAGTCAACGTGTCCAGGAGTATCAATGATGTTAATACGATGTTCTAACGCGCCTTTTTTTGGTTGACAATTTTCTTCCAGTGTCCAGTGACAGGTAGTGGCAGCGGAAGTGATGGTGATACCTCTTTCCTGCTCCTGCTCCATCCAGTCCATCGTTGCAGAACCTTCATGAGTTTCACCAATCTTGTAATTTACACCAGTGTAATAAAGAATACGCTCTGTTAATGTGGTCTTACCAGCATCAATATGAGCCATGATCCCAATATTTCTGGTTCTCTCAAGTGGATATTCTCTTCCAGCCAAGGTTTTTTCCTCCTATAAAATGTAGCTGGATGGCTGCACATAAGGTGCAGCGCATCCTCTGTAAATGTCTTATTAGAATCTGTAGTGTGCAAAAGCCTTGTTTGCTTCTGCCATCTTGTGCATATCTTCTTTTTTCTTTACAGATGCACCGGTATTGTTTGCTGCATCCATAATCTCTTTTGCAAGACGCTCCTGCATGGTTCTTTCACTTCTCTTGCGTGAGTAAAGTGTCAGCCAGCGAAGTGCCAATGCCTGACGTCTGTCCGGTCTTACGTCGATCGGCACCTGATAAGTAGCACCACCGATACGTCTGGCTTTTACTTCCAGGGCCGGCATAATGTTGTTCATTGCCTCTGTGAATACTTCCAGGGCATCTTTTCCGGTTGTTTCTGCTACGCGTTCGAAAGCACCATATACAATCTTTTGCGCAACACCTTTCTTACCATCTAACATAATGTTATTGATAAGCTTTGTAACCACTTTGTTATTGTAAATAGGATCTGGTAATACATCCCTTTTTGCGATATGTCCTTTACGTGGCACGGTTCTTCCCTCCTTAATTAAATCTTACCTTCATTTTCTGAAAAATGAGGTATTAAATCATCGGTACTCATGGAAACTGGTCTCGGACAACCTGTATTTCCGTTGTTCATGCTCGGACGTGTCAATATATTGCCTGCAACCAACAGAGAAAATATTGCTATTCCGGCATCTTCACTTACGTTTATTTTTTAGGTCTCTTAGCACCGTATTTGGAACGAGCCTGGCGTCTGTTTGCAACACCGGCAGTATCAAGGGTACCTCTTACGATATGGTATCTTGTACCAGGTAAGTCTTTTACCCTTCCGCCACGAATCAAAACAACGCTATGTTCCTGAAGGTTATGGCCTTCACCCGGAATATAACTTGTCACCTCAATCCCGTTGGAGAGACGTACTCTGGCAATCTTACGAAGAGCTGAGTTCGGCTTCTTCGGAGTTGCTGTCTTTACTGCTGTACATACTCCACGTTTCTGTGGTGAGCTGGCATCTGTTGCTCTTTTCTTTAAGGAGTTAAACCCTTTCTGGAGTGCAGGTGCCGTGGATTTCTTTGCTACAGACTGTCTTCCTTTTCTAACTAACTGGTTAAAAGTAGGCATTCTGAAATTCACCTCCATGCATATTTTCTAATGTGGTTGCTTATAGTTACTTCTTTGGTACGGTTTCGCACATCCCCGTATATGGGCATAATGATACAACCGCACACAATAATGAATTATATCTTTTTGAAAATGATTTGTCAAGTGCAGAAAACAAGATTTCTTTCACTGCAAAAAGAATTCTGCATGCAGGATTCCCTCGCCGAACGTGCTCTCTTGCGGGATGTTTCCTCTCTGATATCACGGGATCAAAATTGCACAGAAACAAAGTTTTCTGTAATATCGAAAAGATACTCGGATCTGAAAGTTTCCTGTGATATCGAAAAGATACCCGAACCTGCCTGACGGCAGTTCCGGGTATCCCGATTGATTATGATAATTCTGGTGTAATCACACTTTCTTCCGAGGAGGAAAGGGAAAAGTCCTCATCAAGAGACGTGTAATCTGCCTCATAATCATACTCATCCAATTCTTCGATCTGCTCCTTTTCTTCCGTATTCAGATGAAGGCTGCGGTATTTCTTTAATCCGGTACCTGCAGGAATTAATTTACCCAGCAGGACGTTCTCCTTTAATCCGATCAGCGGATCGACCTTGCCTTTGATTGCCGCATCTGTCAGGACTTTTGTCGTTTCCTGGAAGGAAGCGGCGGACAGGAAGGAGTTTGTCGCCAGGGAAGCCTTGGTAATTCCAAGGAGTGTCTGTTCTGCAGTGGCTGGTGCTTTTCCTTCGGCAAGAAGACGTTCGTTTTCATCTTCCAGATCCAAAATGTCAATTAACGCTCCCGGAAGATATTTACTGTCCCCTGCGTCTTCAATCCGTACTTTTTTCAGCATCTGGCGTACAATGATCTCAATGTGTTTATCATTGATATCTACACCCTGGAGACGGTATACCCGCTGTACTTCGCGCATCATATATTCCTGTACGGCTTCGGCACCTTTGATCTTCAGGATATCATGCGGATTGACGGAACCTTCGGTCAGCTCGTCACCGGCTTCGAGATAGGTTCCGTCTAATACCTTGATTCTCGCACCGTAAGGGATGACATAATTTCTGGCCTCACCGCTGGCATCGTTGATCACAGTGATCTCACGTTTTTCTTTCGTCTCCCGGACTTCTGCACGGCCGGCAATCTCTGTGATGATGGCAAGACCTTTTGGTTTTCTTGCCTCAAAAAGCTCCTCGACACGAGGAAGACCCTGTGTGATATCATCACCGGCTACACCACCGGCATGGAAGGTACGCATCGTAAGCTGGGTACCCGGCTCTCCGATCGACTGTGCAGCGATAATTCCGACTGCCTCTCCCACCTGTACTGCCTGTCCGGTTGCCAGATTGGCACCGTAACATTTAGAGCAGGCACCATTATGGGATTTACAGGTCAGCATGGTCCGGATCTTCACCTTTTTATGTCCGGCATTGACAATCTCTTTCGCACGGCCCGGTGTGATCATGGAGTTTGCCTTTACAATGCAGTTGCCATCCTGGTCTTCATAGTCTTCTGCCGCATAGCGTCCACTGATACGATCTTCCAATGTTTCAATGGTCTCTCTTCCATCCATGATGGCTTCCACATACATTCCTGGAATCCAATCCTGTCCCTCACAGCAATCCTGTTCGCGGATGATCAGTTCCTGGGAAACATCAACAAGACGTCTGGTCAGGTAACCGGAATCGGCGGTACGCAATGCGGTATCCGAAAGACCTTTTCTTGCTCCATGGGCGGAAATAAAATATTCGAGTACGTCAAGTCCCTCACGGAAATTGGACTTGATCGGCAACTCGATCGTCCGGCCGGAGGTATCGGCCATCAGTCCACGCATTCCGGCCAGCTGCTTGATCTGCTGGTTCGAACCACGGGCACCGGAATCGGCCATCATGAAGATGTTATTGTATTTATCCAGTCCATTGATCAGCTTATCAGTCAGTTCGTTATCGGCAGCAAACCAGGTTTGTACTACCGCTTTATATCGTTCTTCTTCGGTCATGAAACCACGACGGTACTGCTTTGTGATATATTCTACCTGTTTTTGCGCTGCGGCAAGAATCTCAGGTTTTTCTTTCGGCACCGTCATATCGGAAATGGATACGCTCAATGCTCCGATGGTTGAATATTTATATCCCAATGCCTTGACACTGTCGAGCACTTCAGCGGTCTTTGTCGTTCCGTGTACGCTGATGCAGCGGTCAAGGATCTGTTTTAACTGTTTTTTTCCACACTGGAAATCCACTTCCAGTTTAAGGAAGTTATCCGGATCGCTCCGGTCAACGAATCCCAAATCCTGTAAAATGATTT
Organism: Bacteroidaceae bacterium; assembly: GCA_963626755.1. Taxonomy (GTDB): domain Bacteria; phylum Bacillota; class Clostridia; order Lachnospirales; family Lachnospiraceae; genus Anaerobutyricum. The sequence continues at coordinate 9,405 of CAVFXN010000017.1, forward strand.
CGTTAAAGAGAAGCCGTCCCATCGTACAGTCAATCATTCTGGTACCCATGGTGCCGTCTGGCTTTTTCCCTCTCCTTTTTACTTTAATTCTGGAGTGGAGGGTGATGACCTTATTTTCATATGCCAGGTACGCTTCATTTTCTGATTTAAAGCACTTGCCTTCTCCTTTTTCCCCTTCTTTTTCCATCGTCAGGTAATAGATACCCAAGACCATATCCTGTGATGGAACTGCTACCGGTGCTCCGTCCGATGGCTTTAAGAGGTTATTTGGCGAGAGCAGCAGGAACCGGCATTCTGCCTGTGCTTCCTGTGATAACGGCAGATGGACTGCCATCTGATCCCCGTCAAAATCGGCATTGAAGGCGGTACATACCAAAGGATGCAGCTTGATCGCCTTTCCTTCTACTAAAATCGGCTCAAAAGCCTGAATTCCGAGACGGTGAAGGGTAGGGGCACGGTTTAACATAACCGGATGTTCTTTGATGACATCTTCTAAGACATCCCAAACCTCTGGCTGGAGTTTCTCTACCATTTTTTTGGCCGATTTGATATTATGGGCGAGGTTATTCGCCACCAGTTCTTTCATAACAAAAGGCTTAAACAGCTCAATTGCCATTTCCTTCGGAAGGCCGCACTGATAAATTTTCAGTTCCGGTCCTACGACGATTACCGAACGTCCGGAATAATCGACACGTTTTCCGAGAAGGTTCTGACGGAAACGTCCCTGTTTTCCCTTGAGCATATCCGAAAGGGATTTCAATGCACGGTTTCCAGGTCCGGTTACCGGACGGCCACGACGGCCGTTATCGATCAGCGCATCGACTGCTTCCTGGAGCATACGCTTTTCATTACGGATAATGATATCCGGTGCGCCCAGCTCCAGCAGTCTTTTCAGACGGTTGTTTCGGTTGATAATCCTTCTATATAAATCATTTAAATCCGAAGTAGCGAAACGGCCGCCATCCAGCTGTACCATCGGCCGGATATCCGGTGGAATCACCGGAACGGCATTCAGAACCATCCACTCCGGCTGGTTGCCGGACAGACGGAAGGCTTCTACTACCTCTAATCTTTTGATATTTCTTGCTTTTTTCTGCCCACTTGCACTTTTCAGGCTCTTTTTCAATTCTTCCGACTCTTTTTCCAGATCGATCTCCCTTAAAAGTTCCTGGATCGCCTCTGCGCCCATTCCCACACGGAAATCTCCCACTCCTTCTTCCGAATTCCGGCCTTCTTCCATCACACGGCGGTATTCTGCATCAGAGATGACATCCTTCTTGCTCAGATGGGTATTTCCCGGGTCAAGTACGACAAAAGAAGCGAAATAAAGTACTTTTTCCAATGCCTTTGGAGACATGTCAAGAATCAGTCCCATACGGCTTGGAATTCCTTTAAAATACCAGATGTGGGATACCGGGGCAGCCAATTCGATATGCCCCATTCTCTCTCTTCTCACACTGGCCTTTGTAACTTCTACGCCACATTTATCACAGACAACCCCTTTATAGCGGATCTTTTTATATTTTCCACAATGACACTCCCAGTCCTTGCTCGGTCCGAAGATCTTTTCGCAAAACAGACCATCTTTTTCAGGCTTTAAAGTACGGTAATTGATCGTTTCCGGTTTCTTTACTTCACCGTGGGACCATTTACGAATCAGTTCCGGAGACGCAAGTCCGATCTTAATGGCATCAAAATTCACCGGCTGTTCTACTGTTTGGTTTTTCATATCAGACATAGATTACTCCTTCCAAACTCATTTTATAAATCAGAATCCCCAGAAGGCATTCCTGCAAACTCCAAAGGGGAATCCGACTGACCAGTTTCCTCTTCTAAAGTACTTTCTTTATATCCATATTCTCCCAGGTCTTCTTCTTCTCTGTACTGGGTATCATTCGGGCTGCTCTCGATCATCGGGGTGAGCGATTCATCGATGGTTTCGCTGTCTTCCTGGATCTCCACTTCTGTCATATCTTCTTTCAGGACACGGACATCCAATGCCAGGGACTGGAATTCTTTCAGCAGCACTTTAAAGGATTCCGGAATTCCAGGCTCCGGAATATTCTCTCCTTTGATGATTGCCTCGTAGGTCTTGACACGGCCTACCACATCGTCAGACTTCACAGTAAGGATCTCCTGCAAGGTGTAGGAAGCCCCGTAAGCCTCAAGGGCCCAAACCTCCATCTCTCCGAAACGCTGTCCGCCAAACTGTGCTTTTCCGCCCAATGGCTGCTGTGTTACCAGGGAGTAAGGACCGGTAGAACGTGCATGGATCTTATCATCTACCAGATGGTGCAGCTTGAGGTAGTGCATGAATCCAATCGAAACCGGGGAATCAAATTCCTCTCCGGTACGTCCGTCACGAAGCCACACCTTTCCGGTACGGTCGATTGGCACGCCTTTCCATTCTTCCCTGTGGCTGCGGTTATCATAAAGATATTTCATAATATCGTCGTTTACTTTATCACCCCAGAGTTCTTCAAATTCTTCCCAGGATTTATTCGCATAATCATTCGCCATCTCCAGGGTATCCATGATGTCATTCTCGTCCGCACCGTTAAATACCGGTGTGGCAACATTAAAGCCAAGTACTCTGGAAGCCAAGCTTAAATGAAGCTCCAGCACCTGCCCGATATTCATTCGGGAAGGCACACCCAGTGGATTCAGCACGATATCCAATGGTCGTCCGTTTGGTAAAAATGGCATGTCTTCTACAGGAAGGATACGGGAAACCACACCCTTGTTTCCATGACGGCCTGCCATCTTATCTCCTACGGAGATCTTACGTTTCTGGGCGATATAGACACGTACGGATTTATTCACTGTCGGTGGAAGCTCATCGCCATTTTCCCTGGTAAATACCTTGGTGTCCATGACAACACCGTATGCCCCATGAGGCACACGCAGGGAAGTATCCCGGACTTCTCTGGCTTTTTCACCAAAAATAGCACGCAGGAGTCTTTCTTCCGCGGTCAGTTCGGTCTCTCCTTTCGGTGTCACCTTTCCTACCAGGATATCTCCGGCATGTACTTCGGCACCGATACGGATAATACCGTTTTCATCCAGGTCTTTTAACACATCTTCACTCAGTCCGGCAAGGTCTCTTGTGATCTCTTCCTGGCCAAGCTTCGTATCTCTAGCCTCCGCCTCATATTCTTCAATATGAACCGAGGTATATACATCATTTTGTACGAGACGCTCACTTAAAAGTACCGCATCCTCGTAGTTATATCCTTCCCAGGTCATGAACCCGATCAGAGGGTTCTTTCCAAGAGCCATCTCACCGCCGCAGGTGGAAGCACCGTCTGCGAGGATATCCCCGGCTTCTACGTAGTCTCCCTTATTGACGATCGGTCTCTGGTTCATGCAGTTCCCCTGGTTACTCCGGGAAAACTTAATGACATGGTAGGTATCGCGGATTCCGTCTTCTCTTTTTACAATAATTTCCTTGCTGGTCGAGTATTCTACTGTTCCGGCATGGTGGGCAATAATGCACACACCGGAGTCCCTTGCCGCTTTCGCTTCCATACCGGTTCCGACAACCGGTACTTCTGTCTTTAATAAAGGTACCGCCTGACGCTGCATGTTGGAACCCATCAGTGCACGGTTCGCGTCATCATTTTCCAGGAAAGGAATCATGGAGGTTGCCACGGAGAATACCATCTTCGGAGAAACGTCCATCAGGTCAATTCTTGATTTTCTAAATTCGGATGTTTCCTCTCGGTAACGTCCGGAAACATTCGTATGAATGAAATGTCCTTCTTCATCCAGCGGCTCATTCGCCTGTGCTACAGTGTAGTCATCTTCCTCATCCGCAGTCAGATAGACTACCTCATCCGTTACCACCGGATTTTGCGGATCACTTTTATCTACCTTACGGTATGGTGCCTCCACAAATCCATATTCATTAATTCTCGCATAGGTTGCGAGAGAGTTGATCAGACCGATGTTCGGACCTTCGGGTGTCTCGATCGGACACATTCTTCCATAATGTGAGTAGTGTACGTCACGGACTTCGAATCCGGCACGGTCTCTGGAAAGTCCTCCAGGTCCCAATGCAGAAAGACGTCTCTTATGGGTAAGCTCTGACAGTGGATTATGCTGATCCATGAACTGAGACAGCTGAGAACTTCCGAAGAATTCCTTCACTGCTGCGGTAACCGGCTTAATGTTGATCAGGGTCTGTGGGGAAATCGTTTCGATATCCTGCGTTGTCATACGCTCCCTGACCACTCTTTCCAGACGGGAAAGACCGATTCTGTACTGATTTTGTAAAAGCTCACCTACCGCACGGATACGGCGGTTGCCCAGATGGTCGATATCGTCATCATTTCCAATCCCATATTCCAGATGGATATTATAGTTAATCGAAGCAATAATATCCTCCCTTGTAATATGTTTCGGGATCAGATTGGCGATATTTTTACGAATCTGTGTTTTGATTTCATCTATATCATCATATTCTTCTAAAATTTGTTCAAGGGCCGGGTAATATACTAATTCCGTCACGCCAACTTCCTTCGGCTCCACATCCACGAAATTGCGAATGTCTACCATCATATTGGAAAGAACTTTCGCATTCTTTTCTTCGGTTTCAATGTAGACATAAGGAACGGCTGCATTCTGTATCTCATCTGCCTGCTCTCTGGACAGCTGGACTCCTGCCTCAAAAAGCAGCTCTCCGGTTGAAGGGTCCACCACGTCTTCCGCTAAGGTATGCCCTGCAATCCGGTTACGGAACATCAGCTTTTTATTAAATTTATAACGGCCTACTTTTGCGAGATCATATCGTCTGGCATCGAAAAACATGCTGTTGATCAGGCTCTCCGCACTGTCAACGGACAGCGGCTCTCCCGGACGGATCTTCTCATATAACTTCTTAAGACCTTCCTGGTAATTCGTCGCCGTATCTTTTTCCAGCGTTTTGAGGATCTTCGGTTCCTCGCCAAAGAGCTCTTTGATCTCTGCATTCGTGCCGATACCCAGGGCACGGACTAAAACGGTAACCGGAACTTTCCTGGTTCTGTCTACACGTACATAAAAAACATCGTTGGAGTCTGTCTCATATTCCAGCCATGCACCCCGGTTCGGGATTACCGTACAGGAAAATAATTTCTTTCCTGTCTTATCATGGCTGATCGCGTAATAGATACCAGGAGAACGAACTAACTGACTGACGATAACACGTTCTGCTCCATTAATTACAAAAGTACCCGTCTCTGTCATCAATGGTAGATCGCCCATAAAAATATCGTGTTGTTTAATATCATCCGTTTCTTTATTATGAAGACGGACCTTTACTTTTAAAGGAGCCGCATAAGTAGCATCTCGCTCTTTGCACTCCTCGATCGAATATTTTTTGTCTTCTCTGCAAAGCTGAAAATCCACGAATTCCAGGCTGAGCTGGCCACTGTAATCTGTGATCGGAGAAATATCCTCAAATACCTCTTTTAATCCGTCTGTCAGAAACCATTGATAGGAATCTTTCTGAACTTCTATTAAGTTCGGCATATCGAGGACATCTTTTTGTCTGGCATAGCTCATTCTGATGTTTTTACTCCCCGGAATCCGCGTTGGACGCAGTCTATTCTTTTCCATCGATGTTTTCACCCCTTGAATAATCGTAATGTTAAATCTTATCGCTACCTTCTAATAGGCGCATAAACCCATTGTGAATCAGTTTTACATCATACCACATCTGTCAAGTCATGTCAACCAATTTTTTTCTCTTATTTTTTATTTTTTCCAATTTTTTCCCTATATCTACTGTGGAAGGGATCTTCTTGCATACATTATGCATAACTTTTTTTAAAATATTTCTTAAATTTTAGTACATTTGCATCTGGACAAAAATCCCCGCGAAACCCTTATGCTTGTTTGGGTTTCACGGGGACTTGATATCATTTCAACGGCAACTGTCCGTTTTTTATTTTGCGGAGGATAAGAATTCTTTTACAGATCCGTAAACTCCTTTGCCATCCAGACCGTATTTTTCAATCAGCTTCACTGCCGGGCCGGATTCGCCATAAACATCGTTCACGCCGATTCTTTTTACTGGAACCGGACATTTCTCGGAAAGTACCTCGCAGACTGCGCCGCCCAGGCCTCCGATGATAGAGTGTTCCTCTACGGTTACCACTTTTCCGGTTTCTTTTGCTGCCGCAACAATCAGTTCCTCATCAATTGGTTTGATCGTGTGGATGTTAATTACCTTCGCATCCACTCCATCTTTTGCAAGAAGTTCTGCTGCTTCCAAAGCAGAATTAACGCAAAGACCTGTTGCTACGATCGTCACATCTTTTCCTTCTTTTAAGACAACGCCTTTTCCGATCTCAAATTTGTAATCCGGATTATCGTTGATAACCGGCACTGCCAGACGGCCAAACCGTAAATAAAACGGGCCATCGGTTTCGTAAGCTGCCTTTACTGCGGCTTTTGCTTCCACATCATCAGACGGGCAGATGATTGTCATGCCCGGAATGGTCCGCATGAGGGCCAGATCTTCGTTACACTGATGGGTTGCACCGTCTTCCCCTACGGAAATACCGGCATGAGTTGCACCGATTTTTACATTCAGGTGTGGATATCCTACGGAATTGCGAACCTGCTCGAAAGCACGTCCTGCTGCAAACATGGCAAAAGTGCTGGCAAACGGTACCATTCCTGTCGTTGCCAATCCAGCTGCAATCCCGATCATATTGCCCTCAGCAATCCCGCAGTCAATATGACGTTCCGGGAAAACTTTTTTAAACATCCCTGTCTTCGTTGCTGCCGCAAGGTCCGCATCTAAAACAACAAGGTTATCATGCTCTTTTCCTAATTCAATTAATGCATTTCCATAGCTTTCTCTGGTTGCAACTTTCTTTACTTCTGACATAATGCTTCCTCCACTTTCCTTAAATCTTCCATGGCCACGGCATACTGCTCATCGTTTGGTGCGGATCCATGCCAGGATACCTGATTTTCCATAAAGGAAACACCTTTTCCTTTGACTGTCTTCATGATGATGGCGCAAGGCATTCCTTTGGTTTCCTTCGCCTCTTTAAAAGCGGCATCCAGCTGATCAAAATCATTGCCGTCTTCCACATTGATCACATGGAAATTAAATGCTTCGAACTTTTTATCGATTGGATATGGAGAACATACATCTTCGATTTTTCCGTCAATCTGCAGTCCGTTATTATCTACGATCACTACAAGGTTGTCAAGCTTTCTTGCGCCAGCGAACATCGCTGCTTCCCAAACCTGACCTTCTTCAATCTCCCCGTCACCGAGAAGGGTGTAAACTCGATAAGATTTCTCTCTTAATTTTGCAGAAAGAGCCATGCCTACTGCAGTAGAAATTCCCTGTCCCAAGGAACCACTGGACATATCCAGTCCCGGTGTGTGCTGCATACATGGATGTCCCTGAAGATGGGAACCGATATGTCTTAATGTAAGAAGATCCTCTACTGGGAAAAATCCTCTGTTCGCCAATGCCGCATACAATCCTGGTGCTGTATGACCTTTGGATAAAACGAAACGGTCTCTGTCCGGATCCTGTGGATTCTTCGGATCAATGTTCATCTCTTCAAAATACAAATAGGTAAAAACATCTGCTGCTGATAAAGAACCACCCGGATGTCCGGCCTTTGCCGCATGGACACCTGTCAGGATTCCTTTTCTCACTTCATTTGCCATTTTCTGAAGTTCTAATTTGTTCATGGCTTCCTCCTTAAATCAACGTTCCTTTTGAAACTTCCTTTGTTTATTTTTAAACAAAGCAGATTAGTACATTCATATTATACAAATAGAGTGACCATCTGTCAATCTTTTGTACGGGACATTTTTCTTTACACAGAAAACATTCCCATTTTTCCATCTATACTCTTTGCAAAATATTGTTTTCCTGATTTTTATCCCACAAAGAACTCCCAGAGAAATTACTTCATAAATTTTTGAAATTTTTTACACAGTTTTTCCATATTTTCCCCATATGATAAGAATGTCAGATGCAAATGACGGATAGATCAAAGCGAGAAAGGATGATTGGTTCATGAAAAAATATCAGGCGGGCACGGCCATTGCGTTAAGCCTCATAATGGGAGTCTCTCTTTTAAGCGGATGCAGCACAGGAAGCTCTTCCGCGGGCAGTACAGCAGCCACCAGTGCTGAAGCTTCTTCGTCTGCAAAGAAAGACGCAAATACCATTGAGGGCACGATCAAGTCTGTGAGTTCCAACAGCATTACGATCCAGACAGAAAGTTCGCAGACACAAAAGAAATCGGACAATTCCAGCACAAAAACCATTTCCCTCACGGACAGTACGAAGATATCGCAGGAGATGCCGGGAAACCCGCCACAGGGCAACGGAAACGGGCAGGAGCCGCCACAGCAAAGTTCTTCCGACAGCGATTCTTCGAAAAGCAAGCCTTCGGGAAACGACAATTCAGGAAAGAGCAGTTCGGAAAAGAACACCTCCGGAAACGACAATTCGGAAAATAGCAGTTCAAAACAGAGCAGTTCGGCCAGTACGGAGAAAGATTCCAAGAATCGTAGTCAGGAACAGCCTCCGGAAAAACCGAATGAAGACAAAAATTCCGACAGCCAGGATTCCGACAGCAAAAATTCCGGAGACAAGAATTCCGAGAGTAAAAGTTTATCGATTAGTGATCTAAAAGAAAATGACAGGGTATCGATCACTTTGGATTCCGATGGCAAGGCCTCCGAAATCTCTCTGTTATCCGGCGGCGGTTCGGGAGGCACTGACAGCTCTGCTGCCCCGACCAGTTACAGTTCCGTGACAGAATACAGCAAAGACAGCACAACAACAGGAAAATCCTATTCTTCTACCGGAACGGACGAAAATGCAGTGCATGTGACAAATGGTGCCAAGGTTTCTATCAAAGACGCTTCCGTCTCTCGTAAATCGACAAAAAGCCAGGGTGGGGATCGTTCTAGTTTCTATGGAGTTGGAGCGGCAGTTCTTACCACCGATGGAACTTCTTATATCAGCGGGAGCAAAATTACGACCAATGCCAATGGCGGGGCAGGCATTTTTTCTTATAACAACGGAACCACTTACGTTTCCGACACAACCATTTCCACCAAAAAGGGAACCTCCGGCGGTCTTCATGTAAGCGGAGGCGGCAAACTCTATGCCTGGAATGTCACTGCGACCACGCAGGGAGAATCCTCCGCAGCAATCCGAAGCGACCGGGGCGGCGGAACGATGGTCATTGACGGCGGAACTTATACATCCAACGGCACCGGCTCCCCGGCAGTATACTCTACGGCGGACATCGCAATCCACCAGGCAGACCTCACATCGAACCATTCCGAAAGCGTCTGCATTGAGGGATTGAATTCCCTACGTTTATTTGATTGCAATCTCACAGGAAACATGAAAAAAGATGCACAAAATGACTGTACATGGAATGTAATACTTTATCAGAGTATGTCCGGAGATTCCGAAGTCGGAAACAGTACCTTCGAGATGAACAGTGGTACCTTAACCGCCAAAAACGGAGGAATGTTTTATACCACGAATACCGAATCTACGATCTCTTTATCTAACGTGGACATCACCTACGCAAAAAACAATGATTTCTTCTTAAAGTGTACAGGAAACAGCAATAAGCGCGGCTGGGGAACTTCAGGATCCAATGGTGCCGATTGTAATTTTACGGCAGATAACCAGAAAATGGAAGGAGATGTGATCTGGGACAGCATCAGCCAGCTGGACTTCTACATGTCCAATGGCAGTACTTTAAAAGGTGCCGTAACCGATGATGAAAGCAACGCTGGAAATGGCGGGGACGGCTACTGTAATTTCTATATTGAGGAAGGCTGTACCTGGACGATCACCGGAGACAGTACACTGACCAAGCTCTATAATGCCGGAAGTATTGTGGACTCCTCCGGAAAAAAAGTAACCATCAAAGGAACCGACGGGACCGTTTATGTCAAAGGAAGCAGTAAGTATACCATCACCGTATCTTCGTATTCCACCAATGTCGATCTCTCCGGTATGACGGAAGCCTCTGCATGGACAGATTACGAAACAGAGAAACCTTCTTCTCTTTAAACCAAAACAAATTCCACCGCAGTGCAATCCTCGCGGAGCGTTTTTATGGAGCAGGAACAGAAATTATGATTCCATAAAAAAGGCTGGAGTCACGATTCAAATATCTGACTCCAGCCCTTTTTTTATCTCGCTCTTGCTGTCGCAAAATTATTTTACAGTTACTTTTGCTCCAACTTCTTCTAACTGTTTCTTAACATCTTCTGCTTCTTCTTTGGAAACAGCTTCTTTGATGTTCTTTGGAGCACCGTCAACGACTGCTTTTGCTTCTTTTAATCCTAATCCAGTGATCTCACGAACAACTTTGATTACTTTAACTTTCTGTCCGCCAACTTCTGTTAACTCAACGTCAAATTCTGTCTTTTCTTCTGCTTCTGCGCCTGCTCCTGCTCCTGCTGCTACTACAACACCTGCTGCTGCAGATACACCGAATTCTTCTTCACAAGCTTTTACTAAATCATTTAACTCTAATACAGATAAACCTTTAATTACTTCAATAATTTCCTGAGTTGTCATCTTATTTCCCTCCATATAAATCTTTTTTCTTTATGCCAGTATGACTGGCCTGCATGTTCTACTGCCTGATATTATTCTGCTACAGCTTCTGTTTCTCCGCCTTCTTTTTGCTCAGCAATCTGTTTGATCACGCGGGCAAAGTTCGTAACTGGAGACTGGATACTTCCCATAAACTTGGCAATCAGCTCGTCTCTTGATGGGATTGTAGCGATTGTTGAGATACCTGCTGCATCATAGTAGGTTCCCTCTACGACACCGCATTTTAATTCGCAGCATTTTGCTTTTTTAATAAAATTATCTACGATTCTTGCCGGAGCTGTCGCATCCTCTTTGGAAATTGCAAATGCGTTCGTTCCTTCCAGGTCATTTAAAATGCTTTCGAACTCTGTACCTTCTACCGCACGTCTTACCATGGTATTCTTATAGACTTTATAAACAATTCCTGCTTCTCGGCACTGTTTACGAAGTTCTGTAACATCGGCTACAGAAATTCCACGGTAATCTACAACGACCAGAGATTTCGCTCCATCCAGCTGTGCCTTAATTTCGTCAACAATAGGCTGTTTTAATTCTACTTTAGCCATCTTTCTGGTGCACCTCCTTAAAAATTTATGTGTGCCGCCGTATCTTTCAGTAAGGAACAAAGCGGATAAGCCCGCTTCCAATAATAGAAATAACGTTTCCTATTATATAAAAAAGCTTCCTGTCCAAAGACAGAAAGCAGAAATATTCCTAAAATATCTGAATATACTTCCTCGGCAGGCGTTCTCACTTTAGATCGACCGGCTATATGCCTTCTGATACCTGCTGTCTTCGGCGTTCATACTCGAATATGATACCATCAAAATGGTACCCTGTCAAGATTTTTTCTTTTCATTTTTACTTGAAATATCGATCGACACCATTGGCAATTCCCCGTGCCAGTTTTTTCTGGTAACTGGAAGAATTCAGCTGACGGTCTTCTGTCGCATTACTGAGGAAGCCGCATTCCAGTATCATGGTCGGAATTTTGGCCCAGTTGATCGTCGTATAGTAATTGGAGCGGATCGTCCCATGACTTTTCTTTTTGACAGCTTTGGCTACGGAGGAAAGGAGACACCTTCCCAGCCTGCGGGATTTTTTATAAATCTTTTTTCCTACATAACGGCTGTTTGCCGGCACACAGACCAGCGGGCCTTTCTCACCGGAAGTTCCCGCATTGCAATGGATGCAGATATGAATACTGGCTCCGCTTCGGTTCGCCTTTTTCGTCCTTTGCTGGTTGGAAAGTGCACAACGATTGGTTGTCCGCAGCATAATGACTTTATATCCTCTTTTTTCCAGTTCTTTTTTTGTTGCTTTTGCAATCGCCAGATTGGTTTTATATTCCGGAATATGGGTACGGACCCCCGTTGTCCCGGAAGTCAGCTTTGCCTTTCTCTGGGAAGAACCCGGTGCAAGCCGCTCCGTCGATGAAATTCCTCTTCTCTGATGGCCTGCCGCAATAAAAATGGTAGGCTTCTTCGCCTTGGTGCCCGCAGCATTTACCGGCATCAGAGGGAGCATCATCACGACCAACATCAGTATAATTCCGGTTCCTATTTTTTTCTTCCAATTTCCTCTCATCTCTTATTCTCCTCTATAGAACAAAGTTATTTGACAGTGTACATGTGGCAACGTATTTAGTGCATCCCCACATATCATAAGAACAAAGTTCCTATGACATAAAAAGAAGCAGATATCCTCCCCGTCTATTAGCGGTACAGGATGATCTGCTTCTTTTCGTTACTGTTTCCTTGGGTTACAGTAGCATTCTTTCATTTTTTGCTCCATATCCTGTTTCTTATTTACAAGCATCCATTATGGGATATTAGAAACGGGCTGGATTCAGCTTCACGCCAGGGCCCATCGTAGAGGTCAGAGTGATACTTCTGATATACTGTCCCTTAGCTGCTGCTGGTTTTGCCTTCATAATGGCATCTATTAATGTCTGGAAGTTTTCGTTTAACTGCTCCTCTGTAAAAGAAGCTTTTCCGATTGGCACGTGAACGATATTTGTCTTATCCAATCTATATTCAATTTTACCTGCTTTCAGTTCCTGAACAGCCTTTGCAACATCCATTGTTACTGTTCCGGCCTTCGGGTTTGGCATTAAACCTTTCGGTCCGAGAACACGTCCGAGACGACCAACAACGCTCATCATATTCGGTGTAGCAACAACTTTGTCGAATTCAAACCATCCTTCGTTCTGAATCTTTGGAATTAATTCCTCTGCTCCTACATATTCAGCACCTGCTGCTGCTGCCTCTTCTGCTTTATCGCCTTTTGCAAAAACAAGTACGCGTACTTTTTTACCTGTTCCATGTGGCAATACAACTGCTCCACGGATCTGCTGGTCAGCATGACGTCCGTCAAGACCCATTTTCAAATGTGCTTCTATGGTCTCATCAAATTTCGCACTTGCAGTCTGTTTTACGATGGATACTGCTTCCGGTGCGTCATATAAATTCGTCTTTACTCTGAGCTTTGCAGCTTCCTGATATCTTTTTCCTCTTTTCATTCAAATAACCTCCTGTGGTATTATCGGGAGCGACCCTCCCACTTTGTTGTATCTAACAATCCGATTAATCTTCTACAGTAATGCCCATACTTCTGGCAGTACCAGCGATCATGCTCATTGCTGCTTCGATACTAGCTGCGTTTAAATCAGGCATTTTCATTTCTGCAATTTCTTTGATTTTGTCTTTAGAAATTGAAGCTACTTTTGTTTTGTTTGGAACGCCTGAGCCAGATTTGATGTTGCAGTATTTCTTTAATAATACCGCTGCCGGTGGTGTTTTTGTAATAAAACTGAATGTTCTGTCCTGGTATACAGTGATTACGACAGGAATGATCAGATCTCCCTTGTCTGCTGTTCTCGCATTAAATTCCTTTGTAAACTGGACAATATTCACACCGTGCTGACCTAATGCAGGACCTACAGGTGGTGCTGGAGTTGCCTTGCCTGCTGGAATCTGTAATTTAATATAACCTGTTACTTTTTTTGCCATGATAGCTAACCTCCTATTGTGGTAATTGCGGGAATGTCCCTCCCACTCGTCTGTTATTCAGACATTCTTATAATTTCCTGACATCTAAAAATCCAATTTCTACAGAAGTCTCCCGACCAAACATATCCACTTCGATGGTAACAGTCTGTTTATTCATGTTCATGTCTTTTACCGTACTTGTTCGCCCTTCCCAGGCACCGGATGTCACTTCGACCAGATCGCCCACTTCAATGTCGATCTGAATCTCTTCGTCTCCTGACACAATGCCAAGATTCCTCATCTCTGCCTCGGAAAGCGGAACAGGTTCCGATCCCGGCCCGACAAAGCCTGTCACACCTCTGGTGTTACGCACAACATACCATGTATCGTCATTCATAACCATGTTTACGAGGACATATCCCGGAAACATCTTTTTTGATACATTCTTTTTTACTCCACCCTTCATTTCCACAACGTCCTGAAGAGGGACTTTGACTTCGAATATCTGATCCTGAAGCTTTCTGTTTTCAATTGTCTTTTCAATATTAGCCTTCACCTTATTCTCGTAGCCTGAGTAAGTATGGACCACATACCAGTTTAATTCTGACATATATTCACCTTTACCTTCATACTAGACCAGAAAATTAATTCCATACTGAAGAACCATATCCAGGGTAGCGATAATCACACCCAGGACAACGGATACAACCGTCACTGTAATCGTCTCTCTGACAAGCGTTTTTCTATCAGGCCAGCTGATTTTTTTAAATTCGGACTGAAAACCCTGAAACCAGTTTGTTTTTCCTGTGTTCTTAGTTTCGTCGCTCATCTTATCACTCCTTAAATTCCGATCCGACTATTTTGTTTCTTTATGGACAGTATGCTTTCTGCAGAATCTGCAGTATTTGTTTGTTTCCAATCTCTCAGGATGATTTTTCTTTTCCTTCGTAGTATTGTAATTACGCTGTTTACATTCTGTACATGCCAATGTGATCTTCACGCGCACAACTTCCACCTCCATTTTTTTAAACGTATGGTTTATTTTCATAAACCAGATTTTAGGCATAAAAAAAAGACCTATTCCATCGCTAATCTAATATAACATACCGCCGTGTCTTCGTCAATTCTTTTTTCTCTTTCCCTTCTTTTGGATTTTATTTTTTCTTTACCACAAGTTTTTCCATCTTCCTTTTATGTGCATAAGTTATCCACAAAATCCACATTGGCCTGTGGATAAAGTGGATAAATAAAATTTCACTGCAAAAAAATGAATCTCTTCCTGATTTTTTGTTTTCGCCTGATTTCCTCCATCATGTGGATAACTTCTTGATAACTTCTCAGATATAAACAAATCTATCAATTCTCTCTTTTTTCTGATAATTTTGGCGGCTCCCGAGGCAATTTTTTTCTATTGACAAAAACAAATGTTCGTTGTATTATATTTTCACAAAGATACCTTATCTTGTGTAGCACTCTGTGTCGAAGTGCTACATATTGTATTTTCTTTACGAAATTACCAAGCCCTATTTTATGGGTATTTTCAAATGAAAGGACAGTTTGTTACTATGGGGAACCCAATGGAAAAAATGATTCAGAAACGTAATGGGGATCTGGTTCCTTTTGACGCCATGAAAATTTTAAATGCCATCCACAGAGCAAGCCGCGCCGTGGATGACAATATGACACCGGCAGATTTTACATATCTTACCCAGAAAGTATGTGATGCGGTGGCCGATATCTCCGTTCCTACTGTGGAGCAGATTCAGGATACCGTGGAATCCGTGCTGATCCGTTACGGTTTTGCCGCTACCGCCAAGGCCTATATCCTCTACCGTGCGGAGCATGCCAAGATCCGGGATTCGGAATCCTATCTTATGGATATTTACCACAGGCTCACCTATTCCAGCGCAGAGTCTGAGAATATCAAAAGGGAAAATGCCAATATTGACGGAGATACCGCTATGGGAACCATGTTAAAATACGGTTCGGAAGGTTCGAAATATTTTATCATCAATTACGTCCTTCCCAAGGATATCGCCGCCGCCCATGTGAATGGAGATATCCACATCCACGATATGGATTTTTACATGCTGACCGAGACCTGCTGCCAGATCGACCTCATCAAGCTGTTTGAGGGCGGTTTCTCAACCGGGCACGGCTATGTGAGAGAACCGCAGTCGATCCAGACTTATGCCGCGCTGGCCTGTATCGCCATCCAGGCGAACCAGAATGAGATGCACGGCGGACAGAGCATTCCTAATTTTGACTATGCTATGGCCGGTGGTGTGACGAAGACCTACCGCAAGGAATATTGGAAAGGTCTGCGCGCCTATCTGATCGCCGCCTGTAACTTTTCCCCGGAAAAGGCCGATCATCTGGTCTCCTTCATCAAGGAAAATGTATCGATTCCTTTATGTATGGAACAGGAAGAATCCTTTTATGAGGCACTTTGCCAGCTGCATTTACCGGAGATCGCATCGGAGACTCTGCCAAAGCTTCACACCTTTGCCGTGCAGCAGGCCCAGCTCTATACCCGGCAGCAGACAGGACAGGCCATGCAGGCCCTGATCCATAACCTCAATACGATGCATTCCCGTGCGGGAGCCCAGGTTCCTTTTTCCTCGATCAATTATGGGACGGACACCTCTCCGGAAGGACGCCTCGTCACCCGGATGCTTCTGGATTCTACGCTGGAAGGTCTCGGTGCCGGAGAAACTCCGATTTTCCCTGTACAGATTTTCAAGGTGAAAGAAGGAGTGAACTATAACCCGGGCGATCCGAATTACGACCTTTTCCAGCTTGCGATCCGGACCTCCGCGAAACGTTTGTTTCCTAATTTCAGTTTTCTGGATGCCCCTTTTAATCTTCCTTATTATAGAAAGGGAGATCCGAATACGGAGGTGGCCTACATGGGATGCCGGACCAGGGTTCTTGGAAACTGCTATGATCCGGAAAAAGAATGTACTTTCGGGCGGGGGAATTTAAGTTTTACCTCCATCAACCTTCCTCGTCTTGGCATAGAAGCCAAAGGGGATATTGACTTCTTTTATAAAAATCTGGACCGCGTCATCGACCTGGTCATCCGCCAACTTCTGCACCGTTTTAAAATCCAGGCTTCCAAGAAGGTACGGAACTATCCGTTTCTTATGGCACAGGGCATATGGATTGATTCGGAAAAGCTGGATATGGAAGATACCATCAGTGAAGTCTTAAAGCATGGCACATTGAGTATCGGTTTTATCGGTCTGGCCGAGACACTGACCGCCCTAACCGGGAAGCATCACGGAGAAAGTGAAGAAGCCCAGCAGCTGGGACTGGCGATCATCCGCCATATGCGGCAGAAATTAGACGACGAATCGAAGAAAGCCCATCTGAATTTTACATTGCTTGCCACGCCGGCAGAAGGGCTGAGTGGGCGTTTTGTAAAAATTGACCGAAAAAAATATGGGGAGATCCCGGGAGTCACCGACAGGGAATATTACACGAATTCCTTCCATATCCCTGTATATTATCCGATCAAGGCATATCGGAAGATTCAGCTGGAGGCCCCGTACCACGCACTGACTAATGCAGGACATATCAGCTATGTGGAATTAGATGGGGACACCTGTAAAAACCTTCCGGCTTTTGAAACCGTGATCCGATATATGAAGGAACAGGGGATTGGCTATGGCTCCATCAACCATCCGGTTGACAGGGATCCTGTCTGCGGATATACCGGAGTGATCGGAGATGTCTGCCCGCGCTGCGGCCGCCGGGAAGGAGAGGGGATTTCCATCGAAAAGTTGCGGGAACTCCGCAAGAAATTTCCAGATGTGCCAACGACCAGTTTTTTGTAAACCATATGGAAAACGTATAGAAACAACCGGTTTGTCAACTGCCCACCACCTGAAGGCAGTGGTTTTTCGCCATGACAAACGTGAAGATTATTTTATGAAGGGAGAGATTTTCATGACAATAAAACCTTCCAAAAACCAAACCATGGTCGGCAATGGAGTCGGTTTTGACCGGATCCGCCGTATCACAGGATATTTAGTAGGTACAGTAGACCGTTTTAATAATGCAAAAAGAGCAGAAGAAAGAGATCGGGTGAAACATGGAGTCTAAATTCATTCCTTCTCCATCCTCTTTTGATCCTGGCGATCACAAAGACAAGACGGCAGATTCCCTGCGTCTTTCCGGTATTGTAGAAGAATCCATTGTGGACGGCCCGGGACTTCGCTTTGTCGTTTTTGTCCAGGGCTGTCCCCACCATTGTCCGGGATGCCATAATCCGAAAACCCATTCTTTTGGCGATGGATACCTGGAGACCATCCCAGCCCTCTATCAACACTATGCGGAGAATCCACTCCTGTCCGGCATCACATTTTCCGGCGGAGAACCCTTTTGTCAGGCAGCCGCCCTCGCCCGGCTCGGGCAAAAAGTGCACCTTGCCGGCGGCAGTGTGATCACTTATACCGGTTATACTTACGAAGCCCTTTTGGAGCTTGCCTCAAAAGACAGCGGAATCCGTGAACTGTTAGAGGAGACCGACTTGCTGATCGACGGCCCCTACGTGGAGAAGCTGCGCAGCCTGGAACTGCCTTTTCGCGGGAGCAGCAACCAACGGCTGATTCCTCTTTCTCCACAGGGAACCCTTCTTTTAAATAAGATCGCATAACTATCTTAGAAAGGAACACAGAAACATGCCGACAATTCATATCAAATATTTTACCGATCAAATTGAAAAACTGACCTATATCGATGGGAAGTCTGACTGGATCGACCTTCGGGCAGCCGAGGATGTCACCTTAAAAAAGGGAGAATCCGCACTGATTCCCCTGGGAATTGCGATGGAACTTCCCAAAGGATATGAGGCCCATGTCGTTCCACGCAGTTCTACTTTTAAGAATTTCGGACTCATCCAAACGAACCATATGGGCGTAATTGACGAATCCTATTGTGGGAACAATGACCAGTGGTATATGCCGGTTCTTGCCATACGGGATACACAGGTCCATCAAAATGACCGGATCTGTCAGTTCCGCATCATGGAACACCAGCCAACGATTTCTTTCGAAGAATGTTCCACATTAGACGGCCAGGACCGCGGTGGTTTCGGCAGCACCGGAAAGGCGTGAGGCGTACGCTTATGACTCCTTTTGCTTTTTCTTCTGTTTTATCGAAAATGACATTACAAAAGATAAGCATACTCTTCGAAGAAAACGTACTTCCTATTTTTTTCCCGAGACATTGTCCGGTATGCGGCGGACTCACCGTATACGGTGAGAAGATCCATCCGGCCTGTCGGAAAAAACTGCCGTATCTTCGTGGCCCGATCTGTTTTCGATGTGGCAAACCGATCTCAAATCCTGCCCGGGAATACTGCTATGACTGCCGTATTTTTCCAAAAACATTTCAGGAAGGACGAGCACTTTTTCTTTACAATACCATGACCCGTCCGTTGATGAGTGCTTTCAAGTATCAAAACAAACGGGTTCTCTCTCATTTTTTTGTACAGGAATTGTGCGAAAGATACCAGCCCGTCATCCGCTCCTGGAACATAGAAGCCATCATTCCGGTTCCCGTCCATAAAAATAAACAAAAAAAGAGAGGCTATAACCAGGCTGCCCTGCTCAGCAGGGGACTGGCCCGCTCTTTGTGCCTCCCTCACTATGATCTTTTAATCCGTTCTGTGGATACCCTGCCCCAAAAGCAATTTGGCCCCCAGGCGCGGCTAAATAACTTACAAAAAGCATTTCGGCTGAATCCGCAGTATGGTCAAACAGCCCGGCACCTGTCCAGGGTGCTTCTGGTCGATGATATTTACACAACCGGAGCTACCATGGAAGCCTGCACGAGGATCCTCCACCGTGCCGGAATCGCCCATGTCTATATTCTATCCGTCTGTACGGGTGTAGCCCGCGATTAGGACTCCAATCCTTCCCTCAGCCATTCATTTAAGCCGGAGTAACGCTTCTGCTCCGTCTCATTATGAATCATCTGTTCCACCATGGCTCTCTGTCCCACGATTGCCACGCATCGCTGTGCCCTGGTAATTGCGGTATACAAAAGATTCCGGTTACAGAGAATGGACGGTCCCGTCAACAAGGGAAGCACGACGGCCGGATACTCGCTTCCCTGCGATTTGTGAATGGTGATCGCATAGGAAAGCTCCAGCTCTTCCAGGCTGGAAAAAGGATATTCCACCTGTCGGTTCTCCTCAAACATGACTGTCACCCGCTCCGAGTACAGGTTAATCTGCTGAATAACTCCCATATCCCCATTGAATACACCCAGGCCTTCCTCCACAGAAAAACCCTTCTCATTCAGGATCTTCCATTCCCGCTTATAATTATTTTTTATCTGCATCACCTTGTCTCCTTCACGGAAGAGACCGGTGCGGCTTTCTTTTTCTGCCTTCTTTTCCGATGCCGGGTTCATATAATACTGAAGTACCTCATTTAAATGTTCTACACCAAGCTCCCCCTTCCTCATCGGGGTGAGAACCTGGATATCAAAAGGGGTGACTCCCAGATATTCCGGCAATTTCTTTTTCACCAGATAGATCAAAGCACCCATGGTGGAACGGATATCCTTTTTCGAAAAGAAAAAGAAATCCCGGTTCCGGTTATCCAAAGGGATCAATTCCCCTGCATTGATCTTATGTGCATTCAAAACAATATGGCTGTTTTCCGCCTGACGGTATATCTTCGTCAGCTGTACCACTTGAAATGCCTCCGATTCGATAATATCTTTTAAAATATTTCCCGGACCGACACTGGGAAGCTGGTTGGAATCCCCTACCAGGATCAATCTTGTTCCGGGAATCAGGGCTCTTAAAAGAGAGTACATCAGGTGAATGTCCACCATAGACATCTCGTCCAGAATCACGGCATCCGCTTCGATCGGATTCTCCTCATTTTTCTCAAAATGAGAACTCTCCCTTTCCTCGATCCCTCCGGAGACTTCCAAAAGGCGGTGGATCGTCTTCGCCTCGTATCCGGTTGCCTCTGTCATACGCTTGGCCGCCCTTCCCGTAGGTGCCGCCAGGACAATCTCCATATCCTCCATCTCAAAGCAGCGGAGCATCAGGTTGATCGTCGTGGTCTTTCCGGTACCGGGCCCTCCAGTCAGCACAACCACACCCCTGGTCAACGATTCTTCTACCGCCTGTTTTTGCAAAAGATCCAGCTGGAGATCCATGGATTCCTCCAACTCACTGATTCGCTTCCCATAAGCACCTTTTTCCACAGGAAAATGGAGATCCAGATTTAAAAGCATCCGGGCGGTATTTCTCTCCATAAAATAATAGGAGGAAAGATATACCTTCTCTGTCTGTCCATCCGAACGGATCATCAATTTTTTATCCAGAACCATCTCCATCAGATGATCTTCCATAAAGGAGGAAGGCATACTTAACAAAGACCCTGCCTCCCGGCAGAGGACATCTTTTGGGAGGTATACATGCCCGTTTTGCACAGCCTGCTGTAAAATATAAAGGATGGCCGCACAGATACGAAAATCCGAATCCGGTGCGATTCCTGCCTTTGCGGCAATCGCATCTGCGGCCTTAAAGCCGATGCCTGTGATATCTTCTGCCAGCTTGTACGGATTCGACTTTAAAATATCATACATTTTCTCGCCGTATTCTTCAAAAATCCGGACAGCAAAATGGCTGGTGATGCCGTATTCCGATAAAAACATCATCGCATGGCGCATCTCCTGCTTTTCCTGGAACTGAACGGCAATATCCATTGCTTTTTTCAAAGAGATCCCCTTGACTTCCGCCAGACGCTCCGGCTCTTTCTCGATCATGTCAAAGGTATCCCCTTTAAACTTTTTTACTATGCGCTCCGCCAAAGCCGGCCCCAGTCCTTTGATTGCGCCGGAACCCAGATAGCGTTTCATTGCCTCCTTATTTTCCGGCTCTTTTACCACATAAGAAGATACCTGGTACTGCGGCCCGTGGGAAGGGTGTTCCGTATAGGCACACTCCGCACTGAGATATTCCCCTTCATTGATATAATGAAAAGTTCCCACGAGGATCTCATCCCCGTGGGTCGTTTCTAATTCTAAGACTGTATAACCATTATTCTCGTTATGAAAGCGGATATGGCTCACATATCCTTCCAGTCTGGCCATCACCTAACCTCCAATATCTTTTTGGCGAAACAAGGAACTTCCACTATTTTTTGCCAAGATACTCGATATACTGACCGGTTCCGATTGCAACCGCTGTCATCGGGTCATCCGCTGTCATTGTCGTAATTCCCGTCTTCTCCTCAATCAGCTGTTCCAGTCCCTGCAGCATACTTCCGCCGCCAGTCAATACGATTCCCCGATCAGAGATATCTGCTGCCAGTTCCGGTGGTGTCCTCTCCAAGACACTGTGTACTGCTTCTACAATCTGTGCTGTCGCCTCACGCAGTGCCTCCCTTGTCTCTTCGGAAGTCACGGTGACTGTCTTTGGCAAGCCGGTTACCAGGTTCCGTCCCCTGACCTCCATGGAAGACTCCTCCGCACGGACATATGCACTTCCTACCTGGATCTTAATATCCTCCGCCGTACGATCTCCGATCAGCAGATTATGTTTCTTTCTCATATAACGGACAATCGCCTCATCAAAATCATCTCCTGCCACTTTGATCGAGGTGCTGACTACCGTTCCTCCTAAAGAGATGACTGCGATATCGGAAGTACCTCCCCCGATATCCACGATCATATTTCCACAAGGCTTTGCAATGTCGATCCCGGCACCGATCGCTGCTGCTACCGGCTCCTCAATAATCTTCACATCCCTGGCACCTGCCGCATAAGTCGCATCTTCTACTGCCTTTTTCTCCACTTCTGTCACACCGCTTGGGACACAGACAGAAATCCGCGGCTTTCTTCCAAACAAACTTTTTCCGACCGATTTATGGACAAAATATTTCAACATTTTTTCTGTAACCGAATAATCACTGATGACTCCCTGCCTAAGCGGACGAACTGCCACGATATTTCCCGGTGTACGGCCGATCATCAATCGTGCTTCCTCACCGATCGCTTTTATCTTTCTTGTATCTACATCAAAAGCAACCACCGATGGCTCCTTTAATACCACACCTTTGCCTTTCACATATACTAAAATACTCGCAGTACCTAAATCAATTCCAATATCTGTAGCCATTAGGAATCTCCTTTCCTTCCAAACTCCATATCTTTTATCTTAAAATATTCAGCCCTCAAAAGCTGATATTGTTTTCATCGTATGCCGCACTTCTGGCATCATTCCATATCATTATAAACGAAATGAATCAATTTTCCAATAGTTTTTTATTACTTGCCTGAGAATGACCCGTTTTTGTAAGAAAATAGTACAAAGAAAAAAGGTACTGAAGTCTGCTTCCATCCTTCAATACCCCTGGAGCATGCGGAAAATACTTTCACCCAGTCGGAGAAATCCCCATTCTCTGAGCTTTCGCGCAGGTCCGGGTTATGGTATATTTCCACTTGTACAAAGAACCCTTACTCTTCGATTCCCTTTGTCTTTAAAAACTCGATGACATCTCCGATGGTCTCGATCTCTGCCAGCTCCTCCGCAGGAATCTCGATATCGTATTCCTCTTCTAAAGCCATGGTCAATTCAAAAAGGTCCAGAGAATCCGCCCCCAAATCTTCTTTAAATGAAGTGTCGGGTGTAATCTCATCCTCTTCTACTCCTAATTGTTCTGAGATAATCTCCTTCATCTTTTCTAACATAAGAAAAAAACTCCTTTATTTTTTGCAAAAATATTGATGTTGTTCAAAGTATACTATCCTGTAATTTCTTTGTCAAGACAAACAAATGTCTTTGACGACTTCTCCCGCAATGATCAGCCCGACCACCGAAGGAACAAAAGAAACACTTCCCGGAATTGCCCTTCTCTGTGTACAGGTATGCTGTGCTCCGGGCGGGCAGATGCAATGATCCCGGCAGCTGATAGACATATCGTCCATCGGCTGTATTGGCTTTTCTTCGGAATAGACCACTTTCAGCTTTTGCACGCCCCGCTTTTTTAACTCCCGGCGCATGACCTTTGCCAGAGGGCACACCTTCGTCTCATACAGATCCGCCACACGAAAAGCAGTGGCATCTAACTTGTTTCCAGCACCCATGCTGCTGATGACCGGCACCTGCTTTCTTTGCGCTTGCATGACAATCTCGATCTTTGCCGTAACCGTATCTACCGCATCGATAACATAATCATATTCCTCGAAAGGAAATTGTTCTGCATTTTCCGGAAGAAAAAAACATGGGTAACTATTCACCTGTGCATCCGGATTAATCTCACAGATCCGCTCTTTCATTACATCGACTTTATATTTTCCAACCGTCTTCCTCGTAGCGATGATCTGACGGTTGAGATTCGTCAGGCAGACTTTATCATCGTCGATCAGATCAAAGGTGCCAATGCCGCTCCGCACCAACGCTTCACATACATAGCCCCCGACTCCCCCGATTCCAAAAACGGCTACCCGTGCTTTTTTCAACTTCTCCATGGCCTCTTCCCCCAGCAGCAGCTGGGTTCTTGAAAATTGATTTAACATAACATTCTTTTCTTTCTTAATTATCTTACCATTTATTTTTTGTCTGGTTTTTTGATACAACTGCGTATCTTCGCGGAATATTTTCCAGCGAATCGAAACGAAGTTTCCTATGATACCGGAACACTTTCCACTTATATAGGAACATCTGCCACGCTGTTCCTTACAGAGGCGTATTGCGCACGATCTCCTCTGCCAGATCCACATCGATATACAAACTGTCTACCAGTCCTCCCCGCAAAGCGGCGGTAACGATCTTTACCTTTTCTTTTCCCACAGCGATCACCAGCTTGTTTGGAATCTTTTTGATCGTTTCCAGGGAAGTACCCACGACCCGGGCATCGATTGTCTCATCAAAAACTTCTCCGTCTTCCCTGAGAAAATGGGAACAGCAGTCCCCCACTGCCCCTCGCTTGCTAAAATCCTGGTAATCTTCTTCATTGATCACACCCATCTCATATAAAACAGAGGGTCTCTCCAGATTGCCCACAGAAAACACGGCGGTCTGACATCGTTCTGCCATCTTCAATATCTCATGGATCTGGGAATCTTTCTTTAACGCCTCCGCGATTTCCGGCAGATCGACCATAGCCGGAGCAGGAATCTGATAGCCCACGCCCCCGACACATTCCACAAAATTCTTCAGGATATCTAATGCACCAGATTCATAGATTGCCCGGGAAAAACCCCCCGTCAGCTGGATCACCGAAATTCCGCTTCGTTTAATCCTTGGCAACTGTTTTGCGAGAACCGCAAGCGTATGACCCCAGGACACTCCTAAAATACTGTCATTTTTTAAATATCTCGGAAGGTCATCTGCCAAAGCTGCACACACATCCTGTAATAAGATCTGGGAATTCCCCACGACATTCGGCACGATGACTGCCCGTTTGATCGGAAACCTGGCGATCAGATCATTTTCCAGGGAGCTGTTTGTCAGTACCGAATCTTTAATTCTCACTTCAATAATGCCCATGTCCATCGCTGATTTTAAAATCCGGCTGACCGAAGATTTACTGATTCCCTCTTTCTTCGCTATCTCTAATTGATTATAATGCAATTCATAATGTAATTTGGCAATCCGGATTGCCTGATTGATTTTTTTTGTGTTCATATCTACCTCCAGTGCGAGACTCCTATTTCCCAATTATAAGTTTTCCTTTTACATAAGTCAACATGTCCTATCTTTTTTGAAGATATGTTTTGGGATTTTTTTCATGGTTATGATTTTTTTATAATTTTTTTGAAATTTTTCCCACATATGTATTGACTTTTCCCGTTTTGTCTTGTAAAATGAACTCATCATTTGACAAGACATCAAAAGATATCTTTAATTTCTTGTTTTTTTAGTAATTTTGCACAAAGTAAAAAACACCATTGAAAAGGGGGTAATGAAATGAGTGTTGTAACTTTAATTGGCTCCGGGCAGATGGCCTCTGCTCTGACTTTTCCACTTTTTGAAAACGGGCATGAAGTCCGCCTGGTCGGAAGTCCTTTAGACGACGAGATCATTGACCGTCTGCGAGAAGATAATTATCACATCAATTTGCGTCGAACTCTGCATGAAGGTATTCATTATATCAAATGTGCCGACGTCAAAGAGGCTTTACAAGGTGCAGACCTGGTTGTCTGCGGCGTATCCAGCTTCGGTGTGGACTGGTTTGCCGAAGAGATTCTTCCTATTTTGGACGAAACGGTGCCTCTGATTTCCGTTACCAAGGGAATGCTCGATTTCGAAGATGGAACGATGCTGACTTATCCGGAATACTGGCAAAGTAAACTTCCGGAAGGCAGTAAATTAAAACTCTATGCCATCGGCGGACCTTGTACGGCAAGGGATCTCGCAGACCACGATCCGTCCTTTGTCGGATATTGCGGACCAGATATGGAAACGCTGAGATGGATTCGCAGCATTTTCTCTACCGATTATTATATTATCAGCCTGACAAAAGACGTTGTCGGCCTGGAATGTGCCGTTGCCCTGAAAAATGGCTACGCTTTGGGAACCGCTCTCGCGATCGGCATGGCAGAAAAAGCAGGGGATGACGGTATTGACCACAACAATTCCGAATCCGCTCTCTTCCAGGAAAGTGTAAAGGAAATGCTTGACCTTCTCCGGATCGTAGGCGGAGGCCTGGATAATATTATGTTTGCCGCAGGAGATCTGAATGTAACGGTCGCTGCCGGACGAAGCAGAACTGTCGGCCTGCTTCTTGGAAAGGGTTACACAATTGAGGAAGCACAGGAGCAGTTAAAGGGACAAACATTGGAGGCTGTCGTGATTGCCACAAGAACAGCCCGGGCCGTAAAAGCTCTCGCCAAGAGGGGAAAGGTAAGTCTTGATGATTTTCCATTATTAATGCATGTCAACGAACTTTTAAATGAACATGGAACACTGAACGTCCCATGGAAAATGTTTGAAAAAGAAATGTAATGGATCCATTCATGTATAGGGGGTAAAATAACATGGAATACTATTTAGGATTAGATTTAGGAACGGGAAGTCTTAAAACCGTATTATTTGATGTCAATGGAAAAGAGATCGCACAGGCCATTATGGAATATCCGCTGTATCAGCCGCATAATGGCTGGTCAGAACAGGAGCCGGAAGACTGGTTTCATGCTTCCGTAAAGACCATTCGTTCCGTTATGGAAGAAAGCGGTGTCCCGAAAGAAGATGTCAAAGGAATCGGCATGTCCGGTCAGATGATGGGCGCGATCATGCTTGACAAAGACGGAAATGCCCTGCGGCGGGCCATCTTATGGAACGATGGACGAACAACCGAATCTTGCGAGCATGTTCGTGAAATCGTGGGGGATGATCTGTTTATGAAATATTCCTGCACACCGGCAAGACCAGGCCTTACCGCCGCAAAGATCCAGTGGGTGAAAGATAACCAGCCGGATATCTATGCACAGGTGGCACATATCCTCCTTCCAAAGGATTACCTGCGCTATCGGTTCACCGGCGAATATGCGACAGAGGTTTCCGATGCCTCCGCCACCCAGATTCTCGATGTGCCAAATCGCTGCTGGTCCGATGAGATCCTGGCAGCCATGGATATCAAAGAATCCGTCATGGGAAAAGTATATGAATCGCAGGAGATTACCGGCTATCTTCTTCCGGAAGTTGCCGAAGCGATGGGGCTCACGACAAAAACAGCAGTCGTCGGCGGAGCGAGCGATAATGCCTCTGCCGGTGTCGGAACAGGAATTGTCGCTCCGGGCCGTGCCATGACAACCATCGGTACCAGCGGAACCGTTTTTGCCTTTTCCGAAAAACCGGTAATCGATCAGAATCAGACTGTTTATACTTTCTGTATGCCGGTTCCGGGAGCATGGCATTTTATGGGAAGTGTAAACTCCTGCGGTGCTTCCCTGAAATGGTGGAGAAACAATTTCTATCCACAGGATCTGGAATATGAGGAGATTAACAAGGATGCCATCTCTTCGTCCCCTGGTGCAAACCGGCTGATTTATCTTCCTTATCTGAATGGAGAACAGTCCCCTCACTTTAACCTCACCTGCCGTGGATCCTTCGTCGGACTGGCTGCCATCCACACCAAAGCCGACATGACCCGCGCCGTGATGGAGGGAGCGACCTATGCACTCCGCGACATCATGACCGGCATCCGCAACACAGGAATTGAGCCGGATAATGTCCGCATGTGCGGTGGTGGTTCGAAAAGTCCGTTCTGGAGACAGCTGATGGCGGATATTTACGGTCTTCCAGTCCTGCTTCCGGATATGAAAAACTCAGAAAACAGTGCAGCTTTAGGAGCAGCCATCCTCGCTGCTACCGGATGCGGTGCCTACCCGAGTGTTGTCGATGCATGTGACAAGATTATCAAAATGCGCGACGAGGTCTATACACCAGATCCGGAAAAAGTTGCTTTTTATAATAAGGTATATAAAGAGTTTGACGATCTCTATCCACAGCTCAAAGACAATTTCCGGTCTATTTTGGCATTATAAACATTCCTGTTTGGCAAAGAATCAATCGTTTACAAGATTTGCACTGCTGCACAGCAAAGTCAGACATAGTGAGAACAAAATGAACCACAAAAAAAGTCCGGTATCTTCTGATACCGGACTGTCTTATTCTCTGATATAGCAGCCTTTCTGCTCCCAGTGTCCTACCCACTTTGCCTGACGGTTCGTTCCCTGCGGACGCTTGCCGGAGGCAATCTGTAAAGGATCACCGATGGTATTTTTATTATGCACCAGGACATCATAGACGGACTCATCCAGAGCAGTCTTTTCCAGATTCACCGCAGTTGACTGGTCAAAATCGGTATGCACCTTATGAATGGCTGCCTTCGCTGCACGAACCGCTCCCTTCACTGCACCGGCATTCCCCTCAAATTTGACAACAATGTGCCCCTGGTATCCGCTGTATTCATAACCTAATAACTTCACATTTGCACTTTTGGCTATGGTGTCTGCCGCTTCCAGCGCTGCCGCCAGGCCGACTGCTTCTACAATCCCAATGCATTTTCTGCCCATAACTCAAGCCTCCTGATTCTTCTGCCTGAACAAATATATGTCTGTATTATATGCTGTTTTTTTCCTCCTGACAATACCAATTAACTGGAAACAATTGCCGGATTGCCGGAAAAAACAGCCGTCTTTTTTTGCATCCCCATATACCTGAAAAAATACAAAATACGTGACGATTCAGCATCCCATTCGCAAAAGCAGCTGCAAGCAAAATGAAGCGTTTAAAATAGCAATGAAAGGAAATGGAATCCGATAAGCCGGGGTTTTTATTGGACATCTTTTGCGGTAAACTATATCATATACTCGCTTAGAGTCAACTACTCTTGACTGTGTCATGAGCTTGAAAAGAAAACCTGGAACCAGGATTCGACTGTGAGTCTTGCACGCCAGATTCGGGTCCGCTTCAGCAGACAAGCCTACGAAAAGATTGGAGGAATATTATGAACGATAAAGCTTTCGCAACATCAGTCATCTCTATTCTCGTCTCTATTGGTGTTTTGATCATAGCATTCGGTCCAAACGACACCCGATCACTGCCAAAATGCAGAAAAGTCGGATGTCACCTGGAACAGACCAGTGACAGCAATTATTGCTTCTATCACAAACTTATCAGGGGATTAACCTCTTCTAAATCTACCACCTCCACTACGGAAACCCGAAGTAAAAATACGGATGGGACAGGGAGCTATGGAAACTCCTCTGCCCACTCTTCTACTTCCTTCGCGGGAAGTACCCGCTCTTCTTCCTATAAGAACAGC
The DNA here is from genome assembly GCA_963626755.1 of Bacteroidaceae bacterium. Classification (GTDB taxonomy): domain Bacteria; phylum Bacillota; class Clostridia; order Lachnospirales; family Lachnospiraceae; genus Anaerobutyricum. The sequence continues at coordinate 38,798 of CAVFXN010000017.1, forward strand.
AGCGGCGGCTCCTATTCCAGAGGAAGTACTTCCTCCAGCTCTACACAAAGCACCTCCTATCGCTCTTATGATGATGGTTATGAAGCGGTTTACGATGACGATGATTATGATCAGGACAGATACGACAGTGATTCGGATTATGCAGATGGCGTAGACGACGCCATGGACGAGCTGGACTGGTGATCCGGCTCTTCCAAATCCGTGGTACAGTGAGGGCATTTCACTGCATCGATCGCAATCTTGCTCTTACAGTATGGACAGGTTTTTGTCGTTTCTATTTTTTCTGCTTCCCCGATTACTTTTTTTGAAAGGGTATTGATCCCTTTCACCAGGCAAAATACGACCAATGCCGTAATTAAGAAATTGATCACCGCAGTGATAAAGCTCCCATAGGCCAATGTCGGGGCGGTTTCGGAAGTTCCCAGCACCAATTTCAAATTGCTGAAATCGATTCCGCCAAACATGCCTATGATCGGAGTGAGGATATCCTCATTTAAAGAATTGACAATTCCTGTAAAAGCTCCCCCGATAATCACTCCGACTGCAAGATCGATGACATTTCCCCTGGAAATAAATTCTTTAAATTCTTTCACAAATCCCATTTTTTCTATTTCCCCTTTCTGTTTACAGTGGCTGAGACTGTCCTGCCGATCCTTTCTGTACTTTTGATCGCCAAGCCATGCGTCCTATTGTGCGATAATTTTGATAAATTTCTTTTTACCTCTTCTTAAGATCTGTCCGTCTCCTGCGAAATCATCCAGGGTATACGTGGTTTTGAAATCTGTGACCTTTTCCCCATCCAGTGTCACACCACCCTGGGTTACGTTTCTTCGCGCTTCCGAACGGGTAGAAGCCAGGCCGGATTTAACCAAAAGGGCGAGAATGTCAATAGATCCGTCCTTTAAATCCTCTTCGCTGATGGTGCAGGACGGCATATTGGCACTGTCTGTCCCATGGCTAAAAAGTGCTTTGGCAGCTTCCTGTGCTTTCTGTGCTTCCTCTTCCCCATGGACAAGCTTCGTCAGTTCATAGGCAAGAATCTCTTTTGCTTCATTTAATTTACTTCCTTCCCAGCTGTCCATCGCATCGATTTCTTCCAGCGGCAGGAAAGTAAGCATACGGATACATTTCATCACATCGGCATCCGCTACATTTCTCCAGTACTGGTAAAAATCAAATGGAGATGTCTTTTCCGGGTCAAGCCATACCGCACCGGACTGGGTTTTTCCCATTTTCTTCCCTTCGGAATTTAAGAGCAGGGTGATCGTCATAGCATAGGCATCGGCATCCGGTCCCAGTTTCCGGCGGATCAGTTCGGTTCCTCCCAGCATGTTGCTCCACTGGTCATTCCCGCCAAACTGCATGTTACAGCCGTATTTCTGATATAACTCATAGAAATCGTAGCTCTGCATGATCATGTAGTTAAACTCCAGGAACGAAAGACCTTTTTCCATTCTCTGCTTATAGCACTCTGCACGGAGCATGTTATTGACAGAAAAGCATGCACCTACCTCACGGAGCAACTCCACATAATTTAAATCCAGTAACCAGTCCGCATTATTGACGAGCATCGCTTTTCCTTCCGAAAAATCAATGAAACGGCTCATCTGTTTCTTAAAGCATTCCACATTGTGGTTGATCGTTTCTTTCGTCATCATCTGGCGCATGTCACTTCGTCCGGACGGATCCCCGATCATCGCCGTTCCTCCGCCGATCAAAGCGATCGGTTTATTCCCAGCCATCTGGAGACGTTTCATCAGGCACAGTGCCATAAAATGCCCTACATGCAGGCTGTCAGCCGTCGGGTCAAATCCGATGTAAAATACTGCTTTTCCATTGTTCACCAGTTCTCTGATTTCCTCTTCATCCGTTACCTGGGCAATCAATCCTCTTGCCACTAATTCGTCATAAACTTTCATTATCTTTCTCCTTATGTTTTATTACAGAATCAAATGTGCACTTTCCGCACACTTGCGCGCCTGAGCGGTATGCGAAGCATAATTTTTCATTCCATAAAAAAAATCCCATCCTCTGAAAAGGACGAGATAAGCTTCGTGGTACCACCTTTTTTCACAGACACCCTGTGTCTGCCTCTTACTATGCGCCAATCAGCGCATTTGCGGATAACGGCCGCTCCCGTCACAGTCTACTGAAAAAAGCCTGCCGTTTCGAGCACTTTTTCCTGACATGCAACCAGATGCTCTTTTGGCATTCTTTTTTGTTCGGTGTGCGACTCGGGAATGTATTCACACTCTATCCGGCAATCGACCTCTCACCACCCGGTCTCTCTCTGTATTGCTTTCAATAAAGGCTACTTCTTTCCGTCACAGTCTTTTTCTTTATGGACTCTATTGTATTCGACTTTCAAATCTTTGTCAATTCTTTTTGCAAAGAAACTTCCTTTCTACCTAGGCCCCATAAACCTGTCACCATTCAGATGTATCATATGCTCTGGCATTTCAGCAATCCAGACCTCTGTTTCCCATGCAAGTTCTTCCGCAAATTTCTTATATGTCTTAAAATCCAGAAAGGCTGTTACTCACCAAAAGTATTTACTTTATGTAACATAAAGTAATCCGATGCCTACAGAGCTTGCTACCTGCTCTGCAACAAAATATACCCCCCGGTATCCCCTCTTTTACTGAAGTAGAGATGCCGGTCTTCTTCATTTTTGCACGGGAACATATAGGGGATCAGTTTCGAAAGCTCCTCCCTTTTGAGCCGCTGCTGCTCCCCTGCCCAGCTTCTTGTGGCGGAGTCCGTAAACACTGCCTTTCCGTCTTCGTCTATTCCCAACAATACCATAGTATGGTAGGATCCGGCATAGGTTTTATCAAAAAAACGGCCGAGGCCTTTTCCGCTGCGCCGGATCCGGCTCGTCTCGATCACCACCGGGAGTCCCTGATAGAGATGTTCCCTGATCTGCTCTTCGGCTTCATCGTCCTGGAAGTTTCGTACGTAGTGGCATGGGATCCTTTTTTTTTGCAGGATAACCGAAATACCGTAAAGGGAAACCGGCATCTGCCGTGCCATTGGTTTCCCATAATTTTTTGCCCAGATTTCTTCCGGGAAGATATCTTTTTCTACGGTCTGGATCTCCTGGTCCGGTCTTAAACCGGCATATTCCTCACAAAAAGCGGCCAGCACCGTCGTCAGAGAGCAGCAGGCACATCCATGACGGGTCAGGTACTCACTATATTTCCCATAAGTTCCTGCTTTTTGCTGAAAAATCGGATAATGCCTTTTTTGAACGCCATCGGTAATCTCCACCAACTGCTGCGGTGCATCCAGTCCTTTCTCCGGGATCCGGGGAGTGAGGATCTTTCGTCCTTCTTCCTTTGTCTGTTGTTTGAAATATAATTTTAAAATAATATTCTGTATTCCTTTCTGTTTTGTTCGCGAATCTGTGAATCCTCGCGGTGCATTTCACTCAGTCGGAGCTTGGATCCCGACTAGTAGATTTTATCCTAACTCCCACCTTCGCTGACGCTTAGAGGATTGAGATTTCTCCGACTGAGCTAAAATAGCTAGAATTTAAAAATCGCCACCCCGTATGCCGGCAATTGGTAGGAAATCGAATACGGCCTTCCGTCACATTCTTTTTTGACCGGCCTGTATTCTTTCGGGCGTTTCCTTCCTGTGCCGCCAAATCTTTCTTCATCACTGCTTAATACCAGGGTATGTTTTCTGCGGCAGGTAGTGCCGACACGGTAATCCGGCCTTGCCACCGGCGTAAAGTTGATCACGAACAGGAGATTATTCTTTTTAGTGGAAGAGTGACGGACAAAGGAAAAGATGCTTCGGTCTCCATCATCGGCATTAATCCACTCAAAGCCTTCCGGCCAGCAGTCATATTCGTAGAGGCATCGATTCGTCCGGTAAAGATGGAGCAGGGCTTGGACAAAGGCCTGCAGATGCCGGTTTGGATCTTTTTCCAGCAAGAACCAATCCAGCTGTCTTTTTTCGCTCCACTCCCGGTGCTGCCCGAAATCCTGCCCCATAAAGAGAAGCTTTTTCCCCGGATGTCCGGTCATAAAAGCGTATCCGGCCATCAGGTTTCTAAATTTATCTTCGTAGCTTCCCGGCATTTTTTCTATCATGGAGCATTTCAGATGGACGACCTCGTCATGAGATAGCACGAGCATGTAATTCTCTGCATAGGCATAGACCATGGCAAAGTTCATCTTCGTATGATTGAACTTTCGAAAATAAGGATCCAGCTTCATATATTCCAGAAAATCGTGCATCCAGCCCATATTCCATTTCAGGCTGAATTCCAGGCCCCCGTATTCTGCCTTGTCAGTCACCTTCGGCCAGGCCGTCGATTCCTCGGCGATCACGACTACACCAGGATTTCTCTTTTTCACGATCGTATTTAAATGTTTAAAGAACTCGATTGCTTCTAGGTTTTCATTACCCCCATAAATATTCGGAACCCACTGGCCATCTTCCCGGCCATAATCCAGATAGAGCATGGATGCGACGGCATCGACCCGCAGGCCGTCGATGTGGTACTGTTCCAGCCAGAACAGGGCATTACAAATCAGGAAATTACTCACCTCTGTTTTGCCATAATCAAAGACTTTCGTCCCCCAGTCCGGGTGTTCGCCTTTTCTCGGATCGGCATATTCATACAGACAGGTCCCATCAAGCTCGGCCAGCCCGAACGCATCTTTTGGAAAATGTGCCGGCACCCAGTCCAGGATCACACCGATATTGTTTTCATGAAGATAGTTGACAAAATATTGAAAATCTGCCGGGGAACCATGGCGAGAAGTCGGTGCGAAATAATTCGTTACCTGATAGCCCCAGGAGCCGTCAAACGGATGCTCGGCAATTCCCATCAGCTCCACATGGGTGTACCCCATTTTTTTAACGTAGGCGGTCAGCTCCCGGGCCAGCTCCCGATAATTGTAAAAACCGTCTTCATCCTCCGCGGTCTGCTCATGTTTTTTCCAGGAACCGGGATGCACTTCATAGACAAACATCGGATCCTTTCTCTCATCGAACCGTTCCCTTTTTTTCATCCACCGGCTGTCATCCCAGGAAAAGCCGGAAAGATCTGTGACAATCGAAGCATTGTTTGGCCGAAGCTCCGCCCAAAATCCATAAGGGTCTGCTTTGAGCACCTGTGTTCCATCTTTTGCCGTCACACAAAATTTATATAATGCCCCCGATGCAAGTCCCGGGAGAAATAATTCATAAATCCCCAGCGGGTCCAGGCGTTTCATCAAAGCGGCATTTCTGTCCCACTGGTTAAAGTCGCCCACAACAGAAACTGCTTTGGCATTTGGTGCCCATACTGCAAAATAAACTCCCTCTTCCCCTTCGTTCACTGCGGGATGCGCTCCCAGCTTATGATAGAGATCATAATGAGTGCCCTGTCCAAATAAATACTGGTCATATTCTGTGATAAATGTGGTACCTGTCATACTTTAAAATCCTCCTACGTTAATCACCGTGAAATGTTGCCTTCCACTTCGTTCACGAGTCCCGATTATACCGGGTCAAAACCCGCCCGCGAGCTTGTACCCCTGATGAGTTAAATTATACCATAAAAATAGCCAGGGAAAATAAAATATACTTATTTTCTCTGGCGTATTTTTCTCATGACCCCTTACCGGGAATCGATCTTATTTATGTTTACAGATGACTTTAATCCATCCTTCCGGTGCCTCAATATGACCCATCTGGATTCCGGTCAGTGTATCATATAATTTCTTGATCACTGGTCCCATCTCGTCCATTCCACTTGGGAAACAGATTTCTTTTCCGTGATCATTAATCTTTCCTACCGGGGAAATGACAGCAGCGGTACCGCAAAGACCACATTCTGCGAAATCTTTTACTTCTTCTAACAGTACTTCCCTGTGTTCTACCTGCATTCCAAGATAATGCTCTGCCACATACATCAGGGAACGGCGGGTGATCGACGGAAGGATACTGTCTGACTTCGGTGTTACCAGCTTGCCATCTTTGGTGATAAAGATAAAGTTCGCTCCACCGGTTTCTTCTACCTTTGTTCTGGTCGCAGGATCCAGATACATATTTTCATCAAATCCTTTGGCGTGGGCATCTACAATTGCATGAAGGCTCATCGCATAATTCAGGCCTGCTTTGATATGACCGGTTCCACGAGGTGCCGCACGGTCAAAATCCGATACACGGATCACGATCGGTTTTGCCCCACCTTTAAAATACGGGCCAACCGGTGTAACAAAAATACGGAACTGATAATCATCTGCAGGCTTTACACCGATGACCGGATTGGTTCCAAACATATAAGGACGGATGTATAAGGTAGCACCAGAACCGTACGGCGGTACATAAGCGGCATTGGCTTCTACCGTTTTTGCTACGGCTTCCACGAATTTCTCTTCCGGATATACCGGCATCTCCAGTCTCTTACAGGAGTCTGCCATACGCTGTGCATTTAAATCTGGGCGGAAGCAGACGATGTCGCCATTTTCTGTTGTGTAGGCCTTCAGACCTTCAAAACAGGTCTGGGCATACTGGAAAACGCCAGCACATTCATTTAATACGACATTCGGGTTATCCGTCAGTCCTCCCTCATCCCATGCTCCATTTTTATAATTGCTCACGAACCGCTGCTCGGTCGGCTGATAAGAAAATCCTATCTCATCCCACTTAATCTCTTTCTTTTCCATCTCAAAAACTTCCCTTCTTGCTTCTGTTTTTCTCATGCAGGCCGCATATAAATGCAACAAGCCTGCGGAAATCCTTCATTTTTTCTTCTTTTAGAGATTTTCGCAGATATTATATCATAACAAAATTATTTTTTCCACGTCATTTCTCATTTTTCATTAATTCTAACAACGCAGCTATGGAATACTGCATCAATTTTGAATAAATAGGCAGGAAATCCCTATGGATTGACAAGAATATAACCGCCGGAATTGTTTTTCCCGCTAAAATAGCAGCTTACCGAAGACTGATTTGTCGAAGAAAACATGTAGGGAATGAGATTCGAGACCGATTCGTATTTGATTCTCTGACGGTTTCCAAAAGAAGAACGGTTGGCAGAATCCGCCACAATCGCCTTTCCCGTATCCGTCATTCCCAGCAATACCAGGGTATGATAACTGTTCGACCATTTTTTGTCCGTCACCCCGGTTTTCCGGTTTTTAGAGGAAACCTCAATGATCACCGGATTTCCGGTTTTTAGATGCCTGGTAATCTGCTGTTGGGCAGCAGAATCCTGAAAGCTTCTTACATATTCATTTTTAATTCCATAATGCTGCAATATCCTCGTCAGGCCGTAGAGGGAAGCAGGCATCTGTTTCGATAGCTCCTTGTCATAATTTTTCTTCCAGATTGCTGTTCCAAAAATCTGCTTTTCCCTGATCTCCACCGTTTTTTGCGGGGTGGGAGTCCCTTGGGTAAAACCGCTTAATACCGTGGAGATGGCACAGGCCGCACAGCCATGGTAGGCCATATATTCCTCAAAGGTCTGGCTGGCATTCTTTTGGGCACTCTGCCGGTATATGACATAACTTTTCGTATTCGGATAGCCATTGACCGTCACCTGATACCGGTCTGCGTTCGTACTCTGGGGAAGCTGGCTCATCTTCGTCACGATATTATCTGGATTAATAACCGTCACCTCACAAAACAGCTTCGCCTTCCCGCTTTTACAGACCACCTCTGCCTTTCCCGCCGATACAGCCTGGATATCCCCCTGCTGGTTCACTTTGGCTACGGAACTTTTGGTAGTGCTCCAGCTGCATTGATTGCCGTAATGATTCACCTTCAGGCGATAAGTCGAGGAAGACTTCATCTTCACCACTTCCCTGCCCAGGGAAGCCACATAAATCCGGCATTTGAGCTTCCTGCCGTTTGACTTGCACACGATCACGGTTTCCCCACTCTTTTTGGCTTTCACTACCCCTTTTTTGCTGACAGAAGCCACCTTTTTATTGAGGCTGTACCACCGGGTATTCTTTCCGTTGACCACTTTGATCTTGAATGTATTACCCTTTGCCAGAGTCATCTTTTGAATGTTCAGCCCCACGACAGTCACCCGGCAGCGAAATTTAACTTTGCCTGCCTGTGCCGTCACGGTGGCCTTTCCACCTTTGATGGCGCGGACCGTCCCGTCTTGTTCTACCGTGACAACCGCTTTATTACTCGTTTTCCAGCTGACTTTCTTTCCTTTTTTCCCCTTGATCCAAAGCCGTGCTGTCTTTCCCCGGGTTAAGGTGAGTTCTTTACGACTCATCCGCATTGCCGCATTGACCTTACCGCCTTTCCCGGAAAAAAAGAAGCATCCCATGAGGCACAACAAAAAGACAAGAAAGATCCGGGTTCTTTTTCTCATAATGACACCGCCTCACTGTTTTTATTTTCCATACTTCTTTTCCATCTCATGAATCCACATCCAGGCGAGGGTTTCCATGCCGGCACGGTTGGGATGTACGCCATCCAGTGTCTCATATTCCCTAGCACACTTTTCCAAATCTGCCACAGAGACCTCGGCAGCTTCGGCAGTGTTTCGGATGATCTCTGAATAAATTCTTTTGGAAATCACACTTTCCGCATTAAAAAATGTGTCCTGTGGATTCGCCGGTGCTTTTCCTTCCGGAAGTGTCGCACACCAGATTTCGGCATAAGGATATGCCTTCTTGAGCTTGTGGAGCATCTCCTGATAAGCGGAGGCAAACTCCTGTGGCAGCACATAAAATCCCCAGTCATTGCAACCCGCACTCACCAGGATCACATCGGGATCTCCCTTCTGCCCCAGCGTGCCGATCCGTTCATCCGATGCGGCAGAATCCGGCAGATTTCCGGAAACCATACTTCCGGACAGCGAATGATTCACTCCGAGTATTCCATTCCATCTCCGGATGACTTTCATCCACCAGGTGTCTTCCACGCTGGCTACTCCGCTTTCTGCCTGCACATAAGTATCATAAAAAACAGCTCCCGAAGGGGTATACCCTTCAAAAGTGCTGATCGAATCCCCCAAAATTGAAAATATCTTCCCTTTCTCCATATTTTTAAGCTTCTTCCTTTACATTAAAAAATATACCAATCACTTTCGGTCCAGAATTCGCCGCAATGACCGGCCCAATCTGATAACATTCTGTCGGCCCGTATCCAAGCTCCTGTGTCAGCTTCTCTATCATCTCATCCCTGACCTTCACATCTGCGCCATATACCAGCTGATAATCCGATCCTTTTTCCATTTCCGCCAAAGCCAGATCTTTTACCTTGGTGACCACTTTCTTATCTCCGCGGCATTTGGAGGCGGTAGTAATCTCCCCATCTTTAATCACCATAATCGGGTGGATCCCCATCTTATCCCCGATGAATGCTGCGGCACTCGGAATTCTTCCGGACTTTGCCGCATATTTCAGATGGTAAATCCCAAAATAAACCTTCCGTTTCGGAAGGATCCCATCGAGATACTGGTTGATCTCCTCCACCGTCTTCCCTTCCTGCGCCATCTGGGCAGCCACAATAACCGGATGTCCATAAGAACCGCTGTAGCTCATCCCGTCATGGCAGTGAATCTTAATCTTCCCTTCACATTCCGGATGCTCCTCAAAAAGCATATCCACTGCCATCAGGGCATTGCCGTAAGTGGCCGAACCCTTCCCGTTAATTAAGACGAGGAGCAGATCCGTATACCCTTCTTTATAATAATGATAATACTTTTCCATAAACTGATAACTCGTAATCTGGGACGTCATTGGAATCCCTTCATTTTCCTCCATCAGACGGAAGCACTCCTCGTTGTCAAGGTCACCCCCGCTTAAATATGATTTATCTCCTATAACGATGGGAAAGGGAATAAGATCCAGATCGTATTTTTTCCCTATTTCCTTCGGAATATCACTGGCTGTGTCTGTAATAATTTTTAATTTTCCCATAACAATCTTTCCTATCCTTCCAAACTTTTTTTCATTTTTTAACCATTATAAACAAGCTTTTACCTCCTGTCAACCCGTCTCAAACCCCCTCTGGCCTCTGCATATCTGTAAATTTCTTGTCCGCATTACTGTAAATTTTTTGTCATATTTTTGTAATAAACTCCATAAAAAAACCTTCTTTTACCTTATTCACGTCATAATCATATGATATTATAAGTAAAAAATGCTTAGCCATACATATTTTTCATCCATGGTGGGTGTCTCACACTCCCGCACAACAATGAACTTCTCATTACAAAAAACGAAAGGAATAGTTTATGAAAAAATTAACAAAATTACTGACAACCACCCTGCTGGCATTATCCCTGTGTTTTGCCCTGGGTCTTTGCTTTTCTTACGGGAATACAGTACACGCAGAAAACACAACCGGCTGGGTCAACAATGCCGGCCAGCTTTCCTTCTATTATAAGAGTAAAGCCGGAACAGAAAAAAAGGCAGTCAATGTTTCTGTAAAATTCTCTTCGGAAACCTCAATCGAAGCCAACGGTATCCAGTATAAATTCCGTCCTGGAACCTATACTTTCAATGCCAGCGGAAATTTAGTAATTGACTCTACCACTATCCGGGAAACCCGTATATTAATCATTGTCAATTCCTCTTTCCAGGAAACCAGTGACAGTGGAATATACTATCTTTTCACTAAAAAAGGTACAACCATCACCAAAAATGGTTCCGTCTGGACCTACAGTCCGATTTCCGGATTTTTTACCGGTGATAAAGGCGGAAAAGTATACTATAACGGCAAGGCTTATGCTTCCGGTTACGCATTAAAGAGTAACGGATATATGTACACTGTAAAAAATGGAGCATATCAGAAGAAATATACGGGACTGCTAACGAAAGCATATGTCAACACCAAAATTTCCACCTACGCTTCCGCACCGAATAAATATTACAAAAACGGTTCCCTTTTTACCGGGATTGCCAACAAAAAATACTACGTAAATGGTGTTTTTAATAAAAAGACCGGCTGGCTTAACTGGAACAGCGCACGCTATTATTTAAAATCCGGTAAGGCGGTCACAGGATGGAAATATTTAAAAGATTACAGCAAGAGCAGCACAAAATATAAATATTACTTTAAAAAAGACGGAAAACTGGTTACGGATTTATTTAAGCAGTTTGGAAGCAGCTACAAAAAGAAACGAATGAAAATCCGCCTGAACCTGACCACCCATAATATCACCTTCTACCTTTACGATTATGCCAAGAAACAATACATCATCCCGGCGAAAACGGTCGTTTGTTCTACGGCCAGAGATGGCAAGAGTACCTACGTGGGCAATCACTATCTGGCAAAAAGTACAGCGAGAAGATGGTTTATCTACAAAAAGAGCAAACCATGGCATTTTTATCAGTGGGGTGTGTGGGTACATGGTACCAAGAGCTGGATTCATTCCGAAATGTACCGTTCCACCAACAACCGCCGCCTCATCGCTGACACATACAACGGACTGGGCACTAACCAAACCACCGCATGTATCCGTGTTCAGGCAGGAAATGCGAAATTAGTATATGATATCGCGAAGAGCAATCCTTACCGCGTTTATGTGCAGATTTACCGCTCCAGCAACCGTGGGCCTTTTGGCAAGGTCACGCTGAGCAGCACAACCGGAAAGATTTCAAAGAAACAGACCTACGATCCGACCGATCCGGCCTTTTCATAATAGTAAACATAAAAAAGAAGCTGTCGCATTAAAGCGGCAGCTTCTTTTCCAATCGTTGACTTATCAGATCTTTTACTCTACAATAGGAAATATATAGAAAAATATATAGAAAAGATTGGAGTGATATTATGGGTAATGTAATGGTTATAACACACCCTTTGATTCAACATAAGATTTCCATCCTCCGGAATAAGGATACTGGCACCAATGCTTTTCGCAAAGCCACAGAGGAAATTGCAATTCTGATGGGATATGAAGCACTGCGTGATCTGCCCGTGCATGACGTGGAGATGGAAACTCCGATTGAGCCTTGCACTGCCCCGATGCTGACCGGAAAAAAACTGGCGGTTGTCCCGATCCTGCGGGCCGGCCTCGGTATGGTGAATGGGATTCTTTCTCTGGTGCCTAACGCAAAAGTGGGACATATTGGCCTCTACCGGGATGAAGAGACGCATGAACCACATGAATATTACTGTAAACTGCCAGATTCCCTCGACCAAAGACTCATTGTCGTCTTAGATCCGATGCTGGCTACCGGCGGATCCGCCATCGCCGCCGTGAATTTTATTAAGGAACATGGCGGAAAACATATAAAATTCATGTCCATTATTGCTGCACCGGAAGGGCTGAAACGCTTATCCGAGGCACATCCCGACATACAGATCTACTGTGGCGTGGTTGATCGGCAGTTAAATGAGAATGCCTACATCTGTCCGGGACTTGGGGATGCGGGAGACCGTATTTTTGGGACAGTTTAACGAAATCCCCATCCTCTAAAATTTTGCGTAAATCGATGTTGTGAAAGGCAATGTCCACTCACATACACGGATTATTGTCCCAACCACCCCTAAGATTTCGGGTAGGTAGATGTTACGAAAGACAGGGAGCCGATTTTTTTCATTGAGATCTGGCTCCCTGCCTGTAACTGATTTTATAGTTTTTTTATTCGGCTGCCTTTTTCAGCTGCTCTACCGTTTCCTGATCCAGGAAACACATCGCTTCCCCTGTACTTCCACTCTCGTTTTGATAGATAACCGTGACATCCGCTTCCGAATTCACGCTTTCATATACCGGGACATTTCGCATATCCTGACATATGAGTTTGTCTTTGACCTGATTGATCTGTGTTTTGTCCTTGACCTGATAAGAATCATATTCCCCCTTTTTTTCGTTATACCACTGAACTTCCAGACGGGTAATATTCAGATCCTGTATCGTCTCTCCTGTCTTGATTCCTTTCTTTTGAAGGAAAGATAAGGTCTCCTTAAACGAAGGATAGATAAAATAGTTCTCGAAAGTACTTTCGGTCTGCACACTTTCCTTATGGTTCAAGGTCAGAATTCCTACCGGTGCCACTGTACTTGCTTCCTCGTAAGTCAGGGCATTTAATTCCGAAAGATAGGTGTCAAAAAAGCTCTTCTTTTCTTCCTGTGAAAGATTCAGCGTCTGGCTTTCGATTCCATTGCTCCAGATCGTGCCCGTGATATCTGCATAGTTTACTGAATACAAGGAATAGAGATTCTTTTTGAAATCTTTTGAAGTATACACTTTGCTGTAAAGCTTCTTTAAAAATTTCTCACTCAATTCATAACTGCGGCTGATCTGCTTCCCTCCTGTCAACTCATAGGTGACATGGATATTCTTTCCATACGACTCACTGGTGCTGGCCGGGACCGGCACTTTAAAAATGCCGTAGCTTCGATAAGACTGGCTCTCTCGCTTTTCTGATTTTTTTCCAGCTACTGCGCTTTCTTTTATGATGGAAAGGGCAGCTTTCATTTCTTCCCCTTCCAGGCCACCTTTCTGCCTTCCCCAGAAATCTCCGGAATCCATAGAAGATGGGACGATCCGGATGGATTGGATCTGCGATTCTTTTGGAAAATATCTGTCATATCCAAACCAGTCACCCCAAAAGATCCCAAGGATGAGGAAGGCTGCCACGATCGTGATTCCCAGTTGTTTTTTACAGGAGAAAAAGGCACGGACATCAAATTGGTAAATACACTCGATGAGGCCGTGTATGAGTACCGCTCCCAGAAGTATTCCAACGATCATCCAGAGCATGTAGGAGTCTAATGCCATCGTATAGAGGGCAAACCCGCCATAAAGAGCGGAAGGGATAACCAGGAGAATCCGGATGGCTGAATTTGCCTTAGGAAATGCCATGGCTCGCCCTGCCGCTTCGGAAGGACGTTTTTTATAAAGGATGCAGCAGATCAAGGATAAAATCACAATCCAGCAAACCACAGCCATCATATATTTTATCCGGTGTTCCCAGTTCCAGTTCACATTTTCCGTTACCTTAAATCCAAGGGCAACCGGCGAGAGATAGTCCAGTTGGTCTAACAGGCTCTGGCCACTGCCCGAAGTGTAGGTTTTGAAAAATATCTCAGCAAAATACGGGAAAATATTCTTTATCACTAATGGGAAATAGGTGGCAAATACCCCAAATCCCAATAATCCTACGATAATGTGCCCTGTCATGATCATCGCCAGTGCCATGGTCAGCCAGGAGGAAGCAAAAATCAGCAGATAGCTAAAAAAGCTGGTCAACACGGCCTGGAAAAATCCGGCAGTAAAAAATCCGGTCACCGTTGCCACAATGCATTCGAAGAGCAGGGCCACGATCAGGGGAATGACAAAGATCCGGATACTGTTTTTGACCTGCATGAAGAAAAATGTCCCTCTTTTTATTGGAAGAGATTCATAAAAATCCTCTTTTTTCCTGGAATGCAGATAATAGAAATGGGAGGCTGCACTGAGCATTGCCAGTCCGATGACTGCTGTGGTTGCGCTCATTCCCGGCTGTGCCAGCCGAATAATGGTGGAAAGCAGATTCTGATAGGATTCGGAAATCTGATCCGATATCGCATTTTGTATTCCCATCACAAAAAGGATCTCTTTGATCAGAAAGAAAAATACGGTCACGAGTGTAATTCCCAGACTTCTTTTTCTGTCTTCTTTGCCCAATTTAGAGTATGAGATTCTTGATGTCATATCCAACTACCTCCGTTTCACTGATAAATATTTCTTCCAAGGATAACGGAAGACACTCACTAAAGATTGGATGGAATGAAGCGATTTTCTTCATGACGGTTTCTTCCTCGCCTCGTACGGTCATAGTGACAAGCTTCCCTCTTCGGTTGTACTGCAGTACCTGAAACATCTTTTTGATCTGTTGGTCTGCTTCTTCCGGAATGGCAAACTGCACCTTTTGTATGTTACATTTCATTGTTTCCAAATCCTTCGAAAGAAGTACACCGCCCTTGTGCAGAAGTCCAATGTGATCGCAGATATCCTCAAGCTCCCGCAGGTTGTGGGAGGCAATGACAGGCGTCAGCTGTCTCTCATCCATTTCTTTGGCAAAAACGCTCTTAATGCCCTGGCGCATTACCGGATCCAGGCCGTCAAATGTCTCATCACAAAAAAGGTAAGGCGCTCCCGTACAGATTCCAATTAAAATCGAGAGCTGTTTTTTCATTCCTTTGGAAAACGTCTGGATTTTCCTGTGTTTCCCCAGCTGAAATTTCATCAAAAATCTGTGATATCTTCTGTCATCGAAATCCGGATAGAAAATTCTGTAAAAATCCGCCATATCCATCGGAGTGGCATTTGGAAAATAATACTGGTCATCCGAAATATAGAAGAACTTCTTCTTCGCCTCTACATTATCCCATACCGGCTCCCCTTCCATCAGAATCTCCCCGGTATCCTGCAAAAGCACACCGGCCATTAAGCGAAGAAGGGTACTTTTTCCCGCACCGTTCGTTCCAAGCATTCCAAACACTTCCCCTTTTTCTATTGACAGGTTCACCTGGTTTAATGCAGATATCTTACCGAACTTTTTACTGACATTGGTAATCTCTATCATGATTCCACCTCCTCTTTTGGACTGGCTTTTTCTATACTATCCTCCCGGTAAACCTCCCTGATGCAGGAAAGCAGCCGTTCCTGTTCGATACCTTTCGCCTTCAACTTCTTCACTTCTTCACGAAACTGTGTGACCAGCTTCTCCCGCTGCCTTTCCAGCAGGTTCTCATCTTTTTTTACAAAATTCCCTCTTCCTTTGACGGAATAAACGAGTCCTTCTCTTTCCAGCTCGCTGTAGGCACGCTGGATCGTATTCGGATTAATTGACAGGTCCATCGCCATAGAACGTACCGATGGAAGCTTGGAATCCGGTTCTAATATCCCATTTAAAATTAATGCCTCCATACGCTCTACGACCTGTTCATATATCGGTCGTTTGTCGTTATAGTCAATAAAAATCAAAGTGATCCTCCTTTCCCGATTAAGAACAGTTTCCATAAGTGTATTAACACTTTTAATACACTTAGTATAATTTATACTCTCTCCTTTGTCAAGAGATCTTTTTCTAAAAGTGAAACAGGATAAGAGAGGAACAAAATTTCCCATGGCGCACAAAAAACGACCATCTTGTCTTCCGGTTTCCCGGTGACAGGACAGTCGTTTTTTATTTTGTATGGACAGCACCCAGGCTGTTTCTTTTTATGTTTCCCGATTTATTCCGGCTGTTTCGGGATGCCGGAAAAACCAGGTTCCAGATCCTCATCGGTCGGAATCGTATCTGTCATTTCATGGTTGTGGAACTTCTCGTAAGCAACCATGTCAAAATAACCTGTTCCGGTAAGTCCAAAAAGAATCGTCTTCTCTTCGCCGGTTTCTTTACATTTCATGGCTTCATCGATTGCCACACGAATGGCATGGCTGCTCTCCGGTGCCGGGAGGATTCCTTCCACTCTTGCGAACTGTTCTGCCGCTTCAAATACGGAAGTCTGTTCCACACTTCTCGCCTCAATGAGTCCCTGATCGTAAAGTTCAGATACGACACTGCTCATGCCGTGATAGCGCAGGCCACCGGCATGGTTGGCAGAAGGGATAAAGCCGCTTCCCAAGGTGTACATCTTTGCCAGCGGGCAGACTTTTCCTGTATCACAGAAATCATAGACATATTTTCCGCGGGTAAGGCTCGGGCAGGAAGCCGGTTCTACTGCGATAAACTGATACTCAGCCTCTCCCCGGAGCTGCTCTCCCATAAATGGGGAAATCAGACCTCCCAGATTGGATCCGCCACCGGCACATCCGATGATCATATCCGGCTTGATTCCGTATTTATCCATCGCAATCTTGGATTCCAGACCAATGACAGACTGATGCAGCAGAACCTGGTTCAGGACACTTCCCAGTACATAGCGGTAGCCTTCGGATTTTGTTGCGGTTTCTACTGCTTCGGAAATCGCACAGCCTAAGCTTCCGGTCGTTCCCGGATGCTCTGCCAGAATCTTTCTTCCCACTTCCGTTGTCTCTGACGGGGAAGGAGTGACACTGGCCCCGTAGGTCCGCATAACTTCACGGCGGAATGGCTTTTGTTCATAGGAAACTTTTACCATATATACCTTGCAGTCCAGGTCAAAGTAAGAGCATGCCATGGAGAGGGCTGTTCCCCACTGACCGGCACCGGTTTCTGTGGTAACTCCTTTTAATCCCTGCTTTTTCGCATAGTAAGCCTGTGCGATCGCCGAATTTAATTTATGGCTTCCACTGGTATTGTTTCCTTCAAATTTATAATAGATTTTTGCCGGGGTATCTAGCTTCTTTTCGAGGCAATATGCCCGCACCAGAGGTGATGGGCGATACATTTTATAAAAATCACGAATCTCCTGCGGAATTGGGATGTAAGCTGTCGTATCATCCAGCTCCTGTTTTACCAGTTCTTTACAAAAAATTGGTTCGAGTTCTTCTGCTTTTAACGGCTGCATGGTTCCCGGATTTAAAAGTGGTGCCGGTTTCTTTTTCATATCCGCACGGACATTATACCAGCTTTCCGGCATCTCGCTTTCTTCCAGGTAAATTTTATAAGGGATTTCTGTCTGACTCATTTTTTCTTCCTTTCATATTCTACAGATTACGAAATCTGCTGAGAAACTCTTTTGTTTTCTCTCTTTGTGGGTTTCCAAAAATTTCTTCACTGCTTCCTTCTTCTTCAATGACTCCGTCTGCCATAAAAACGACATGACTGGAAATGTCCCTGGCAAAAGCCATCTCATGGGTGACGATAATCATCGTCATCCCCTCTTCTGCCAGTGCGCCCATTACATTCAGAACCTCGCCAACCATCTGCGGATCCAGTGCAGAAGTCGGTTCGTCAAAAAGCAGTACTTCCGGCTTCATCGCCAAAGCCCTGGCGATGGCAACCCTCTGCTTTTGTCCTCCGGATAACTGCCTTGGCTTTGCGTGGATAAAAGGCTCCATTCCTACTTTTTTAAGGAACTTCATCGCAAGCTCTCTGGCTTCTTCTTTTTTCATTGAAGAAACCTTGATTGGTCCCACCATACAGTTATCCAATACGGTGAGATTGGAAAAGAGATTAAAATTTTGAAATACCATTCCTACTTTTTCCCGATAAGCACAGACATCCATCTTCGCATCCGTGATATCTTTTCCATGAAAGAAAATATTTCCGCCAGTTGGTGTCTCTAAAAGATTAATGCACCGAAGCAGCGTGGACTTTCCGGAACCGGAAGCTCCGATGACAGAAATCACATCTCCTTTTCTTACACTGAAATCAATATCCTTTAAAACCTCATGGCTGCCGAAGCTCTTTACCAGGTGGGAAACTTCAATGATTTTGCTATTCTGATCCATTATCTTCCCTCTCTTTTTATCTTTTTCGAACCCAGCTGGGTACCAATATCCATATTGTCCACCATTTCATAATTCTCGCTGCCATCCAGCTTTTTCTCCCATAAATTGAGAAGGAAGGAGGAAATGAGTGTCATGGTCAGGTAAATCACCATGACAATGGTAGCGGATTCAAAATAGGTATAGAGTGCCCCGGCGACACTTTTATGAACAAAGAATAAATCTACAATACTGATCACCGACAATACGGAACTGTCCTTGATATTGATAATAAAGTTATTACCGATCTGAGGAATAATGTTCCGGAAAGCCTGCGGGATAATGATGTTGATCATCGCCTGGAAATGGTTCATTCCAATCGCCTTGGCTCCTTCCATCTGTCCCGGATCTACGGAAATAATACCTCCACGTACCGATTCTGCCATATAGGCACCGGTATTGATCGAAACAACCAAAAAGGCCGACTGCCACATCCCCAGATGGATATCAAAAACCTGAGCCATTCCGTAGTAAATAAATACCGCCTGTACGATCATAGGGGTACCACGGAATACCTCCACGTAAATCTTTAAAAGAATCTTGACAATTTTTAAAAGAATCCGCTTTAAGATGCCGTCCCTTTTTTTATCTTCCGGTATTGTCTGGACAATACCCACTGCAAATCCAATAATACATCCAATCACCGTACCGACAATGGCAATGAGCAGGGTAGTCCCTGCTCCTTTTAAATAAGATGGGCCATATTGCTGCAGTAAAGATGCAATTCTCTCCCAGAAATTCAAATCAGCCATGTTTCTCTATCCTCCAGACTATTCTGATAATGGCTGTACAGAAATGGCTTCATCCATCATCGTGTTGAAATCATCCTTTGTCATGTCGGCAAGAACCGAATTAATGTCATCTACCAGCTCTGTATTTCCCTTTTTCACAGAGATACCAATGTTGATATCTTCATCGGAAACTTCGAAATCATCCTTCGTACCGGAGAAATCAAGCAGTTTGAAATCAGGATAAGCAACCAGAGCTGCCTTTCCTGTTGGCATATCTGTGACAACAAGGTCTGTCCTTCCACTTTCCAATGCAACCAGCATAGACGGTGCAGACTCCTGGGCAGACTGAATATCGGCATCCTTAATCTGTTCCAGGCACTTATCATACCAGATGGTTCCTAACTGGGAAGTACAGGTAGCTCCTGCCAGATCAGAAAGTCCTTTGGCATTCGCATATTTTCCATCTTTCTTGACTAAAGTTATGATCGATGCATAGTAGTAAGGCTCTGTGAAATCTACCATCTCTAATCTTTCCGAAGTGATGGACTGACCGGCGATGACACAATCTACCTGTCCGGACTGTACTGCCGGAATCAGGGAATCCCAGTCAAGCTTCACGATCTGTAAGTCATATCCAAGTTTCTCGGCAATTTTCTTTGCCATCATTACGTCATATCCGTAAGCATAATCCGAACTGTCCTTGATCGGAACCGCACCGTTCGAATCATCAGACTGTGTCCAGTTATATGGTGCATAACCGCACTCCATAGCTACGGTTAATGTCTTTTTGCTGCTTCCGCTCTCAGAAGAGCCTTCCTGTGTGGATGTGCTGGAACTTCCGCAGGCTGCCAGGCCAAATACCATGGCCATCGCTAATACTACACTAATGATTTTCTTTTTCATACTATCTTTCCTCTCTTTCAATCATATTTTCCGATATACTCTAAGAGTGAAGGGAAGTCCACAACCCCATGTGACGCATACTTCCCGTCTCCCTGCAAAAAAGCTTTCTCTTTTCGGGTGTTTCCCTCACTTCTATTCTCACAAAAAGAGGGAAGCCCAGATGGACTTCCCTGCGAAATCTTCTCTGCTATTCTCTTACTTCATCGTAGTTCTCGAATTATAGTACATTGTAGCATGATATTTTTGAGAATGCAATTACTCTTTCACATTCTTTCTATATTATTTTATATTTTTGACAGACACTTCGCATGCTTCCTGCAAACATACGGCATAATCTCTTAGAATGCTCTACGATATTATAGGACATATCATGATTCAGCCAATCAATCAGCTGCCCAAAAAGCTCGCATTTTAAATAGCTGATCACAAATTCGAGATCCTCCCGGTCCACATTCTCCGAATATTCCCGGGAACGGATATAGGTCCTTGTGACATGTTCACAGATCCTCATCAGCTGCTTTTCATAGAACTCCCTGTTTGTCGAACCGTAAATGTGATAGATGGCTCTTTTATTTAAATTAATCTCCTGTAAAGCTGCCGTTACCTTTTCTTCAAAAGTAGCTTCTTCCGGCAAGGCATCAATAACCTTTTCCGTCATCTCCACAATAATTTCCTCCAAAAGAGAAGGGATATCCTGAAAATGATAATAAAAAGAATTACGGTTCACACCGCAGTCCTCCACAATATCCTTCACAGTAATTTGCGAAATCGGTCGCTCTGTCAGTAATTTAATAAAAGAATTTTTAATTTCTCTTTTGGCAAAAGGGGGCATTCAGGCACTTCCTTTCCATTGTCTTCCATGATGTGTTTCATTCTCTCAAATCATACCATAAAATCCCCTTTTATTCCATGCATATTTTTAAAAAATCTGATTCTCCTCCGCAATAAGACGGATAAATTCCTGCGTCGGCATCGTTCCCATCTCACGGTGATCTGTTTCCTCTTTTCCATCTCTTCTGCGGACAGAAACCGTCTTGGCCTCCTGTTCTTTTTCTCCCAGGATCAGCATGTAAGGAATTTTCTGCAGCTGCGCCTGCCTGATCTTATATCCAAGCTTTTCGTCCCGGTCATCCACCTCGACACGGATGCCTGCCTTTTTCAAAGTTTCTTCCGTCTCCTGCGCGTAGGAAAGAAACTTATCAGAAACCGGCAGAATCTTTACCTGCAGCGGAGCCAGCCAAACCGGGAATTTTCCTGCGTAATGCTCGATTAAAATACCGATAAAACGTTCAATGGAACCGAAAACAACCCGATGGATCATCGTCGGACGGTGTTTCTGCCCGTCTGCCCCAATATACTCCGCATCAAATCTTTGCGGAAGCTGGAAATCCAGCTGGATGGTTCCACACTGCCAGGTTCTCCCAATCGAATCTTTTAAATGGAAATCCAGTTTTGGCCCGTAAAATGCACCATCTCCTTCATTGATTTCGTAAGGGATATCCATAGAGCGGATCGCATTTTCCAAAGCACGTGTCGCATGATCCCACTCTTCTTTCGTGCCAATGCTGTTCTCCGGCTGTGTGGACAGTTCCACATGGTACGAAAATCCGAATGTTCTGTAGACCTCATCGATCAGCCGGACTACTTTCTGGATTTCTCCTTCAATCTGGTCTTCCGTCATAAAAATATGGGCATCGTCCTGGGTAAAGCACCGCACACGCATCAGGCCGTGCAGCTGACCTGATTTTTCATGACGGTGTACCAGTCCAAGTTCCCCCAGACGCAGCGGCAGCTCCTTATACGAGCGGGGTTCCATCTTGTATACCAGCATTCCACCGGGACAGTTCATCGGTTTTACGGCAAAATCCACGTCGTCAATCACCGTAGTATACATATTTTCCCTGTAATGGTCCCAATGTCCGGAAGTCTCCCAAAGCTGTCGGTTTAGAAGCATCGGCGTGGAAATCTCCTGATAACCTTCTCTTACATGGATCTTTCTCCAATAATCAATCAGAAGGTTTTTCAAAACCATTCCTTTTGGCAGAAAAAACGGGAATCCCGGACCTTCCTCCATCAGGGCAAACAGACCGAGTTCTTTTCCCAGCTTCCTGTGATCCCGCCGCTTCGCTTCCTCAATCTGATTCAGATATGCTTTCAGCTCGTCTGCTTTCGGGAAGGAGATGCCGTAAATTCTTGTGAGTACCTGGTTTTTCTCGTCTCCCCTCCAATATGCCCCTGCAGTAGAGAGTAATTTCAACGCCTTGACCACGCAGGTATTAGAAACATGCGGTCCGGCACAAAACTCCTCGTAATCCCCCTGTTTATAAAAAGTAATCGTCTCCCCTTCCGGAAGTTCCCTGATCATTTCTACTTTATAATCTTCTTGCCGCTCTTCCATATAGGCAAGGGCATCCTTTTTCGTCACTTCAAAAACTTCCAACGGCAGTGCTTCTTTGACAATCTTCTTCATTTCCTTTTCGATCCGGGCCAGATTTTCCTCCGCAAAAGGAAAAGAAAATTCAAAATCATAATAAAATCCATGGTCAATTGCCGGTCCGATGGCACATTTCGTGTCTGGATACAATCGTTTGACTGCCTGTGCCAGCACGTGGGCACTGGTATGCCAAAAGGCCTCTTTCCCCTCTTTGCTCTCAAAACTTTCTTCTGCTACCTGTCCGTTCTTTTCTAATATTTTCATTTTTTCCCTCCTACTGTCTATCCTGAAAGAGGATAAAAGTCTCAATGTGCATCCTCGCGGAGCGTTTTTCATGTCACAGGAGTGAAACTTCCTGTGACATGAAAAAGCACCCCTGAATTACAGCATAAGCCATAATTCAAGGGTGCATAAATACGCACGGTTCCACCTTCACTTTTCTCTCTCAGATTCTGCTAAATCCTATCCCTTAACGCGGGCATACGGCAATCCTTGTGAATGGCTCACTGCCCACGGCAACCCGCCACTCTTTTTCGTATTGCAGCTCCGGAATGGTATTCATATGCATTCACATAAGCGGCTCTCAGCAGCTGCCGCCCTCTCTGTATGTCTCCTGACATATTACTTTTTTCCTTCACAGCCTTTCCTACAAGGGCTATGGTAGCACTATGAAAAATGTTTGTCAACTTCCGAAGGAAAATTTAGAATAAATTTTGACCCCCTTACTGAGAATGCGGTAACCACATGAGCAAAAGTAAAGCGGCAAAGCAGCAATTTGATGTGCGAAACCGTTCCCTTTATTTTTTCAGATACTGCTGGATAAACTGATATCCATTGACTGCCGCTGTCACCGGATCCGGATCCGCATTGTATTCATGTCCCAATACCCCATCATAGCCGATGTCATAAAGTACCTCAATGCATTTCTTGAAATCAAAATGTCCGTGTCCCGGATGAGCTCTGTCGGAGTCAGATACGTGGAAATATCCCAGGCGGTCTTTACAGATACGGATCGCCCGTTCCATATCTTTATCTTCAATATTAATGTGGAAGGTATCCAGGTGGATCGTTACCCGCTTGCTGTCAAACCGGTTGACGAATTCCAACGTTTCATCCGCAGACCAGAGATAGGCTGCCTGGAAACGGTTTATTGCCTCGATTGTCAGATCATTTCCAAACTTCTCTGCCGCTTCCACAACCGGCTTTAAGGATTCACATAAAATATCTTTATACTTTTCTCTCTCTCTCGGATCCGGCAGCGGACCTTTCATCAGGCCAAAAAGCACCACCGTGTCTCCTAAAATATGGGCAACTTCCAAAAAATCGATCAGGACTTGCTGGGCTTCCTTTCTTGCCTGCTTATCCGGATTGGTCAGATAATGTCCGTCTTCGTAACAGGCCATGCCGGTTCCGATCCCGGTCACCTTCATACCAAGACGATCCGCATAATCTTTGATCCGATGATAATCATTGAGCTTGGCATTTCTCATATGCATTTCTACACCCTCATATCCAAGACGTTTGGCATGATCGATGCATTGCAGGATATCTCCTTTCAGGACACATTGGGAATATGGGCCCACACAATCTGAAATTGTTATACTCTGAATCATAAATGTCTACCTGCTACTCAAAATGTGTTAAAATATACTCAAAACACATCGAGAATTGAAGTCCTTACGGATACTTCTTACTGCT
>CAVFXN010000018.1:0-37964 GCA_963626755.1 Bacteroidaceae bacterium
GAAAGTCTCGTAAAGAAGCCGCGGTCAACTTTGGTTGCCCGTCGGTGTATCACCATACGGACTGGCTTGAGGAAGAAGAACTGCCACTCAAACTTGAAGGCTTAAATGTCGATAAAGTATATGAAAACTTCGTCAGGCAGATAGCTGGAGATAAACTGCAAGCAGAAAATGCAGAAGAAAGCCTGAAAGATTCTGTAGCAAGAGATGAGCAGCGTCGGGCATTGCAAAAGCAGATAGATGCTTTAAGGGCGAAAATAAGAAAAGAAAAACAGCTGAATAAACAGATGCAAATGAATGCAGAGTTGAGGAAGCTGAGGAAGGAACTGGAGGAAACCTAAATGGACAAAATGAGAATGGAATCAGTCGACATGACTGCACAGAATATAGAAAAAATTGGTGCATTGTTTCCAAACTGCATCACAGAAACTGTAGACGAGAACGGCAACCCCAAGAAAGCCATCAATTTTGAGCTTCTCCGTCAGATGTTATCGGCTGATGTAATTGAAGGCGATGAAGCTTATGAATTTACATGGGTGGGTAAGAAAGCTTCAATTGTGGAAGCAAATAAGCCTATTCGTAAGACCTTACGTCCTTGTAAGGAAGAATCCGTAGATTGGGATAATACAGAAAATCTCTACATTGAGGGCGATAACCTTGATGTGCTGAAGCTGTTGCAGGAGAGCTATCTCGGCAAGGTGAAGATGATCTATATTGATCCGCCGTACAACACAGGTCATGATTTTGTTTATCCTGACTCGTTCATAATGGATAATGAGGATTATAACGAGGGTACAGGATATTTTGATGAAGACGGAAATGCGAATTTCAAACGGGAAAATAGTACTACTGCTGGCAAATATCATTCCGATTGGTGTTCCCTAATGTATTCCCGGTTGATGTTGGCAAGAAATTTATTAACTGAAGATGGAGTTATTTTCATAAGCATCGATGATAATGAATATGAAAATCTCAAGAAAATATGTGGTGAAATATTAGGCGAATCAAATTATTTAGCGACATTTGTTTGGCAGAAAAAGTATGGACCGGCCAATGATGCAAGAGGTGTATCATCAACGCATGAGTATATTCTGCTTTTTGGAAAAGACGCTAACAGATGGTGTCCTGGACTTCTGGAGAGAAACGAAGAACAACTAAAGGCATATAAAAATCCCGATAATGATCCACGCGGAATTTGGCGTGCTAGTGACTTGTCTGCAAGGACATATAGTGCGTCGTGTGATTATGTAATAACTGGCCCAACTGGATTAAGGTTTTCTCCTCCGCCAAGCAGATCTTGGATTGTAAATCAAGAAAGCTATCAGCGATTGCTTGCAGATAACCGTATTACATTTGGAATTGATGGAACTGGCCGGCCTATGCAAAAGAAATTTATTTCAGAGGTGAAAGCTGGAATCACACCGGAGACATGGCTACCAAGGGAAAAGGGCGGAGATAATAAAACTGCGAGATATGAACTAAAAGATATATTCCCTGAAAACTTGTTTGATACACCAAAACCGTCTCAGTTAGTTTTCTATCTGTCAAAAATTGCTGGACTTCAAGAGAATTCCATTGTTATGGATTTCTTCTCTGGCTCTGCTACCTCCGCTCACGCTGTTATGCAACTAAATGCTGAGAATGGCGGACAACGTAAATTTATCATGGTGCAGTTGCCTGAGCCTTGCGATGAAAAGAGCGAAGCCTACAAAGCTGGCTACTCCAATATCTGCGAAATCGGCAAAGAACGTATCCGCCGTGCAGCAAAGAAGATTGCTGAAGAACATCCGGATGCCAAGTTTGATGGTGGATTTCGTGTGTTAAAGCTTGATGACACCAACATGAAGGATGTCTATTATGCTCCGGCTGATTATGACCAGAATCTTCTTGATATGTTTGAGAGCAATATCAAAGAGGATCGTACCGATCTGGATCTTCTCTTTGGCTGTCTGCTTGAGTGGGGACTTCCGTTGTCTTTGCCTTACAGCTCTGAGCAGATTGATGGCTGCACAGTGCACAATTATAACGATGGTGACCTGATAGCATGCTTTGATGAAAATATTCCAGACAGTGTTATCAAGGATATTGCTAAGCGTCAGCCACTCCGTGCGGTATTCCGTGACAGCAGCTTTGCAAACAGCCCGTCAAAGATTAACGTGGGCGAAGTATTTAAACTTCTTGCTCCGGACACATCGGTAAAAGTTATTTAAGGAGGGTGGACAATGAATAAAAATGAAATCACCTCCGTTAGCCAGGACTTTTTGAAGAATGTTTCAGGAGTACTGGAGAAGGCAAGGAAGAATGCCAAAACTGCTGTCAATCTTTCTATGGTTTATGCCTACTATGAAATTGGCAGAATGATTGTGGAAGAGGAGCAGCATGGTGAAAATCGAGCAGCATATGGAAAACAGCTTTTAAAAGAGCTTTCTGCATATTTGACAGGTGCATTTGGTAAGGGATATTCTGCAGAGAATTTAAAACTCATGCGGCGATTTTACAATGTTTATTCCAACGATCAAATTGGGGAAACAGTGTTTACCCAATTTGAAAATCTACCGTCGGTCAGCACTGGGAGAAAGTTTTATTTGAGCTGGTCACATTATCTGAAGCTTATGCGAATTGATAATGTGGATGAACGTTATTTTTATGAAATTGAATCTGTGAAAAATGACTGGAGTCTCAGCGAGTTGAAACGACAGTATGATAGTTCACTTTATGAGCGACTTGCTCTTAGTACAAATAAGGATAAAGTTTATCGACTGACATTGGAAGGACAGAAGGTTGAGACGGCAAATGATGCTGTTAAGGATCCGTATGTGTTGGAATTTCTTGGGTTAAAGGAATTGCCGGAATATTCTGAGAGTGAACTTGAGAGCCGGATTATCGACAATCTGCAAAAATTTTTATTGGAGCTGGGTACTGGCTTTGCATTTATCGGCAGACAGGTGCGTTTCACCTTTGATGAAGAACATTTTATGGTGGATTTGGTTTTCTACAACCGATTGCTCCGTTGTTTTGTATTGTTTGATTTGAAAATTGGTGAATTAAAGCATCAGGATATCGGTCAAATGCAGATGTATGTCCACTACTATGACCGGAAGGTTAAACTAGCCGATGAAAATCCAACGATAGGTATTGTGTTGTGTAAAAATAAAAACAATGCCGTTGTGGAAATGACTTTGCCAGAAGATAATACGCAGATTTTTGCAAGTAAATACGAGACAGTCTTGCCGAGTAAGGAAGCTCTGCAAAAGCTGTTGGAAGAACAGCTGTCAGATGAGAATGGAGGCGAAGACGATGAAGCTACGATTTAAGCATCAAAAGTTCCAGGCAGATGCCGCCAAAGCCGTGGTTGATATCTTTACCGGACAGCCTTACCTGACACCATCCTACATGATGGATCGAGGTATTTCGAAAGATAAATCAGGATATACGGGATACGTAAATGAAATAGGTAGTGATCAGACATTTACCGGTTGGAGCAATCAAAAAATCGTGCCGGAATTAAGTGACCGTGTAATTCTGGAGCATTTACAGGCAATACAGAGAAGAAATCAGATACAGCCATCGGATAAACTGGAGGGCAGATATAACCTGACCATTGAGATGGAAACCGGAGTGGGTAAGACTTATACATATATTAAAACAATGTATGAATTGAATAAGCATTATGGATGGAGCAAGTTTATCGTAGTTGTGCCTTCGATTGCGATTCGTGAGGGTGTATATAAATCTTTCCAGGTGACTCAGGAACATTTTGCAGAAGAGTACGGTAAGAAGATACGATTCTTTATTTATAATTCTGCTCAGCTGACAGAGATTGATCGTTTTGCATCAGATAGTTCAATCAATGTCATGATCATCAATTCCCAGGCGTTTAATGCCAGAGGAAAGGCTGCCAGACGTATCTATATGAAATTGGATGAATTCCGCTCACGCAGACCAATTGACATTATTGCTAAGACCAATCCGATTCTGATTATTGATGAGCCACAGTCTGTAGAAGGCAAGAAGACAAAAAAGAATCTGGAGGACTTTCATCCTTTGATGACGCTTCGTTATTCAGCTACTCATAAGAGTGACAGCATCTATAATATGGTTTATCGTCTGGATGCAATGGAAGCGTATAATAAACATCTTGTAAAAAAGATTGCAGTCAAAGGCATTACGGAATCTGGAAGCACTGCGACAGAAAGCTATGTCTATCTGGAAAGTATTAATCTTTCCAAGTCTGCGCCGACTGCTACGATTCAGTTTGATTTTAAGGGCGCAAATGGCATCCGTAAGATTACCAGAACAGTTTCCGAAGGATTTAACCTTTATGATAATTCCGGTCATATGGAGGAATATAAAGAAAATTTTGTTGTTTCCCATATTGATGGCCGTGATGATTCGATAGAATTCTTGAATGGTATTAAGATTTATGCCGGAGATGTGATAGGAAAGGTCAGCGAGGATCAATTGCGCCGTATTCAGATCAGAGAAACCATTCTCTCACATCTTCAGAGGGAACGCGAGCTGTTCTATAAAGGTATTAAAGTCCTGTCATTGTTCTTCATCGACGAGGTTGCCAAATATAAGCAGTATGATCAAGCCGGACAGCCAATGAACGGTATTTATGCAGATATGTTCGAAGAGGAATATAATGATATCCTCAGCAACATGCAGATAGCAGTTGGTGAAGATGATTATATGAAATATCTGAATTCGATTTCTGCTGAGAAGACACACGCAGGTTATTTTTCTATTGACAAAAAGGGCAAGATGATTGATTCCAAACTGAAACGTAGAGAAACTACAACAGATGACGTAGATGCTTATAATCTGATCATGAAAAATAAGGAACTTTTACTGGAACGTAATCCAAAGAAAAGCCCGGTTCGTTTTATTTTTTCTCACTCTGCATTGCGAGAAGGATGGGATAATCCGAATGTGTTCCAAATTTGTACATTGAAGCAGAGCAGTTCCGATGTACGTAAACGCCAGGAAGTAGGCCGTGGTCTCCGCCTCTGTGTCAATCAGGACGGCGAGCGTATGGATACGAATGTCCTGGGCAACGATGTCCACAACGTCAATATACTGACAGTGATCGCTAGTGAGAGCTATGACAGCTTTGCTAAGGGGCTGCAGACGGAACTGGCAGAAGCTGTGGTTGACAGACCGAAGGCGGTAACAGCAGATCTGTTTATTGGTAAGGTTATTAAGGATGACAAAGGGAATGAACAGGTTGTTGATTCGGATACAGCACATGCGATTCAGTATGATCTGATTGTTAATGGCTATGTTGATAAAAAAGGTACGCTTACTGACAAGTACTATGAAGAGAAAGCAAATGGAGAAATTAAGGTGGCAGAGGAAGTCGCAGATTCCGCTGCAGCTGTTATCGAGATTATAGATTCTATCTACGACAGTCGCTCTATGATGCCAGAAAATGCCCGCAGCAACAATGTAGAACTGACAGTAGATGAAGATAAACTTGCCATGCCGGAATTTAAGGCATTGTGGTCAAAGATTAATTCCAAGTCAGTGTATGTTGTTGACTTTGATACAGATGAGCTTGTGAAGAAGGCAATTGCATCCCTGGACAGTAAGCTTCGGGTTCCAAAGATTTACTTTAAGGTGGAAACCGGAACGATGGAGCAGATTAAATCTAAGGAAGAGTTAGCAAGCGGTGCTTCTTTTGTGAAAGAGGAGTCTGCAAATTATAATAACCAGATTGCTATAAGCTCAAATGTAAAATATGACTTAATTGGTAAGATGGTGGATGAGACCAAATTGACAAGAAAAGCTGTCATTCAGATATTGAAAGGCATTCAGCCATCTGTATTTAATCAGTTCAAATATAATCCGGAAGAATTCATTATTAAGGCAGCGGCTTTGATCAATGATGAAAAAGCTACGGCAATTATTGAGCACATTACCTATGATGTGATGGATGAAAAATATGGCACAGAGGTATTTACGGATCCTACGATCAAGGGCCGTCTGGGTGTGAATACTATGAAAGCAAAGAAGCATCTATATGATCATATTGTATTTGACTCTACCAATGAAAGAGACTTTGCTACAGAATTAGATACAAATAAAGATGTTGCAGTTTATGTGAAACTACCGGATGGTTTTTATATTTCTACTCCGGTTGGTCGCTACAATCCAGACTGGGCAATTGCCTTTTACGAGGGAAGCGTAAAGCATATTTATTTTGTAGCAGAGACAAAGGGATCAATGAATTCTATGCAGCTACGTCGCATAGAAGAATCAAAGATTCATTGTGCGCGAGAGCATTTTAAGGCCATCAGCAATGGAGAAGTTGTCTATGATGTGGTGGACAGTTATAAGAGTTTGCTGGATATCGTGACAAGATGAAGGGGCACGGTGAAAGTTAATTATGACGAGAAACTGGAAGAATGGATAACAGAGAATAAAGAGAAGTTTGGAGGAATACTATGACTATAGAAGAATATAAAGCAGCGGCATCCTACTGGACGCAGAAGGAGCGTGTCGAAATGCCGGTGGATGCATTAAGGAAATTTACGGAAGAATATCTTGCAAAGAGTGAGGTTTGTGCTCTTGCAACGGGTACGGGTGATTATGTACGCTGTACACCTTTGGAATATAGTTTCCATGATGGAAAGTTCTGGATTTTTACAGAGGGTGGGGAGAAGTTTATCGGTCTGGAGAAAAATAAGAATGTCAGCCTGGCAGTTTTTGACCAGACACCTGGCTTTGGATCTTTAAAAAGCGTACAGGTGATGGGAGTGGCGGAGCTGATTGAGCCGATGTCGGATCGCTATGTTTTCCATGCGGAATATAAGAAGATTCCGGTAAAGGCTTTGCAAAAGCTGATGGATCAGGGACATCCCATGAACCTGCTTTGTATCGAGCCGACGAGAATGGATGTGCTGTGTTCTGAGTTTAAGAAACAGGGCTATGACAGCAGGCAGGTATTGGTTTACAAACCAGAATAAGGGAATTGCTATGCGCTATTATATTTCAGATCTACATTTTTACCATGACAGGTTGAATACAAAAATGGACGAGAGGGGCTTTGAAACGGTCGAAGCCATGAATCGATATATGATTTCCCAATGGAACAGAAAGGTTCGCTGGAATGATGAGGTGGTAATTCTTGGAGATTTTTCGATAGAAAAAGGGGAAAAGACCAATCAGATTCTTCAGAGATTGAATGGCAGGAAATATTTGATTATTGGAAATCACGACCGATTTTTGAAGGACAGGCATTTTGACCAAAGTCTGTTTCAATGGATCGAGCCCTATATGGAATTAAAGGATAACAAAAGGAAGATTGTGTTGTCACATTATCCTATCTTCTGCTATGATGGACAGTATCGGGTGAATGAGAAGGGGGAGCCGAAAACCTATATGTTATATGGTCATGTACATAATACCTATGATGAGATTCTGGTAAATCATTTTCAGAACATGACAAGACTTCAAAAACGTCTGATAAAGGATGCGCAGGAGGAAAAGCCGATTCCTTGTCAGATGATTAACTGCTTTTGTATGTTTTCGGATTATATACCCCTGACATTGGATGAATGGATTGATGTGGACCGGAAACGGAGGATGACGGTTCCTGCACCGATGCAAACATCCTTTGAAAGATCCTTTGGTGAGGAAAATATGGAAAAATAGAACAGGAATGCAGCAGCAAAACAGTGCATGGAATCCACTATACATGCAATGATCTGGAAAGGAAAAGCGAACCATGAAAAAGAAAACCATAGATCTGGGAGAGAAGAAACAAGAGCTGTTGGAGGTTTTACAGGAACAGGGAGAATATATCCCTGCCTATTGCGGTGGTGTCGGGAAGTGTGGGAAATGTAAAGTCCGTTTTTCCGGGCAGGCACCGGAACCTACCGAAAATGAAGTGCGATGTCTTACGAAAAAAGAAAGGGAAGAGGGATGGCGTCTTGCCTGTGAAGTGGAAGTGTCCGGGGAGATAAGTATTGAGCTGCCGGATTATCAGACGGAAGACAGGATATTGGTAGAAACAGAATGGAAGACGGAAGAAATTTTGGCGGATCCGGCGGGTTTTTGTGATAAGGAAGCGGAGAAAGCGCAGATGGAGAAGTGGCATGCAGAGGCGGCTCCAGGAGATGCAGGCGACGCAGTTGTGGCGGTGGATATCGGCACGACGACGATTGTGGCTTCTGCGATTTCGCAAGCAAAGAAGACCGTGGAAAAAACTGTGTCGGGTATTAACCACCAGCGTCTGTTCGGTGCGGATGTGATTTCCAGAATCGAAGCTTCGAATCAGGGAAAAGGGGAAGAACTTCAGAAATTAATTTGTCATGACCTGAAAGGACTTGTGGAAGATCTGGGGCTTTGTTTTGAGAAAACGCCGATGATTATTTCGGGGAATACGACAATGCAGCATCTTCTGCAGGGATATTCCTGTCAGACATTGGGAGTAGCTCCGTATACTCCGGTCGATATTTCGTTCCATTCTTATAAAAATATGAAGATCCTTCCGGGGATCAGCACCTATGTCGGGGCGGATATTGTGAGCGGGATCATCGCCTGCCAGATGGATCAGAAAGAGGAAATCAGCCTATTGGTGGATATTGGAACGAACGGGGAGATGGCCATTGGAAATAAAAATCAGATACTTGCCACATCTACAGCGGCAGGCCCGGCCTTAGAGGGAGGAAATATCAGCTGTGGGATGGCAGGGATTCCGGGAGCGATTTCTTCGGTTTCGATAGAAAATGGAAAAATCGAAATGCAAACAATCGGAAACCAGAAACCGGTGGGAATCTGCGGAACGGGTGTTCTGGAAACAGTTTATGAACTGTGCAAGGCAGAGATAATGGACAAAACAGGCCGTTTGGATAAGAAGTATGTAAAGGAAGGTTTCCCGTTGACAAAAGACATTGCCTTTTTGCAAAAAGACATCCGGGAAGTCCAGCTTGCCAAGGCGGCAATCCGTGCCGGGATCGAGATTCTGGTAAAGGAGTTCGGGGTGGATTTGGACCAGATCGACCAGGTTTACCTGGCAGGAGGATTTGGCCAGAAAATCAATGTGGACAAGGCGGTCGGTATCGGAATGATTCCGGAGGAGCTGGCAGGTAAGATTGTGGCAGTGGGAAACAGTTCGTTAGCAGGGGCAGTTATACTGGCAAAAACTCCGCATCTGGAGGAAAGATTTCGAAAGGCGGCAGAAAATGCCCGGGAAATTTCACTGGCCAAAAATGCAGAGTTTTATAAATTATATATAAAATATATGTCTTTATAACGAAAAGAGTGGTACCGCTTGAAAACCCGTGGAGCCGCCCCAAAACTGTTCTATTCGCCCAGTGCCGTCCTCTGGGATACGGTATTGGTCTTGTCGTAGCAGGCGAAGGTATCCTCAATCAGCTGTGGGTCCGGTTTTTTGGTAAAGAGGCTGACGATCGGGACAAGAATTAATCCGGCCGCCATCGCAAACGCACCACAGTTGATTGGGGACTGTAACAGTGCAGGGAAATGGGAACCCCAGATCATATTCAGGATCATGATGATACAGCCAAACAGGAAGGAGACCCAGCAGGCGGCCTTGGTTGTGCCTTTCCAGTACAAAGAGTAGAGGAATGGGGCGAGGAAGGAACCGGCTAATGCTCCCCAGGAAATTCCCATTAACTGGGCGATAAATGTCACGCTGCTCTTGTATTGGATGACAGCAATGATTGCGGAAATCGCAATAAAGATGACGATCAGGATGCGTATGGACAGCACCTGTTTTTTATCACTCATATCTTTTAAAATATTATCTTTGATCAGATCGATCGTAAGCGTGGAGCTGGATGCGATGACCAGGGAAGATAAGGTGGACATCGAGGCAGATAAGACAAGAATGACAACCAGTGCGATCAATGCCGGACTCAGGTCTTCGAGCATGGTCGGGATGATCGAGTCATAGCCGTTGGCGGCAATATCAATCTTATCGGAGAAAAGGCGTCCGAATCCCCCGAGGAAATAACATCCACCGGACACGACCAGTGCGAATACGGTCGAAATGATCGTCCCTTTCTTTATGGAATCCTCTTTATCAATTGCATAAAATTTCTGAACCATCTGCGGAAGTCCCCAGGTACCAAGGGATGTTAAAATCACGACCGAAAGGAGACTGAGGGGATCCGGTCCAAAAAAGGAGCCGAAAACGCCAGGGGTGGAAGAGACTGTAGTGTCGCTCACCCTGGAAAGTCCGTCCAATGCCGCCATAAATCCCCCTTTGCTTTTTAATACGGCACCGATAATGATTATGATACCGAAAAGCATGATGATTCCCTGGATAAAGTCGTTAATGGCTGTGGCCATGTATCCTCCCGCAATGACATAAATCGCGGTGAGCACTGCCATAAGGATAATACATACGGAGTAATCTATGTGGAAAGCCATGCCAAAGAGCCGGGAAAGGCCGTTGTAAAGGGAGGCGGTATAAGGAATCAGGAAAATAAAAATAATGGCGGATGCCGCAATTTTCAGGGAATGACTCTGAAATCTTTTTCCGAAAAACTGAGGCATGGTAGCGGAATCCAGATGCTGTGTCATAACCCGGGTGCGTCTTCCGAGGACAACCCATGCGAGAAGCGAGCCAAGAAGTGCGTTTCCGATGCCTGCCCAGGTAGCGGCTATCCCAAATCGCCATCCGAACTGTCCGGCATATCCTACAAAGACAACCGCTGAAAAATAGGAGGTTCCATAGGCAAAGGCGGTGAGCCAGGGTCCTACCGAACGGCCTCCGAGTACAAAACCATCCACATCGGTTGCTTTTTGTCTGCAATAGAAACCGATCGCGATCAAAACAATAAAATAAATAGCTAACAGTAATAATTTCATGTTCGTATATCCTCTCTTGTTTATTGAAGTGCAATCTCTTTTGCACTTTAACTGTAAAAACTTTAACACATAAAATTGAAAAAGTCAACAAAAGGTTTTTGATTATTTGAGTATCCGT
The DNA here is from genome assembly GCA_963626755.1 of Bacteroidaceae bacterium. GTDB lineage: Bacteria > Bacillota > Clostridia > Lachnospirales > Lachnospiraceae > Anaerobutyricum. The sequence continues at coordinate 10,958 of CAVFXN010000018.1, forward strand.
TTTTTCTATGATATAATGAGAAACTAGATGCCGGAATCATTATTTACCGGGTATTCATGCTATCATCAAAATACATAAAGTGGTAGAAACAGCAATTCCCCGCGTTCGATGTGGGGAGTGGCGAGAATCATCACAAAAGAGGTTGGAGGAATTTGTCAACTACCCACCACCTAAAGGAAGTGGGTTTCCGCCTATCACAAACGAAAGGATTTTATTTATGAAAAGGATACTATTTGCAGCGGCAGAATGTGCACCATTTGTAAAAACAGGAGGACTGGGAGCAGTCGTAGGATCTTTGCCGAAGCACTTGAACCATAAAAAATATGATGTGCGGATTGTGATTCCGGGATATCAGTGCATTGATGAACAATGGCGGGAGAAGATGGTTACCAAAGTCACTTTTCCGATGTTCCTTGGCTGGCGGCAGCAAAATGTGACGGTAAAGGAATTACAGTATGAAGGAATCACCTGTTATTTTATTGAGAATGATTTTTATTTTTGTGGAGAGTATCCATATTTTGACATGTGGGTGGATATTGAAAAGTTTGCCTTTTTTTCCAAAGCGGTGTTGGAGATGCTGGCATATCTTTCGTTCGAGCCGAATCTGATTCAATGTAATGACTGGCAGTCGGCATTGATCCCTGTTTTTTTAAAATCCTTTTTTTATGGGGATCCTTTTTACCGGAATATCAAAACCATCATGACGATCCATAATCTGAAATATCAGGGCATTACAGAAATTGACCGGTTAAAAGATATCACCGGATTGGCAGATGATGTGTTTTCCTATGATAAATTAGAATGGAATGGTTCTGCGAATCTTCTGAAAGGGGGCATTGTCTTTGCCGACCGGGTGACGACCGTCAGTAAGTCATATGCACAGGAGATCCAGCAGCCGGAATACGGGGAAGGACTGGATGGTGTGCTGCGATGCAGGGCCGGAGACTTATACGGGATTGTGAACGGAATCGACTATGATATTTACAATCCGATGGAAGATGAGTATATTGCCTGTCAATACAACTGGGAAACGTTTTCCAAGGGAAAAAGGAAAAATAAATCCATGCTGCAGTCAAAGGCTTCCATGCCTAAGAAAAAAGCATTTGCGATGGGAATTGTCTCAAGGCTGACCGAACAGAAAGGATTTTCTCTCCTGGCACCGGTCATGGAGGAGATTATGAAAATGCCTGTCCAGATCTATGTTCTGGGAGATGGGGAGGAATATTGCAGAAGAATGTTTCTGGATTTCCAGGAAAAGTACCCGGATCAAGTATATGTGCAGCCGGAATACACGGATGAGATGGCGAAATATATTTATGCCGGCTGCGATGCGGTTCTGATGCCATCCTTGTTTGAACCGTGTGGATTAAGCCAGATGATGGCTCTTCGGTATGGTTCCGTCCCGATTATCCGAAAAACCGGAGGTCTGAAAGATACGGTGACGATCTATAACCGAAGAAACCATACCGGGACAGGCTTTGGATTTACGGATTGCACGCCGCATGCCCTGCTGGCTGCCATCGCGGAAGCGTGGGAAGTCTATCAAAAGCATCCGGAAGAATGGGAAAAGATCGCGGCCAGAGGGATGCGGAAGAACTTTTCCTGGAAAGCGTCTTCCAGGAAATATGAAAAGCTTTATGAAAGTCTCATTTAAAGTATTATTTCATAAAAAACAGCCTGCCGCATGATGTGGCAGACTGCTAAAAGTTACGACAGTTCTTTAATCCCGGAAATATCCGGTTCGATCGACATGGAATAGTTGGTGTGGTAGATGACATATCCCGGTTTGGACTGCGGAGGTTTTTTCAGATTCCTCCTCCTGGTATAGTCGATTTCCACTTTGGGAGCCTGCCGTCCTTTGGAGTAAAAGGCGGCAAGGCGGGCCGCTTCTTCATAGGTGCGGTCCGGAAGTTCCTCCGCGGTTTCCATCTTGACGATGACATGGGAACCGGCCATTTTTTTTGCATGGAACCACATATCTTTTCCGTTCGCAAATTTGAAGGAGAGCTCGTCATTTTGAAAATTATTTTTTCCTACATATATATGGAAGCCGTCCGAAGAAAGATAATGAAAAGGCTTGCTTTTTCCCTGATGTTTCTTCTGGCTGCGTCCATGCCGTTTCATATATCCGCATTCCACGAGTTCTTCTTTGATCATGAGCAGGTCATTTTCTTCCCGGGCAATTTCCAGGGCGTTGCTTACTGATTCCAGATGGTTCAGCTCTGCCTGTGTTTCTTTGATGAGGACATGCAGTGCCTCATAGGTTCTTTTTAATTTACCATAACGGTCAAAATACTTTTTCGCATTTTCCATCGCATTCAGTGCAGGATCTAAAGGAATTTTGATTTCCTTTCCATCATAATAATTCAGACAGACCAGTTCCTTTTGGCGGGGTGCCACATCGTAGCCGTAAGTGTGGAGTAATTCCCCGTAAATTTTATATTTTTCTTTCTTTTCGGTATCTTTGAGCTGCTTTCTTTGCAGGTCATATTTCTTTGCCGTCCGTTCCAGGGCATTTTGTACGATCCGGCGCAGGTCGGCAGACTTTTGCCGGATGCGGGTCACGATCTCTTTCTGGGAATAAAAGGTTTCCAATACCTCGGAAATGGAAGGATATTCTACTGCTTCCATGTCATGGAACATGTGGAGGGAAAGAGAGGAAAATTCCCGCGGCTCTTTTCCGTTGTAAATAATATTGGGATGAAAATCAAACGTTTCCAGCTGATTTTTCAGCCGGAGAAGCTCGCCGTAAAGTCTGGTCTGCTGACCGGAGGAGAGGGAGGCAACGGCCATATCCCCGTCAATTTCCGCACGGTAACATATTTCGTTGGCCAAAAGCGGGCTGATCCCGGAAATGCTGCCGTAAACTGCTTTTTGGATCGAAGACGCTTTTTTTAAAAGGACATCCTCCATCCATTCCGGCGACAAGGCAGACAGGGAGATCTTCCCTTTTCCCGGAGGAGCTTCGTAGGTGCGCCCCGGCAGGACTTCCCGGACGGAGCTGATCTGATGGGAAATATGCTTAATGCTGTCAATGATCATTCCTTTATCATCAATAAAGATAATATTGCTGTGTTTTCCCATAATCTCAACAATTAATTTCTTCTGGCAGGTATCCCCCAGCTCATTTAAATGTTCGATATGTATCTCCACGATCCGCTCCATACCCGGCTGTGTGATCTCCACGATCCGGCCATTGCTGATATATTTGCGCAAAAGCATACAGAAATTCGGGGCGGTCATGGGATTGGTCTTGGATTGGGAAGTAAAATAGATCAGGGGTAGACTGGCACTTGCCGAAAGAAGCAGGCGGTAAGTATCCCTGTTATTTTTGATCGTGAGAAGCAGTTCATCTGCTTCCGGCTGATATATTTTATAAATACGGCCTCCGGTAAGGAGACGGTTCATATCGTGTACGACATTGGCTATCACGACGCCATCAAAAGCCATAAAAAAACCTCCTGATATTCAAAATAATACAGCTTGTACTATACCACAGATAAGAAGAGGATGTCAAAATGACGGATATTGACAATAATGTAATGAATATGGTATGTTGTTCAAAAGAAATACGAGTAAAAATGAGGAGGGTTTGTATGGCAAAGGCAGAGAATGGACAGTTTTGTGAAGTGACAACCGAGATGGTATGGGAAGATAGAAAACATCATTTATGGTTTCCGATCAGTTTTACCAAATATTCCGTTGGAAACGGCCGTTTATATGTAAATTCCGGGTTCCTCTCCTCCAGGGAAGATGAATGCCTGTTATATCGGATTATCGATATCACGCTGGTACGTTCCTTAGGACAGAGAATTTTTGGAACGGGGACGATCGAGTTAAATACCAAGGACCGCTCCACCCCGGTCATCCGGCTTGAAAACATTGCCAGACCCGTGGAAGTAAAAAGGATGTTAAGCGATCTGATTGAGAAGGAAAGAGAAGAGAAAAAAGTCGTAGGAAGGGATATGTACGGTGCTTCCAGCCACATCGACCCGGCAGAGCTCGATCTGGAAGAGGATATGGACGGACACGATATCCACTAGCGAAATGCCGTTGCCGGGAACGGAGTGAACCGTTACGAAATGTTATCGTAGTTATGGAGCAGTTGGTACTTTCGGTTGACAAAAGGCGCACACCTGCGTATAATAGGAATGGCTTTGTTGCGTTATCGCTTTATCATAACGCAGTGAAAAAGCAAAGAAAAGAGATAAAATAAAATTCTTTTTGTCAGGAGGATAGCAATGAAAGAAAAACTACTCCATACTCCGGAAGGGGTAAGGGACATTTACAACTCGGAATGCAAGAAAAAATCGGCGGTGGAAAAACAGATCCATCATGTCCTGGAACTTTATGGTTATCAGGACATTGAGACTCCTACGTTTGAATTTTTTGATATATTTAATAGCGATACGGGAACCGTAAGCTCCCGGGAAATGTTTAAATTTTTTGACCGGAATAACAATACCCTGGTGTTGCGTCCGGATATGACGCCTTCGATTGCGAGAAGTGTGGCAAAATATTATAATCACTGTGATTTCCCGCTTCGTCTTTCCTATCGGGGCAATACCTTCCTTAATAACCCAAGCTATCAGGGCAAGCTCACCGAAAAGACAGAAATGGGGGCGGAACTGATCAATGATGACAGTCCGGAATCGGATGCGGAAGGCATTATCATGATGATCGACTGCTTCCTTGCTGCCGGTATCCGGGAATTTCGTGTGGATATTGGAGAGGCGGAATTTTATAAAGGAATCATGGATGCGCTGGATGTTACCAAAGAAGAAAAACATCAGATTCATGAATATATAGAAAATAAAAATGCCCTTGGAATGGAAATTTTTCTGTCAGGGCTAGAAATCAAAGAATGTTACAGGAATATTTTATTAGAATATAATGAGCTTTACGGGGATGTCTCCATGCTGGAAAAAGCGAAAAAGCTTACGGTGAATCCACGCTGCCAGGCGGCACTCAGCCGATTAGAAGAGGTGTATGAGGTTCTCACACTTTATGGGTATGAGAAGTATGTCAGTTTTGATCTTGGTATGGTCAACCATTACGATTATTATACGGGCATTATTTTCCGGGGATACACCTACGGGACGGGAGATGCCATCGGAAAAGGCGGGCGTTATGATAATCTGCTGGCACAGTTTGGAAAGAATGCGCCGGCCTGCGGTTTTACGATCCTGATCGATGACGTCTTATCGGCACTGGGACGGCAGGACATTCCGATTTCCCTTTCCGAATATGCCTATTCCCTTTTCCTTTATAACAAAGAAGACAGGAAAGATGCAATCGCCCTTTCGATGAGTCTTCGGAAAAGCGGTATGCGCACAGAGATGATTTGTGCGGATGACGGGAAAAGCCTGGAGGAGTATCTCAGCTTTGGGAAGAGCCAGGGAGCTTTCGGACTGATCTATCTTAACAAGGGAATGGTCACTGTTTTCGATTTTGCAAGAGGAAGCCGGAAGACGGTGACATTAAAGGAATTCAGGGAGGAATATTAAGATGCGTTATTTAACATTTGCTCTGGCAAAAGGACGGTTGGCCAGCAAGACTATGGATTTATTTGAACAATTGGGCATCACCTGCGATTCCATCCGGGATAAAGGAACAAGAAAGCTGATTTTTGTGAATGAAGAGCTGAAGTTAAGGTTTTTCCTGGCAAAAGCCTCGGATGTCCCGACTTACGTAGAATACGGAGCTGCAGACATCGGTGTGGTGGGTGAAGATACGATTCTGGAAGAGGGAAGGAATCTTTACGAAGTGATGGATCTGGGATTTGGCAAATGTCGGATGTGCGTGTGCGGCCCGGAGAGTGCGAAGGAGAAGTTACAGCATGGGGAATTAATCCGGGTTGCTTCGAAATACCCTAAAATTGCCAAAGATTATTTTTATAATAAAAAGTTTCAGACCGTAGAAATTATCAAGCTCAACGGTTCGGTGGAGCTTGCTCCGATCGTCGGGCTTTCGGAGGTGATCGTAGATATTGTGGAGACCGGCTCCACGCTGCGTGCCAACGGACTGACGGTGTTAGAAGAAATCTGTGATCTTTCCGCCCGGATGGTTGTCAACCAGGTGAGTCTGAAGATGGAACAGGAACGGATTCGGAAACTGATCTACGATCTTCGTCAATTAAATGATCACCCTGCCGGTGCGCCTGTGGATTAATGATAGCATACACGGGTATTTTGCCAGCAGATTGGATAGAAACGGAGGAAAAATGAGAGTATTAAAGATAAACCGGGAGAATACAAAAAATATTTTAAGTGACCTGTTAAAAAGAAGTCCGAACAATTATGACCAGTACGCAGGAACGGTGCAGGGAATCTTAGATGAAGTCAAAGAAAAGGGCGATGAGGCACTTTTTTCCTATACGGAGCAATTTGATCACTGCCAATTGACAAAAGATACCGTGAAGGTGACACCGCAGGAGATTCAGGCAGCTTATGAAAAAGTCGATGCGTCTTTGGTGGACGTGATCCGGAAATCCCTGGTCAATATCAGGGCATACCACGAGAAACAAAAAAGGAACAGCTGGTTTGATGCGAAACCGGACGGGACGATCCTCGGCCAGAAGATGACACCATTGTCTTCGGTTGGAGTCTATGTACCGGGCGGCAAGGCGGCTTATCCGTCTTCCGTATTGATGAACATTGTCCCTGCCAGGGTAGCGGGGGTGGAAAAGATCGTCATGGTGACACCGCCGGATAAAAATGGGGAGGTTACTCCTGCCACTTTGGTGGCTGCCAATGAGGCGGGGGCAACCCATATTTATAAAGTGGGCGGTGCTCAGGCTATCGGTGCCCTGGCTTTTGGAACGGAATCCATCGAAAAAGTGGATAAGATCGTCGGCCCGGGCAATATCTATGTGGCACTTGCCAAAAAGGCAGTGTATGGCCATGTGAGTATCGATTCGATCGCCGGCCCGAGTGAGATTCTGGTTCTTGCCGACGACAGTGCCAACCCGCATTATGTGGCGGCAGATCTGCTTTCCCAGGCGGAGCATGACGAACTGGCCAGTGCCATTTTGGTCACCACAAGCCAAACCCTTGCCGCTGATGTGCAAAAGGAGATCGAAAATTATCTGGAAAAGCTGTCCCGGAGAGAGATTATCCAGAAATCGCTGGATCAATTCGGATATATTTTGGAAGCGGATACTATGGAAGAGGCCATCGATACGGTGAATGCCATTGCCTCGGAACATCTGGAAATTGTGACGGCGAACCCTTTTGAAACGATGACGAAGATCAGGAATGCAGGAGCGATTTTTATTGGCGAATACAGTTCGGAGCCTTTGGGCGATTATTTTGCCGGTCCGAACCATGTGTTGCCGACAAACGGCACCGCGAAATTCTTTTCCCCTCTGAATGTGGATGATTTTGTGAAAAAATCCAGTATCATCTATTATTCTAGGGACGCGTTACAGGCCATTCATAAAGACATAGAGACCTTTGCAAAAGCAGAAGGGCTGACGGCCCATGCCAATTCGATCGCAGTAAGGTTTGAGGAGGAATGATAATGGGAATACAGGAAAGAAAAGCCCATGTAGAACGGACGACCGGGGAGACCAGGATTGTCATTGACATGAATCTGGACGGCAGCGGAAAATATGACATAGACACAGGAATCGGTTTTTTTGACCATATGTTAAACAGCTTTGCCCGCCACGGTTTTTTTGATCTTTACTGCAGAGTGGATGGGGATCTGGAAGTGGATTGTCACCATACGATCGAGGATACCGGCATTGTGTTGGGACAGGCGATCCGGGAGGCCGCAGGCGATAAAAAGGGGATTCGGCGTTTTGGCAATTTCCTGCTGCCAATGGATGAGACTCTGGTTCTCGGTGCGGTAGATCTGTCCGGGAGGGCGTATTGTGTATGCGAACTTCCATTTACCGTAGAACGGGTGGGCGGATTTGATACGGAAATGGTAAAAGAATTTTTCTATGCCGTTTCCTGCAGCGCAGCCATGAACCTTCATTTGAAACTGATTCATGGAAGCAATAACCACCACATCATGGAGGCGGCATTTAAGGCTTTTGCCAAGGCACTGGATGAAGCCACAGCGTTTGATCAGAGGATCACGGATGTTTTGTCCACGAAAGGAGCATTATAAAGCGATGGAATATATGAAGCTGATTCCGCAGATTTATCCGGAATCCATAGAAGAAATGGCTGCCTATTATGACAATTGCGGGGCAGATGAATTATTTTATTTTGATGAGGAATCCTTCCAGGAAGGAAAGGAAGAAGATGTCAAGGCGATCAAAGCGATCTGCCGCAGTGCAGAGATTCCTCTGAATGTCTGTGCAAAGGTCAATCGTTTTGAAGACATTAAAAAAATGATTTATGCCGGAGCAAAGCGTGTCTTTGTCAAAACAGAAGGTTTTGACAATCTGGAAGCGGTCAAGGAAGCGGCCGGCCGTTTTGGCTCCGAGAGAATTTATCTTTATCTGGAAGTCCGGAAAGAGATGGGCCAGGAGGAGATCTGCGGCCGTGCGAAAAAGGCATTGGAAGAAGAAGGTTTTGGAGGAATCGTTTTGGCAGCCGGACAGATGGAGGAAGCCTATATGCAGACGGCAGATTATCTTCGCGTCAAGCTTTCTGCCCCTGTCTTTATGTTATGCCATGCCGAAACATTAGAAGAGGTGGAAACCGCAGCAAAAATGTCCATGGTTTCCGGGATGATTTTCACATCGAAAAAACAAACAGACATCATGGAGATCAAGCAGGCGTTGAAAGCTTCTTCCATCCCGGTCAATACCTTCCAGAGTGCCGTTTCTTTTGAAGATTTTACCCTGAATTCTGATGGGATGATCCCGGTGGTTACGCAGGATGCGAAAACCGGGGAAGTTCTGATGCTGGCTTATATGACCAAGGAATCCTTTGAAAAGACCATTGCTTCCGGAAAGATGACATATTTTAGCCGCAGCAGGCAGGAACTGTGGACCAAAGGGGAGACATCCGGTCATTACCAGTATGTCAAATCCCTATCCATCGACTGTGATAAAGATACGATTTTAGCGAAAGTCGCCCAGGTTGGGGCTGCATGCCATACCGGAAACCACAGCTGCTTTTTCACGGAGCTTGTAAAAAAGGAATCGCGGGAAGAGAATCCGCTGGAGGTGTTTAAAGAGGTTATAGCAACGATCGAGGACAGGAAAGCCCATCCAAAAGAAGGCTCCTATACCAACTATCTCTTTGATAAGGGAATCGACAAAATTCTCAAGAAAGTCGGGGAAGAAGCGACGGAAATCGTGATCGCCGCAAAAAACCCGGATTCGGATGAATTAAAATATGAAATCTGTGATTTCCTGTACCATATGATGGTACTGATGGTGGAAAGGGATCTCACTTGGAAAGATATTACAGACGAGCTGGCAGAAAGACATTAAAACGGACATCATGGAGGAAAGATAATGCAAAAAACGATCGATGAAAAACAGCTGCAGGAAAAATATCAGGCTCTTTTGGAGTGTCTGAAATCTTATGGAAAAGTAGCCGTTGCCTTTTCCGGCGGTGTGGACTCCACTCTCCTTTTGGCAGCAGCAAAAGAAGCATTAGGAGACAATGCAGTAGCTCTTACCGCAAGATCCTGTCTGAATCCGGAAAGGGAATCCAAAGAGGCGAAAGAGTTTTGTGAAAAAGAGGGGATCCGCCAGTTCATTTTAGATGTGGGTGACTCAGAGATCCATTCTTTCCAGGATAACCCGCCGGATCGCTGCTATATCTGCAAAAAAGCCTTATTTACACAATTTGTAGAGCTGGCACAGAAGAATCAGATTAGCTGTGTGGCAGAAGGCTCGAACATGGATGATATGGGAGATTACCGCCCGGGCATGAAGGCAGTGGAGGAGTTGGATATCAAAAGTCCGCTGCGCAGTGCCAAACTGACGAAGGCAGAAATTCGCCAGTTATCCAAAAAGATGGGACTTCCTACCTGGGAGAAACCTTCCTTCGCCTGCCTTGCTTCCCGTTTCCCGTACGGAGAGAGGATTACGGTCGAAAAGCTCCATAGGGTGGAACAGGCCGAGGAATTTCTTCGTTCGCTTGGCTTTCGTCAATTCCGGGTGCGGATCCATGGAAACCTGGCCCGGATTGAACTGCTTCCGGAAGATATTTCCAGGATGTTAGACGAAACGATGAGAAGCCAAGTGGTGACCGAGCTGCAAAACTATGGTTTTTCCTATGTTTCCCTGGATTTGAAGGGATACCGGACCGGAAGTATGAACGAAGTTTTAACTCAGTCTGGAGAATAAGTACTTTACAGAAAACAGACAGAAACCCTGAAAAAGGGATTTACAGTTTTTTATCAATTATGGTATACTAAATGACATGCAGTAGTCGTCTCATGCCAAGAGCAAAAGGAGGGGTTTGGTATGCCAGAGGTATTCTATGCTTTCGTACAATATTTGGTGACTTTTATTTGCCTGGTGGCAGCCGCGGCCATAGGCCTCGTATGTGGGAAGAAACTCAGAGAAAAGAAAAACCTGGAAAGTCATGCGGAAGATACTGGAAATACATCAGATAGATAAATACGATAACGATATATTTCAAAGGTGCTGCAGAAAGGCAACAGGTTTTTCGGCAGCACCTTTTTCACTCAGCGAAAAGAGCAATGAATTTTTGTAAAGTTTTTGCCCTGGCTGAAAGATATAAGATGACAATAGAGTAGGAGGATGAAGTTTTGAAGAAATATGGAGTAAACGAACTTCGAAAAATGTACCTGGAGTTTTTTGAAAGCAAGGGGCATCTTGCAATGAAAAGTTTTTCCCTGGTGCCGCATAATGACAACAGTCTGCTTTTGATCAATGCAGGAATGGCACCGTTAAAGCCTTATTTTACCGGACAGGAAATTCCGCCGAGAAAAAGAGTGACCACCTGTCAGAAATGTATCCGTACGGGTGATATTGAAAATGTTGGAAAGACAGACCGCCACGGAACATTTTTTGAGATGCTTGGAAACTTTTCTTTTGGGGATTATTTCAAACATGAGGCGATTGCCTGGTCATGGGAATTCCTCACAGAGGTCATCGGACTCGACCCGGATCGCTTATATCCGTCTGTCTACTTAGAAGATGACGAGGCATTTGCCATCTGGAGAGACGAGATCGGCATTGCCCCGGAAAGAATTTTTAAATTTGGAAAAGAAGATAATTTCTGGGAACATGGTGCAGGCCCTTGCGGTCCTTGTTCCGAAATTTATTACGACCGCGGGGAAAAATATGGCTGTGGCAAGCCGGGCTGTACCGTAGGCTGTGACTGCGACCGCTACATGGAAGTGTGGAATAATGTCTTTACCCAGTTTGAAAATGACGGACATAACAATTATACGACATTAAAGCAGAAAAATATTGATACGGGTATGGGATTGGAACGTCTGGCCGTAATCGTACAGGAAGTAGGTTCCATCTTTGACGTAGACACGATTCGTTCCCTCCGCGATAAAGTCTGTGAGGTTGCAGGGAAGACGTATAAAGCAAAGGAAGGCGATGATATTTCCATCCGTCTGATCACGGACCATATCCGTTCGGCGACCTTTATGATCTCCGATGGAATTATGCCGAGCAATGAAGGACGGGGCTATGTTTTGCGCCGGGTAATCCGCCGGGCAGCACGTCACGGCCGCCTCCTTGGAATCCAGGGTAAGTTCCTTGCCGAACTGAGCAAGACCGTAATCGAAGGATCCAAAGACGGTTATCCGGAATTAGAAGAGAAAAAAGATTTTATTTATAACGTTTTAATCCAGGAAGAAGGCAGCTTTAACAAGACCATTGACCAGGGACTTGCCATTTTAAATGACCTGGAGGCATCCCTCAAAGAAAAAGGACTCAAAGAACTGGATGGGGAAGAGGCATTCAAGCTTTACGATACCTATGGATTTCCGCTGGATCTGACCAAAGAGATTTTGGAAGAAAAAGGATACACGGTTGGGGAAGAGGCTTTCCAAAAATGTATGGATGAGCAGAAGGAAAAGGCCAGAAGTGCAAGGAAAGTATCGAATTATATGGGAGCTGACATTACGGTTTATGAATCCATTGATTCTTCCGTTACCAGCACGTTTGTCGGTTATGAGAAAAAGGCGTGTGATTCCAAGATCACTGTGATGACGACAGATACAGAGATCACAGAGGCCTTGACGGACGGACAGTCAGGAACGATTTTCGTCGATGAGACACCATTTTATGCTACCGGCGGCGGACAGCATGCAGACAGTGGTGTGATCATTGGCAAAGAGGGCGAGTTTGTCGTAGAAGATGTCGTGAAGATCCATGGTGATAAGATTGGACATATCGGACACGTAAGCAAGGGTATGTTCCAGAACGGCGATGTGGTGACCTTACAGATCAATCAGGCACAAAGAGAGGCCACTGCAAAAGGCCACAGTGCAACCCACCTTCTCCAGAAGGCACTGCGTACGGTTCTCGGAAATCATGTAGAGCAGTCCGGTTCCTATGTGGATCAGGAACGTCTCCGTTTTGACTTCTCACACTTCCATGCAATGTCTCCGGAGGAGATCAAAGAGGTAGAGGATATCGTTAATCAAAAGATTGCGGAAGACCTTACCGTGAACACAGAGATTATGACAGTGGATGAAGCAAAGAAAACCGGTGCTATGGCTCTGTTTGGGGAAAAATATGGCGATACCGTTCGAGTTGTCAGCATGGGAGATTTTTCGAAAGAATTCTGTGCCGGAACCCATGTCCCGAATACTGGCGTGATCAAAACTTTTAAAATCATTTCAGAAACAGGAGTCGCAGCCGGCGTGAGACGTATCGAAGCCTTAACTGGTGACGGCGTGCTGAAATACTATCTCGATGAGGAAAATACCCTTTTAGAGGCAGCCAAAGCAGCAAAAACCGAACCACATAAACTAGCAGACCGGATCCAGTCCATGCTGGAGGAGATCAAAACACTCAGCTCAGAAAATGAGAAATTAAAAGATCAGATCGCAAAGAGTGAAGTGGCAGATGTCATGGATCAGGTCATCACAGTCGGAGACTACAAGGTGCTTCCGGTATCGGTGAAAGACGTGGATATGAATGCCCTTCGTACTCTGGGAGATGATCTGAAAACAAAGATCGGCAGTGGTGTAGTCATCCTCGCATCCAACCTTGGCGGGAAAGTTAATTTCATTGTGACCGCTACCGATGATGCAGTCAAAGCAGGAGCCCATGCTGGAAAGATTATTAAAGAAGCGGCATCCTTCATCGGAGGAGGAGGCGGCGGACGTCCGAACATGGCTCAGGCAGGAGGAAAGAATCCGGCCGGAATCGAAGAGGCACTGGCGAAAGCCGTAGAAATTACGAAAGAACAATTATAAAAAAATAAAGATAAAACAAGAATAAAAAAAGCGAATCAGGCAGGAAGAACTCCTGCCTGATTTCATGAAAACTTTTCTCGAAAATGCACACTCGCGCTCAGAGGACATGTGTCGCAAAGCGACCGCGCTCGGTGCAGGATGCGTTTTATTCAAAGTGAACAATGGCTTCTGGCTGTTTGATCCGCAGGGCGGCGGTTTCCGTAATACGGAAATAGTGGTTTAAATCTTTCTGTTCCAGATAGCTTACGGACAGATCAAGACCGACAGCCAGATCCATATATTGAGGTTCTGCACATACCAGTGCTGCTTTTCCTGCGCCATAAGGGCCAGCCGGATACACTCTGTCATTGACCAGCTTACGGATACGGTCAATCTCGAGGAGACCTACGTTAGGCTGGAGACGCTGCAGATCCAAAAACAGCTCAGGGCTGAGAACCAGTGCATAGCGGCCTAAAAAGCTGTTGCTGGAAAGATAAGCGATCGCTTTCGCTATGCTGCGGAACGATTCTTCTCCGGTACTCCAGTCACCCCGGTCCATCTTATGTGCATTGGAAGCAGTAAACAATCCTTCCGTGCCAAGGGCAGTATTTCCAAAAAGAACCAGCCAATCTTCCTGCTTTGCACTGCGCTGTGCGGCAGCCGCAGCCGCGGAAAGATCGATCGGACGTCCAAGACTCTCCGCTTCTTCAATATCGCGCCAGAGTAAAGAAAAATCCTGATACAACTGTGGCAGTTCCACCATACGGCGTCCGGCAATCCGGCCGATTCCGTCTTCTAAAACTTCTTCTTTCTTGTTACTGTCTACCGGTACGTTATAAGTGCCGGCACCCAGTGGTCCATATAAACTGAGAAAACGTCGGCAGACCATGTGGTTCCGTGCATTTTCAATTACAATATCATCAATCTGTTTCCAAAGGTCAGCACCGATCGGTGCTCCTTCCCTTGCCAGAAAATCCATAAGATTCCTCCTTTCTTACTTTGATAGATCACCTACGGTAGCGGTGGGAGAAGTCTCTTTAAAAGAAGAGGAAAGTCCCAGTTTTTCTAACATTTCGTGGACTTCATTTTCTCCCTCAAAGAATGCGGAAGCCTCCTTTGGGTCGAGATAGCGCATGAGCGTGATCAACTCTCCTACATGGACTTTCTCTTCATCCCGAATATCGGCGAGTACTGCTTTAGCAGCGGGGTCATCAGTGGCCTGAACATGGGCGTCGTAGAGGAAAATCGCTTCCAATTCTCCTGCGATATCTAGTCGCAGAGCATTCATCAATTCGGCATTGGTCATCTTGCGAGCCACAGCTCCTTGAAAAGGGTTTGCAAAATTCGGCATACTTTCAATCTCCTTTGCTAATGTATTTACGGGTTGTCAGTGCCCGTATACGCCTGATTGGGTCTGGATACAGTCTGATGTCAGCAGTTTTTTTGACACTCAGGGCAAATACCCTTAAAAATAAGTTCATATCCACTGATCTTAAAACCATGCATGTTATGGATTCTGCTGCTTAAGTCCGGTATGTATTCCATATCCACATCAAAAACTTTACCACAGTGAATGCATTGTACATGGTAGTGATCATCGCAGCGATCGTCATAATGTCCGGCTCCACCTGGAATATCCATCACGCGTATCTTCCCGCTTTCCGCCAGCTGGTTTAAATTACGATAGATCGTCCCCCTGCTGATGGTTGGATATTTTGAGGAAACTTCGGTATAGATCTCATCGGCTGTTGGATGATCTTTAAGCTTTCTGACTGCCTCCAGTGTCAGAGATCGCTGAATCGTATTACGTTTCATCTTAAATTACACCTGTCTTTCGTCAATCTCTTATTAGGATTATATCTTATTAAGGATAATATGTCAATATGTATTATATATTAAGGACAATGTGTCAATATGTATTATATTCGGGTTTTGCCTTATCTGCATGGACGTGTTATAATATCAGCAGCGGATTCAGGCGAAACCGTTTATGTACCTGTCTGCCAAAGCAGACCCGAATCGGATGCGCAGGACTCGCGGACAGGTCTTGACAATTTTTTAAGTGAGGAGAAAAAAAAATGAAAAAATCTATCGCATTCTTTATGATTAGTATGCTGTTGATTGGATTGACGGGATGTCAGAACAGTCAGAACCAGGAAAAAGCAACCGAGGCATCTACAGAAACGGCGGCCTCTTCTGCGGCTGCAAGTGTAAAAACCGTTTCGAAAGGAGATGTGGAAATGGATTATTGTGTTTTTGGTAGCGGAAAGAAGACCTTTGTCATTCTTCCTGGATTGTCCGTACACAGTGTGATGGGTTTGGCAGATAGCATTGCGGACGCGTATAAAGACTTTGCCGAAGAATATACCGTATATGTTTTTGACAGATCAAAGAACCTCAAGGAGGGTTATACGGTAAAAAACATGGCGGAAGATACCGCAGTGGCAATGGAAGCTTTGCACATTAAGGATGCAGATATCTTCGGTGCTTCCCAGGGAGGGATGATCGCAATGTATGTTGCGATAGACCATCCGGAGCTGGTGCACAAGATGGTTCTCGGCTCGACTCTTGCAAAGCCGAACGATACATTTGATCAGATAGTCGATGAATGGTTACAGCTGGCGGAAAAAAAGGATGAAAAAGGTCTCCTGGAAAGCTTTGTGGACAATGTTTACTCCGAAGCAACCCTGAAAGCATATCGTGAAACATTGATTTCATCGAATGAAGGGATTACAGATGAGGAATACCAGCGTTTTATCATCATGGCGCAGGCCTGCCAAACCTTTAACTGCTATGATCAGCTTTCCTCCATCCAATGTCCGGTTCTGGTACTGGGTGCGGAAAATGACCAGATAGTCACAGCGGAAGGATCCAAACAGATTGCCGAGGCACTCGATTGTGAAATCTATCTTTATGACAAGAACTATGGGCATGGCGTATATGATGAGGCCGCTGATTACAAGCAGCGGTGCCTGGATTTCTTTTCAGAAAATTAAGCGGGACTCCGTTCACATCCACGCGAAGGCTTTCGCTCAGCCAGGCTTTGTCCTCCCCGACTGAGTGAAAGGTATTTTAAAACAGCAGCCATACATTTTACCGTATGACTGCTGTTTCTTATTCTTATATTCTGCTTTATAAAATATTTTTCCTCTTCCGGAAATGAAAATATCCCTATTTGATACAAGAGGAAGGAGTATAATTTTCTTTGACATAATCTTCCCCACAGACATCCGAAACCGTGGTGATCGAGATCGGTGCGATTCCGCAGGTATGCAATAACTCGCACCCTATGTTCCTTCCGACCTCTAACGCTTTTTGGATCGCGGACACATCGCCGGAAATACCGGCGGAAAATTCATTCATCATTGTGAGGTTATGCGAGGGGGTTCCATACCAGACGATATCGACAGGAGCGGCCTTCATGGCCTGGTCTACCGCAACAATCCCAATTCCGGCAGGAGCGGCGCCGATGACCCCAAACGCCTTTCCCAGAGGTGCTCCAAAGATTTCATGGATAATCTCTCCCGCACGTGGCGTCACATGGGATTCCATATGCCCCACTTCATTCAGGTAGATACAGGAAGCCCAGTAATCAATTTGTTTTAAAGCAATCTCTACCAGCCGTCTGGCATCCGAAATATTTTCAGCCCCCAAAACGAACAGACATCCCTGTCCACACTGTTTCCCGGCATCAATTGCCATCTCAAAACGTAGTAATTTGGCATTCACTGCTTTGACGGCATCATCAATCGCAATAGCCTGCGCAACCGTTCCGGTTCGGGAAGAGATAATACTGATGGCCTGATATTCTTCCGGAATCTGTAGAAGATTCTTGATGTCTTTGTGAATATTTCCTATGACGAGACCGATGGTATTTGCGGCCGCAGTACCGACAAATTCGGAGGTCTCTGGCTGTATGAAATCCTTGATATCCATTGTATTTCTTCCTTTCACTTTTTTTATACTATAGCATATATAGGAAAAAAAGTATATATCCTTCAAAAAAACATCGGCATCTGGTATCGATCACGAAAGAACAAGAATTGATTTTACAGGAGAAAAGGTATATACTATACAGGAAAGTAAATAAGGAAAAGTTAACTAGAAAGGAAACGTATATGCGTTACATTAATGAATTCAGAGAAGGAGATAATGTCTCTGACGTATATCTTTGCAAAGTGAAAAATATTGCCAAAACCAAAGCGGGGAAGACATATTATTCCATGATTCTTCAGGACAAGACCGGCATTATCGACACAAAAATATGGGATCTGAATAACGGAATTAATAATTTTGAACAGATGGACTATGTCCGTATCGAAGGAAATGTAACCAGCTTCCAGGGAAGTCTCCAGCTGAATGTCAGAAGACTGCGCAAGGCAAAAGAAGGAGAATTTGCCGTGGAAGATTATATTCCATGCTCTGAAAAAGATATCAATGTGATGTTTAAGGAACTGACTGGATATGTGAACCGGATACAGAATATATATCTAAGACAACTTCTGGTAGCTTTTTTCGGGGACAAAGAGTTTGTAGCGAAATTTAAGGCACATTCTGCAGCAAAGAGAGTGCATCATGGATTTATGGGCGGACTTTTGGAGCATACGTTAAGTGTGACCAAGCTTTGCGAATTTTACTGTACCCAGTATCCAATCCTGAACAAGGATTTATTGATCACTGCCGCACTATGCCATGATATAGGAAAAGTAGACGAACTGTCAGATTTTCCGGAAAATGACTATACGGATGAAGGCCAGCTTGTCGGCCATATTGTGATGGGAACCATAATGGTTTCCGAGAAGATCCAAAAGATCAATGGATTCCCGGAAAAGCTTGCCAACGAATTAAAGCACTGCATTCTGGCACATCACGGTGAGCTGGAATACGGTTCCCCGAAAAAACCGTCCCTGATCGAAGCCCTGGCATTAAACTTTGCTGACAATACAGATGCGAAGATCGAGACATTTGTGGAAGCCCTGGCCGAAGAGAACCGCCAAAATGGGGAATGGAGAGGATATAACAAACTATTTGAGACGAATATCCGGGAAACCAGCCATATCGGGGCCAAGGTTGAAAAACCGTAACAAAAAGAATGGAACAAAACACCCAGATCAAAGATGGGAGAAAAAATTGAAAAACAGAGTAAAATCAGAACAGGGAATTCCTTTAAAAAAGAATCAGGTAATTTCACTGGTAATCGAGGATTTTACAAAAGAAGGGGAAGGACTTGGAAAATACCAGGGCTTTCCTTTCTTTGTTAAAGACACGGTAATCGGTGATGAAGTGGAAGTCGTTATTACAAAGTTAAAGAAAAATTATGGATATGCGCGTTTACTAAAAATCCTTACGCCGTCCAAAGACCGGGTTGTTCCTCTTTGTCCGGTGGCAAAGCAGTGCGGAGGCTGTAAACTGCAGCAGATTTCTTATGAAAAGCAGCTGGAATTTAAACAAAATCTTGTGAAAGGCTGCCTCACCAGAATTGGCGGTTTTACCGATGCCGAAATCAAAGAAAAAATGGAACCGATTTACGGGATGGAATCCCCGTGGCATTACCGGAACAAGGCACAGTTCCCGGTAGGTTATGATAAAAATAGTAGTCTGGTCGCCGGATTTTATGCGGGACGCACGCATTCCATTGTCGCCAATACCGACTGCGCAATCCAGGCCAAAGAGACAAAGCAGATTGTGGAAGCAGTTCTTTCCTATATGAAAGAAAACCATGTCACGGCCTATCGTGAGAAGGATCACAGCGGCCTGGTTCGTCATATCCTAACCCGGACCGGATTTGCCACCGGAGAGATCATGGTATGCCTTGTACTCAATGGAAAGAAGGAACAGCTCAAACATGCAGACCGCCTGATCCAGAAGCTGACCGCAATCCACGGCATGACAAGTATTGTCGTAAACACAAACACGGAAAAAACAAATAAAATCCTTGGCACTACCTGTGAGACCCTGTGGGGGCGGGATGATATCAGAGATTATATTGGAGAAATTCAATACCAGATCGGCCCGCTTTCTTTCTATCAGGTCAATCCGGAACAAACCCGCGTTCTCTATTCCAAAGCCTTAGAGTATGCCCATCTCAAAGGACAGGAAATTGTCTGGGATCTTTACTGCGGGATTGGGACAATCTCCCTTTTCCTGGCTCAAAAAGCAAAACAGGTTTACGGGGTGGAGATTATAAAAGAAGCGGTAGAAGATGCCCGGCAAAATGCCGCATTAAACCAGATCCATAACGTAGAATTTTTTACGGGAAAAGCGGAAGAAATTGTTCCGGCCCAATATCAAAAAAACGGAATCCACCCAGATGTCATCGTGGTAGATCCCCCAAGAAAAGGCTGCGACGCAGTCTTACTCCAGACAATGCTTCAAGCATCACCGGAGCGCATCGTCTATGTAAGCTGTGATCCGGCAACGCTGGCAAGGGACTTAAAAATACTTTGCGAAGACAAATATCACCTGGAAAAAGTGGCGGTGGTAGACCAATTTGGGCACAGTGTGCACGTGGAGACGGTTGTTCTTTTGTCCCAACAAAAGCCGGATGACACGATAGAGATCGACTTAGACCTGGACGAGCTGGATGCTACCAGTGCTGAGTTGAAAGCAACCTATCAGGAAATCAAAGATTATGTGCTGAAAGAATTTTGTCAGTACAGATGAAGAACCGCATTATGGGAAGTATGGAATGATGCGGAGAACATATCTGAAAGAGCATCGTCCGGCAATGTATTCACTGTGTATGTTGGAAGACAGATTGGTGGAACATCTGAATGCTGTGGACGATGAGGCACAGGAGAGAATGGATATTCTGGTGTGCCAGATGATGGAAAAGCAAGGCATTACGGAAGAATTGAAAGCTCGTGATCAGATGGCGTGGATTGGAGCTGTAAATAATATCCGAAATGCTGCGGAAGAGATTGTGTTAATCAAATAAATGAGTGAAGTCTTGTAATTTTGCACCAAGTATATGTAGATTTTACATATATTTTAAAATGTAATGAAGTTTTATGTGTTAGAATGCTATTAGGAAAAAAATTCAGGAAAAATTTATTTTTGACAAATAGATTTGAAAGATTATCTTGAAATATCTTTCATTAAAGAAGAATAAAAATGTGTAGAATTTCTACAAAGAAGGGATAGAATATGACTAATATATTAGAGTGGGAAATTACAAGAAACTATAGAAAATTAAGACCTTCTGAAAGAAAGGTGGCCGATTATCTTCTACATTGTGAGGAAGAATTGGACGACATGACATTGACTGAATTGGCTGAGAAAGCAAAAGTAAGTCAACCGACAGTTCTTCGGTTCGCAAGAGGAATGGGGTTCGAGGGATTTAAAGAATTGAAAAGAGCCATTTTAGAGGAGAGAATTAGAAAGAATATGGAAAAAGAGGAAATCACACCTCTCTATGGATTTCCTGTAGGAAAGGAAGATGTTTTGACAGATGTTCCATCCAAAGTAATCGGGACAACGATTCATGTTTTGCAGGAGACACTTAAAAGTATTTCGTTGAAGGAGTTTGTAAAGGCCATAGAATTAATAATAAATGCGGATAATATTGTAGTATATGGGGTTGAAAATTCATTGTGTGCTGTGAGTGATCTTGTGACGAAGTTTTTATATCTGGGACTAAAGTGTCGTAGTTATAATGATTATTATCTTCAGAATATCAGTGCAGGTAATTTGGGTGAGGGAGATGTTGCAATTGGAATCTCGTATTCCGGAAATTCGAGAAACACAGTTGAGGTTATGCGAACAGCTAAAAAGTCAGGGGCAAATACGGTTGTTATTACAAATTTTGAGGATGCCCCGATTAGCAAGTATGCAGATGTTTTGATTTGTACTAGCACGGAGCAGTTTTTGTATGGTGATGCAATTTTTTCAAGATCATCGCAGTTTGTAATTATAGATATGCTTTATATGGGTGTACTTCTTTCGGATTACGACAAGTATACGAAAAAACTGGATAAGAATGGAAGAACAATAAGCAACCAGATGTATGAAATATAGTAGAATTTCTACAAAAGGGCAGGAGTGATCCTGTCCTTTTTTTACGGAAGTTTTACATGGACTTGATTGTATTTGGGAAGTGGAAAGGTTAATATTTTAAGCGTTCGAAGGAAAGCGAACATGAGAACTTCGTATGTTATGAAGTTAGGAATGGAAAGGAGTTTTTGGATGCTACAGTTAAAAAATATTAGTAAATCGTATGATGGTGTTTCAATTCTTAAAAATATTAATCTGGAAATCGAAGAAGGTGAAATAGTATCTATTCTTGGTCCTTCAGGGAGCGGAAAGACAACTCTTTTGAATCTGATTTTGGGACTTGTAGATGTTGATGAGGGAAACATTATTTATAATGGAAAAGACCTGACTAATGTTCCAATGGAAGAGAGAGGATTTAATATTGTATTTCAGGACTATGCTTTGTTTCCTCATTTGAATGCATATCAGAATATCACATATGGACTTAAAAACAAGCCGGATATTTCTACAAAAGAAGAAGTGGATGATTTGATTCGGTTACTGGGGCTGGAAGAACATTTGAGTAAGAAGATTGATCAGTTATCTGGTGGTCAAAAGCAGAGAGTAGCTCTGGCAAGGACAATGGTGATGAAACCGAAGATTCTTTTATTGGATGAGCCTTTAAGTGCGTTGGATGGAGTTATCAAAGAGTCCATTAAAGATAGGATTAAGACCATTGCGAAAGAGTATCATTTAACAACGATTATTGTAACACATGACCCAGAAGAAGCGCTTACTTTGTCTGATCGTGTATTAATTATAAATGAAGGGACAATTTCGCAGTACGGGAAACCGGAAGAAATCATCAATGCACCGGCAAATAATTTTGTGCAGGAATTTATTTTAAGACAGCTGGAAATAAAGAAAAATAATATATTCAGTCTGTTTCAGAATGAACGGAACAATAATTTGATCTGGCAGGTGGGATAAGAATGACGAAGAGAAAAAATACAGAAAACTGGTTTATATGGACAGCCGTTGTTTTGTTATTTACGGCATTTCTCATCTATCCGCTGATTTTGATTTTAATAAAGTCTTTCCAGGGAGATAACGGAATTACTCTTGCAAATTATGTGGAAATACTTTGCGGAAAAGGCTTTATGAAAGCATTGGGAAACAGTTTCGGTATATCTGCACTCAGTGCTTTGATAACAACTGTACTTGCATTCCTTATGGCATATACAGTTAACTATACAAATTTAAAACCGGTTTTCAAAAAGTTTATAAAAATATTTGCTGTTCTTCCTATGTTGCTTCCTACGATTACTTATGGATTTGCAATTATCTACTCGTTTGGAAAGCAAGGGTTGTATACCAGATTGTTTGGAAAACAGTTGTTTGATATTTATGGGATAAATGGTTTGTTAATCGGTTACATCATCTATACATTACCTATTTCGTTTATGTTGATAAATAACACGATGGGATATATAGATCGGAAATTTTCTGTAGTGTCCAGAGTAATGGGAGACCGTCATATTGTAACATTTCTTGAGACGGTGATTCGTCCGTTGATTGGGACCCTTGCAGTTTCTTTTATCCAGTGCTTCTTTTTGAGTTTTACAGATTTTGGAATTCCTGCATCTGTAGGCGGAAGGGTTGAAGTCGTTGCTTCCGTATTGTATACGCAGATGCTTGGAAGTGTACCTGATTTTAATAATGGTGCAGTTGTGGCTATGGTTATGCTTTTGCCTTCGGTGATCAGTATTGCTGTTATTACTTATCTGGAACGATTCAATGTAAGGTATAACAAGATTTCGTTGATGGAAAACGAGAAGAATCGTATGCGGGATATTATTTGTGCGACAGTGACAACGGTAATCATTGTGATTATACTTGCAGTTTTTGCAGTGATTTTTGTGGTACCTTTTGTAAAAGGGTGGCCATATGATATGAACTTTACTCTGGATAATGTAAAAAAAGTATTGGAAGACGCATCATTAACGATGGTTTATAAAAATTCTTTGCTGGTTGCATTACTGACAGCAGTGTTCGGAACGATTATGGCATATGGGGCAGCGATTGTTACAGCAAGAAGCTCTATTTCTGAAAAGGCAAAAAGAGTAATTGAGAGTATTTCTTCTGTAACAAACACAATACCCGGAATGGTATTAGGAATCGCATTTATGCTGGCGTTTACAGGAACTTCATTGCAGAATACATTTGCCATTATTATTATGTGTAATCTGGTTCATTTTTTTGCAACGCCCTATATGATGATGAAAAGTTCTTTGTCTAAGATGAACTTATCCTGGGAAAAAACGGCAAAGCTGATGGGTGATAACTGGATTAAAACAATGGTTCGTATTGTTACCCCCAATGCACTTCCTTCATTGATTGAAGTGTTCAGCTATTATTTTATAAATGCAATGGTTACGGTAAGTGCTGTTATTTTCCTTGCTGGAGCAAGAACAATGGTAATAACCACAAAAATAAAAGAGTTACAGCATTTTGCAAAATTTAATGAAATTTTTGTGTTATCACTTTTAATATTGTTTACTAATCTGATTGCAAAACTGATGTTTCAGTTTTTAGCAAATAAATTATATGACAGCAAAAAATAAAACAAGCTGTGTAAAAATGAAAGGAGAGTTATAATGAAAAAAATGAAAAGTATTGCAGTTTTGGGATTGGTATTTACCTTGTTGGTAGGGGGAGTGCTGACAGGATGTGGAAGTAAAAATGAGGCTTCTTCAGATGAAAAGGTTATATTATATACTAATGCAGATGATGAAGCTATAGCAGCAATGCAGAATGCACTGGACGGTAATGGATATAAGGACAAATACATTTTGCAGACATTTGGAACTTCTGAACTTGGGGGAAAACTTCTTGCAGAAGGTGCAGATATTGAGGCAGACTTGATTACAATGAGTTCTTTTTATGTAGAAAGTGCAGAAGACGAACATCATATGTTTAAAGACTTAGAATTTGATACCGGTGCTCTTGAGGAATACCCATCCTATTATACA
The DNA here is from genome assembly GCA_963626755.1 of Bacteroidaceae bacterium. Lineage (GTDB taxonomy): Bacteria > Bacillota > Clostridia > Lachnospirales > Lachnospiraceae > Anaerobutyricum. The sequence goes on from CAVFXN010000018.1 coordinate 35,266, forward strand.
CCTATTACAGCACAGGAAGGAGCAATTATTTATAACACTGATGTTTTGGAAGAAAATAATCTTCCTGTTCCAACATCTATTAAGGATCTTGCAGATCCAGTATATAAAGATATGATTTCCGTAACAGATATTCAGAGTTCCTCTACTGCATGGCTCTTAATTCAAGCATTGGTCAGCGAGTATGGAGAGGATGGAGCAAAAGATATTCTGACAAGTATTTACGAGAATGCAGGTGCACACATTGAAGAATCCGGCTCTGGTCCGATTAAAAAAGTAAGAGCAGGCGAGGTTGCGATTGGATTTGGACTTAGACACCAAGCAGTTGCCGATAAAGAAGAAGGACTTCCGATTGATTATGTGGATCCGACAGAAGGAAACTTTACATTGACAGAGTCTGTAGCAGTGATTGATAAAGGTGATGATACAAATTCGGAAGCAATGAAGATGGCAGAATGCATTATCAAAAATGGACGCCAGGAACTTCTTAAGACATATCCAATTCCTCTGTATGACGGAGAGAATGTCGATGACGCTAATGAATCTGGTAATCCAAAAGTATTCCCGGAGAAGCTTACTGTAGATCTTTTGAAAAAGCATCAGGCACTTTCAGAGGAATGTAAATAAATTTTATTGAGGAGCATTAGGTAGATGAAAACATACAAATTATTGACACCTGGACCATTGACTACGACAGATTCTGTGAAACAGGAAATGTTGTTTGATCATTGTACATGGGATGATGATTACAAGAAAATTACATTGGAAATAAGAGACGAACTTTTAACTCTTGCCCATACAGACAGTACCACTTATACAGTGGTACTGATGCAGGGAAGCGGAACTTTTGGAGTGGAGTCCGTACTTTCCAGTGTTATTGGAGAAAATGAAAAACTTTTGATAGCAGCAAATGGGGCATATGGAGAAAGAATGGAAGAAATTGCAAAACATAACCGAATACCATATGTGATTTATAATGAACATTATAATCAGGTTCCGTCTGCTGAAAAAATTAAAAAAATGTTGGAAGAAGATTCGGATATTACACATGTATCTATGGTACATAGTGAAACTACATCAGGAATACTGAATGACATTCAAGCAGTTGCTCAGGTTGTGAAGGGAGCAGGAAAAACTTTTATTGTTGATGCGATGTCAAGCTTTGGCGGAGTAGATATTGATGTGCCTGGGATGGGGATTGATTTTCTTATCAGTAGTGCAAACAAATGTATACAGGGAGTGCCGGGATTTTCATTTATCATTTGTAAAAGGGATAAACTAGAAGAGAGTATGGGGAAGGCTCGTAGCCTGTCTTTAGATCTTTATGATCAATGGAAAACTATGGAAGCGGATGGAAAATGGAGATTTACTTCACCGACTCATGTTGTGCTTGCTTTTGCCCAGGCTTTAAAAGAATTGGAAGAAGAAGGAGGTATTCCTGCAAGAGCAAAGAGATATCTGGATAATAATCAACTTTTAATCAGAAAAATGAAAGAGCTTGGAATTCGTCCATATATCAGTCCTGACCATCAGGGACCAATTATTACTACGTTTTTTTATCCAGAAAATTGCAATTTTTCTTTTCAGGAAATGTATGACTTTATAAAAGAAAGAGGTTATGCAATTTATCCGGGAAAAGTAACGGAAGCGGATACATTTCGAATTGGCAATATCGGTGAGATATATGAAGAAGATATTTTGAAAGTGGTAAGTCTTTTTAAAGAATTCTTGGAAACACGTCAGGAGGTGTAAGAGTGAAACAAATTGAAGCTGTAATATTTGATTGGGCAGGAACTACAGTAGACTATGGATGTTTTGCTCCAGTACAATCTTTTATTGAAGCATTCCAGCAGTATGGGATAAAACCTACCATAGAAGAAGTAAGAAAACCTATGGGGATGTTGAAAATTGATCATATTCGTACCATGCTTGGAATGGAACGAATCAGTGAGTTATGGGTCGAAATGAATGGTCGTACATGGAATGAAGATGATGTAAACAATATTTATCGAGTCATGGAGAAAAAAACACTCGAAATTTTACCGGATTTTGCTGATGTTAAGCCATATGTTTGTGGTACGGTAGCTAAGCTGAAGGAACGAGGAATTAAGATTGGCTCTACTACAGGATACACGGACGAAATGATGGATATTATAGTACCAATAGCAAAAGAAAATGGCTATACCCCAGATTTATGGGTCAGCCCAAATTCTGTAAATAATATGGGGCGTCCGTATCCGTATATGATTTTCAAAAATATGGAGAAACTGGAGGTATCTTCTGTACAGAAAGTTATAAAAGTTGGAGATACGGTTTCAGATATTAAAGAAGGTAAAAATGCAGGGGTTATTACAGTAGGAGTAATAGAAGGAAGCTCTGTTATGGGGTACACACAAAAAGAGTATCAAGCTTTATCATCAGAAGAGAGAGTGGCAGAGTGCCAAAGAGTTGAGAATGTTTATAAAGAAGCTGGGGCAGATTATGTGATAAAAGATATCAGTGGTTTGTTAGAACTGTTATAAGCTATTATTGATGAGAAAACTTATATTGCACCAGTAAGCGCACACCTCGTCTATAATCTATGATTTAGGCGAGGCTAGCGTCCTTGGCTTTTAATATAAGCTTCTACAGCTGCATGAGTTCTGTCACTTACAGAGCAAATAAAATAACTATCCGACCAAAAATAAGGTTTCCAATAGTAC
>CAVFXN010000019.1:0-38453 GCA_963626755.1 Bacteroidaceae bacterium
CGGAAAGAAGGGACACCGGACAGAAAAGGAACGCTGCCGGGAAAGATATTGGTCGTTCTGATCGTGCTGTTTTTTCTATACGGTATCTTTCGGGACTGGCTGCTGCTCGACAGACATATCGATCTGGTTGGGGATTTTGTCAAATGTAAATAAGAAACACGATTTTTTTAATTTTTCTTTCTTTTTTTCCAGATAAGAGGTATAATAAAATTAAAATGAATAATCAATATAAATATCACGATAAATGATATCGTCAGATGTGATAAGGAGGGTTTATATGGCATTAGTATCAGCAAAAGAGATGCTGCAGAAAGCAAAAGCAGAACATTACGCAGTAGGAGCATTTAATATCAATAATCTGGAATGGACGAAGTCGATCCTGACAACCGCACAGGAGTGCAAATCCCCGGTCATCCTCGGAGTATCGGAAGGTGCCGGAAAGTATATGGGCGGATATGATACGATTGTTGGTATGGTAAAGGGAATGATCAAAGACCTGGAGATTACCGTACCGGTCGCACTCCATCTGGACCACGGCAGCTATGAAGGAGCAAAGAAATGTATCGAAGCAGGTTTTTCCAGCATCATGTTTGACGGCTCCCATCTTCCATTTGAAGAGAATATAGAGAAGACAAAAGAGCTGATCGGCATCTGTGAGGAAAAGGGAATGTCCCTCGAAGCAGAAGTTGGTTCCATCGGCGGAGAAGAAGACGGCGTCGTAGGAATGGGCGAGTGTGCTGATCCGAAAGAATGTAAGGCTATTGCAGACCTGGGCATCACAATGCTTGCAGCAGGTATCGGAAATATCCACGGAAAATATCCGGCAAACTGGCCAGGACTTCGCTTTGACGTATTAGACGATATCCAGAAGCTGACAGGAGATATGCCACTGGTATTACACGGTGGTACAGGAATTCCGGAAGACATGATCAAGAAAGCGATCTCCCTTGGAGTATCCAAGATCAATGTAAATACAGAGTGTCAGCTGGTATTTGCAGAAGCAACAAGAAAGTATATCGAAGAAGGAAAAGACCAGGTAGGAAAAGGATATGATCCACGTAAATTATTAGCACCTGGTGCTGCTGCCATCAAAGACATGGTAAAGACAAAAATGGAAATCTTCGGATCCATCGGAAAAGCAGAATAATTTAGATATAGAGTTCGATATGTAGCCAAATATCTTTTTACATATCAGACAGAGTAGTCCATGAATGATGGGGCTGCCGCATGAAAGGAATCGATCCTGCGGCAGCCCCGTTTTATGACATGGGGTTACTCTGTTTTTTTCATTCGTGGTGACTGTGGCATATCCCAGCTGTAATGATCTGTGTGGAGCAGCTTATGGGACATCCGGGAGAGTGGTTTCTCCAGGTACTCGTCATAGGTTTTCTTTACTTCTGGATTCTCGTGGGAGAAACGGCGTTTATTCTGCGCATCTAAAAAGTAAAGATTTTGCGAACGGATTTCGGCCAGTTCCTCACCCTCGTGGATTGGCTGTCCGCCGCCTCCGACACAGCCGCCAGGGCAGGCCATCACTTCAACGAAATGATAGAATACTTCTCCCTTGCGGACAGCTTCGATCAGTTTCCGTGCATTTCCAAGGCCACTGACAACGGCCACTTTGATCGTGGAGCCGTTGATGTCGATGGAAGCTTCTTTCCATCCGTCCATACCGCGGACTCCGTAAAAAGCGTCCGGTTCCGGGTTCTCACCGGTGGCCAGATAATAGCAGCTTCGCAGAGCCGCCTCCATCACGCCGCCCGTGGCACCGAAAATAACGGCAGCACCGGTTCCCTCGGCACATGGGGAATCAAAATGGTCTTCCGGCAGGCTGTTGACATCAATATTCAAAGAGCGGAGATAGTTGACAAACTCCCTGGTCGTTAAGACGACATCGACGTCCTGACCGGTTCCGGTGGTGTCCATCGTCGGAAGAGTACATTCCGCTTTTTTGGCGATACAAGGCATGATGGAAACGCTGAAAATGTTTTCCGGACTTTCATGGATCTTGTCGGCAAAATAATTTTTAATGACGGCACCCTGCATCTGCTGCGGTGATTTGGCAGTGGAGAGGCAGCCGGTCATATCCGGATACTGGGATTTCAGGAAACGAACCCATCCCGGACAGCAGGAGGTAAACATCGGCCACTGGTAATCTTCCTGGTGGGTGAGGCGTTCTAAAAATTCGCTTCCTTCCTCCATGATCGTAAGGTCGGCTCCGTAGGTGGTATCAAAGACATAATCAAATCCCATCAGGCGGAGTGCGCTGGCAAGACGCTCCGGCGTGGCAAACTCCCGGGAAAGCTGGAAGCTTTCCGCCCAGGCTGTGCGGACAGCAGGGGCAACCTGCACGACGGTGGTCTTCCTGTGGGTATTCAGCATACCGTTCTGGGAGAAGACAGGGCGTTTGTCATCACGGTTTGTCAGGGCAGCGACCGGACAGTGGGTGATACACTGCCCGCAGAGCGCGCAGTCGGCATCCTTGATATTTCTTCCCAAAGATACATTGACGGTAGTACGGGAACCGGTCTTGGCGATATCCCAGACTTTTAAGTCCTGTACCTTGTCACAAATCTGGATACAGCGCATGCATTTGATGCATTTACTCTCATCGCGGATGAGAGGGAAATCCTGCGGCCACGGTTCATGGACGATGTGTGGCTTGTAGGTGCCGATACCAAATTCCAGTTCGTTTGAAATTTTTTGAAGTTGGCAGTTCCCGCTGCGGACACAGGTAGGGCAAAAACAGTTGTGCTGGGAGAGGATCATTTTGACGTTGATCCTCCTGGCATCCCGCACTTTCGGAGAGTTGGTATAGATTTCCATTCCCTCTTTTACCTTATGGTTACAGGAAGTGATCAGACGCTCAATCCCCCTGACTTCCACCACGCAGACACGGCAGGCACCGATCTCGTTAATATCTTTTAAATAGCAAAGGGTAGGGACGTTCATTTTTGCCTTTTTGCAGGCTTCTAAAATTGTGCTGTCCTCATCTACGGTCAAAGGTACATCATTTATCTTAATATTTACCATTCTTCAATTCGCCCTCCTTTAAATACACCGTAGCCAAAACGGTCGCAACGCAGACAGCGGTGTGCTTCCTGGCTGGCTTCTTTACAGGTCATACCATTCTCCACAATATCGAAATCTTTCTTCCGTTCGGTTGTGTTGCGCTCGATCATGTTCACGCGGCCGCAAGGAGTCTTATTTTCGATCCGCGGTTCCGGAACGTTCACGCCGCTTTCAATCTTGTGGTTGAATCCAAAATAGGTGTCGATATTGGCGGCAGCCACTTTTCCGGCAGCGATCGCCCGTATGACAGTCGCCGGTCCGTTGACGCAGTCTCCTCCGGCAAATACGCCCTCCATCCCTGGAATGGAGCTGTCCTTCTTGGCCTGGAAACAGCCTCTTTTGGCAGGAAAACCAGCCCGCTCAAACGGTCCGGAGACGATATCCTGCCCGATCGCAACGATAACGATATCACATGGGATATGGATCGGCTTCCTTCCGGAATTGGCAGGGGAAGGACGGCCGTTGGTGATCAGTCCGATGATCTTCGGATCGGCAACCACAGCGGTGACGACTCCCTTGTCATTGACCTCAATCTCCTGTGGGGCGTGGAGCTCTAAAATCTCTGCTCCCTCGGCAATGGCCGCTTCGACCTCGTCGCTCAGGGCGGTCATATCTGCTTTCCGCCGCCGGTACATGACGCTCACGTTCTTTGCACCTAAACGGATGGCGGAGCGGGTGGCATCCATGGCGACATTTCCGCCGCCGATCACGATCACATTTTTCCCGGTAAAATCCGGTGGATTTCCCTCTCCGATCTCCCGGAGCATGGCGATTGCTGAGACAACTCCCCGCGCATCCTCTCCCGGGATATTCAGCTTTTTATCAATATGCGCGCCAATCGAAACGTAGACGGCATCATAATTTCCACGGAGCATTTTGAAAGAAATTTCATTGTCATCGTCCCCGATGCGTGTATTCAGCTTAACCTCCATGCCGGTCGCAAGGATGTTGGAGATATCTTCTTCCAGCCGGTCTTTCGGAAGCCGGTAATTTGGAATGCCATAATAAAGCATCCCCCCAAGATGTGACTGCTGTTCAAAAATCGTACACTGATGCCCCATCTGCTGCAGATAGTAGGCGGCACTTAAACCGGACGGACCCCCTCCGATGATGGCGACCTTTTTCCCGGTCGGCTCACAGCATTTCGGCGGCGGGACGATACCGCAGTGGTCAGCGGCATAACGTTTCAGGCCGCGGATGTTTACCGAGTCATCGACAAAGTTACGGCGGCATTTCGTCTCACACGGGTGCTCACATACGAGGGCACAGGATGTGACAAACGGGTTATCTTTCCGGATCAGGCGCACGGCATCGGCATAGCGTTCCTCCGCAATCAGGGAAATATATCCGGGGATATCCACTCCGGCCGGACATAAAGCGACACATGGAACCGGCTGTTCCAGATGACAGGAACAGTGTCCGCTGGTAATGTGTTCGATAAAATCTTCTCGGAATCCTTCCAGACCCTTTAAGACCATCTTTCCGGCTTCGTATCCAATGGCACAGTCCGCACTGTCATAGATCACCTTTGCCGTCCGTTCGATCAGATCCAGGGTGTCCAAAGTGGCCTTTCCATCCAGCACATCTTCCAGCATATCTTCAAGAATTCCGAGCCCGATACGGCACGGGACGCACTTACCGCAGGTCTGTGCGTGAAACAGCTTCAGGAAAGAAGCCGTCATATCCACGGGACACAGGCCGGGAGGACTGGCAATGATTCGCCGCCCCAGATCTTCGTAAAGGCTGTCTACTACCAGCTGAGCCTTACTTTTTTTTCTGACTTCCAGTCTGCTCATAACAACTAAAACCTCCATTCATTATAAAATGATAATCTTCTCTTGATAACAACGCTCCGCCAGGATGCACACTCGCACGAACAGGAAACCTGTCGCAAGCGACTGCACTCAGCGCGAGAATCCTGTTAATTTTTAGATTAAATGTGCTTATTGACAAAAAATATACATTATATTTCGATTGTAGCATAAAAAATAGTATTTGAAAATATAAAATATTGATTTCTTTTCATAAAATTTGAAATAAAAATACTGATTTGTCTGAAAAGTAACAATGATTACAAGAACAAGTGAGAAAAGATAAAATTCCAAAAGAAACAGAGAATTTGTCTGAAAAAACAAGATATATGAGATAAATATAAGAAAAACAAAGAGACTGTCGCACGAAAACAATCGATACAGGATATCGTGAGAAATCCCCTGGCTGATCTCAGCCTTTGGTATCGATGATGTTTCCTGCGGCAGCCCCGAGAAAAGAAAGGGTGTATGAGAATTAAGGTGTCATGAGAAGGCCGCTTGCCTTCAGCCGTTTTTTGATGACCGGGCCGATCAGGACAGCCAGGATGATTTTGACGAGATCTCCCGGAATATATGGGATCACACCGGCCCAGAGTGCCTGGTAGAATGTCAGCTGCGCCTCGATGGCGAGCCAGGCTGTCCCCAGAAGGTAGAGAACCAGCGTGCCGACGATCAGACCGGCGGTCTGGAGAAGGCGGTTCTGGGTTTTCTCAAAAACCAGGCCGCAAAGGATGGCCATCGGAAGAAACCCGATCAGATATCCCCCGGTAGGCCCCAGAAGCTTTCCAAGGCCGGAACTAAAGGAAGAAAAGACCGGCAGTCCCGCGATGCCAATCAGAAGATAAATGAGATAACTCACTGTTCCCAGCTTCCATCCGAGGAGACAGACCGTTACATAAATCGCCAGATTGGTGAGGGTGATCGGAACCGGACTAATCGGAATCGGGATGGAAAGCGGGCCGAGCACGCAGATGACAGCGGCCATAACGGCAACCAGGGCAAGCTGGAATGTCGTAAACTTCCTGCCCGCAGAAACGGTGGGGGTTGTTGAGGTGGTATTTTCTGAATTGGTAGTAAAAGACATAATAACTCCTTTTCGAAATAAGATGTGATGTAACGATTCAGAGTGATACAAAACTTCGATACTGCGAATGCAGAAAGATGTTGTGCTTGATACAGGTGTGACGTATGCAAAACTTCGATCTGTGAATGGGGCGCTGAATCGTTACAAGGTGATACTGCGATTATACAGGGGAAAAGATTAATTGTCAACCTAAATAAAAAGAAATAAGTTGACAATTAACTAGAGGTGGAATAGTATCTGGAAGTTGCAAGGAATCACCTTGACGAGACTGGGAAATAATTCTATGATATATCAAAAATGTAGCGTGTCAAACAGGATAAAAAGCAGCAAGAGCTTTTGGAGGTAGTAGTATTATGGAGCAAAAGAGGATGACAACCTATGTGATAGAAGAATTATCCTGTCCGAAATGTGGCAAAAAGCATTCTCTTCGGAAATATAAGACAATCAATGTGACAGAAAAAGCAAAAATGAAAAAAGATATTTTGCAAAACAGGGTCTTTCAGTTTACCTGTGACCACTGTAATTATATGGCACCGCTGACCTATAACAGTCTGTATGTGGACCGGGAGAAAAAGCTGATGATCTACATGGCACCGGCCATGACGGAGGAAGTAAAGCAGGAACTGCAGTGCTTTAGCCGGGAAGAGGGCAACATGACCCGGAGACTGGTAGATAACATCAATGATTTAAAAGAAAAAATCATGATTGCGGACAACGGCCTTGACGACCGGATGATCGAAGTGATTAAAATCATGTATCTCAACCAGATTAAAAAAGAAATGGAAGACGATACCCTGATGGACATTCTTTTTGACTACAGCGCAGACCAGATGTGCTTTCTGGTATTTTTCCAGAAAAAAGGGATCGGGAAGATCCCGCTGACGAAGGAATTCTATAAAGGGGTGGAAGAAAAATATAGAAAAGCAGTGGAAGCCGTCCCGATGGATTCCTTTGAGACAGTTAATATGGAGTGGGCAGGAAAGATCTTTTTCAAAAAAAAGGATCCATTCCATTCATAAAAATAGAAAAGATAAACAGGAGGCAGCATTATGTATGTAGTAGATTCCAAAGACAGAGAGTACCGTCACGGAGACCATGGCCCGAAGTATCTGATGAAAGGACCGAGATCCAATTTCGGTTTATGCCAGCTGCGGCCGGGAGAGGTAGCGACCCCGCATGAACACCGGATTATGGAAGAAAATTTTTATGTTTTGAAAGGAAGCTTAAAGGTAGAGATTGACGGGGTAGTTACGATCGTAGAAGAAGGACAGATGTTTCATATAGAACCGGGAGAGTTTCATACGGTATCCAATCCTACGGATGATTATAACCAATATATCATATCCTGCGCACCGTTCGCAGAAAATGACAAGTACCTGACCAAAGAATAATACCTGTTATTACTGTTGATTCCGTTTTCAGTAACAAATATTATACAAAATAATGGAAATTTTGTTTGAAAGCGAAAAGATAGTAGATAAAAAGGACAGGAAAACAGGATTGAAAATTTTTTCATTATTGTATTTGAACATATATAACGATATTATAAGAATGTAAATCGTTCATTGTTGCTAGAATGAACAGCAAAAATAAGACAATCAGAGATGCTGTAGCCTGGCAGATGACATCATAAGAGAATCTCAGAAGGGAGTTAGTGCGATGGCAGTTGATATGTATAATCAATCTACTTTTTTAGTGATAAAGATCGCTTATATGTATTACATAGAGAATTATTCCCAGAATGAAATTGCAAAGGCATTAAAAGTATCCGTTACTACAGTTTCCAGGTTATTGAAGAAAGCAAAAAAAGACAGGATCGTGGAGTTTGTGATCAGAGATCCTTATGTCGAATGTATTTCCCTTGAAAAAACATTAAAAGAAATTTTTGGATTAAAAGACGTCATTATCGCACCTGGATTTTCCGTCGGGGCAGACGACGGGGAGTATCTGGATGATGAGGAGAGCGTAAAGAAGCTGGTTGCCCTGGAAGGGGCCAGATATTTACAGCGAATCATCAAAAAAAATGATGTGTTAGGGATCACATGGGGGAGCACGATCTATCAGCTGATCAATTACCTGAATCCGGCACAGAAAGTGGATGCCACTTTCGTGACACTGCACGGGAGTATTGCCTGCTGCAGAAATGAGCTGGATGTTCGTACTCTGGTTATGCGCATGGCGAAAGCGTTTTCCGGCATGCACTATTATCTGCTTACCGAAGCGTTGATGAGCAGTAAGCAGGCAGCAGATATTATCAAACATGAGAAAAACAATAGGATGGTTTTCCAAATGTTTGAAAATATAAATATATCAATTAATGGAACCGGCTCTTTTTATCCGGAACTGAATTCTGTATTAGCCAAACCTGAATTTATGAGCAAGGAAGAACTGGGATGGCTTCAGGAACAATCTGTGGTAGGGGATATCGCATTGCGGTTCTTCGATAAAGAGGGAAAAGAATGTAAGACCGAACTTTCCGACCGGATGATATCGATCGATTTGGAGCAATTTAAAAAGATCGATACCAAGATTACGATCGCATCGGGAAGTTATAAGGCGCATACCGTCTTAAGTGCTTTGAAAGGGAAGTTAATTGATGTACTGATTATTGACTATCAGCTTGGCATGAAGATATTGGAACTGTATCGACAGCAGGCTGGAATATAGTAATAAGAATATCGGGAGGGTTCAAAGAAGATGGAAGAGTATATTATGACAATTGATGAGGGTACTACCAGTGCCCGTGCCGTAATTTTTAACAAGGACACAGAAATTGTTGCCATGTGTGCAAAGGAATTTGCGCAGTATTATCCGGAACCGGGCTGGGTAGAGCAGGATCCGAAAGAAATCTGGCTGACAACAAAAGAAGTCATCAATAAAGTGGTTGCCGATTCAGGAATTGATCCAAAACAGATCAAAGCAGCCGGAATCACCAATCAGAGAGAAACGGTAGTCGTATATGACAAAAATACTGGAGAACCAGTTTACAATGCCATCGTATGGGCAGACAGAAGAACAGCACCTTATTGTGATGAATTAAAAGCTGCAGGAAAAGAGCAGATGATCATCGACAAAACAGGACTGATCATTGACGCATACTTCTCCGGAACAGAGATTAAATGGATCCTTGACAATGTACCTGGAGCAAGGGAAAAAGCAGAAGCAGGAGATCTTTACTTCTCCAATATCGACGGATGGATCATGTACAAGCTGACCGAAGGAAAATGTCATCTGACGGATTATTCCAACGCATCCAGAACACAGTTATTCAACATCCATACCTTAGAGTGGGATGATGAACTGTTAGAGCTTTTCGACATTCCAAAATCCATGTGCCCAACCGCATTACCAAGTAGTGGAGAGTTCTGCACCATTCAAAGAAAAGACTTCTTCGGCGGAGTTGCCGTTCCGATTACCGGATGTATCGGTGACCAGCAGTCTGCTACCTTCGGACAGTGCTGTTTTGAGCCTGGAATGTGTAAAATGACCTACGGAACTGCCGGATGTATGTTAATGAACATTGGAGAAAAAGCGATTCCTTCGAAAAACAATCTGTTGCTGACCGTTGGCTGGGGATTGGATGGAAAAGTAGAATATATTTATGAAGGTACCGTTTACAATGCCGGTTCTTCGATCCAGTGGCTGCGTGATGAGATGGATATGATCGATTCCACTCCGGACTCCGAATATTTTGCAGCAAAATCCAAACTGCCGAGAGGGTATGTATATGTGGTTCCAGCCTTCTCCGGTCTGGGAGCTCCTTGGTATGATTCCTATGCGAGAGCTACGATCTTTGGTCTGCATCGTGGAGCAAATAAATATGATGTGATCAAGGCAATGCTGGATTCCCTGGGATATCAGACAAGAGATATCGCCACTGCAATGGCAAAAGATGCCGGCGCACCGATCAGTTTACTTCGAATCGACGGTGGTGCAGCAAATAATAATATCGTGGCACAGTTTGTGGCAGATATCCTCGGCGCAGACGCAGAGCGTCCGGTAAGCGTAGAGACCACAGCAGCAGGTGCAGCATACCTTGCAGGTCTTGCCGTAGGATTCTGGAAAGATAAAGACGAGATCGTAAGCCGTCGTAAGGTAGACCGTCTCTTCCATCCGGAAATGTCGGAAGAAGAAAGAGAAGAATTATACGCAGGCTGGGTTAACTGCGTAGAATCCCTGATGGTTTGGAGTAAAAAAGCAAAACATTAGGAATAGACAGACAGAATACAAAAGACAAACATAGAAGATACCTAAGAAAAAGCAAAAACGCACAAAAGAAAAAAGACAAAAATACAAAAGATAACAGCAAATGATGGAAATTACAGACAGAAACTTCGTGGGCAGACACAAAAGAGAACCATCAGATTATGTAAAGTATAGGAAAAAGATTACAACATACGCACGAAAGAAAAGAAGAGAGGATCAAACACAAGAAAAAATCAAGAAGATACCATAGGATAAAACACAGGCAGATACGATAAAAACACAGAGGAGAAACACAGTCGATTGGCTCGAAGCCAGGAAAATGATGCGAATGTACGAAAGATAATTCAGAGAATACACGAGAAACCATACAGATACAAAAGACATGCATTTTCACAGGAAAAGCATCAAAAGAACAACCAGGCAACCACAAAAGAAAAAAATGATGTGAAACATAGGCAAAGAATCAATCAAAAAGCACAAAAGAAAAAATGAAAATGACCCTCTTGCAGGGCCATAGAGAGAAGGTATGAACAAATAAAATGAAGAGCTGTTATGGATGTTAGTATGTATAGGCTGTGCGTCCTGCATTTCAGAAAGGGTTTGACAGAAGGATTATGGTATGCGCACGACTGTCTTCCAGGATGAAATGATGGATTTGCAGAGGATACAGAACAGGCATTGATAAGAGCTCTTTTTTTATCCGTGAAAAAATTTCCACCCCCTGTGAAAATTTTTTCAATATTGCGCATAAAGAAAGATAAAATTATAATGATATACATAAAGAATAAGTAGTGAAAGGGAACTATGAATGCAACAGAAAGGGGCGCAAATATGAAAACAGATGTGTTGATTATTGGCGGCGGAGTAATTGGATGTGGAATTGCCCATCAGTTATGTAAATATCACTTTGATGTGACGCTGGTGGAAAAGGAAGCAGACGTTTGTATGGGAACGAGTAAAGCCAACTCTTCCATGCTTCATGATGGTTACAATGTCGACAAAACGAAATTAAAAGGGCAGTTAGTCTTAAAGGCAACAAAAGAGAGGTATCAGGAACTGGCAAAGGATCTTCACTTTGATCTCAATATCTGTGGATCCATTCTTCCTGGATTTGAAGAAAAAGACTGGGCAGCCATTCACCATCAGTTTGAAATGAGTGCAGATAACGGTATCAGAGGCGTCAGGGTTGTCGGCCAGCAGGAACTCCATGAGCTGGAGCCGCATATGAATCCGGATGCGAAGTTTGGATTATTTAATCCAAATACAGGAGTGTTAAATCCATTTGAACTGACGATTGCCCTGGGAGAGCACGCCGTATTAAATGGTGCGAAGGTTTTACTGGATACCGAAGTTACCGGTATCAATACGCAGGACGGCAAAGTCGTTTCGGTAGAAACCAGCCAGGGGACCATCGAGACCAAGATCGTCATCAATGCAGCGGGTCTTTTCTCCGATAAAGTCGCTGGCATGGTAGAGCATGTCGATTACACAGTGAAACCGAGAAAGGGTGTCTATTTCTTATTTGATAAACAGTATGGCGATTATATCCACAGACCGATCTATACCGCCCCGACCGATGTGTCCAAGGGACTGATCATGCTTCCGACGACGGAAGGAAATATTCTTTGTGGATCCAATGCCATTTTACACGATGACAAAGAAGATCTCTCCACAGATCTGGAATCGCTCAACCACATTTATGCGGAAGCCATCCACAAATATTATCCGGAACTGCCGCGTATGGGTGATGTTACCACCATATTTGCCGGAAACAGAGCAGTTTCCAACACAGAAGATTTCATTATCGGACATTCCAAGACCGTTCGCGGAATGATCAACCTGATCGGTATCCAGTCACCGGGACTGTCTTCTGTTCCGGCCATTGCGGACATGGTAGAAGACCTGGTAAGGGAAGTTGGAGAAGACCTGAACTTTAACATAAAAGATAACTACAATCCAAAGAGACCGAAACCGGTCATTTTAAGAGAGCTTCCTTATGAGGAACGGGCAAAATATATCGAAGAGAATCCAGATTATGGTACGATTATCTGCCGCTGCGAAACCGTGAGCAAAGGAGAGATCCTCGACGCGATACGCAGACCGATTCCTGCCACGAATCTTGATGCAGTCAAGAGAAGGGTGAGAGCCGGAATGGGAAGATGCCAGGGTGGTTTCTGTGGACCTCGTGTGGTCAATATTCTGGCAGAAGAGCTTGGGAAAACCCCATTGGATATCACGAAAAAAGGAAAATCTTCTTACATACTCTCCATGCGGGCGAAAGAACTTGCTTTACAGGAAGGAGGAAGCAGCAATGAAAAAGTTATCTTATGATCTGGTGGTTGTAGGCGGCGGCCCTGCGGGCCTGGCTGCGGCATTGAAGGCCAGAGAAAATAATGTAGAAAAAATCCTTGTCTGTGAACGCGGTTCGAAGCTTGGCGGCATTTTGGAACAGTGTATCCATAACGGATTCGGACTCCAGTATTTCAAAGAAGAATTGACCGGCCCGGAATATGCTACGAGATTTGCCAAAAAAGTGCTGGCGAGTGATATTGATGTAAAGACAGATACGATGGTTTTGGAGATCACGAAAGACAAAAAGATCATCGCACAGAATAAAACCGATGGACTTTTTGAAGTGGAAACCAAGGCATGTATCCTCGCTATGGGATGCCGTGAGAGAACCCGTGAAGCCATCACCATCCCTGGGGACAGACCTTCCGGTGTCATGACCGCAGGAGCAGCCCAGAGATATGTCAATATCAACGGCTACCTTCCGGGAAAAGAAATTGTCATTCTCGGTTCCGGTGATATCGGACTGATCATGGCACGCCGTATGACCTTTGAAGGGGCCAATGTCAAATGCGTCTGCGAAGTCGAACCATTTTCCTCCGGTCTGGTAAGAAATAAAGTACAGTGTCTGGATGACTTTGGCATCCCGCTGTATCTGAGCCATACCGTAACCAAGATCCACGGAAAAGAACGTCTGGAAGGGGTAACGATTGCCAAAGTAGACGAGAGGAAGAATCCGATCCCGGAAACGGAAGTGTATGTTCCTTGTGACACCCTTCTGCTCTCCGTTGGACTGATTCCGGAAAATGAATTATCCAAGAGCGTGGGGATCGACCTTGACCGCGTGACCAAGGGTGCGACCGTAAACGAAAAGAGACTGACCAACGTAGACTGGATCTTTGCCTGCGGAAATGTTTTACAGGTACACGATCTGGTGGACAATGTAACCGAAGAAGCAGAAACGGCAGGAAAAGCCGCAGCAGAATATATCCAGGGACGCTTTATCCCACGCGAAACTTCGATTAAAGTACAGGCAGGGGAAAACATAGGCTATGTTGTTCCTCAGAGAATTGACTATGCAAATCCGGATGAAAAAGTCGTAAAATTATATATGCGCGTGAGAAAACCGGATGAAAAAGTCCTGATGACAGTCAGGGACCAGGACGGTGCCCTGGTAGCGAAATTTAAAAAAGACATTATCGAACCGGGATCGATGGTATCCCTGAGCGTACCGGTAATGAAGCTTACAGACGCCACCACTTCTCTTACGGTAGCGGTAGAAAGTCAGGAGGGTTGAGTAGATGGAACAGACGAAAATCATCTGTATCGGCTGTCCAAAGGGATGCCCGGTCACAGTGACACATGAAGGTGACAAGATTGTCAAGATTGAAGGATACAGCTGTAAAAACGGCGAAATCTATGCAAAAAATGAATTCACGGCACCGGTTCGGATTTTCACATCCACTGTGAAGGTAGAAAACGGGGAATTTGCCCTGGTACCAGTAAAAACAGCGAAATCTGTGCCAAAGAGCCTGCTGATGGAATGCGCAAAAGAAAGCTGCCGCATTACCGCAAAAGCCCCGATCAGTGTGGGGGATGTGCTCTGTGAAGATTTCTGTGGGACGGGAGTTCCGCTGGTTGCAACAAGGGATGTTATGTAAGCAGTAAAAAACAAAAGCTGGTTGTGCCGCTGTGCCAAAGGCGGCGGAATGGAGAGTATTATGTCAGTAGATCCAAAGAAGATTAAATTAATCGTTACAGATATCGATGGGACCTTAGGCCCCGTCAGTACCTCAAAAATCAATGAAGAATACTATACAGTCATCCGCAGGCTTTTGGAGAAAGGAATCCTTTTCGGTGCGGCAAGCGGAAGACCCTGCGACGCCTTAAGCAGGCTGTTTGCACCGGTAAAAGACGGAATGGTCTTTTTGTCCGATAACGGAAGCAAGGGAACCTATCAGGGAAAAGAACTCTATGCCATTCCGATGAGCCTTGCGGAATGCCGTGAGCTGGTAAAAGATACGAGGAAGTTGGATGGCTGTCAGTGTGTCTGGCAGAGCAGTGAAAAAACCTACTTTGAAAAAGGAGACGAAGAGATTTTCCGCATTATGACCGAACAGATGCATTATACAGGGGAGCTGGTCGATGATTTATTAAAAGTCGAAAAACCCGCCCTGAAATATACGGTCTATCATCCGGTGGACGCGGAAAAGGCAACCGAGGGGGCATTCCGGGAAAAATGGAGTAGGGGACACCAGTTTGTCTGTGCCGGACGGGATTTCATGGATGTGATGGACCTTGCGGCGAATAAGGGCACTGCCCTGCAGAAGATACAGGAATATTTCCATATCACAAAAGAAGAGACCATGGCCTTTGGAGATAACATCAACGATATCGAGATGCTCCAGAATGCGGCATACAGTTATGCGGTAGGCGATGCGAGGGACGAAGTGAAACAGGCAGCCCGTTTTGTCGCTCCGCCAATGACAGAAGATGGGGTATTGCAGATTTTGAAAACCCTTCTTTAAACATGGTATGTAGAAAATATTTTCATGGCATGGAAAATATTTTCCATCTTGTTTTCAGGCAGGCGAAACCATATAATAAACTTGTAAAAAACAGGAGCAAACGGCCGGCGGCTCCAGCCGCAGGTCGATGTTTTCACAGGTAACAATTGACAAAAGATAAAAAGAAGTAACACATAATAAGTAATGAAACACAATTAGGAGGTAGCGCAATGATTCAACAAGACAGAATGTACAGCCCGTTATTAAATCCTTTATATGAAGGATGTGACATGAACGATCTGTGTGTTGCAACCTATTTAATCGGTGCAACAAAAGAAGAGGAAGCCATTGTAAAAGCAGCAAGTATCGGTATTGAGCAGACCACTGGTTCCTGGGTTGATGTCCCGGAAGAAACGGATGAAATGAGAGCAAAATACTGTTCCAAGATTATCGGAATCTATGAAGTACCTGCTTTCGAAAACCAGACTAATGTTAATCTTCAGGTAGCACCAGATGGACTTCGTTTTTATGTAATTCGTATCGGATATCCGGTAGCAAACATCGAAAACAACATTCCGTTACTGATTGGATCCATTACAGGAAACATCATGTCAATGCCTTTCCTTAAATTATTAGACATTGACTTCCCTAAAAAATTCGTTGATCAGTTCCAGGGACCAAAATTTGGTATCCAGGGCATCAGAGACGCATTAGGCGCATATGACAGACCTTTATTAAATAACATGATCAAACCTTGTACAGGTTATACACCGGATGTTGGAGCAAAATTATTCTTCGAAGCTGCAGCAGGCGGAGTAGATATCATCAAAGACGATGAGCTGATCGGTGGAGACCGTTCTTTCAACAAACTGGCAGACAGAGTAAAAGGCAACATGGACGC
The DNA here is from genome assembly GCA_963626755.1 of Bacteroidaceae bacterium. GTDB lineage: Bacteria > Bacillota > Clostridia > Lachnospirales > Lachnospiraceae > Anaerobutyricum. Next base: position 15,871 of record CAVFXN010000019.1, read on the forward strand.
TGCACACAGGGCAGAAGAAGTCAAAGGCGAAAAAACTCTCTACGCATGCAACATCACAGATGAAGTTTCCAAATTAAAAGAAAATGCGATGACAGTCATCAACAATGGCGGAAACTGTATCATGGTTGACGTACACGGAATCGGATATTCCGCAGTAAGAATGCTGGCAGAAGATCCGGAAATCACTGTTCCGATCCTGGGACACAGCTGCTTTAACGGTGCGTTCACCTGCTCACCATATCAGGGCATGAGCTCCAAAGTTGTTGTAAAACTTTGCAGACTGGCTGGATGTGACATCTACCTGACACAGCCGCCATACGGGAAATTCGACAACACATTTGACAACTACATCATCAACATGATCACATCCAAAGCAAAGATGTACGATCTCAAGCCGATCCTTCCATTTGTAGGCGGCGGTGTAGTTCCTGGTTTAGTTCCTAGATTCATGAAAGATGCTGGAAACGATGTTCTCTTAGGCGTAGGCGCTGGAATCCATGCTCATGGAATGGGACCGAGAGCCGGAGCTAAAGCATTCAGAGAAGCAATCGATGCATGCATGAACGACGTTCCATTAAGAGAAGCAGCAAAACAGAGCGAAGAGCTTACCTGGGCGATCGAGAAATGGGGAATCTACGGAGAAGACCACAGCAAAGGATTATACGCAATCTAATCTTACTGGTCACCAATGTCATAGGTAATCTAGTTTCGAAGGCGAAAATATAGTATTCAATTATCCCAAAAACTGTTAATTGCGAATGGTTAACAGACTGCCATAAGTAAATCTAAATAAAAAAAGACGGATGTATCCTTTGCATCCGCCTTTTTTTCTGGAACAGGAAACTTTGTTTTTATTTCAGAAAAATGCTCCGCGGGGAGCCTTCACATACCGCTCAGACACGTGAGGCGGATTTTTTGAAAAATAGCTCTTGCACTTCATAAAGAGCTATGATATAATAAAAAAGCTGTTTTAAATAATGCGGCATGTAATAAGGGCGTTCGCACGTTCTTGAATCCAGATATCAATAAGAAGATATCGGTAATAGATGAAACATAGATTGGAAGAGGTGAATAAGATGCGTGAGGGAATCCATCCAAAGTATTATCAGGCAAAAGTGGTATGTAACTGTGGTAACGAGTTCGTTACTGGCTCTACAAAGGAAGATATCCATGTAGAAATTTGTTCAAAATGTCATTCATTCTACACAGGTCAGCAGAAGGCTGCCAAAGCTCGTGGACGTATTGACAAGTTCAATCGTAAATATGGCATGACTCAGAATTAATGACCGGAAGGTTTTCATTTAGGCGGCGGTGCAATATGTCACATAGAATGTTGAGATATTGTGCCGTCGCCTAATTTTCGTTTCAAATTTTGGAGGTGCAGTTTGAAAAAGACCAGTATCGGCGGACAGGCAGTGATGGAAGGGGTCATGATGAAAAATCTTGACCGGTATGCGGTTGCTGTCCGGAAACCAAATCAGGAAATCGAAGTAAAGGAAGATCAGTACGAAAGTCTTTGCAAGCGTTATCCGGTGTTAGGGCTGCCCATTCTCCGCGGTGTGGTAAGTTTTGGGGAATCCATGTATATCGGAATGAAAACGCTGACATATTCCTCCTCTTTTTATGAAGAAGAGGAAGAGAGTGAACCGGACAAGGTGGAATTGTTTTTAACCAGGCTATTTGGGGAGAAGCTGGAAAGTGTCCTCATGGGAATCACCATGGTGATCTCTGTCATTGTGGCAATGGGAATTTTTATGGTTCTCCCGTTTGTTTTAATGCATCAGTTAAAAGGGGTCATCGCCTCCTATACTGTGCGGACCCTGATCGAGGGGCTCATCCGAGTGGCATTGCTGCTGCTTTACATCTGGCTGATCTCTAAGATGGAAGACATCAAGCGGGTGTTTATGTACCACGGGGCGGAGCATAAGACGATCCATTGCTTAGAGCACGGGGAGGATCTGACTCCGGAAAATATCAAGAAATATTCCCGGCTCCACAAGCGGTGCGGAACCAGTTTTCTCTTGATCGTGATGATTGTCAGCATCATCGTTTTTATGTTTATCCGGGTAGATAATCTGGCATGGAAATTGATATTGCGTGTCCTTCTGGTACCGCTGGTGGCAGGGATTTCCTACGAATTTATCCGCCTGGCGGGAAAAAGTGATTCAAAAATCATCAATGCCCTGAGCAAACCGGGACTTTATCTGCAATATTTCACCACCAAAGAGCCGGAAACGGAGATGATCGAGGTGGCCATCGCCGCCGTGGAAGGCGTCTTTGACTGGAAGGCATATGTGGAAGCGATGAGAAATGGCGAGTTGGAGGATTGAGAGCGATGACGGCCCGTGAAATGCTTACAGAGATAAGAAGAAGACTGCAGGAGGCAGGGATTGAGGACTTTGCATATGAGAGCTGGCTTTTGCTGGAATGGAAGCTCCACATCAACCGGGCGGATTTTTACATGGATCCGGGGCGTATCATAGGGGAGACGGAGCAAAATGAGCTGGAATCGGTACTAAAAAAGAGAGAAAAACGCATTCCGCTGCAATATCTTATGGAAGAATGCAGCTTTATGGGTTATACTTTCTATGTAGACAATCATGTGCTGATCCCGAGACAGGATACGGAGTGCCTGGTCGAATATGCAGCAGGGCAGATTGAGGGGCATCCGGAACATCCGGGGGAAGGCAGGATCCTTGACCTGTGTACCGGAAGCGGATGTATCGGACTTTCCGTGGCAAAGCTCTGTCCGCAGGCCGCCGTCGTCCTTTCGGATATTTCACCGGAAGCGTTAGCCGTGGCAGGGAAAAATGCCGAAAGACTGGGCTGCCATGTCACACTCATAGAAAGCGACCTGTTTGAAAAAATTGAGGGAACCTATGATGTGATCTTATCGAACCCGCCATATATCCCTTCCCGGGAGATCGAAACCCTGATGCCGGAGGTAAAAGACTACGAGCCCCGGCTGGCACTCGATGGGGAAGAGGACGGCCTCGCCTTTTATCGCAGGATCATCCGGCAGGCACCGGAATATCTGAATCCGGGGGGCAGGCTGGTGATGGAAATCGGGGCGGATCAGGGAAACGACCTGAATCACGGAATGGAAGCCGCCGGATTTTCGCAGGTGGAGATCCGGAAGGATCTGGCCGGGCGTGACCGGATTGCTACAGGAATCAGTAACCATAGGAGGAAAAAAGATGTTTGATAGATTAGAGGATCTGGTGAAACGCCTGGATGAAATTATGCAGGAGCTGAGTGAGCCGGATGTGGTAAATGACCAGAAACGTTTCCGGAATCTGATGAAGGAACAAAATGAACTGACTCCGATCGTGGAGAAGTATAAAGAATATAAAGAAGCAAAGCAGACGATTGAAGACAGCGTGGAAATGCTGGAAGAAGAACATGATGAGGAGATGCGGGAGCTCTTAAAAGAAGAACTGTCCGAGGCCAAAAACAATGTGGAAACCTGTGAGGAAGAGTTAAAGATCCTTCTTCTGCCAAAAGACCCGAACGACGATAAAAACGTTATCGTGGAGATCCGTGCCGGAGCCGGCGGGGACGAAGCCGCTTTATTTGCTGCGGAAATTTACCGTATGTATAAGAGCTATGCGGAGTCCAAACGCTGGAAAACCGAATTCATTGACGTCAATGAAAACGGGATCGGCGGCTTTAAGGAAGTGTCCTTTATGATCAACGGGCAGGGCGCCTACTCCCGCCTGAAATACGAGAGCGGCGTGCACCGTGTACAGCGTATCCCTGCAACGGAATCCGGCGGACGGATCCACACCTCAACCATCACCGTGGCGATTATGCCGGAGGCGGAGGAAGTTGACGTGCATCTGGATTTAAATGACTGCCGTTTTGACGTGTTCCGTGCATCCGGAAACGGAGGACAGTGTGTCAACACCACCGATTCCGCAGTCCGCCTGACCCACATCCCGACGGGAATCGTGATTTCCTGCCAGGACGAGAAATCCCAGCTGAAAAATAAGGACAAGGCGATCAAGGTACTCCGCGCCCGTCTTTACGATCTGGAATGTTCCAAGGCACATGACGCGGAAGCGGAATTGAGGAAGAGCCAGATTGGAACAGGGGACCGCGCAGAAAAGATCCGGACGTACAATTTCCCGCAGGGAAGAGTGACGGATCACCGGATTAAACTGACATTGCACCGGTTAGATGATATATTAAACGGAGACTTAGATGAGGTCATCGACAGTCTGATCGCCGCAGACCAGGCAGCCAAGTTAAGTAAGTTACAGGAAATGCAATAAAAAGCTTGTCAACTGCCCACTACCGGAAGATAGTGGGTTCTTACCCATGGCAAACGTGAGGATAATTTTATGAAAGACAGCAGACAATGGAAGAAAAATATCCGGAATGTAGTTCCCTATGTTCCGGGAGAGCAGCCAAAAAAGGCCCATGTGATCAAGTTGAATACCAATGAGAATCCATATCCGCCTTCCCCGAAGGTAGCCCAAGTATGTCGGGAGCTCGATAATGTGGATGATCTGCGGTTGTACCCGGACCCGACGGCGGGAATGTTAGTGGAGGCGATTGCAGACTATAAAGGCCTCCCGAAGGATCAGGTATTTGTCGGAGTGGGCTCGGACGATGTGCTGGCGATGGCATTTCTCACCTTTTTTAACAGCAGCCAGCCGATTTTTTTCCCGGACATCACCTATTCCTTTTACGATGTCTGGGCGGAGCTTTTTCGGATCCCTTATGAGAAAAAAGCATTGAATGAAGCATTTCTCCTGCAAAAAGAAGACTATTATCAAAAAAACGGCGGGATTATTTTTCCCAATCCCAACGCACCGACCGGCGTGCTCATGCCGCTTCAGGAAATCAAAGACATCTTGCAGCACAACCAGGATGTGGTCGTCATTGTAGATGAGGCCTACATTGATTTCGGGGGAGTCAGTGCGCAGGCACTGCTTTCGGAATATGAGAATCTCCTGGTTGTCCAGACCTTCTCGAAATCCCGCTCCATGGCGGGCATGCGCATCGGCTATGCGATGGGGTCACCGGAACTGATCCGGGCATTACATGATGTGAAATATTCCTTTAATTCCTACACGATGAACCGGCCATCCATTTTGCTCGGGACGGCATCCGTAAAAGATGAGGAATATTTCCGGAAAACGACCGCAAAAATCGTGGAAACACGGGAATGGCTGAAAGGAGAAATGAAACAGCTGGGATTTTCCTTCCCGGATTCCCAGGCGAATTTTCTCTTTGCCACCCACCCGGAAGTTAGGGCGAAAGATATTTTCGAAGCGGCCAGGGAGCAGGACATTTATGTGCGGTATTTTGAAAAACCAAGAATTGATAATTATTTAAGGATTACCATCGGAACAGAGGAGGAGATGAAAGCATTTCTTGCATTTCTCACCTCGTTTTTAAGAAACCAGTAGAGATGTGCAGCATGCCGGCAAATGGCAGAAAATGGAGGTATCGTTATGAAAAAGATTTTGTTTGCAGCTTCAGAATGTGTTCCTTTTATGAAAACAGGGGGATTGGCAGATGTAGTAGGAGCCCTGCCAAAGGAGTTTGATAAAAGGGAATGGGATGTGCGTGTGATCATGCCGAATTACCGCGGGATTCCGGAAAAATACCGCAATAACTTCGAGTATGTGACCCACTTCTATATGGGAGTTGGCCCGTCGATCCCGAATACCCATGTGGGAATCATGAAGTATGTACTGGATGGAATCACCTACTATTTCATTGACAATCTGGATTATTTCGGAGCGTGGGAGCCGTATTCGGATACCAGGACAGATGTGGAGCGGTTTACGTTCTTTTGTAAGGCGGTACTCTCCATCCTTCCGGTTATCGATTTCCGCCCGGACCTCATCCACTGCAATGACTGGCAGACCGGTCTGATCCCTGTCTATCTGAAGACAGAATTTGCAGCCAACCCGTTTTTCTGGGGGATCAAGACAATCATAACGATCCACAATCTGCGCTTCCAGGGCGTTTGGGATATCAAGACGATGATGGGACTGAGCGGCCTGCCGCAGGATTTGTTCACCCCGGACAAGCTGGAATTTAATAAAGATGCCAACATGCTCAAAGGCGGGATCGTCTATTCCGACTTTGTCACCACCGTGAGCAATACCTACGCCTGGGAAATCCAGACCCCTTATTACGGGGAAGGATTGGACGGCCTTCTCCATGCCAGAGACCAGAGCCTTTTTGGTATTGTCAACGGGATCGACTACCACGTGTATGACCCGGCCCATGACAAGGCCATCTATAAGAATTATGATGAAAAGAGCTGGAAGGAAGGCAAGGCGGAAAATAAAAAGAAACTGCAGGAAAAACTCGGCCTGAAAGTCAGCCCGGACCAGTATCTGATCGGGATCGTTTCCCGTCTCACAGACCAGAAAGGGCTGGATCTGATCCGCTATGGCCTAGGGCATATCATAGATCCAAATACCCAGTTAGTCGTCATCGGAACCGGAGACCCTTCCTATGAAAACATGTTCCGCGACTATGCATGGTGTAATCCGGACAGGGTTTCTGCCAATATCTGCTACTCGGACGACCTGGCCCATAAATTATATGCAGCGGCGGATGCCTTTTTGATGCCGTCCCTGTTCGAACCGTGCGGGCTGAGTCAGCTCATTGCCCTCCACTATGGAACGGTTCCGATCGTCCGGGAAACCGGCGGCCTGAAAGATACCGTCATCCCGTTAAATGAATTCGAGGATATCGGAGACGGCTTCTCCTTTAGCAATTACAACGGGGAAGAGCTGGTTAATACGGTAAACTACAGCAAATACATTTACTTTGAACAAAAGGAAGTCTGGGAGCGCATGGTAAAAAGAGGAATGCAAAAAGATTTCTCATGGGGGAATTCCTGCAGACGCTACGAAGAACTTTACAACACATTAATCGGGCGTTAGTTTGGTAAAGACAGAAAAAACCATTTCGATTTCACGGGTATTATGCTATAATCAATAGGAAGCATTATTAACAAAGATGATAAAAATCCAAAGGGAGGGAACACATCAAATGAGAAGAAAGAAAAGTTGGGGAGCGATCATTGTCACGTTGGCACTGCTGCTGGGATTGGTATTTTCCGGCCAGAGTGCACAGGCAGCACAGACACAGGGCACTGCATATGTCAGTGTGGAGAAGTTTACGATTGGACAGGGATACCTGATCGAGCCGACCGCAATGACCATCGAACCGGGAACGACAACCTGTAAGGATGTGATCGAAAAACTTCTGAAAGATAACGGTTACACCTATGAGACGGACACTGGATCTAGCTATGCAATCACCAGCATCGACAAGGCAGATTCCAAAAAGTTGAACATTCCAAAATGTATCCAGGAGATGCCTGATTTCAGCACCAGCTGGGGGGGAGATAACAGTGCACCGACCAATGAAAACAATATGGGAAATGCATCCGACAGCCTGGGTTCTTACAGCTATCATTCGACGGCAGGCTGGATGTATACGGTGAATGGAGCCGTTCCTTCCGTTACCATGGATAGCTATACGCTGCAAGACGGGGATGTCATGCGTTTCCAGTTTTCCGTTTACGGATATGGAGCAGACCTCGGAGATGTTAATACGAAAGACTGGTATGGAATCGAAGCACTGAATCTGCCGGCAAAAGAAACGGTCACAAAGGATCTGGCTTTGATGAAACAGGCATTAAAGGCTTATCCGAACAGTCAGGGAACCAAGGTTTACCAGTCAGCGATCGCTGTCGTTACGGACATGGACCAGACCCAAGATGCCGTTTCCAAAGCGGAAAAGAGTGTCAGCGACTGGCTTGCTTCCTACAAGAAAGATCTGGAAAAAGCAGCACAGGTGACATCGAAGATCAATGCACTCGGAACGATCGCTTTATCGAAACAAAGCGCAGTGAAAGCAGCCCGCAGTGCGTATAATACCTTAACTGCCACCCAGAAGAAAATGGTTTCCTCTGCTGTCTATGCCAAACTGACCAAAGCGGAATCCACGATTAAGAACCTGTTAGCAAAGAAATACACCCCGGCAAAAACGATTTTAAAATCTGTGAAAAATGCCGGAAGCCGCAAGGTAAGACTGACCTGGAAGAAGAGCACCAAAGCAACCGGATACCAGGTATATCGGTCAACCAAGAGAAACAAGGGATATCAGAAGGTAAAAACAATCAGAAACCGTAAGACCATCTCTTACAAGACAGGAAAGCTCAAGAAAAAGAAAACCTACTACTTTAAGATCCGCACATATAAGAAAGTGGGAACGAAAGTATATTATGGCAAGTTTTCCAATGTCAAATCTTTAAAAATCAAATAAAGAGCTGTTCTTACGAAAAAGAATGAGAAGACAGTAATTGATTCCCTTCCAGGCAAAAAGAATACCAAGCTTGCCGCCTGGAAGGGATTTTTTTCAAAAAGTCAGACAGGATAACGAGAAAAACACGGAGGTGAACAAGATGCTGAAAAATTTTCTGAAAGAATATCGGGAGAAGCTACGGACACCTGAGGAAGCAGTTCGTGTGGTCAAAAGCGGTGATTGGATCGACTACACCAGCTCTCTGGGCAAACCAGTGCTTCTGGACCGTGCACTTGCAGCCCGCAGGGAAGAACTTTTTGATGTAAAGATAAGGGGGAACCTGATCGAAGGGCCGATCGAAGTGGTGGAATGTGACGAGAGCCAGGAGCATTTCATCTATCATACCTGGCACTGTTCTGCCTATGAGAGGAAACTCTGTGACAGGGGACTGTGCTACTATATCCCGATGGTTTTCCACAACAATGCCGCATATTATAAATATTTTCTGAATGTCAATGTGGTGATGGTCAGCGTGTCGCCTATGGATAAGCACGGATATTTCAACTATTCGGTTAACACCGGAGTGGCGGGGCCGATCGTACAGAATGCGGATGTGGTCATCGTGGAAGTGAACGCGCATATGCCAAAGATCCACGGGGGATATGGGGAATGCATCCATGTGTCGGAGGTGGATTATATTGTCGAAGGGGTTCACGATCCTTTTTCTACGGGACAGCGATATGAGCCGACGGAGACAGACCGGAAGATCGCAGAGCAGATCCTGCCCTATCTTTGTGATGGCTCCACATTGCAGCTCGGGATTGGAAGTATGCCAAATGCGCTCGGGGAGCTGTTGGCGGAATCGGATTTAAAAGATTTGGGGATGCATACCGAACTGTGTTCGGATTCCTATCTCCATTTATACAAAGCGGGGAAGCTAACCAACAAAAAAAAGACCATCGACCCGGGAAAAGGGGTGTTTGGCGTGGCGATCGGTTCCTCGGAACTGTACGAATGGCTGGATGACAACCACGGGGTGGCCGCCTATCCCTTAGAATATGTGAACCGGCCGGATGTCATTTCCCAGATTGACAACATGGTCTCGATCAACAGCTGTGTGTCGGTGGATCTGTATGGCCAGGTTTCCTCCGAAAGCTATGGCGCAAGGCAGATCAGCGGGACCGGAGGCCAGCTGGATTTCCTCATCGGGGCATCGTCTGCCCGTGGCGGGAAGGCCTTCATCTGCATGAGCTCCGTCTATCAAGATAAACAGGGAAAGATGCATTCCAGGGTACTGCCGCAGTTTGACGGGGATATCATCACGTCGCCGCGCAGCCAGGTATATTTTCTGGCAACCGAATACGGCGTCATCAATATGGAGGGACGCTCCACCTGGGAACGGGCGGAAGGATTGATCTCCATCGCCCACCCGGATTTCCGTGATGGATTAATTAAAGAAGCGGAAAAGAGAAAAATATGGAGGAGGTCGCACCGCCGAGTCTAGCACGGTGGAAGCGGCCGCCTCCGTTAATCGACAAGGAAGTTCACCCAGTCCATGATCATTTCATCGATATTTTCGTACAGCTTTGCCATCTGCTGTTCATCCGGCTCATCCACGAAGACGCCGCCGGTACACAGGACCCGCTGGCCGGTTTTCTTACACAGGTTCTCCGCAACATAAATGCAAAAAAGGGATTCCGGATCTTCGATATCGGTGATCACGGAAGTCTCGCATTCTGCAGGGTCGGAATTGGGAACCGGGGTGGAAAAGGCGGTACAGCCTAACCGGTTGTAGCCATTGCCGGTGAGAAGGACATGCAGATCTTCCCCTACCGGCGTCACTTCCATCTGTATGGAAGTGAACAGTAACACTCTGTGAAATTTCATCTAATTTCCTCCTCTTTTTTGCAGGAAAGTGCCGCCATACCCTGTAAAACCTGAAGGGCATCATCGTGTCCGTAAAAGAAGGTGTTGAGACAGAGGTCGTAATTGCCGGCATATCCCCATTGAAGGCCGGTATAATGCTGGTAGTAATTCTTCCGCTCCTGGTCCATCTTCTTTACTTTGGAAGAAGCCGTCTTGTAATCACAGCCCTGAGCTCCCATTTCGTATTTAACCCTTTCCTTAAATGGAGCCGATAAAAAGACGGAAATGTGAGGAATATGGTTGTTGCGAAGCACCACGTCAGCGCAACGTCCAATGATCACGCAGGGGTTCTTTTCCGCCATCTCGCAGATCAGATTACTCTGCATGAAGAAAAGCATATCGGATTGGGTAGAGAAAAACCGTCTCGGTGTCTTTCCTAAAAAGGAAGAATTCTCTCCGCCGTAATCCGCAACCTTCTTAGAATTTAATCCCATACGTTCACAGGCAAGGCGGATGATCTCCTTATCATAATAGGCGATCCCCAGAGTCTGGGCAAGCTGATAACCGATGGTATGTCCGCCGGTACCGAACTGCCTGCTGATACAAAAGATCAGGTTCTTGCCGTCAGAAAAACGGCGGGATGCTACGGTATCATTGTGATCAATACTGTGAGGGATAATGATCGCAGGTTTATAGGCAAGGATATCTTTTTCCAGTTCGTCATATTCTTTTTTCAGCAGGTTAAACTGTTCTTTATCCCGGATCGTTCCGATCATATTGGCAATCAATGTCATCTCATTTTTCAGGAAATGTTCCTGGTCAATCTTGAGCGCATCGATAATCTTTTCCAGGGCAAAAGAGGGATTGGCAGGGAAGACACGCCCCAGAGTGCTGCCGGTGGTTTCATATACCTTTTTATCCAGTGCATATAAGCGGGCAGCAATATTATGTTCTTGTTCATTCTTTGTCATGATTTGTTACACTCCTTTCACCCCAATGTATCTTGTGGCCTTCTACTTGTAATCTCCATCTTGAAATTTATGCAGATTATGTATATATTGTACTTATAATATACTATGTTTCCCGTGGAAAATACAATGGTTAAATGTTGCCTTTTATGCAAAAGTTCTAAAAAACAGCCGGAAAATGCAGGAAGAAAAAGCAATCATTTCATATTTTAGAAAGGAGACAGCGATGAGGATACGTTTCAATGAGGATAAAAAAGTAGTAGAAATGGTTAAAGAAGGTCTGAAGAAAAAAGGCGGTTACTGTCCGTGCCGTCTGGAAAAAAATGAGGATACCAAGTGCATGTGCAAGGAATTCCGGGAGCAGATTGCGGATGAGAACTTTGAGGGATACTGCCATTGCAGGCTTTATTATAAGGAAAAATAGACAGGAATCAAAAGAAAGGAAGACGGGAACCGGCAGCTGCCGGCCTCGTGAAGAGGTGGAATATGACAATTTGTGATATGTATCAGAAGACAGAACAGTATATTGACAAAGAGGTAACCATTGGCGGATGGATTCGGAGCATCCGGGGATCGAAGCATTTCGGGTTCATGGTGCTCCATGATGGGACATGTTTTCAGCCGATCCAGGTGGTGTTTGGGGAAAGCCTGCCGAATTTTGCGCAGATTTCCAGAATGAATGTGGGGACGGCCGTCATCGTAAAGGGAATTTTGACCCCAACGCCCGAGGCAAAGCAGCCGTTTGAAATCCAGGCAGCCGAAGTGAGCCTGGAAGGGGCCTCCGCACCGGATTATCCGCTGCAAAAAAAACGGCACAGCCTGGAGTATCTTCGGACGATCCCGCATCTTCGCCCGAGAACCAACACCTTCCAGGCCGTCTTCCGGATCCGATCCCTGGCAGCCTTTGCCATTCATCAGTTTTTCCAGGAAAGAGGTTTTGTCTATGTACACACGCCGCTGATCACAGGAAACGACTGCGAGGGGGCCGGCGAGATGTTCCAGGTCACCACGTTAGACCCGGAACAGATTCCTTTCAATGAGGAAGGCGGGGTCGATTACCGCAGGGATTTCTTCGGGAAAAAGACCAGCCTGACCGTGAGCGGGCAGCTGGATGTCGAAGCTTTTGCCCAGGCCTTCTCGAATACCTACACGTTCGGCCCTACCTTCCGGGCGGAGAACTCCAATACGGCCCGGCATGCGGCAGAGTTCTGGATGATTGAGCCGGAGATGGCCTTTGCCGATTTAAAAGAGAATATGAGAGTCGCAGAAGATATGCTGAAATATATTATTTCCTATGTCATGGAAAAGGCACCGGACGAGATGGATTTTCTCAATCGCTTCGTAGATACGGGGTTAAAAGAACGACTGTCACATGTCCTGCATTCCGAGTTTGGGCAGGTGACCTACACCAAAGCCATCGAGATTTTAGAAGAACAGAAAGACCGGTTCGAATACCCGGTTTTCTGGGGGTGTGACCTTCAGACAGAACATGAACGCTACCTGACAGAAGAAGTGTTCCAAAGACCAGTCTTTGTCACAGATTATCCAAAAGAGATCAAGGCATTTTATATGAAGGGGAATCCGGATGGAAAGACTGTGGCGGCGATGGACTGTCTGGTGCCGGGCATCGGGGAGATCATCGGCGGAAGTCAGAGGGAAGATGACCTGGAACGGCTTACAGAGCGCATGGAAGAACTGAGGCTCGACCTGGAATCCTACCGGTATTACCTGGATCTTCGGAAATATGGTTCCACCAGGCATTCCGGATTTGGTCTGGGATTCGAACGCTGCGTGATGTACCTGACTGGGATATCCAATATCAGGGATGCGATTCCGTACCCGCGGACGGTAAAAAACTGCGAATAAGTGCCACAATAAATTGCAGGCAACAGGTATATAAAACGATGTTTTCTTTGTATTATCTGTTGTATAATGACTACAGAAACCATGTCAGGAGGGAAAAAGATGCCAAAATGGGTTGACCTTAATGAAGTAGACGATGATGACATTCTTTTAAAGAAAAACCATATCAGAAAGAGCCTTACGTTAGAAGAACCGGCGTTCACATCCGTAGGGGAAGGAATCGATGCCACAGAAGAGGATTTTCTGGATGCGATGGAGCCGGCCAAAAAAAGCATGACGATCTTTTTTCTGATCGATGTATCCGGAAGTATGAAGGGGACGAAGATCGGATCGTTAAACAGCACGATGGAGGAGCTGCTCCCATCGCTCATCGGCGTGGGGGAGGCATCCACCGATGTCAAGATCGCCGTAATGAAGTTTTCCACCCATGTCACATGGGTGACACCGGAACCGGTCCGGATCGAGGAATATCAGTACTGGAACCGGCTGGAGGCAGACGGGCTGACCTTCATGGGGGACGCTTTCCTGGAACTTTCCAGAAAGCTGTCCCGCAGCAGCTTTTTAAATTCGCCATCTCTGTCCTTTGCCCCGGTCATTTTCCTGCTGTCGGACGGCTCACCGAACGACGACTGGAAAAAGGGACTGGAAACCTTACGGCAAAACAAGTGGTTCCAGCATGGATTAAAGATTGCCCTGGGAATCGGTTCCAAGGTTAATATGGATGTACTCCGGGAGTTTACCGGGAACGAAGAGCTGGCCGTCCAGGCCAAAAATGCCGACCAGCTCCGGGAACTGATCAAGCTGCTGGCAGTGACCTCCTCCCAGATCGGAAGCCGCAGCCTGGCCCTGGTGGACAACCACGGCAGCCAGCCGGCACCGGAGACCATCGCACAGGCCAAACAGCAGGTGCTGGTGGAAGAAATCCGTACCGGAACCAGGGATATCCTGGGCGAAGCCGTCGATCTTGGAAATGTCAACTACGAGGAAGGATGGTAAAAGAACAGCATGAGAGAGTTAAAGATTGGAGAGCGGATTCCTGTGGAAGCAGGGGGCGAGGCCGTCGTATCCAGAGAACTGGGACGGGGCGGTCAGGGGATCGTCTACCTCGTCCGATACCGTGGAAGAGAATACGCACTGAAATGGTATTTTATCAGCCGGATTAAAAATCCGGAAGCCTTCCGCGAGAATCTGCGTAAAAATATCGAAGACGGGGCACCGGAGGGAGGAAAGCAGTTTATCTGGCCATTGTTCCTCACCAAATCCAAGCCGAATGGCGCGTTTGGCTACCTGATGCGCCTCGCACCGTCCGGATACGATTCCTTTACCGACATTTATAACGGATACCGCTGGGAGAAACCGAGGGTCAAAGGGCAGCCGGCCAGAAAGGTGAAAGTCACCTTTGCCTCTTTGGATACCATGCTGACCGCGGCGATCCATATCGTCAAAGCATTCCGGACACTCCATCTTTCCGGAAAAAGTTACCAGGATTTAAATGACGGCGGATTTTTTATTGATACGAAGACGGGGGACGTCTTGGTCTGTGACTGCGATAATGTCGCAGCCGACGGGGAGAACTTTGGAATTGGCGGCATGCCGGGATTCATGGCACCGGAAGTGGTGCGCGGTGTGGCAAAACCCGATGTGCTGACCGACCGGTATTCCCTGGCAGTCGTCCTGTTTAAGCTCTTTTTCCGGGGAGACCCTTTAGAAGGGAGCAAGGTACTGCAATGCGTGGTCATGACCGAAGAAAATGACCTGATCCATTACGGGCGCGACCCGGTTTTCGTCTATGACCCGACGAATGCCTCCAACCGTCCGGTCAACGGGGTTCATGACAACGTCATCCGGCTCTGGAAGATTTATCCGGATTTCATCCGGGAGGCCTTTACCCTCTCCTTTACCTACGGGATCCGCGAGCCGAATGCCAGGATCATCGAAAAAAGCTGGATCCAGATGCTGATCCAGCTCAAACTGGACATCATTCACTGTAGCTGCGGCAAAACGGCATTTTCCTCTGCCTTTGAAAAGACCGGGGCACATACCTTACGCTGCAGGAAATGCGGCAGCACGATCTACACCCTGGGAGTCAATGACTACGAACTGCCACTGCATCCCGGAGCCAGGCTTTTCCGCTGCTTAACGGAAAAAAATAATGATGACTTTGAGACCGTCACCGGAGTTGTCATAGAGAACCGGATCAAAAAAGGCCTGTTCGGCATCAAAAATATGTCAAAGGCAGTCTGGAAGGCCAGATTCCCGGATGATTCGATCCGTGAGGTCGGACCGGGCAAAGGGGTACCGATCTGGAAAAACCTGGAGATTGATTTCGGGGAAAATGTGAACGCAGAAATTCTTTGGTAGGCAGGGCAGGAATATGGATAGATTAGATGAAAGGAATTGGGTGACCTTGCGGGAAATCTGTGAGGAGCGACATCTGGTAACCGATGAGGACACGGGGAAAAGGACGATCGTGCCGGCCTATTTTTCCTCTATGGAAGCGATGATCGAAGGAGCCATCCAGTTTGCCCGTTTTTTTGAGCAGATCCATGAACAGGGAAATGTCTATTGCGGCACCGGCGTGGAAGGATTTCAATTTCATATCAAAACCGGTGCATTCCGCTACGATGAAGCCATCCCCCTCGGAAAAGAAGGGGAGGAAAAGCCGGAGATTGCCGAACTGGAATTTACAGAATTCCTGGCACCGGAGCTTGTCGAGACAGTGACCGGCGAGGAGCCGGTTCCGGAATATTTTTCCCTGGAAACCGACCGCTACTTCCTGTCGGTATTCTTATTTGAATATTTTTTCCATACGGGCTCCCCGTTTGAAGGGAAAAAGATGGTAAACCGCTGCTTTCTCTCACCGGAAGAAAAAGAACGGTTCCGCGCGAGGGAAGGCCGGTTTTGTATGGAACCGGGAGAGACGGAGAACCAGCCGGTCAAGGGAATCCAGGACAAGCTCATCCGCTATTGGGAGGAGTATCCGCCCCTCATCCAAAAGATGTTCCAAAAGGCCTTTCTGGACGGGGGAAGACTCCGGGAACTGCGCCCGACAGAAGTAGACTGGAAGCAGCTTCTCGTACAGATGGCGATGGATTACAAACACTGCCGCTGCGGCTTTCACAGCTTTTCCTTCCGCCTCGTCCCGAAAGAAAACGGAACCTTCGCCTGCCCGAAATGCGGCAAGATCTACTATCCGCTCAAAAACGGGATGGACCGGATCCTGCTGGCAGAAGGGGAGAAGCTTTACGAATGCCAGACCGGGCGGAATCCTTTTGACAAAAACAAGGTGACAGGCCTGGTAGTGGAGAACCGGCAGAAAAAAGGTCTTTACGGCATTAAAAATATAAGCGATGGTGTCTGGAGGGGATGCTATCCGGACGGCACGATCAAAGAGATCTCGTCCGGACAGGGCATTCCGATCTGGAACGGCATGATGCTCCGTTTCGAGAGAGGCGAAGAATGGACCCTTTCCCTGATGCCGCAGGAAGAAGAAAGAAAGGATGATGAAAATGAGCAGACAGTTTGAAGAACAGAAGATAGAAGAAATAGATCCGTTAGAAACGATGCCGCCAGCGAAAAAAAGTATGGTCATCTTCTTTCTGGTAGACACATCCCGGAGCATGGAAGGCTCCAAGCTGGAATCTTTAAACCGGGTCATGGGTGAGATCCTCCCGGAGCTGATCGGGGTGGGAGAGGCAGGAACCGATGTCAAAGTGGCCGTCCTCTCCTTTTCGTCCGGCTGTGAGTGGGTGACACCGGAACCGGTCCTCGTCGAGGAATACCAGCGTTGGGAAAGTCTGTCGGCAGACGGGGTCACCGACCTGGGCGATGCGTGCATGGAGCTTTGCAGCAAGCTTTCCCGAAACGGCTTTCTGCGCGCTCCGTCGCTCTCCTATGCGCCGGTCATTTTCCTGATGACCGATGGATACCCGACGGACAACTACAAGAAGGGCTTTGCGATGTTACAGAAAAACCGCTGGTTCCAGCACGGGTTGAAAATCGCCCTCGCCATCGGCTCCAACGTGGATATGGAGGTGCTGAAGGAATTTACCGATGACGAAGAGCTCGTTCTCCAGGCCTGCGGGGCAGACATGCTGCGCAAACTGGTGCGGGAGATCGCGATCACCTCTTCCAAGATCGGCAGCACCAGCATGACACTCACGGACACCGCCGGTGAACGGAGCCTCGAGGAAGTCTCCGGGGCGAAAAAAGAACAGCTGGTGGAAGCAGTGCAGGAAATGAAACAGGACATTTTAGGCATGGATGACCTGACAGATCTTGCAGACATCGATATCGAATTTGATGAAGGATGGTAACATGTTTCAGGGAATCCATTCCACAGTGATCGGGGAGAGCCACATCCAGAAAGGCATCGTCTGCCAGGACAGCTCGGGAATCGTCGTGACAGAGAAGTTCGGGATTGCCGTAGTGGCGGACGGGCACGGGAGTGCGAAACATTTCCGCAGTGATGTCGGTTCATGGATCGCAGTGAAGATCACAACACAGCTGCTAAAAAATTATATGAGCCGTCCGGACTTTCAGGCACAGTTTTCCCGGCATCCGGAGTTCATCCTCTCACAGATGGAAAAACAGATCCTGATGAAATGGAGAGAGGCGGTCGAGGAGTACCACCGGGAGAATCCTCTCACAAAAGAGGAGGAAGAGCAGATTCCCCCAAAAGCCAGGGGAAGGCTGAAAACGTCCGTGATTTACGGGAGCACCGTGCTGGCCGCCGTCCTTTCCGAAGAATTCTCCTACGGGATGGTTCTCGGAGACGGAGGGTTTGTTGTTCTGGATGAAAAAGGAGAACTGTTCATTCCAATCGAGGATGCGAATTCCCATGCCAATTATACATCCTCCCTGTGCAACACGGATGCGATCCATTTTTTTGAGCACTGGTACACGATGGAACGCATCAGGGCATTGTTTGTCTCAACCGACGGCCTGATGAAATCCTTTGCCAGCGAGGAGGATTTTCTGAGATACCACGGCCTGTTATCCCGGATGTTTTCTGATCAGGAACGGTCGAAGAAAAGCCTGAAACGAAACTTTGAAAAACGGACCCGGGAAGGAAGCGGAGACGATATCTCCATTGCCTATGTGTATGTTCCGGCGAACAGACAGAAAGGAGAAGAAGCATGAAAAAGGAAGCGAGCGTGATCCTGGCCAAATGCGCACAGGATAAGCTGTATGGGATCCGAATTGAAAAAAGAAACCATGACTGGGTGCGAACCTGGGCATTTCGAATAAAAGAAGAAACCGCACAAAAAGAAGGATTCGACCAGATGAACTTTACCGGAAGCTTTTATACCGATGAGGAGTATCCGGGCTGCCCTTACTGCGGTGCAAAAAAATGTTTTGTCTGTGGTAACTGTGGGAAAGTGAGCTGTTATGACGGCTCGGACAAGGTCGTGTGCAGCTGGTGCGGATCGGGTGGAACGGCCACCGACGATGACGGAGCACTGGATGTCAGTGGAGGCGATTTCTGATGCTTTTTTCATTCGCGACAGAAAAAGGAGGACATCGGAAAAAGAAGACACGGCCGGTTTTTGAAAACCTGCTCTTTTCGGACAAAGCACTGGCGGCATTGATTTTTCCACTGTTTCTGGAACAGCTTTTGAGTGTGCTGGTCGGGCTGTCCGACTCCATCATGGTCGCACAGGTCAGCGAAGCAGCGGTTTCCGCGGTCTCCCTTGTAGACTCTATCGCCATTCTGCTCATCAACATCTTCAATGCCCTGGCAACCGGCGGTGCCGTCGTTGCCGGCCAGTTTCTCGGGGCGAGGGATCATAAAAGAGCCCGTTATGCCGGCAGGCAGATGATGCAGTTTATGGTCTGGCTCTCGGCAGCTGTCATGATCTTGCTCTATATAGGAAAACCGTTCATTTTACATGTCGTCTTTGGAAAGATCGCCCCGGACGTGATGGCAGACAGTAACACCTACCTGATGATCAGCGCGGCCTCCATTCCTTTTCTGGGAATCTACTGCGGGGGCGCAGCCCTGTTCCGGGCGATGGGAAATTCCAAGATGTCGATGTACGTCTCCCTGATCATGAACATCATCAATGTCAGTGGAAATGCCATCCTCGTCTTTGGGTTTCATCGGGGCGTCGAGGGTGTGGCCATCCCGACGCTCGCATCCCGTATAGTTGCCGCCGGGTTGATGATCGGTTTTTTGTGGAACGAAAAACATACCTTAAGCTTAAAAGGAATGCATCTGTTCCGTTTTGATGGGGATATGATCCGAAGGATCCTCCACATCGGCATTCCCAACGGCATTGAAAACAGCATGTTCCAGCTGGGAAAGATCCTGCTGTTGAGCCTGATCTCCACCTTCGGCACGGCAGCGATTGCCGCCAATGCGGTCAGTAACTCCCTTGCCTATTTCGAGATCCTTCCGGGGATGTCCCTGGGGCTTGCGACCGTGACCGTCATCAGCCGCTGTGTCGGAGCCGGTGATTACGAGCAGGCCAGATATTTTTCCATCCGACTGATGAAATTTGCCTATCTTTCCATGTGGATCACCTGTATTGTGATGATGGCATTGCTGCCATTCATGATGAAGGTATACAGTCTCTCGCCAAAAACCAGCGGGTACGCCGAAGAAATCATGATACTCCACAGCATTATGGGCATGATCTTCTGGCCGACGGCCTTCACCCTGCCGAACGTATTCCGGGCGGCCAACGATGTCCGGTTCCCTATGGTGGTCGGTGTGGCATCCATGTGGCTGTTCCGTATTGTCTGTGCCGTCATTTTTGGAAAATTCATGGGATGGGGCGTATTCGGCACTTGGGTTGCCATGGTCTTAGACTGGGTGGTCAGGGCGATTTTCTACGGAATCCATTACATACGGGGACGGTGGATCGGAAAGACGATGATCGAAAGCAAAGAATAGAAAGCAAAAAAATTAGAAGCAAAACATAGAAAGCATACATGTGGGAGAAATATCATGGAAAAATCAATGAAAGATATCATATTAGAAGCATCGGCACGGATGTCAGAAAGCTGCCATAAAACAGATTTCATCGTATCAAGAGGGGAGAGATGCCTTCCGGACCGCGCCGGCATTATCCGTATTTTAAAAGACTTCAAACGGGTGATGTTTCCGGGGTATTTCGGTGAAGAAAACATCGCATTGATCTCGCCGGATTATTTCATCGGGGACAGGCTGACCGATCTGTACGGGAAGCTGAAACGGCAGATAGAGATCGCACTGTACTACAGGGATTTTGAAACATACACGGAAGAGGAGATCAGCAAAAAGGCGGAAATGATCTGTGCCAGGTTTTTCCAGAGCCTTCCGGAGGTACAGCAGATGCTGTTAAAGGATGTGCAGGCAGGATATGACGGGGATCCGGCGGCAAAAAGCCGTGAGGACGTGGTCATCTCCTATCCGGGACTCTTCGCCATCTTTGTCTACCGCATCGCCCACGAGCTTTATGTGCAGGATGTCCCGTTTCTTCCGCGGATCATGACAGAATATGCACACAGCCGGACCGGGATCGATATCAATTCCGGTGCCACGATCGGGGAGTATTTCTTTATCGACCATGGAACCGGCGTGGTCATCGGGGAGACGACAGAGATCGGAAACAATGTCAAGCTCTATCAGGGAGTCACCCTGGGTGCCCTCTCCACAAGAAGCGGGCAGAAGCTCAAAGGGAAGAAAAGGCATCCGACAATCAAAGACCACGTGACCATCTACTCCGGTGCGACCATTCTCGGCGGCGATACCGAGATCGGGGAAGGCGTCATCGTAGCCGGCGGTGCCTTTGTGACCAAATCGGTTCCGGCCTACACGAAAGTGATCGTGAAGAATCCGGAGATCCAGATCAAGGATTCCAACCAGAAGATTGAGCTGCAAAGCACGGAAAACAAGGACGGCCTCTGGGAGATCTGACCGGAACGAGCCAAAAGAAAGTTTGTTTGTTTTCGCGTTTTTCTATTGACAAACCATCCGTTATCCAGTAAAATATGAGACGTTGCAGCAATGCAGCGAATGCCCAGATAGCTCAGTTGGTAGAGCAGAGGACTGAAAATCCTCGTGTCACTGGTTCGATTCCGGTTCTGGGCATTTTTTTTGTACAAAAATTTTCCAATTTCTGTACTTTCCAATTTCTGTACTTTATTTTATAGGATGTCGTCAAAAAATTATCGTAAGCACCGGTTGAAAAAAAGAGGGACAGGGATTAAAATAGAAGAGAAGTATTTTGTTTTATTATTGATACTGCTTTTCCGTCAAAAGATACATATTTTTGGGAGGTACCTTATGTTAACAAAAATGATTGAAACATTAAAGAAGAATCCCCGTACCATTGTATATACAGAAGGTACGGACAAAAGGATTCTCGAGTCAGCCAGCCGTCTGACCCAGGAAGGAATTCTCGGTGTTGTCCTTCTTGGAAAGCCAGAAGAAGTGCAGGCTGCAGCAAAAGAAGGGAACTTTGCTATCGATGCCTGCCAGATCATTGACCCGGAGAACTATCCGCAGATCGATGCCATGGTAGAGGAGATGGGTAAGCTCCGTAAGGGAAAGATGACAGAGGAACAGATCCGGGCCGCCCTTTCCAAGAGTAACTATTTTGGCACCATGCTCGTGAAGATGGGCGGAGCAGACTGTCTGTTAGGTGGGGCAACCTATTCCACAGCAGACACCGTACGTCCGGCACTCCAGCTGATCAAGACCAAACCGGGGAACCACATCGTAAGCTCCTGTTTCATCCTGGTCAGAGGAGATGAGAAGATCGCTATGGGTGACTGTGCGATCAATATCGACCCTTCCGAAGATGACCTGGTAGAGATCGCAGTCGAGTCTGCGAAGACAGCGAAGATTTTTGGCATCGATCCGAAGATTGCCATGCTGTCCTACTCCACCCTCGGTTCCGGAAAAGGACCTTCGGTAGATAAAGTGGCGAATGCGACGAAGAAGATCAAAGAAGCTGCCCCGGATCTTGCCGTAGAAGGAGAGATCCAGTTCGACGCTTCCGTATCACCGGAAGTAGCCGAAGTGAAATGCCCGGGTTCACCGGTGGCAGGACAGGCGAATACCTTTATCTTCCCTGACATTAATGCCGCTAATATCGGATATAAGATCGCAGCCCGCCTCGGCGGTTACACTGCAGTCGGCCCGGTATTACAGGGACTGAATGCCCCGATCAATGACTTGAGCCGCGGATGTAATGCGGAGGAAGTATACAGCATGTCCATCGTAACCGCAGCATTAAGTGTTCCGGAAGAGAAGGAATTAGATGCTGAAGGACTCGAAGCGGTCGTAAGGGCAGTCGTAGAGACGATGATCGCAGCAAAGAACCTCAAAAAGTAAGTAGAAACGATTGGAACGTAAAGCAGTTTCATAAGAGAATCTTTTCTCACGAAAAGGCAGGGACCGGAACGGAAGCATTCCCTTTCGGATTTCTGCTTTTTTGCGGGCAGAAAAATGGCACTCCCAATTTTTATGCCATGGGAAACAACAAACGGCTGTGACACCATATCGCAGGCAGATAGGGTAAGTGGCCAAACAGAAAGTAGGGAGAGAGTAGAATGTGGAAAAGAATGAAAAAACCATTGGCACTTGTGCTGGCCATGGCGATGCTCATATCT
>CAVFXN010000020.1:0-4810 GCA_963626755.1 Bacteroidaceae bacterium
TTTTTTATTGGCTGAAATATTGAATTTTCAAGGCTCAACACACCTTATTGGTGTGAGAAGTTTGAGTAAGTAAAAATATATGTGGCGTAAAACCTATAGGCAAGCCTATGGGTTTTACGCCACAACTTCTATAACAATCTGTTATCGTTATGTGGTTTGCCTAAATTAAAAAGTCTGGAATTTGCAAAAAGTGATTTTTTTTGATATGATAGAAAAACTGACATATCCTTCAGTCGGAGCTTGTCCCACGACTGAGTTAAAATCATAAAATGTAAGAAAAGATATGTCCTGTGAAAAACGAAGAACATAGAAAGGGAAATGTATGGATAATTTAGCATTAACCGATGAAATATTGCTAAAAATAGAGAAACCAGTCCGCTATATCGGCCATGAAGTAAATATGATACAGAAGGATCCGGAAGGAAAAGTCAGATTTGCGATGGCATTCCCCGATGTGTACGAGATTGGCATGTCCCATCTGGGGATGAAGATCATTTACGAACAGATGAACCGCCGGGAGGACGTGTATTGTGAACGTGTTTTTTCTCCGTGGACTGACCTCGACCAGGTCATGCGGGAGGAAAGGATTCCCCTGTTTGCTTTAGAGAGTCAGGATCCGGTGTTTCTGTTTGATTTTTTGGCGATCACGATCCAGTATGAGATGTGTTATACCAATATCTTGCAGATGCTGGATTTAAGCCAGATTGGGATTTTTGCAAAAGAACGCCGGGAGGATGCCCCGTTTGTGATCGGAGGGGGGCCATGTACCTATAATCCGGAACCGCTGGCTGACTTTTTTGATATGTTTTATATCGGAGAAAGTGAAACCGTATATTATGATCTGATCGATCTGTATAAAGAACATAAAAAAAGCGGGGGCACCCGAAAAGAGTTTTTGAGGAAAGCGGCGCAGATTCCCGGGATCTATGTGCCTTCCCTTTATGAAGTGACTTATCATGAAGACGGGACGATCCAGTCATTTTCCCCGAAATATCCGGATGTGCCCTGCCGTATCACCAAACAGGTGCAGGTGGATTTATCGGATACCTTTTATCCCGAAAAGCAGATCGTACCATATATTAAAGTGACGCAGGACCGCTGTGTTCTCGAAATCCAAAGAGGCTGTACCAGGGGATGTCGTTTCTGTCAGGCAGGAATGATCTACCGTCCTCTGCGGGAGCGTCCGCTTTCGGTCTTGAAAGACCTGGCAAAGGCCGGATTGAAGGGGACGGGAAATGATGAGATTTCTTTAAGCTCGTTAAGTTCCAGCGATTATCGGTATCTGCCGGAATTGTGTAATTATCTGATCGATAATTTCCGGGTGAAAAATATCAATATTGCCCTTCCGTCCCTCCGGATCGATGCCTTTTCTTTAGATGTCATGAGTAAGGTGCAGGATGTGCGGAAAAGCAGTCTGACCTTTGCCCCAGAGGCGGGAACGCAGAGAATGCGTAATGTCATTAATAAAGGCTTGACGGAGGAAGTGATCCTCCATGGGGCGATGGAGGCATTTAAAGGCGGATGGAGCAAGGTAAAGCTCTATTTTATGCTGGGCCTTCCGACAGAAACCGAGGAAGATATGAAGGGAATTGCCCATTTGGCAGAAAAAATTGCGATGAGCTACTATAGCATGGATGCGGAATTTCGCCATGGGCGTATCTCAGTGGGAGCCAGTGCCTCCTTCTTCGTGCCAAAGCCGTTTACCCCGTTCCAGTGGGCCCAGATGTGCGAAGAAGAGGAATACAGCCGCCGAGCCCACCTCGTGAACGACGAATTTAAAATCCAGCATAACCGCAGGAGCCTTTCTTTCAAATGGCATGATGCCAAAACGACCGTGCTGGAAGGAATCCTCGCCCGGGGAGACCGAAAAATTGGCAAGGTCATTTATGATGCTTACAAAAAAGGCTGTATTTATGATGCCTGGACGGAATTTTTTGATTACAGTAAATGGATGGAAGCGATGGAGGAAAATGGGCTGGATTATCATTTTTATACTACCAGGCCGCGCAGCCTGGATGAAATTTTCCCATGGGACTTCATTGATATCGGTGTGACGAAAGAGTTTTTAAAACGCGAGTGGAATCTTGCGATGGAAGAGAAAGTCACACCAAACTGCCGGGAAAAATGTTCCGGCTGTGGTGCCGCAAAATTTGGAGGAGGTGTCTGCTTTGAAAATAAGAGTAAAATGGACGAAAACCGGTGTTCTTAGATTTATCGGGCACCTGGATGTCCAGAGATATTTCCAGAAAGCCCTGATGCGTGCGGAGCTTCCCGTGTCATTTTCCAAGGGGATGAGTCCCCATCAGATCATGAGCTTTGCCGCACCGCTGGGTCTTGGGATGACCAGCGAAGGGGAATATGCGGATATTTCCTTTGAATGGTCTGACAGCAGCGAAAAAATGCTCGCCCGCCTGAATGCACAGATGAACGAAGGAATCTCCGTACTGGAATGGAAGGAGATTGACGAAAAGGAAAAGAACTGTATGGCAGTGACGGCAGCGGCGGATTATCTTGTGACATTTCGGGAAGGATATTATTACAAGAATGCCTTTTTAAAAAGGACAGAACCCTTCTTTTTCCAGGAAAGCATTCCGATTGTCAAAAAAACAAAACGGTCGGAAAAAGAAGTAGATATTGCCCCGATGATTTTAGATATCCATGAACAGGTAGGCAGCCCGGCCCTGCCAGGCAGAGAAGAAAAAAAGCCGGGAATTTTTATGAAGCTTGTGACAGGCAGTGCGGAAAATTTAAAACCACAGTTAGTAATGGAAGCATTTTGTCATTATCTGGGATATGATTATAACCCGTCCGGCTTCCAGTATCACCGCCTGGAGACCTATCTGAAAAAAGAAGGCGAGCTTTTGCCTTTGGGATCTGTAGGATGGGAGATTAAGGGGAAGCAGCCATCTGCGGAGGAAGCAGTGTAGATCGCTGCGCCCCTTTTCATAAATAAAATCTTTTCGTTTTCGTAAACGGAAACCCACTATCTTTCGGTGGTGGGCGTTGCCCCATTGTGTTTGAGATGACAGGAAACCTTGGTTCCTATGATACGGAAACACTCTGTGAGGATAGGAACTCCAAGATCGTCTGGTATACTTTCTTTACGGTTTCCTCATCTTCATTTAATAACTCGTGCCGTACATGAGGAAATAAAATCCCAGATGTATTCGGATATCCGCAGGAAATCATATGATCCACTGCCTGGGCAAACTGTTCTTTTGAGCCGATGCAGGGATCATTTTCCCCGGAAAGAAAAAGGATTGGGAGAGAAGGATTGCTCCCTACCCATCCTTTTTTGGAATAGGTATTGGCCATCAGGTGAAACAGATTTAAAAATCCATTGTTGCTAAAAGGCAGGCCGTTCATGGGATCTTCATTATATTTTCTTACATTTTCCTTATTCAAGCTGATCCAGCTATTCGGGAGTTCTTCCTGATCTGACATCTGCTCCAGAAGACCGAAAACAATTTTCTGAAAAAGGACACCTGTTTTTCTGTCATTGACCAGACAGAAAAGTTCTGCCAGAAAAATACCGAAACCGGCCAGCTGATTTTTACTCGGACTTCCACATAAGATCACGGAAGCCAGTTCATAATCATATTTCTTCAGATAACAGCGAACCACCAGGGATCCCATACTGTGGCCGAAGAGGTGCAGGGGAAGCCCCGGATATTTCTTTTTTACCCAGCGGGTTACGAGATGCGCATCTTCTACAATTGCTGTTCCCGTCGAATCGTAAAAATATCCCAGATCTTTTTCGTCCCGGATGCTTTTCCCATGTCCCCGGTGGTCGTGGATAACCGCGACATATCCATTGCGGCAAAGATATTCCATAAAGGCCTCATAACGTTCCTTATGCTCCATCATCCCATGGCAAAGCTGGACAATCCCCCGTGGGCTTTCCTCCGGTTCCATCAGCAGGATGTGCAGACGCAACCCGTCTGCATGAGAGGTCAGATAACAATTTTTCTTCATAAAAATCATCTCCTTTCCAGACCGTGACCAATCCTGTTTTTCTTTTCTTCCTTTTAATATATTTTTAAACGCTCTTCCTTTGTATAATTTGATTATAGCACGCATCAATTTATGTGCCAATGGAATATTCACTTTTCAATTTACAGACAAGCATCTCGTCTTACAAACTGGCACCTCGGGTTACAACTCAGCCTTGCAGGAAAATTTAATAACTCAAACTTCCCACACCTTATTGGTGTGGGAAGTTTGAGTCAAGAAGAAATTTGGAAAGAACGCTATTGTCATATTGCACCGTACTGGGCGAAAAAGCTTGGAAAAGAAAGCATTGTAGCATATCAGGCTTCAAGCCGAGGCGGAACGCTTTATTGCAGAATATCCGGAGATAAAGTGTTTCTATCTGGAAAGGCGGCACTCTATTCCGAGTGTGATTTGAAGATTTAAAAGAAATAAACAGAGGCAAATATATGCGAAAGAAAGACAGAGAAATAACAGATTTTAATGAAATAGTAGAAGTGATGAAAAACTGCGATGTATGCAGATTGGCACTGAATGATGCCGGCTATCCGTATATCTTGCCATTGAATTTTGGATTGGAAGTCGTTGACGGAACTATCTATCTGTATTTTCAAAGTGCGCTTGAAGGCTATAAAGTAGACCTGATTAAGAAAGATAATAGAGCTTCATTTGAAATGGACTGCAAGCATCAGCTTCAATATTTTGAGGAAAAGGGTTACTGCACAATGGCATATGAAAGCGTGATTGGGAGAGGTCAAATCAGAATCCTTGATGATGAAGAAAAGATGGAAGCATTAAAGAAGCTTATGGGACATTATCA
>CAVFXN010000021.1:0-9111 GCA_963626755.1 Bacteroidaceae bacterium
TCCAAACATCATGTTGGGAAAATTCTGAAGAAATGCACTTCATTCCAAGACTGTAACGGCATAAATCGCTATTTTGTTAGCTGAAATATTGAATTTTCAAGGTACGAATCCCATTTTTGGTATGGGAAGTTTTAGTTATAAAGAAATTTATAAAGAAATCTATAAAGAAAAAATCAGATTGACGGTAAAACGATCTTTCTCTTCATGCACCTCAATTTCCCCGCCAAGCTGCTGCATCATTTTCTCCACACTTTTTAGCCCGATACAATTACTTTCTACCTTACTGTTGTCTTGCCTTATGGCATTCGATAAAGTCATGGCATAAACATCCGCACACAGCCTGCCCTTGACCACGATTGCCGTCTGCTTGTCGCCATATTTTAAAATATTCGAAAAAAGATTATGGAATATCCTTTTGATCATTCCGGGATCGCCCAGGATGTATTGTTTCTGGTCGAAAAGTGCTACCTCGGCCTGAAAGCCGGACAGGCGGATAAAATCGCAGTTTTCCTCAATACATTTTTGCAGAAAATCTACGGGCATTTTCACAATTTCCGGGGTATTTCCCTCCTCAAAGACCAGGGCATACTCGAACATCCTGTCCGTCATCTCCCGGATATCCTTCGTTTTCTGAAGACACCGCTCGATATAGGTCTGGTTCATCGCCGGATTTCTATTTCTTGCGAGGACTTCCAGGTAGCCGTTTAAAATCGTCAGCGGTGTGCGCAGATCGTGGGACATGACTGTGATCAGATCCTGGTTGGCTTTCCGGCTCTCTTTTTCTCTGAGAATGGTCTCCTGAAGGACCATGCGCAGATGATCCAGCTCCTCTGCAATAATGCCGATTTCATCTTCTCCCATTTTCGGGACCTGGTCGCGCAGGTTCCCGGAAGCCATCCGCAGGATCTCGTCTTTCACCACCGCAACCGAATTCATTTTTTTCTTGAGAAAATGTAAAATGATGCCAAAAAAGGTGCCGATACTGATCGTGAGGGAGAAAATACAATAGGGATAAATAAAACGGACCCGATGACAAAACCAGATCATTACCGTCGCATATCCATTTTTAAATTTCATGGGGAATTCGTACATTTCTTCCCCTTCCCCGCCGGTCAGCTGATAGCCAAGGTCAAAAAAAGTCCGGAAAGCTACATTGTTAAAGATCGGAGGATAATGCCCCGCCAGATAATTTCCATCCTGTAAACCATAAATATAAATACCCGTGTATTTATCCCCCTGTTTCAAAAACGGCTTCAGCTTTTCTATGCTGTCCTCATCGTTTTCCGAGGACGGTACATTATATTTCAGGGCTTCCTCCTGCACTGTCTTCCAGAATTCCTCCTGCTGGAACTGCTCTTTAAAAACAGGAATGGCACTGACATAATTACATACATTCCATTTATTCATCCACAAGATTTCAAACAGGATAATGCTTCCCAGACCCGCGGTCACGATTAAAAGCACCAGCTGGGTACGGATCTTCCAGCTGCACACTTTATTAAAAAACTTCTTTCTCAGCTTTTTAATCACAATAATATCCCTTTCCCCAGGCAGTTTTGATAATGGTTGGATTCTTCGGGTCTTTTTCGATTTTCCGCCGCAAATTCCTGATGTGCACCATCACGGTATTTTCTGCCCCGTAATAAAACGACTCATTCCATACCGTTTCATATAATTCCCCGGCGGAAAAAATCTGATGACGGTTTCTTAACAGCAGTAACAAAATCGCATACTCTGTATCCGTCAATTCCAGCGGTTTGCCATCGGAAAGAACTGTCCGGTTCTTCTCGTCTACAACGACATTCCTGCAGGAAATCATCTGCGGCTGTTCGCTGTCCTCTTCCTTCCCTTTATATACCTGATAACGACGTATCAGTGCCTTGGCACGGCTGATCAGTTCATTGTAGGAGAATGGTTTGGCAAGATAGTCATCTCCCCCGCAGGAAAAGCCTAAGGTTTTATCGCTGTCTTTGGTTCTGGCACTTAAAAAAAGAATCGGCGCATTACTGCTCTTTCTGATATTTTTGCAGGTCTGGTATCCATCCATTCCCGGCATCATGATATCGAGAATGATCAGGTCATAATGCTTTCCTTCGAGCATCTGCAATGCCTCCATTCCGCTTCCCGCTGTATCTACCTGATATCCCTCCCCGCCTAAAAGAACCTGTATAATCTCCTGGATCTCCGGGTTATCATCCACTACAAGTATATATGAAGTATTTATTTCCATTTTTTCTCATCCCTTTTCTGCCGGAAGGCCTTCCCTTCGGATTCCTCTTTGTGATATAACTTTCATTATACAAGATGTTCCATTGAAAAATAATTATTCTTAAGTAATTTTAAGGTTTTTTTAAGATATTTGTTAACAAGAAAAGCGTATAATACTGATATCCTTTCGATATCATTTCAATCATTTAATTTGGAGAAAACTGCAATGAATTTAACAAACAGAAACGAACACCGGACGAACCCATCTGAGAATACGATCCTTGCTGTCTTTGACAGACATCCCACATTTTCCCGCCTGCTTCCGTACCTTTGCCTGATCCTTCTGGCTTTTTTCGGATTATGGCTTTATGTCGGACGCTATGGTGAGCTGGGATCCCAGGTGGACTGGTTAAGCCAGCACAGTGTGATTCCTGATTATTTCCGAAAACAATTCTATGCCACCGGCAAGCTGTTTCCG
This sequence comes from Bacteroidaceae bacterium, assembly GCA_963626755.1. Taxonomy (GTDB): domain Bacteria; phylum Bacillota; class Clostridia; order Lachnospirales; family Lachnospiraceae; genus Anaerobutyricum. The sequence continues at coordinate 2,687 of CAVFXN010000021.1, forward strand.
GAATTTGCCGCAAGTTTGGGCGGGGGACAGAATATTTATAATTTCTCTTATTACGGTCTTTACAACCCGATTATTTTATTCTCCTACCTTCTTCCGTTTGTGAGCATGGGCGATTATATCATGGCTTCCAGTGTGGTCTGCCTGATTGCTTCCATCCTGCTCTTTTACCACTGGCTGAAAAAGAAAGAATTTTCCACGCAGTCTGCCTTTTTTTCTGCGCTCCTGTTCCTTCTCGCTGCCCCTATGATCTACCAGTCCTGTAAACAGATCATGTTTGTCAATTATATGCCCTTCCTCTGTCTGGGTTTCTACGGTGTTGACCGGCATTTTGACCGGAGAAAATCCGGCTTTTTAACCGTCAGCATCTTTCTCATGATCATGACCAGCTTTTATTTCAGCATCGGGGGAATGTTCGTTTTAACCATCTATGCCCTGTACCGCTTTTTTGACCAAATGCCGGCCCGCCTTTTTTTCGCCGAAGCGGTCCGCTTTTTCCTGGCGGTCCTGACTGCAATTCTCATGAGTGCCGTCCTGCTCGTTCCGACCGCCGCCTCCCTGTTCGGCAATCGGGAATCGAATACTTCCAGTCAGGGGGAGACCTTACAAAGCCTCCTCACCCCGTCACTTACTTTGCCAAGGGTTTTATATGGAAGCTATGGGATCGGTTTTTGCGCCCTGATCTTTGTCGTCCTTTTTGCCGGACTCTTTTATAAAAAAGCCAGCGAGAAATTTCTTGCCTGGACCTGTCTGATCGTTTTCAGCATCCCTTTGTTCGTCTGGCTCTTAAACGGCGGCCTTTATATGAGGGATAAGGTCCTGATTCCTTTCATCCCGCTTTTATGCTATATGACGGCCTGCTACCTGGAAAAACAAAAAAGAAAGGAAATCCGTTTTGCCATCAGCCTTGCCCCGTATGTTCTGACCCTCATCCTCCTGTTCGCCAGTAAGGAAACCCTGAAAGACCCTGTTGCCCGGCAATGGGCCCTGATCGACGGCATCCTTCTCCTCACCGCCTTTCTCCTGTTCTGGAAAAGACGGTTTCTGGCCTTTCTGGTTCTGCCGTCTGCCGCCTGCCTCGTTATGTTCAGCCTCTATTTTAATGATGGCAGCCATGCGTTAAAGGCATCCTCCTACCAGCAGGTGACCAATGTCAATATCGGCAAAGCGATCGATCGCATTTTAAAGGAAGATAAGGGGTATTATCGGATCGAAGAAATCGGAGAAGACCAGTGGAACCAGGCCAATGTCAACCGGATCTGGAATATCCGGCAAAATATCTCCTCGATTTATTCTTCTTCCTATAATACAGACTACTGGTCTTTCCAGAGACAGGTGATGCAGCAGGAGAATCCTTCCCGGAACATCCTGGTACAGTCGAAATCGCGCAATCCACTGTTCCAGTGTTTTATGGGCGTAAAATATATCCTTTCGGACTCTGCAGTTCCCGGCTATACCTACGACAAAACGGTCCATGGCATTTCCATTTATAAAAATGACAATGCCACCCCTGTCTGCTATGCCACCAACCAATTGATTTCCAGTGCGGACTACCAGAAGCTCCCTTACCCTTATAACCAGACCGCCCTCCTCCGCTATGCCGTCATTGGTGATTTTGGCCAGTCCAAAGAGCCGCTTCGCCAGTTAAAACAGGGCTTTCGGAAAGCCACGGTTCGTATGACCTCCCAAAGTATCCTCCTGTCATCGGACAACGACTCGAAAACGTCGGGAGCCCACAAACAAAACAACCAGGAAACCACAAGAGCCAACACAGAGGATTTCACCTTGAAATACTCCTCCGATGGCTATCATATCACTGCCAAAAAAGATACGACGATTTCCCTGAATCTGGACGGACTGGCTTCGGGCAACCTTTTGAAAGCAAACAACAGCCATTCCATTCTTTTTCTGCGCTTCCTGGTAAAAAACAACCACCCTTCCCGGGATTTCAGTATCTGGCTGAACCAGAGCAAGAATACTCTGACTTCGAAAAAACATATTTATTACAACCAAAATACCATGTTTGCCTATACCGTCTGCCTTAACTCCGGAACCGGCGAAAACAGCATCACCTTTGGAAAAGGCGATTATGAGATCACGGATCTGGAATGTTACCTCTTTTCCCCGGAGCAGTCGGTAATCAGCACACAAAAAAAAGCAAAGACAGATGACACACTCTGCCAATCTGTCTTTCAACCGGATGAGGCCAAAACAAAAGATAATATCATTTCCGGGTCGATCCAGGTAAAACATACCGGTTATTTTATCACATCGATCCCCTATGACAATCATTTTGAAATCCGGGTCGATGGGAAGAAGACCATTTATGAAAAAGTAAACACCGCCTTTTTGGGCTTTCCGATCGCCAGCGGCAAACACACGGTAGAAATCATCTACCATGCTCCCGGACTGGCCACCGGAAAAATCCTTTCCCTGGCAGGCCTGTTCCTCTTTATCCTGATGCAACTATGGAAGAAACGGCCTCCGCATCATCAGATGATGAAAAAGAAGACACACCCTGTCACCGCGTAACTTTCGATCGATACCCGCGATACCCGACAGATATTTTACGAATACTGCCGGAGCAGCCTGGCAATTTCCTCCTGCATCTGCCCCACGACTTCCTCCGGAGCTACAATTTTTACTCCATCTCCCAGGGAAATGATCCATGCCAGGAACTGTTTACTGACATGGACTTCCACATTCACAGTAAAATGCTCCGGATCCTTTGGAATCAGCATCACATCTTTTCCAAATCGGTCAATAATGACCCCTGCCAGGCGGTTTTCCACCAAAAGCCTGACATTCTGTTCCTGACCACCATACATCCCAAAGCTCTTTTTCGCATAATCCGCCATATCCAGCCTGGAGAAATGCTCCTTTCCCTCCCTGGCATCCTCCGACATCTGGATATGGAGCATTTTATCGACACGGTAATGTTTAATCTTTTGGGCCTTGCTGTCATAACCGACGAGATAATAATTCTCATCATCCCAGGACAGCCCCCACGGGCTGATATGGTAGCACGCCCCTCCATGGCGTAATTCCATCTCTTTTTTCACATTCCACTGAAAATACTGAAAACGGATCTTTCGGTTTTCAGAGATCGCATTGTGGATCGTATCCACCGTATAATAAATACTCTCGTTCATCGTCTTGATCCGTCCGGATACATACACCTGCCGCTGAAGCTTGATCGCGTCATACTTACTGACGAACTGTTCCAATTTGTGAATCAGGGTGTTCGTTTTTTTCTCTGTAATAAACTTGGATGACTGGATGGCATCGACCAGCAGTTTCAATTCCGGCAACTCAAACGGACGATTCACCACATGATAATGGTATCGGTTTCCTATCGGTTCCCCTTCCACATCAATCCCGAATAATTCCAGATCCCGCAAATCGCTGTAAATACTCTTCCGGTCTGCCGTAATATCATAGGTCTCAAGAGACTTTAAAATTTCCGCCATCGTAATATAATGGTCCTCATCTGTTTTCTCCATCATAATCTGTGCCAGACGGTATAATTTAAATTTTTGTTTCGTTCCCTTTGGCATAGCTCCCTCCATTCTCCCTTTTCATTACATGGTTTTTTCATATACCGTAACGATCCAGTACCCCATTCGCAACATCGTTGCTTTGCATGACTCTGAATAGTTACCATATATATGATAATATTAATAATATATCATATTTTATACGACTCCTGTATAGTTTTTTCTTTTTTATAGGACACTTGAAGTAGGTCCTCGCATATGCCATACTGGCAATAGTAAAGAAAGTGCTTGCATTCAAGTAGAACACAACAAATAACCCCCGAACAGTGGCCGCTGTTCGGGGGAGTCTGCTTCTTTTGGTATGACAAAAAATTTTATTGGATTATTTTTTCGAATCCCTGCGGAAAATCAGACGAAAGATCCATCGCACCAGCGGGCCGCAGTAGATGAGCTGATAGCAGATTGCCATCGGAAAGTTCATCGCCCAGGTCTTAATCCAGGTTCCAAAAGATGGGGTTTTAAAAAGAAAGGTTGCCACCAGACTCATCGTCGGGCACATGATGCAGCAAATACAGATGGACATCGCATAGGTAATAAACTGTGGCCTGTCGGTCGGCTTCATCACCGTAAATGCCAGCATCGTTGCAATCTTCCCCACAACAAACAGCTCCAGTACAAAAGCGACTGGAATCATAATAGGCAGTTCGTGAAGTGCCGCCTGAAACGTCGCGCCGCTTACATTCCCCGTATTCAGTGCGACATTATAGACCACCATTCCGTAGACCATGACCGAAGCCATGATTGCTGTAAAAATTACATTTTCCCATTTGTTTTTTGGCATAAAAAACCCTCCTTCATGTATGATAGCGTTTCCATGTGTTGTTCGTTATCATCCAGAGGAGGATGTGTCGTTTCCAATCAAACCATATTCAAATTCTTTGCAAGAATATCATAAACCGATCAAAAATGCAAGTGAAAATTCTCACAGTTTTACAGTAATCTACGTTCTGGCATCCTGTGACAATCTCAGCAGAATCTTTCACAAGAAAGAATTGACAAGTAAATCCCTCATTGTTATAGTATTCAAATAGTGACAACGTCATATTTGTGCAAAAACTTGTTTTTTTCTATTGGAAAAGGACAAAAAAAAGTGTACAATAGATGATGTATGATATAAAATTGTCAATTTGTACCACATCATTCACCATAACTTAGGAGGTAAAATAATGGAGACATATGGTATTGAAAAACTTGGGATCATCAACCCAACAGCAGTTTATCGTAACCTGACACCTGCACAGCTGACAGAAGCTGCTCTCCGCAGAGGAGAAGGAAAGCTTTCCAACACCGGTGCTCTTGTCGTAACTACCGGTAAATACACCGGCCGCTCCCCTAAAGATAAATTTATTGTCGATACTCCTGCAGTCCATGACGATATTGCATGGGGTAATGTCAACGTTCCAATTTCTCAGGAAGCCTACAATGCGATCCGTGCCAAAGCAGTTGCTTATCTTCAGAACAGAGAGATTTTCCTTTTTGATGGTATGGCTGGAGCAGATCCTGCCTGCACAAGAAAGTTCCGAATCGTTAACGAATTAGCAAGCCAGAATCTTTTCATCCATGACCTGTTAATCCGCCCAACAGCAGAAGAACTGGTAGCCTATGGCGAACCGGACTTTACGATCATTGTCGCACCAGGATTTAAATGCATCCCTGAAATCGATGGAACCCATTCCGAAGCAGCGATCATCGTTGACTACGAACAACAAGAAGTACTGATCTGCGGATCCCAGTATGCCGGAGAAATTAAGAAATCCGTATTCTCCGTAATGAACTATCTGATGCCAAAGGAAGGCGTGCTTCCAATGCACTGCTCTGCAAACATGGATCCGGAAACCCATGACACCGCAGTATTCTTCGGTCTTTCCGGAACAGGAAAAACCACACTTTCCGCAGACCCGAACCGTAAGCTGATCGGTGATGACGAACACGGCTGGTCCGATCATGGTATCTTCAACTTTGAAGGTGGATGCTACGCAAAATGTATCAACCTGAGTGAAGAAAATGAACCGGAAATCTACAATGCCATCAAGTTTGGAAGCCTTGTAGAGAACGTAATCATGGACGAAGAAACCCGCGAATTCGACTTTGATGACGGATCCCTTACCGAAAATACCCGTGTCGGATATCCGGTAGATTATATTTCCAACGCACAGATTCCAGGTGTTGGCGGCATTCCAAAGGTTGTCATCTTCCTGACAGCAGACGCCTTTGGTGTTCTTCCTCCAATCTCCAGATTGGACGAAAATGCAGCAATGTATCATTTCGTAACCGGATTTACTTCCAAACTGGCCGGAACCGAACGTGGCGTAACCGAACCGCAGCCTACTTTCTCCACCCTCTTTGGCGAACCATTTATGCCATTGGATCCTTCCGTATATGCCAATATGCTCGGTGATAAAATTGAGAAATATAACACCAAGGTATACCTTGTCAACACAGGATGGACAGGCGGCCCTTACGGAGTAGGAAGCCGTATGAAATTAAAATATACCCGTGCCATGGTTACCGCAGCATTAAATGGTACCTTTGACAGTGCAGAATATAAACATGATGATGTCTTTAATGTCGATATCCCTCAGTCCTGCCCGGATGTACCATCAGAGATCATGAACCCTCGTGATACCTGGGAAGACAAAGCTGCCTACGATGCACAGGCGAAAAAACTTGCGAAGATGTTCCAGGATAACTTTGCGAAAAAATATCCGAACATGCCGAAAAATATCGCAGAAGCCGGCCCAAAAGCAGACTAAGATCGCGAAGCGTTTTATGTAATAGAAACGAAGTTCTCTACTACAAAATCAAGTGTGCGCTTGCCGCACACTTGCGCGCCTGAGCGGTATGCGAAGCATAAATTTCATCTCCGCGAAG
>CAVFXN010000022.1:0-113633 GCA_963626755.1 Bacteroidaceae bacterium
TAACATTATAGTATTATATATTTATTTTGCAATATATTCTATTTACTATCATTATATTTTTTGATATTATCAAGTCTTAAGCAGAAAACCGCAGTCAACTTTGGCTGCCCGCCGGTGTATCACATGCTTTTAACCCGAAGTTTCCCTCAAAAGTTTCTGTTCAAAAAAAGAGGGCGAGAAACGACTCATATGGGTCATTCCTCACCCTCTTTTTACACTGTCTGTTTTCCGACCGTCCCTTCCAACCCTCGCTTGCAAGAGCAGGATTGCCTGCCAGATTCTGTATGACAGGCTCTTCGCAAAACTTGTTTAACTTAGGAGCCTTAAATCTGATAGGTGTCATACAAAAAGTCCCTATCCAACGATCTCGCTTTCCCTGTCGAAAGATACCCTGGATATCTCATCGTAAAAAGCAGTGATGGCTGCATTGTAATATGGATCCAGCCATAACAGACCGATACCGCAGGTGAGTAGGCTCAGAAGATACCAGCCGATAAAGCTGATCTGCAGGCAAAAGAGCCTCCATTTGTTTCCTTTCATCATCTTTTGGGAGATTTCCATCGCTTCTTTGGGTCTCATCTCCGGATTCTCTGTCAGGAGAAATCCGGACATGCTGTAAGCATAGGATTTGATAATTCCCGGGATGATCAGCAGGAGAGACCACAGGAAAAGAAAGATCGCCATCCGGATCCGCAGCAGGATTGCCTTCACCAGCAAGGAGGATTTGGAAAAAATCTGCCCCAATGTGACTTCTTTCCCGTCGATCAGGTTGAGGTTATACTGAATCAAGCCCAGGGAAACAAAGCTTCCCACAACAAACCGGACGATCTGCACTACGAATGCCAGTCCGATCACTGCCGTAAATAATCCTATAAAGTATAGCAGATATGTGCCAAGGTCTGAGACATAAAACGAACCGGATGCATCCGGCCAGGTATTCCCTGTCTGATTATTCTGTGTAGAATATTTTAAGATCCCGGATAAGCCAAAGCTTCCTCCCAGAAAAATATCTGCTCCCAGAATCCCTGCGATGAATGTGGCAAGAACAGCACCGCCCCATCTGCCGGATAATGCCCCTCTCGCATGCTCCCTAAAGTCTGCTGCAACTCTCATATTCTTTCTTTCATCCTTTCCTTTTTTTATTCTCTGATCTATTCCAATGATTGCTATAAAGCCTCCAAAACATGCTTCATTTTTTTCGCCGCCTGCCGGAATGCCTGAAATTCATTTTCCGCCCACCGTTCCTCCAGACGTTTTTCTACCCCGTTGACACCGATGATCGACGGTACACTCAGACAGACATCTTCTATGCCATATTCACCCTCGAATACCGTGGAAACCGGTGCGATGGTCAGACGCTGGTTTAAAACGGCTTCGGCCAGATAACAGACACAGGTTGCGATGCCATAATGGGTCCTGCCCTTGTCTTTGATAATCACGGCTCCCATATTGCGGACTTTTTCCGTGAGGATGTCTCTCTCCCTTTTGCTCCAGGCAAGACCAACATTTTCACAATATTCCGCAATCGGCACGCCGGCTATGGAAGTTCTGCTCCAGATTGGAATCTGAGCATCCCCATGCTCCCCTACGATCGTGGCCTTCACCACTTCGGTATTTAACTTCGTATAATCTGCGATCAGACGGGTCAGCCGTGAGGAGTCCAAAATACAGCCGGTTCCAAAGACCATTCCGTTTGGGAGACCCATCCATTTCGCACATTGATACACGAGGACATCCACGGGATTACTGACAATCATCACAACCCCTTTGGTGTAATATTTCTTCAGCTGCTGTACCACATTTTTTAAGATTGCGGTATTGCCGGCGATAAGGTCAAGCCGCGTCTCTCCCGGCTTCCGATTCCTCCCGGCTGTAATGATGATCAGGTCACAGTCCCGGCAGTCCTCATATTTCCCCGGTCTGACCGGAGACACACCCATATCCGGAATCCCGTGCTGAATATCTAAGGCTTCCCCTTCCGTTTTGGCTTCGTCAATATCAATTAAAACAATTTCTCTTGCAAGCTTCCGTATGGTCAGAGCATAGGCAATCGAGGCACCGACAAACCCGGCACCGATAATCGCGACTTTCCGCTCAGACATCCCTATTGTTCCAAACATTTTTCTTCCTCCATACAAATCCATACAAATCTGATCAAAACGCCCTGGAAACACAAAATTTCTTCCTTACTATATCTCATTTTGCACTGGATTGCAAAGAAAAATTCGCAGACCCAAAAAGCCGCCCTGTCATATGCACTGCATAGTTTTTCTACGCGGCCAATGACAGGGCAGCTTTGTTCTATTCGTTTCTCTGTTTCCCTGTGGTTTTTTTCATGCTATCTGATTTTTCCCATTTTTCCTATATTTTGTTTTTCCCTGAAACGCTCTACGGAAACGTTCTATTTTTTTGCCTGTACGGAAAGATAGACCAAAGCATCGTTTCCTTTATAGCATTCATAGCACATGCCATGTGCCATCTCATATTCTTCCTGTCCGTCGAGCCATTCGGTAAAGACATATCTCCACAAATCCCGGACGGCCCTGGCAACATCCTGCGGTTCCTGGCCTTCTTTTCCCTCTACCGTAAATACGGCATATTCCCCGGCCGGAATTTCCACTTTGACAAAGCCTTCCGGTGTCTCTGTCGGTTTGGTTAAAAATCCAAAGAAATATTTCAGCGCCCCTGCGATATCGTCCGGATGCATCCACATTGCCACTTCTCCCAGGTCTTCCATCCCTTCCGGATAAAGCGGATATCCTTTAAAGTCTACGTTGCTCCAGTACGCACCGGATTTACTGTAATCTCTGTCATACTCTCCGTCAATTTCATAACCGAGGGCAAATAGCGGTTCCATTTGTTTGATTTCCATTTTCATGCGCATCTCCATCCTTTCTCTGATTTGTTTGAGATAATCTCGTGCGGAGAATCCATATTCTTTCCGAAAAGCTTTAGAAAATCCTGCACAGGTATGAAAGCCACTTCCAAGCCCTGCCTGTGTGATGCTGGTTCCGGAAGTAATCTCTTCTTTCGCCCGCTCTAATCGAAGGCTTCGGATATATTTTCCCGGCGACACACCACAGCAGACCTTAAACACATGACAGAAGTGATACAGAGAATAGCCATACCTTGCTGCCAGCTGCTTCGCTGTCATTTCTTCATCCAGATGTTCTCTCATATAGGAAGTGCAGTCTTCGATCATCTTCCACGTCGCGGATATGGCCATGACTCTCTCCTTTCCTCTTTCCTGACTTGGGCTTCTTATTTTCTATTATACGGAAAAAAGCAGAAAATACTTTTCCTTTCTTGTTATTTTCCCGGTGTTTTTATCGACTCTGACGAAAAAGAGAAAATGCACTTTTTATCTTGGCTGAAAATCACTGCGGCGCAAGCTCCATCTGAACTACGGCTCAGGTGGGAGGTTCACGCAAGATATAAAAACAAACCAGATCTCTGCAAGAGAAGACACAGGTGATTTATTTAGTCTTTCCAGGGAATAATGTGCCGATCTGCTCGCCTTTGACAATGCCATAAAGGTTATCCGGCTTGCTCCCGTTGGTGATCACCGTATTGATTCCCTGGGCACTGGCCAGCTGTGCAGCACGAAGCTTGGTGCGCATTCCACCGGTTCCCCTTCTGGATCCGGCTCCTCCTGCAAGTGACTGCACATCCTCATTAATTTCCGTTATGATATTGATCAGTTTTGCTTCCGGATATAACCGTGGATCTTTATCATAAAATCCGTCAATATCTGACAGGATGACCAGAAGATTCGCCTTGCAAAGCACTGCAACGACTGCGGAAAGCATATCATTATCTCCAAATAGCTTATCATCGGATTCAATCTCCGTATAGCTGACGGAATCATTCTCATTTACCACAGGAATAATCCCCATTTCCAGCAAGGTATCAAACGTATTGACCAGATTCTCTTTCTTCTCCTCATGCTCAATATCCTCTGCATTGAGCAGAATCTGCGCAATGGATTTATCATAATCATTAAAAAATTTATCATACAGATACATCATACTACACTGTCCCACAGCTGCAGACGCCTGTTTGAGACGCATACTTTCGGGATGCGGCGGGATATTTAATTTATTCGACCCGATGGAAATTGCCCCAGATGATACCAGTATTACCTCATATCCCATATTCTGGATATCGGATAACACACGAGCGATACGGTCAAAAGATTTCAAATTGTTTTTTCCCAGTTCGTTCGTCAGGGTCGTCGTACCCACTTTTACAACAACCCTGTTTTGATGTAAACTCATAATTATTTTCTCCTTATCCTGCATTCTTTTATTTAAAAATGTTTACTCTGTCGCTATCTATCATATCACAAATTTCCATTTTTCCAAGTGATATTTCATGGAAAATCCAAAAAAAATCCTTGACATATGCCATATATTTTGATAAAATATCGGTTGTGACATCGAGGCGTGGCTCAGTTTGGTAGAGCGCTGCGTTCGGGACGCAGAGGCCGTGGGTTCGAGTCCCGTCGCCTCGATTTAATCTTAGAAGCATCGGAAGTTCGCTGAAGCAGTGGATTTTTGGTGCTTTTTCTTTTTTCATCCGGTGATAAAAATTGAGATAAGAATTGAAATCTCTATTTGAACCGAAACCAGCCTAAAGAATCTCTCCAGATAGATATAGAGAGACATCTATCTGGAGATTTTTGTATTCATATGGCGTGCCAGACTCGCGATCGGGTCTGACTATTTTCTATTTTTCTTTCTTTTTTGGTTTACCAGCAAAATGCATACGACTGTCAGAGAACTCACCGCAAGCAAGAGGAAGATCCCAATCGGATGAGAATCACCGGTTTTTGGTGATGCTGTTGACTGTCCCGGCACAGCTGTTTTTACCGTCGGTTTTTTCTTTTGAAGATGAAGCTTATCAAAATCTTTCATTTCTGCTGTTTTGGTGATCGGAGTCCGGTCTTTATTTTGACCTTCTACCGTTACTTCATTTTTCAATGCCTTGACTGTCACGATCTCTTTTTTTACTTTTGCATTAAAAATAAATTTGAAAGAATCTCCCGGGGCAAGGGCATCGATTTTCAACTGTTTTTTCCCATCACTTTGTACCCGGACTTTTTTTCCGGATGCGGTAGTCAGCTGCGCACCGGTTTGATATGGGAAGCCTTTGATTTCCAGGTACTGTTCCATAGATGTAGTTGGCTGTTCCCGCACCACCAGATTCTTTGCCTGTGCATTTCCTTTATTCGTCACATGAATGATAAAATGTACGGTTTCTCCGGCATGATACGTCCCGTATTTTCTTTCACCGCTATAGCGGCCATCTTCCAGCAAAATACCGCTCGTTTTATCTGCCGTCTTTGCTATCGCCAGCTTTGGAACTCCAATTCCAATCTTGTCATTATCTTCCATTTCTGGTGTGTCCGGCACATACGTTTCTTCTTTTTTCCCATTGGAATCAATGGTTTCATAAGATGCCGTTATTTTGACTACATTATTTAATCCGCTGTTTTGTTTGATTCCTGACCGGATCAGACCGGTTAAATGCAGCTCCACGCTGTCTCCGGCGATCAGATGGTCGAGATGCAGCTTATAGCACCCTTCTTTTTCCGATGCACTTTCTTTGGCCTGGATCTCATCTCCTTTTTCCGTCAAAAAGATTCCGTCGGCAAACGATATGGACTCTTTTTGCAAAGAGGTCAAAAGTTCCGGTTCCATCGTGTCTTCTACGACAAGGTCGTGTACATCGGATGTCCCGCTGTTTGTGATCGTAATGGTGTAATCAATAGCATCTTTATATTCGTAGATTCCTTCGGTTTTCGTTCCTTCATATCTCCCTTTTACCAGGGTCGCACCGGTTGTTTTATCGGCTATTTTTGCCACTTTGATATAAGGGGTTCCAGGAATATTGATCTGGTCTTCGTCGCTCATTTCTTTTGTCTCCGGAACTGAGGTGTACTTCCGGCTTTCTTTGAGGGCTTCCTCCAGTGTCAGCTTCTGTATTTCCTGGTAGGCCTCCTCGATCGCTTTTTTGGTTTCTTGGGCCGAAGTGAATGTTTCTTTGTCTGTCTCTTCTTGTTTCTCTGTCTCTTCCTGTTTCTCTGTCTCTTTCTGTTTCTCTTTTTCGTTTCCGGTTTGATATCTTGCAGAGAGTTTTACTGTATTTTTCAATGCGAACAGGTTTCCCACATCCTCCTTCACTCTTGCATGAAGCTCTACGTCCACACTGTCTCCTGCAGCCAGAAAATCCATTAAGAGGCATTCCTTCTCCTCAAGCTTTGTGCGTACTTTTCTTCCCTGCGAGGACGTATAGGTTTTTTCGACAAAGGAAACGCTTTCTTTTTCCAAGGCCTGTTCCAGTTCCTCACTCAGGGTGTCCTGAAGTGTTAAGTCGTAAAGATTGGCACTTCCGCTGTTTGTCACCGTGATCTTATAATTCACCCTGCTTCCATTCTCGTAAAGTCCCGATATTTTTGCGGAAGCATCATATCGCCCATCCTTCAGATCCGCTCCGGTTGTCCGGTCTGCTAATTTGGCGACTTTTCCTTCCGGCACTCCCGGTATCTCAATTTCATCCTGATCTTCTGCCTTTGGTACCGGTTTTTCTTCCCTGCCATCAAAATACCAGCTGTTTACCATGACCTGGTTTTTCAAATCATAGAAATTCGCTATTCCCGGCAGGATGGTCACACAAAATTCCAGTGTGACATAATCCTGGGAAAAAAGACGGTCTGTTCCTTCCCCGTATTCTCCGGTGGAACACAGAAGAACTTCTGTCGGACTGACCAGCTTTGCGCTGACCTTTCTGCCCTGCGCGGTGGTAAGCCAGCTTTCTCCCTGCTTACTTTCCGGCAAACAAAAGCCCGCACTCTCTTCTTCTACCATTTTCTTTAATTCCTCCGACATGACATCTTTCACCGATATCTTCTTTAATGCCGCTTCCTTTGTATTTTTTACAAGGATGGAGAAATGAACCTTTTCCCCGGCCTGATAGGTTCCCGGTATCTTCTCTCCTGATGTGATCTCCCCATTTTTTATCTGAATCCCGGTCGTCTTGTCCGCTGTTTTCACCACATCTTCTCCCGGCGTTCCCGGAATATTGATCGCATCCTGATCACTGACAAGGCTTTCTCCCTTTTCATCTACCAGATGGCTTGTCGGTACTTCCGTCAAATCCTGCGCACCGCTGTCCCCATCATGATTATCATATTCTGCCTTCCCATATACGATATTTTTCAGCTTCCATGCGTCTTTTGCCTCTTCTTTTAAGTGGATTTTCAAATGGACTTCCACACTGTCCCCCACCTTTAAATGATGGATTACAAGGGAAAGTGCTGATTTTTCAGAAAGGTGGGCCGAAACGAGATCCCCCTTTTGTGTTCGGATCTCCCCGGAATCCGGGATGACGAAAGAGGCAGTTTTCCCATCCACATATTCGGACAATACCTGTCCATATGCATTTTTCTGGTCCATATCATCGGTAAGCTCTATATGGTAAAGTGGGACATTTCCGGTATTGGTCACACAGATTTTATAATCGGTCTCTTCTCCTGCCTGATAGATACCTGCTTCTTTCTCCTCGGTGTAACGCCCCTTCGCTTTGTCGAAGTCCACTTCTCCTCCCTGAGAATCTGTCGTCCGATCCGCCAGTTTTGACACCGCAAAGGATGGCTTCATTTTCTGATTACTGACATCTAACGTGTAGAAAATGTAAGCGAGGGAGTTATCCGTTCCATAGGATAAATCCACCGGATAATGCTGGTCTCCTTTGATATGTCCGGCTGCTCCCCTGGTTTCCTCCACCTCATATTTTCCAATATAAAGCTCCTTTCCTTTGGTCGTTTCCCCTTTTCCATCTTTTCCTACCGTAATCTCATCCACGGTTTCCCCTTTTGCTACCAGCGGGACAGCTCCTTTTAGAATGCTGCCGTCTTCTTTCTGATCCCATGGAGCATAGATATCCTCCTGTGCCCTTACTGTAAATACCGCTCCGGATACCGGTTCTCCCAGGTCATTCTTTTTGGAAATCAGCAGCTTTGCTTTCTGGAGGGAATTTTCATATAGTAATATGCCTGTCTGCTTTTCACCGGATGCTGTATTTTCATATACGATCCCGTCATTCACAGCTTCCTCCGATAATATAAATTCCCATTCCTGCCCTGTCAGGACACATCCTTTGGGTGCCTTTTCCTCTGTGACCTTATAACGCCCCAAATTATCCATGGTATTGGTGACCGGCTTCGCATTCCCATATACAATCCGTCCTGTTTCGTCTGTTGTCTCTGTCAGGGAATACAGCATTTTATAGGAATTGGAAGAAACGGACCATTCATAAAGCCTAAATTCTGCGCCGGACAAAAATTCACCCGTATCTTGGCTTTTTTTATAAATTTTGATACTGTTTTCCGGTGCTTCATAATTTTTATTTTGAAGAAGAAGCATCGATGACGTGCCGATTTTCTGATTGGACTGGAACCATTCCTTATTGTTCAAAGATGGAATCTTACAAACCCATTTCTTCCCATAAGTTTTATGCCAGACATTTTTATATGCATCCGGAACAGAAATCTCTTTAATACAGTAAGGTCCGTCTCCATAATCCTTCTTATAAAAAGTCCCATTGTCTTTTGCAATAAACAGTGCCTCCCCGTTTTCATCCGTCACTGCCTGATACAGCGGTTTTGTTTTCGACGGATCTTCGACATCTTCTCCTCCGAAAATCCCAAATACTACGCCTTTTAATGGGGTTTGCGTCTTTCCATCTACCTTCTTCACCCGGATTTTCATCGGGATTTTTGCGGCGGTCTCTTCTGTTGTTTTCGTATGGCTGCTCCCCTGGTTATTCGAGACTGCAAGACTTCCCTGGTTAAATACTGCGATACTGCCCTGCAAGTCCCCGGCAGAAGGCACCCTCTTAATTCCTGTGTTATCTTTTTGATAGCAATCTGTAATAGATTTCCCTGCCTTTTCTAATTCGGCATCGGTTTTGACTGCAGCTTCGATATGCACAAAATACGTTCTGCCATAGAAAGCTTCGGTTTTCAGCAGGGCTGCCTTTGCCGCCGCCT
Organism: Bacteroidaceae bacterium; assembly: GCA_963626755.1. Classification (GTDB taxonomy): domain Bacteria; phylum Bacillota; class Clostridia; order Lachnospirales; family Lachnospiraceae; genus Anaerobutyricum. The sequence goes on from CAVFXN010000022.1 coordinate 9,053, forward strand.
TCACTTCTGTTGCATGTGCACTATTTTCCTTTTTCGTAATCGTAAAGGAAGAGGTTACATCGGTATATGTCTCGCTCCCACCACTTCCTGACGCTTCCGCAGCATAGATCCGGATCTTCCGGACATTTAAAAGAGAATCCACGGTATCCGCGAATTGGAACTGCGTGTATCTTGCCTTGCTGATGTTCGTTGGAAGATCTGCTGCTGCAGATAGAACATAGCTAAATACACTATCCCTGTCATCCAGCAAGAGATATTTTCTCTGTTCTGCTGATTTTTTGGAGTCTATGCTGCCGGAATATATATTTTTTTCTGTCTTCTCCGTCAAAGGAGCCAGTCCGACATCTGCCCGAATCCCTAAAAATCCGGTACTGTAGGACCAGTAATAACATCTGGAATCCTCTATGGAACTTTCGGCCGGGATCTGATATCCACTTTTTACTTTATATTTGGCACTTCCCCCCGTATCTTTCTGGTCACACTTGGCCAGCGTCCAGCGACAGTTGACACTGCTTCCGGAAAAAATTCCCAGGGCAGTCGTACTGGCATTATTCAGATTATAATCGGTGATGACCCGGGACGAGATATATCCGACAGAGTTGCCGATCAACCCACTTTTCGTGTACTGGAGTTTGGATGCCGAGGTGCGGAACATGAGGATCTTCTCAAAGCCTTTGCCAAAATCGACTCCCTGCTGGGCATCGATATCACAAAACTGCACCATTCCTTTTAATCCACTTACGGACTGGCTGGTTCCGGCATAATAAAAATCAAGACGGGTCTGCACATAATCGGTTCCCATTACCATAATGCCAATCGAATTCTTCCAGAATGCGGCATACGGTGCATCCATTTCCTGATTCGACAGCTGCTTTCTGGTACTGGCATCCGGAAATAGATATCCTGTGACCGTCATCTTCATATCGATGGCATAATTCTTTCCCGTCTTGTAATCATGCCAGACTCCCACATTGGTATAAATTGCATACGGATTCGATTTACATTGGTTTAAATTAAATGCCTTGGTCTGGAGCTTTCCGCTCTTTGCCGCACTAACCAGTCCGCCAAATCTTCCACTGCTTCCATTTTTTACGGTCTGTAGGGAAACACCACCGCCATTTCCGCCTCCGACACTGACCTTGCTTTTACTGGTCATTCTCGGTGTGAAATTATACTGTTTCCCTTCCGGATAACTTTCATAAACATACTTCGAAGCCTCCTTCTCCCCGGAGACCACTTTCAAATTCGGGCCGGATGCAGCCGATACCTTTTTACTGTTTTTTTGCAAAAGGAAATAATGGCTGGTAATGTCCGGCATGTCCACGTTGTGATTGGAGCGGGGATCGACCGATTTTAACACTGGGACATTCTCCTCGATATTTTGCACTGCCCTCTTTCTGGAGGCAGAAGTCGTTTCTTTCTCTGCCTGTGTCGATGTCTCCTCGCTTTCTTCAGTATCAGACTCCCCGGATCCTTCCGAAATCTCTTCCTCTTTTGCCGTACTTTCTTCTGTTGCCGATTCCGGCCCGAGGTCTTCCTTCTCATCATCCTGTGTCGTAACTTCCTGCGGGCTGTCTTTTGTCTCTTCTTTCCCTTCAGAGCTCTCCTCCTCTTCTGATGCTTCTATCTCCTGTTCTTCCTGCAGGCTCTGGCTGTCTGCCACTTTTTTGGCTGTCGTATCGTTCTGTCCTTTTTCTGTCTGGTAAAAACTGCTGGCCCTCCCTGTGCTCACCGCACCACACACATCCACATTGGTAAAAAGAAGTGTAAGTACGAGCATACAGGCAAAAAATCTTTTTAAAAATTTCTGCACTTTTTAACCTCCTGAAAAATACTTTTATTACATTTTCTGGAAATATTTCCTTTTTCAATACTACCATATATTGATTTTAATGTCAATATTTTACTTTTTTGATTCGCGTGCCGGGTGTGAACTGATTACGACATATTTCCTATTCACACAAGTACGCATCCTTGCGGAGCGTTTTTATGAAATGAAAACAAAGTTACCTATTCCATAAAAAAAGAGCCTCTATTGCAAACCTCAAATGTGATTCACAATAAAAGCTCCTGTTGTTATCTCTTTTCGTTATCGGTCGATCATACTGATGGACTCAATTGCGACGATCCCGCCCCGGACTACCTCAACCTGGTCGAACTTCCGTGTCAGGAGGGCGATCAGGTCATTATTCCTGCCTTCTGTATTGACATTTTCCAATAAGACACTGTTGATGCCATAATCGATCGCCTTTGCTCCAAAGACCTGGGAAATGCGGAAAATTTCTCCTTTTTCAAATTCGGAACATTCATGGATCTTCACGAAAAGGATTTCCTTCATATGGGTTGGCGCATCGGTGAGATCATTTAACTTAATGACTTCCACACAGCGGTTGAGCTGTTTTTTGATCTGTTCAAATGTCGCGTCGTCAGAAGAAAGACCGATCGTCATTCTTGAAATGGTAGGATCTTCGGTTACTCCGACCGTAATACTGTCTATATTATAGGACTTTCCTGACATCATGCCTGAAATACGTGCCAGGACACCAATCCGGTTTTCTACATATAAAGATACCCATCTTTTTTTCTTTTCTGTATTGATTTCTCTCATTCCGGCATCCCTCCTATAATATAATCTCTTCAAAGCTGGCTCCTCCACGGATCGTTGGCATAACCAGCTCATTTGGTGATACAGCACATTCGATAATGACAGGCTTTTTATGCTGGACCGCATACTCCCTCGCCTCGAGGATCGTACTTCTCAACTGACTGTCGCTGGTAACATAATACCCCTTCGTCCCGTAAGCCTGTGCGATCTTTGTAAACTCCGGCACATATTCCGGACACTCCCAGCCCGGGGTGCCGCATTTTCCTTTACAGCTTTTATGGTAGCGCAGACAGGTGATCGTATATCGTTTGTTCTGGAATAATTCCTGCATCTGACGAACCATACCCAGACGGTTGTTATTCATTACAATATTTACGATCGGCAGTTCCTGGCATACGGCGGTGGCCAGCTCCTGCATATTCATCTGGAAGCCTCCGTCCCCGCTGATACTTACGACCGATTTTTCCGGACAGCCGATCTGGGCTCCCACCGCTGCCGGCAGGCCATATCCCATGGTTCCAAGACCTCCGCTCTGGATCATCCGGTGTGTGTCATCCAACTTCAGATACTGGGAAGCCCACATCTGATGCTGTCCTACATCTGCTGTAAAAATGGTGTCATGATCTGCGTATACTTCATTTAACGTACGGATAATCTGTTCCGGACAAACCCCTTCTTTCACATCCATATGCAGCGGATGTGCCTGATCCCAGCTTCGCACTTCTTCAATCCACTCTTCATGGTTCATCGGCTCGGTGTGTTCTAAAATCTTTGTGATCGCTGCCTTCGCATCTGCCACGATCGGAATGTCTACCGTGACATTTCTGGAGATTGCAGAGGATTCGATATCAATATGGACAATCTTCGCATGAGGGGCAAACTTTTTAATCTCCCCGGTCACCCGGTCATTAAACCGGCATCCAATGGAGAACATCAGGTCGCACTCATCTGCGGTCCGGTTGGACGCGTAGGAACCGTGCATTCCGATATTTCCAACATAAAGCGGATGCTCTGTGGAAATCGCACCTCTTCCCATCAATGTGGTCACGACCGGTGCATTGACCTTTTCTGCCAGGGCTGTCATCTCTTTTTGGGCATGGGCCAGATTCACCCCGCCGCCAATTAAAAACATCGGCTTTTTGGCTTCTTTTAATAAGGCGATCGCCTTTTTCAGCTGTCCAATGTGAACGCCTTTATTTGGCTTATATCCCCGGATATTCACCTCGGTCGGATAGGAGGTGGATCCCATCTCCGCCATGACATCAGTTGGCAGGTCTACCAATACCGGACCCGGCTTGCCGGAACGGGCAATATAAAATGCCTCCTTAATCCGCTGGGCAAGGAGTTCCCTGTCCCGCACCATAATAACAAATTTGGCGATATTGCGGGTAACCCCGACAATATCCACCTCCTGAAAAGCATCATTTCCAATCAGGTGTTCCGGAACCTGTCCGGTGAAACATACCAGGGGAATACTGTCGTAGTTGGCTGTGGCGATTCCGGTTACAAGATTCGTCGCTCCCGGACCACTGGTCACCAGGCATACACCAACCTTTCCGGTGGCTCTCGCATAACCGTCCGCTGCGTGGATCAGCCCCTGCTCATGTCTTGGCAATACCAGATCGATTCCGTGACTATCATGGAGTGCATCCAGAAGATTGACGACCATGCCACCTGGATATGCAAAGATCGTATCCACGCCTTCTTTTTTCATTGCCGTTACAAACAGGTTGTTCCCTGAAATCTTCATCTTACTTCACTCCTTTTCTTTTTTAAACTTTATGATACATTTTCTGATAATTATTGTCTGTTGTAGTTGATCAGGCATCCTTTTAAGATGATCTCCCTCTCATCATCGGTTAATTCTCCCATTTTCAAAGAAAATGGCTGGAGTTCTCCATCTTTTACGACGTACGCTTCAAACTTCTCCGCTTTTTCGGCGATTGCCTTCCTCACGTTCGGAAGGAAAATATAATCCCCATTTGAGAACGGAAGGTCTCCTTTTTCGATCAGAAATGGAAGCATTCCCCAGTTGATCAGGTTGGAACGATAACGTTTGGTTGCATATTCATTGGCAATGTTCGCCCAGCCGCCAAGGACTTTCTGGCAGGATGCCGCCTGTTCCCTTGCAGAACCATCTCCTGGTTTCACTGCAAAAATCGTACTTCCGATTCCGAGATTCCCTTCTTCTACCTTGTCAAATGTTTTCCGGATGGCTTCCATTACCGGTGCCAGCTCCGAAAGAGCCGCGGTCGGATCTTCTTTCGCTTCGATCGCTTCCTGTGCCGCCCGGACTTCTTTTGCCCGTCCGACATAAGCCGGGTCTTTTCTTGAAAGGGTAAATTCTGCCAGTCCTAAAGGATTGGAGCGGTATGAGGATGTCTCTCCTGACGGGATCAGTTCGTCTGTCGTTGTCACCGGATCATGAATTTCCGATACGACTTTTAAGATCATATTTTCCGGGAGGGCACTCATCTTCGGCCAGTCCTTGATATTTGGCCCGAATTTAATTTCTACGGACGGGTCTGCCACGCCTTTGCTGTCAAACACGCGGTTCGCATAAATGCTGCTGTCAAAATGATAGGTTCTTCCTTTATATTCGACATCCAGATCTGTTGCCGGAGTCAGGTAACCTTTGTTTGCCGCAGTTGCCGCAATCGAGCGGGCATCCATCAATGCGACAGAGGCAATCTGACCGTTTTGTAATTTGGATCCTTCCCTGTTCGGGAAGTTTCTTGTGGAATGGCGGATACTGAGGCTGTTGTTGGACGGGGTATCCCCTGCACCAAAACACGGGCCGCAGAAAGCGGTTTTCACGATCGCACCACTTGCCATCAGGTCAGCAGCCGCACCATTTTTCACTAATTCCATATAGATCGGGGTGCTGGCCGGATAGACACTCAAGGTAAATTCGTCCGCGCCGATCGATCTGCCCTTAATGATATCCGCTGCCGCACAGAGATTTTCAAATCCACCTCCGGCACATCCGGCAATGATTCCCTGTTCCACATAGAGTTTGCCGTCATGTACTTTATCTGTCAGCATAAAGTCTACCTGTCCGTCCAGGCTGACCAGGGCCTTTTGTTCACAATCATGGAGGACATCCATCAGATTCGCATTCATCTCCTCGATCGTGTAGGTGTTGCTCGGATGGAACGGCATGGCGATCATCGGACGGATCGTACTTAAATCAATCTTGATCATCCTGTCATAATATGCCACTTTGGCCGGTTCTAATTCCTTGAAATCCTCACTTCTTCCATGGATGTCATAAAATTCTTTGATCACGGAATCTGTCTTCCAGATGGAGGAAAGGCAGGTGGTCTCCGTCGTCATAACATCGACGCCGATCCGGAAATCCGCACTCAGGTTCTTTACGCCCGGACCGACAAATTCCATGACTTTGTTATTCACATATCCATTCTGGAATACGGCTCCGATGATGGCGAGGGCGACGTCCTGCGGTCCCACTCCTTTCACCGGCTCTCCGGTCATGTAAATGCCGACAACTCCCGGCATGTTAATATCATATGTCTGGTTTAACAGCTGTTTTACCAGCTCCGGTCCCCCTTCTCCCATTGCCATGGTTCCCAGTGCCCCATAGCGGGTGTGGGAATCGGAACCAAGAATCATGGAACCTCCACAGGCCAGCATTTCCCTGGCATACTGATGGATGACTGCCTGATGCGGCGGTACATAGACCCCGCCATATTTCTTGGCACAGGTCAGCCCGAACATATGATCATCCTCATTGATCGTCCCGCCGACTGCACATAAACTGTTATGACAGTTTGTCAGGACATAAGGCATCGGAAATTTCTCTAATCCGGATGCCCTGGCAGTCTGGATAATTCCGACATAGGTGATATCGTGAGATGTCAGTTTGTCAAAACGGATTTTTAACTTGTCCATATTGCCGGATGTATTATGTGCTTCCAAAATACCATAAGCAATGGTTCCTTTGGCCGCTTCTTCTTTGGAAGGAGCATCCGGTCCTACTGCTGCCCGTATTCTGTCCATCACCCCCGGGGTGTCTTCCATGATTTCTGTCCCATTTACAAGATAGGCACCAGTTTTTAACAGTTCAATCATATTCTGTCCTCCTGAATATTTATATAATCTTCACATCTTTGATTCGGTATCTTTTGCCAGATACGCTGGATCTCTAAGTTAGTATTTTATCACAAGATGCAGGAATAATCCAATCATTATTCACGGGCTCACACTCTTTCGAGGATCTGGCCGGTACGGTATGCATGGAGGAGCTGTTCTAAATCGTGGATCTGTTCCTTTAACTGCCGTCCTGTTTCCGTATCCCCTACCCGTTCCCTTCTGGCAGATGCTTCCCGGATGACGGTGTCGGAATGGACATCGATTTCCTTTTCGATCACATCCTCTGTCGAGGTGAAGGTTTCATGGGATACCAGCCGCAGACCGCGGGAATTGTAAATTAATGTATAGCCGGCGATTCCCGTTGTGCTCCGGTAGGCTTTCGAAAAACCGCCATCGATGATCATAATCTTTCCATTACATTTCACCGGGGACTCCCCTTCTTTGACATGAACCGGCATATGACCATTGATAATATGGCCCTTTTCCGGATCGACCCCGAATTCCTCCAAAATCCGGTTAGCGACTTCCTCTTTTTCAATCAAGCGGTAATAATGGTCTTTTCTTTCGATCTGCACTTCCTTGTCATCGATAAAATATCTCTCAAAGGTCGCCATTTTTTCTTTCCCGTATACCGGAGAATTTTCATTGGACCAGATATACCACATGATGTCTTTTCCATACTCATGTTCTTCCCGGTTATCCTGCTCATAATATCCTTTTCTTGCATAGTATTCCAGCACATCATAAAGCTCCTTGCCAAAATACTGCTTCTTCCCGATCTTTACCCGGCGAAAATGTCCTTTCTCATCCAGAGGGACGCAGCCGTGGTAGAGCAGATTGGAATTATAACACAGATAGAGACTCCCTTTATTAAAAAGGAAACGGATATGTTCCTGTAATTTATCACAGTTTAAAAAGTTGATGCACAGACGGTTCATGAGATTCTCCTCTGCCTCGGAAAGGGCATACGGATTCTTTGGATCAATGGTCGGAAAGGATTTATCCAGCAGCTCGTACTCTTTTCCGTCAATCGTAATCGTTCCCTTTTCATAGTTGATTTTATCGAGGAGCATTCTCTTGTTCATATTAAATTCCGGACGGTTCATGATGATCTGCCCTTCCAGCTTAAACTGGATGATGGCAATAGCTTTATGCATCTTCATATTCAGAGAGACTTCCTTGGCATCATGGTGATCTTCCCCATGGACGCGGAAGCACTGACACGGATCATTGACATAGGTCTCGATGGCAAAGCTGGCCAGCGGTACCAGGTTGATCCCATACCCGTCTTCCAGGACATCCAGATTGTTATAGCGGGCAGAAAGACGGATGACATTGGCAATGCAGGCTTTATGCCCGGAAGCTGCCCCCATCCATACAATGTCATGGTTTCCCCACTGGAAGTCCACGTTATTATGCTTCATCAAATGATCCATAATGATATGCGGGCCCGGTCCCCGGTCAAAAATATCCCCAATGACATGCAGCCTGGTGACAACCAGCTTCTGGATGACCTGGGAAATGGCCACGATGAATTCTTTTGCCCGATTTAATCGGATAATCGTATCAAAAATTTCATTATAATACTCTTCTTTTTGTACCACCCGGTTATTTTCACTCAGTAATTCTTCCAAAATATAGGAAAAATCCTGCGGAAGGCTTTTTCTCAGTTTCGATCGGGTATATTTGGCAGAACTTTCTTTACAGACCCCAATCAGGCGGTGCAAAGAGACTTTATACCAGTCCATCAGATCGTCTTCGGATAATTCCATCCGCATTCTTTCTACCTTTTGTTCCGGATAGTAGATGAGTGCCGCCAGGCTTTTTTTATCCCGCGCACAAAGCGTATTCCCAAATACATCTTCTATTTTATTGCGGATGGCTCCGGATCCTGTCTTTAATATATGAAGGAACTGCTCGTACTCCCCATGGACATCCGATACGAAATGTTCTGTCTCCTTTGGCAGGTTTAAGATCGCCTGTAAATTGATGATTTCTGTGGAAGCCCTGGCAATATTCGGATACTGTGTTGCCAGGCTCTGCAAGAATTTTAAATTTAACTTTTCCATAATCAACCCCCCTGTGACTATTAGATCTTCTCTGCTTTTTCCTTCTCCTCCAATGCTTCTTTTCTTTGCTGAAGCTGCAAATACGGGCGCATTTCAATGATCGGGGCCCCATTGTTACGGATGTAATTCTCCGTGATGATCACACGACCGATATTATCATCTTTTGGAATCTCATACATGATATCCAGCATAAACTCTTCGATGATTGCCCGCAGTGCCCTCGCCCCGGTATCTTTCTCCATCGCCTTTTCTGCAATGGCATCCAGGGCACCGTCTTCAAATTGAAGATCGACCTCATCCAGGGCTAACAGCTTCTGGTATTGCTTTAATATTGCATTTTTCGGCTCTTTTAGGATAGCAACCAGCATTTCTTTTGTCAATGCATTCAGGGTAAAAACTACCGGAAGTCTGCCGATAAATTCTGGTATCATCCCAAACTTTCGAATATCTTCCACGGTTGCATGCTGGAGAATATTTTTATCATGGTCATACCTGTCTTTCAGCTCTGCGTGGAATCCGATGGAGGAATGCTGTGTCAGACGTTCTTTCACAATCTCTTCGAGTCCCGGGAAGGCACCCCCACAGATAAACAGGATATTTCTTGTATTCATCATCACGGTTGGCACCATGGCATTTTTGGAGCTGGCTCCCACCGGCACTTCTACTTCACTTCCTTCTAAGAGTTTCAAAAGTGCCTGCTGTACGGATTCCCCGCTGACATCACGGCTGGTTGTATTTTTCTTTTTTGCGATCTTGTCGATCTCATCAATAAAAATAATACCCGTTTCTGCCCGTTCCACATCGTTATCCGCATTGGCCAGAAGCTTCGAAAGCACACTTTCCACATCGTCACCGATGTATCCGGCCTCTGTTAAGGAGGTGGCATCACAGATGGCAAGCGGTACATTTAAAAGCCGTGCCAGTGTTTTGACCAGATGCGTTTTTCCGGAACCGGTCGGTCCAATCATCAGCATATTGGATTTGTCGATTTCTATTTCTTCCATCGTGTTGGTGATCACCCGTTTATAATGATTGTATACCGCAACAGACATCACTTTTTTCGCATGTTCCTGTCCGATGACATAATCGTCAAGCTGTGCCTTGATCTGATGAGGTGCCGGGATCGTTTTCATCGTCAGCGGCTGTTCCCCTTCCTTCTCTTTTTTCTTTTTTTTCTGTGCTTTTCGCGGTTTTGGTTTTTGTGCTGTCATATTTCCCGACAGCAAATCCCCCAAATTGATATCTTTGAGGTTGTTAAAGTCCATATTGGACAGATCCAGGAACTGAATGCCATTTCCGCCAAATCCCGAGGAAAAGGAATCGAAGGATTTTTGCATGCAGTCTGAGCAAATGCTCATCCCGTTCGGCATTTTTATCAGTTTTGCCCCCTGGCTTTCGGTACGGTGGCAGACACAGCAGGCTTCCATTCCGTTTTTGGGATCGTCGTCGTCCCAGTCTTCGACGTCTGCTTCCTCCGGATCTTCTTCGGTATCTGTCTCCTCTTCTTCTATGTCTGCCTCTTCTTCCATTTTGATCTCAGTGTTTTCCAGGGCATCCACAGAGAATTCCTCTTCCTTATCTGATTGTTCTACAAGATAGTCCGACAGACATATCTTTTCCATTTCCGAACAACTGACCGTTTCTTTTTTCATGTATTTTTCTCCTATTATTCTCACCTGTAACTATTCAGAGCCATGCAAAACAACAATCTGTGAATGCTTGCATTCAAACAGATGTATTGTTTTATATGGCGAAGTAACCACATGAGCAAAAGTAAAGCTGCATAGCAGCGATTTTGCGAATGGGGTACTGAATAGTTACAATGTTTTTTAACTATTCAGAGCCATGCAAAATCGCTTCCCCAAAAAGAAGATCCTCCGGTGTGGTGATTTTCATGTTTTCATAACTGCCTTCGATCATCCGGACACGCCGGTTCCCGTACCGTTCCATGACCATCCCGTCATCGGTTGCCGAGGTGTCCCCCGATTCGAGCATTTTGCGGTAGGCTTCCCGGATTTCGCTTAGAAGGAAACACTGGGGCGTCTGCACCTGCCACATCGCACTTCTTTTTGGTGTCGATAACGCATAGCATTCCTCGTCTACGATCTTGATCGTATCTTTTACCGGCATTCCCATGACACAGGCTTTGTCCTTTTTTACGCAGGAAATGGCATATTCGATTCGTTCCGGTGTAATAAAAGCCCGGGCACCGTCATGGATCAGGACATAATGGTCGTCCTCCATCGCCTCCTCTATGGCACAAAGTGCATAGTAAACCGAATGATAGCGTTCTTTTCCTCCGGTTACCACTTTGGAAACTTTGTGATATCCATATGGCTCCAGAATATTTTTTTGTGCAAATTCTGTCTCGCCCGGGGCGACTACCAAAATCACCTCATCGACCGGACTTTGTTCAAACGTTTCCAGCGGATATGTGATTACCGGTCTCCCAAGAAGGGACATATACTGTTTTTGTATTTTCGAATGCATTCTTGCGCCTTTTCCTGCCGCAAGAACAATTGCTGTCACCCTATCTCCCATTTGTTATCTTTCCCCGATTTTTAAGTTGGGACAGGCATTTAAATCCCAGCCGTCCCTGATTCCTTTTTGATATTCATAATAACCTGCCACACCGATCATCGCCGCATTATCTGTACAGAAAATCGGTGACGGATGGTAAAAAAGCATTCCGTTTTTCTGGCAGGTTTCTGCCATCTGCCTTCGCAGAGAAGAATTCGACGCCACGCCGCCGGCGATGGCAACTTTGTTGATTCCCAGGCGTTTTGCCGCAGCAATGGTATGGTCTGTCAGGACATCCGTGACGGACTGCTGGAAGGAAGCCGCCACATCGGCGCGGTTGATAGTTTCCCCCTTCATCTGACACTGGTTTAAATAGTTTAACACAGCGGATTTTAACCCGCTGAAACTGAAATCATCCGGAGCGTCCGCAATTTTTGCCCGCGGGAATGAGATGGCTTCCGGGTTTCCTTCCCGAGCTAAGCGGTCGATCTTCGGCCCGCCGGGATATCCCAGCCCGATGGCCCTCGCCACTTTATCAAAGGCCTCTCCGGCCGCATCATCCCTGGTTCTTCCAATGATCTGGTAGACACCGTAGTCTTTCACCAAAACCAGGTGGGAATGGCCTCCCGATGCCACCATACAAAGAAAAGGCGGCTCCAGTTCCGGATGTTCGATATAATTCGCGCTGATATGCCCTTCAATGTGATGGACCCCGATCAGCGGTTTTTTGGCTGCGTAGGCAATGGCTTTGGCTTCCGCCACTCCCACCAGCAAGGCCCCTACCAGCCCCGGTCCGTACGTGACCGCGATGGCATCGACCTCTTCTAATGTCATATTCGCTTCTTTTAACGCGGCTTCAATGACAAAGTTTATCTTTTCTATATGTTTTCTGGATGCGATTTCCGGCACAACGCCCCCAAAGATGGTATGCAGCTTAATCTGCGTATCAATGATATTGGATAGCACTTCCCTGCCGTTTTTTACTACGGCTGCTGCCGTCTCATCGCAGGAAGTTTCGATGGCCAGAATCCGTACCTCTTCCTTTTTTTCTTCTTCCAACTTCATTCCTCCTCAAAGAAAAGCGTCACGCTTTTCCCATCCCATCCGGCAGTGGTATTGGCAAAAATTTTTCTGGTCTCCGGCAGATATCCATCCGGATGGACCAGTGACGGACTGTAATGTGTCAGCCACAGTTCCTTGACTTTTGCCCTCCTGGCAAGTTCTGCCGCCTCATAAAAGGTCATGTGTTTATATTCTACCGCCTTCGCCTTTTTTTCTTTTTCCCCGTACATGCCCTCGCAGATCAGTAAATCTGCCTCTTTTGCATGTTCTACAATGGATGCGGTCGGCCGTGTGTCCGTAGTATACGTACATTTAATGCCTTTTCTCTCCGGTCCAAGGACCATGTCACTTGTCAGCACCCGGTCAGGTAAAGGAATGGTTTCTCCTTTTTGCAGGCGGTTCCAGTATTTCATCTCTATCTGATTTTCTTTTGCCTTATTGACATCAAACTTTCCGGCACGGTCGATCTCGATCGTATACCCATAACAGGTGATGTTATGATGGACCCGAAAAGCGGTGATCCGATATCCGCACACATGGATGGTTTCTTCTTTTTCTTTCAGCTCCCGAAACTGGATCGGAAATGGCAGATCCGGGGCGATGACCCTCAGCGAGTTCACCACTCTTTCCAGGCCTTTTGGCCCCACCATCAAGAGGGGCTCCGTCCTCTGGGCATTGCCCAGGGTTAACAAAAGCCCCGGCAGCCCGCTGATATGGTCTGCATGATAATGGGTAAAGCAGATGACCTCAATCGGTTTAAAGCTCCACCCTTTTTCTTTAATTGCCACCTGGGTTCCTTCCCCACAGTCGATGAGGAGGCTGTTCCCATTATATCTTGCCATAAATGATGTCAGTTTGCGGTAAGGCAGCGGCATCATTCCCCCGCAGCCGAGCAAACATACTTCCAACATAATTTACCTCTCTTTCCAGATCATAAGGAGAGCATCTTCCTTAGGATGGGTATAATATCCCTTCCGGCGTCCGTTTTTCTGAAATCCAGCCTGCTGATACAGCTGGATTGCCGGCTCATTCGATTCTCTTACTTCCAGGTAAATACGGCCGATCTCCCGCTCTCTGGCTTCCTGGAGAAGTCTTTTGAGCAGGGCGGCTGCCATTCCCTGCCGTCTGGCCCAGGGTGCGACTGCCACATTCGTGATCTCCGCCTCCCCGCATACGCATTTCATGCCGATATACCCAAGAATCTCCCCTTCTTTTTGTGCCAGGAAAGACAGATAGTCCCCGACCCGAAACATTTCCTGCAATGCCGAAAGAGACCAGGGATCCGCAAAACATTGTTTGAAAAGGGCTGCTGTCTTTTCACAGTCTGTTTCCTTCATCAGTTCAATGTTCATGGCTTGCCTGCTCCCGTTTTTTTCTTTCCAGCTCTCTTTCCGCCTGAGATTTTCTCAGATAGACCGGCGCGTGGGCTGCCGCCGTCTCCAGCTTCCCTTCCCGGTAAAGCTGCGCTGCCCGCATTGCTACGGCTCCGGCTCTCTGGCGGCTTAAATGCGGTGGGGCATACAGATGCGGCACCGTCGTTAGGGCTTCGATCATATCCCGGTAAACCGGCACACCATCCCCTAAAAAAATGACCGGTTCCCCCAGTGTATTGCAGTGGGCAAGAATTTCTTCTACCGGGCAGGCTTCCTGTGGGGAAATAACCTGAAAATCTTTTCCGTGCCGGAAGCGGTACAGACCGGTGTAAACCTGTTTCCTCCTCGCATCCATCATCGGGCACAGTACGGCATCGGTTCCAAAGAAATTAAAGGCCAATCCTTCCAGGGTCGGCACGGAAACCAACGGTTTATCTAAAGCCAGGCCCAGGCCTTTGGCGGTAGCGGAACCGATGCGCAGCCCGGTAAAGGATCCGGGACCGGCTGCAACGGCAATGGCATCCAGGGTCGAAAGATCTGTCTGCGTCATTTCTACCAGTTCATCCACCATGGGAAGTAAGGTCTGGGAATGTGTTTTTTTATAATTCAGTGTATATTCTGCGATCATTGTCTCTCCGTCTACGATCGCGGCGGAGGCGACCAGTCCAGAACTGTCTAATGCAAGCAGTTTCATTTCGATACCTCCTTACAGGTAATGAGACGGTAATCAAATCCCCGGGATAAATCTTTGTCGATATGGATTTCTATATACTCCGGCGGAAGCAGCTCTTCGATGAGATCCGCCCATTCAATAAAACATACCCCTTCCCCGTCAATATATTCGTCAAATCCGATTTCGTACATTTCTTCCGGGTCACTGATCCGATACACATCAAAGTGATAAAGAGGCAGTCTGCCCTCCTCATAAACCTGAAGAATGGTGAAAGTCGGGCTGCTTACCGGTTCCGTGATTCCGAGGCCGGCTGCAAATCCTTTCGTAAATACGGTTTTTCCGACGCCCAGGTCTCCATAGAGACAATATACCTGACCAGCTGCCGCTTTTTCCCCGCATTCTTTCCCCAGTGCAAAGGTATCTTCCGCACTGTTGCTGTCTATTTTCCTTTCCATCTCAAAAAAACTCCTTTTTTCTGTCCGATTGGATCGGATTATCTTATTTCTTTTTCTGGTTTTCTTTGATGAATTCTTCGATTTCTTCTTTCCGTCCTTCCAGGGCTGCTGTCGGAATCAGAAAGGCATTGTTCCTTCCGGTATAGACGACATCTACCTTCTTGAAAAAGACGGTTTTTGTAACACGTTTCCATGCAACATCGATGGCATCATCTCCCAATTCCAGATGGATTCCCCATTCGTCAAGCATATAATGAAATTCCTTCTGATAAAGCGGATTATCCTTTTTGACCTTTTTCCCTTTGGTGTAAGTAAAGAACGGAAACCAGACAAACATAAACAGGACACCGACTATCGGCATCAGATAGTTTCCCTGCTGTTTTGCCACCACGACAACCAGCCATATGATTGCAAGGACGGAGGCAATCAGCACCAGCGGCTGTCGGTAAGTGTGTCCCATCAAAAAGGCAACGATCTCGTCCTGGCCGATTTCTGTATTGATCAAATAATGCTTCCCCTGTGGTTCCATCATTTCTTTTTTTTCTGGTTCTTTCTCTTCGCCTGCCTGCTCATTTTTCGTTTCTTCTACAAGCTGCCCGTCCCCGGATTCCGGATCGAAGGCTTCCTGCTCGATATCCCCCTCGGAATGTACGCCTTCCGGGGATTCCAGCTTCGCCAGATCCATTTTACTAATTTTTTCAAAACTGTCCATTATTTTACCTCCTGGTATCTTATTGTTCATCTATTCTCATCGTAAGCTGAATTCTTTTTCGGTTCAAATCGACATGTAATACCTGCACATTAACGATATCTCCCACACTGACCACTTCCAGTGGGTGTTTGATATAGTGATTCGCCATCTGGGAAATGTGCACCAGCCCATCCTGATGGACGCCAATATCGACAAAGGCTCCAAAATCGATGACGTTCCGGACCGTACCTTTGAGAACCATTCCTTCTTTTAAATCTTTCATTTCAAGGACATCCGTACGCAAGATCGGTTTTGGCATATCACTTCTTGGATCCCTCCCCGGTTTTTCCAGTTCTTCTATTATGTCATGGAGCGTCATGGATCCAATTCCCAAATCCTGTGCCAGGCTCTTTTCATCGGCAACCTGATTCCTGATGCGGGAAAGGCCGCCATTTCGGATACTTTCCGAAGAATATCCCAGATTGGAAAGCAGCTTTTTCGCCGCCTCATACGATTCCGGGTGCACGCTGGTATTGTCGAGCGGTTCCTCGCCGCCAGGGATCCTTAAAAAGCCTGCACACTGTAAAAAGGCTTTCGCCCCCAGTTTTGGCACATTCAGCAACTCTTTTCGGGTGTGGAAGCGTCCGTTTGCTTCCCGATAGGCCACAATATTTTTGGCAACCGTTTTGCTGATGCCGGAAACATAGGATAACAGGGGAACAGAAGCCGTATTGAGATCGACCCCGACTTTATTGACACAGTCTTCCACTACTCCATTTAAGGCTTCTTCCAGTTTTTTCTGGTTCATATCGTGCTGATACTGGCCAACCCCGATTGCTTTTGGCTCAATTTTTACCAGCTCCGCCAGGGGATCCTGCAGTCTCCTCGCAATCGACGCGGCACTTCTTTGTCCCACATCAAATTCCGGAAATTCTTCTGTGGCCAGCTTGCTGGCAGAATATACGGAGGCACCGGCCTCATTGACGATCACATAGGATACTTTTTCCGGTATTTCCTTGAGCATCTGCGTAATGACCTGTTCGGATTCCCGGGAAGCGGTTCCGTTTCCCACACTGATGACAGAAATGTGATATTTTCGAATCATCGCATGAACGATCTTTTTGGCTTCCTTCACTTTACACTGCGGTTCGGTCGGATATACGACAATGGTATCCAGCACCTTTCCTGTCGGATCCACAACCGCTAATTTACATCCGGTACGAAAAGCCGGATCCCAGCCAAGGACTGTCCTGCCTGCCAGCGGGGGCTGCATCAGGAGCTGTTTTAAGTTTTTGCCGAAAACGGTGATGGCTCCCTCCTGCGCTTTTTCTGTTAATTCCCCACGGATATCCCTCTCGATTGACGGAGCAATCAGACGGTAATAGGAATCATCGACCGCTTCCTCCATCCATTTCCTGGTATTTGGATTATCCCGGATCAGGGAACGATGCAGGGCCTGGAGGATCGGAATGTCCGGAGCCTCTACTTTTACTGTAAGGAATTTTTCTTTTTCGCCCCGGTTAATTGCCAGAATACGGTGTCCGGTCAGCCGGGAGAGTGGTTCGCGGAAATCATAATACATGTCATATACCGATTCTGCAGTGGCATCTTTGGCTTTTACCAGAAGATTGCCCTCTTTCATGGTAATCTTCCGGATACTTTTCCGGTAATCTGCCATATCAGCGATCATTTCTGCGATAATGTCCTTCGCCCCTGCCAGGGCTTCCTCAACGGAAGAAACGCCCTGTTCTTCCTTCAGGTAAGGCTTCGCTTCTTCCTCCATGGAAAAAGAAGTTTGCTGAAGGAAGAGAAGCTGTGCCAGAGGCTCCAGCCCTTTTTCTTTTGCGATGGTCGCCCTGGTCCGCCTCTTCGGGCGATATGGCCGATACAGATCATCTACTGCCACCAGTGTCTCTGCCGCAAGAATCTCTTTTTGCAGTGCAGCTGTCATCTTTCCCTGCTCACGGATCACATGGATCACCTGTTCTTTTTTTTCTTCCAAATTTCGAAGATATTGCAGCCTTTCGTTTAAATTACGGAGAATCTCATCGTCCAGGGCCCCAGTCTTTTCTTTTCGGTACCTGGCAATAAACGGGATCGTATTTCCCTCATCGATCAGCCGGACTGCCGCCTCGACCTGCCCTTGCCGAATCGAAAGCTCTGCTGCCAGTTTTTTCATGATATCCATATGGGTATGTCTCTCCTTTAGTTCGATTCTTTATGGGTTGTCGCAAGCCAGCGAAGATATGCATTCATAAAGGCATCCAGATTTCCGTCCAGGACACTTTGTACATTTCCGGTTTCTTCCCCGGTTCTGTGGTCTTTGACCATCGTATATGGCTGGAGTACATAGGAGCGGATCTGGCTTCCCCAGGCATTATCGGAGACTTCCCCCCGGATATCGGAAAGTTTTTCCTTATTTTCCTGCTCTTTGATCAGATACAGTTTTGCTTTTAACATCTGCATCGCCTTATCTTTGTTCTTATGCTGGGAACGTTCATTCTGACACTGTACGACAACGCCGGTAGGGATATGGGTAATTCGGATCGCCGAATCCGTCTTGTTGATATGCTGTCCGCCGGCACCGCTCGAACGGTAGGTATCGATCCGGATATCTTCCTCTGCGATCTCTACGGACAGATCTTCTTCGATATCCGGCATGACATCGCAGGATGCGAAGGATGTCTGCCTTTTTCCGGCCGCATTAAACGGAGAAATCCGCACCAGCCGGTGTACACCTTTCTCTGATTTCAGATAGCCAAACGCGTTCTCCCCTTTGACCTCAAAGGTGATCGATTTGATTCCTGCCTCATCCCCGTCCAGATAATCGAGGACTTCTGTCTGGAAACCGTGGCTTTCCGCCCATTTCATATACATCCGGTTCAGCATCCCGGCCCAGTCGCAGGATTCCGTTCCACCGGCACCGGCATGGAGGGTGACGATCGCATTGTTTTTGTCATATTCCCCAGAAAACAAGGTCTGGATTTTCAATGTCTCAAACCCTGCCTCAAATTCTCCCATCAATTCCTCAATCTCCGCGATGACACTGGCATCATTTTCTTCATTGCCCAGTTCGATCATTGTGGAAATGTCATCCCAGAGGATCTCCAGGCCATGATAGGCACTGACGGTATCCTTCAGATTCTTCTGCTTCTTTGTGATCTCCTGTGCCCTGACCGGATCATTCCAGAATCCGTCTTCCTTCATCTCACTTTCGAGCTCTTTGATCTGCTCATGTTTTTGTTCCAGAGCCAGGGACAATCCCAGTTCTTTCATTGGCTCCCTGTACTGATTCAGCGTAAAAGTATATTGTTCTAATTCAACCAATTCACAAAACCCTTTCTATGTTTACGGATCCTGCGTGATCCGCCTAATTTTCTCCCGCAATACGGATAAAGAAAGGCACAGTGCCTATTTTTTGCAGGTGTATTTTCAGACATCTGCTGTAAAAATATTCACTGTGCGAAAATGTACTCTGCCTTAACTTGCAAATCTGCCACAGCAGTTCTTATATTTTTTCCCACTGCCACATGGACAAGGGGAATTCCGCCCGATCTTTGCTTCTTTTCTGCGGTAAGGTCCTCTGGCAACCAAGCCGTCTTTGTTCGTTCCTGTCTCTCTGGCAACCTGCTCTCTTTCCACTTTCTGCTCGATCTGTACGTGCATCAGGGCACCTACCGTATCGTGCCGGATGTTCTTCGTCATCTCCTCAAACATCTCATATCCGAGGAACTTATACTGGACAACCGGATCCTTCTGTGCATAGGACTGTAATCCAATACTCTCCCGAAGCTTATCCATATCATCAATGTGGTTCATCCACTTGCTGTCAATGACTTTCAAAAGGATTACACGCTCTACTTCACGGATACCATCGTTGTAAATGGCGGCATCTTCTTCTCCCAGAGCCACACCTTCCTCCGGTACATTGACCTTGGCAAACTCATTGAAATCTTTTTCTTTTTTATGGTAAAGCTCCATGGCCGCATCCTGCAGCCGTGAGATCAGGCCTGCTTTATCGTTCTTTTCTTTTTCCTCTTCGGTAAGGGTAATGACATCGAATGGTATCTTCCTTCGAAGCGACTCATTCAGTTCGATCAGGTTCATATCCTTGAGCGGCTGATCCCCTGCAAACAGGTTCACATCATCTTCCACCACATCTTTGATCATCTTGTAGATGACATCGCGCATGCTTTCGCCGTCGAGTACCCGGCGTCTTTCCGCATAGATGACTTCTCTCTGGTCATTGTTTACCTGGTCATAATCCAAAAGGTTACGGCGGATACCAAAGTTGTTATTCTCTATCTTCTTCTGTGCCTTTTCAATCTGTTTGGTAATGGTTTTGTGCTGGATTTCTTCCCCTTCCGGGATCTTCAACGCTCTGTACACATTCATCATACGCTCGGAACCGAACAGACGCATCAGGTCATCTTCCAGAGACAGGTAGAATTTGGACTCTCCCGGATCGCCCTGACGGCCGGAACGTCCGCGCAGCTGATTATCGATTCTTCGGCTCTCATGTCGTTCGGTACCGATGATCTTCAGACCACCCAGTTCCGGAACGCCTTCTTCGAGTTTGATATCGGTACCACGGCCGGCCATATTCGTGGCGATGGTAACCGCTCCCTTTTCCCCGGCATGAGAAATGATCTCTGCCTCCAGTTCATGGAACTTCGCATTCAGTACGTTATGCTTGATTCCCTGCTTGCTCAACAGGGCACTGACTTCTTCTGAGGTGTCGATATTGATCGTACCCACCAGAACCGGCTGTCCTTTTTCGTGTGAAGCGAGAATGTCCTGAATGACCGCATTCAGTTTTTCTTTCTTGGTCATAAAGATCGAATCTTCATGGTCCACACGGATCATCGGCATATTGGTCGGGATCTCTACCACGTCCATGCCGTAAATGTCCATAAACTCTTTATCCTCTGTCATAGCGGTACCGGTCATACCGGCTTTCTTTTTATATTTGTTAAAGAAGTTCTGGAAGGTGATGGTGGCAAGAGTCTTGGACTCCCTGTTGACCTTTACATGTTCCTTTGCTTCAATCGCCTGGTGCAGGCCATCGGAATAACGGCGGCCCGGCATAATACGTCCGGTAAACTCATCAACGATCAGTACTTCGTTATCTTTTACTACATAATCTCTATCACGGAACATCAGATTATGGGCACGCAGTGCGAGGATGATATTGTGCTGGATCTCCAGATTGTCGGAATCTGCCAGGTTCTTAATATGGAAGAAAGATTCTACCTTTTTCACACCTTCCTGCGTCAGCATCACCTGTTTATCTTTTTCATTGACAAGGAAATCTCCATCTTCTTCGATGTCAATTCCCATAATGGCATCAATCTTGGAAAGTTCTCCGTCCGAAGTACCCCTCTGCATCTGTCTTGCCAGAACATCACAGGCCTTATACAGGTCCGTGGACTTTCCGCTTTGTCCGGAAATGATCAAAGGCGTTCTCGCCTCATCAATCAGCACCGAATCGACCTCATCGACGATTGCATAATTCAGCTCTCTTTGTACCAGGTCTTTTTTATAGATCACCATGTTGTCACGCAGATAGTCAAATCCCAGTTCGTTGTTGGTAATGTAAGTAATATCACAATTATATGCTGCCTGACGGTCTGCATTATCATAACTGTTTAAAATAACCCCGACACTCAATCCGAGGAAGCGGTGTACCTGTCCCATCCAGTTCGCATCACGCTTTGCCAGATAGTCATTGACCGTTACGATATGGACACCCTTTCCTTCCAGGGCATTCAGATAAGCGGGAAGGGTTGACACCAGCGTCTTTCCTTCACCGGTCTTCATCTCGGCAATTCTACCCTGATGCAGGATGATTCCACCCATCAGCTGCACACGGTAATGTTTCAGGTGAATGGTACGGTCTGCGGCCTCCCTGACAACGGCAAATGCTTCTACCAAAATATCATCTAATGTCTCCCCGGCAGCCAGCCGGTCTTTAAATTCCTGTGTTTTTGCCTTGAGCTCCTCATCGCTCATCGCCTGCATCTTCTCATCCAACGCCTCGATGGCATCGACATATTTGATAATTCTTTTAATTTCTTTTTCACTTTTATTTCCAAAAAGTTTATCTACAAATCCCATATTTACCTCCTATATGGTATTTTCCTGAGAATTCTGAACATACATCTTACATTGTAACATTGTTATAGGCTCATTTCAAGCACTTTATATGATCGTTTGTCCACAGAAAAGAGGAGGCGGATATTCGTCCGCCCCCTATTTATCCTGGGTATGTACTCTGAGAATCTGTTACCCTCCTCCACCTTCGCTAAGGCTTAGAAGAGAGAGATTTCTCTGACTGGATTAAAACTCCGGTTCAATCAGACCGTATGTTTTGTCTTTTCTCTTATATACCACATTCACCTCAAAGGTTTCTGCGTTCCGGAATACAAAGAAACTATGCCCTAACAATTCCATCTGGACACAGGCTTCTTCCACATCCATCGGTTTGATCGCAAACTTTTTGCTTCTCTTTACCATAACGGTCTCGTGATTATCTGCATCTTCTTCCATAAATTCGTCCGTAAACCGTCCTTCTCCTTTTCCATAATTGGAGATCTTCGTCTTATACTTACGAATCATACGTTCGAGTACATCTACCGCCATGTCTATGGAAACGTACATATCGGCACTCGTCTGTTCTGCCCTTAAAATACTTCCTTTCATCGGAATGGTTGCTTCCACTGTATGGTTGTCTTTCTGTACGCTTAATGTGACCTGAACTTCTGTTTCCGGAATAAAAAACTTCTCCAGCTTCCCAAACTTGTCATGAATGGCTTTTTTCAGTCCTTCGGAAACCTCCAAATTCTTACCGTAAATAATATAACGCATAGGATCACACTCCTTTTTTCATTTAATATCTTTATTATAGCAACATTTTCCTTATCTGGCAATCAATTCTTTAAAAAACCCCTGCAAAACGCCCATTAATTTCCTGACTTTTTTATCTTTTTTCCTCAATTTTGCAATAATTATCTCATTGATTTTTCAGCTTTTTTGTCTTTTTTCCGGACTTTGATAAAAAATAAACAAAACAAACGTTTCCTATTGACGTATTTTTCCACATTTTCTGTCCACAATATTTTCTGTGGATAATGTGGATAACCTGGTGGATAACTTTATTTTTCGTTATTTTTTTCTATTCGGATCCGTGGATAACTTTTCCCGGTTATCCACCGCCCCCATTTTTTCTTTTTTGTTCTGGGAAGATGTGGAAATAATATTCGGCATTCTGCACAATTTTTCTCGGAAATTGAGATTTTGCCGAAAAAAATTATTTTCTGAAATTATCTCCCGTCATCTGATAATCTTCTACTTTTTCCGCAGGGACAAGAGCAATATTCCCACAAAAATACAGAGGTCTCCCAGATTAAATACCAGATTGCGGATTTTTTTTACCGGAAACCGTGGAAAACGAAGATAATCGGTCACAGAACCTTTCCGGAGACGGTCGGCCAGGTTACTGAAACCTCCCCCTAAGATCAGGGCCAGGCCGATTCCGGCAGCTGTCACCTTCTTTTTCTGTTTTTCTTTCAGCAGCTCCAGGAAAGCACACAACAGGATCCCCTGCGATATTCCCCGGATTACTTTGGGATGGCCGGCCAAAATACCTCCACATCCCCCCTTATTCTCGATCACTTCATATTGAAGATAGCTTTCTCCTTTTTTTGCCGGGTTTTCCTTTTTTCTTTCTGAAAAATCTTCTTTCATATATTTTTTTATCATGGTTTCCGCAACAAGGATCCCAGATATGATTCCACCATAAATCACAAAAACTTCCTCCTGTTTTGTCAAGACCCGCCTGCGGGTCCTGTACTACGACTGAGTACAAAAAAAGAGGGCCGCCGCCGGAAGCATGCTCTATACAAAATGCAGGTATCAAATAAGTCATGAATCATCATACCCCGTATAAACTGCTTTCGTGCGACAGCCCCTTTTTTTACCATTTACTGATCAAACGACCAGGTGCCATCATCATTTTTTATTCCACTCATCACATCTTCCCCGTCTGTGGATACCAGGACATCCGTAGCAGAGATCCCTTCTCCCTCTACAGAGAAATCATAATAATCTTTATCTCCGACCGTTACCTTTTCTTTATAAGAGTACTGGAGATCCGAATCTTCCGCACCCATGTCAGCCATATAATTCTTCGCCTGCTCCAAGGCGTCTTCCTGCGAAATGCCGTCATCCGTCTGGGTCTGTGTCGTACCTTCCTGGCTGTCACTTTCAGAGGATGTATCCTCCTCCTTCGCCTCTGTCTTCTGGGAAGACGATTCCTCCCCTTTTCCAAAGTCAAACGCATCGTCTGCACTGGAGACCATATTTTCTACCGCATAGGCAAAATGGTTCTCCTCGCCATCAAAGGAAGTTTTGGTGATGGTAAATTCATATTTCCCTTTGACTTGATCTGTTTGCGTTGAGCGAAGCTGCACGTTGAGGATATAGCTGTCCCCATCTTCCGTGCAGGAGGTAATATATGGGGAAAGCCCCTCTACCGTTCCTTTTTTTAAGCCATACATCTGCTGTGCATCGTCATAGGATACATATTCATCATTTTCCGGGATTTCCGGGATTTCTATATTTCCCTTAGCATAGGCATCATAAAGAGCGGATGCATACATATCCTTCGTGTTATCTTTCACATAATAAAACCCATCCTGTTCTATCCCATCTCCGTAAGCGGATTCCGTCTCCATCAGGGAAGTCAGGACCGCCATGGAATACCAGAACGAATCCGCTTCGTCATCGCTGGAATCCTCGGTATAATAGTCGTATTTCTTCGTGACATCCTGCACCATGAGTGCTTCGATCGGATAGATCATATCATCAAAATTATCCGGCAGAACCACGTTGGATGCTGCGTATTCATGATTGCTCACCTGTTCTTGTCCGGATGCTGCCTCCGTTGTGCTTTCTGCCTGTGTAGATGACTTCTTCTCAGACGTCTGACTGGAGCCACACGCACCAAGGCTCATCACCATCACAGCTGCGAGAAATATTACCCCTATCTTGTTCCATAATGTTTTCCCCATATGATCCCTTCTTTCTGTTTTCAACTTCACCTGTTGCCTTTTTTCATCCAAATAAGTGACGGTTCCCCTCTATTATATAGGTTGGCTCCCATGGTTTCCAGCCTGACATTTTATCCGTTTTTTCCCTGAAAAAAGAATCCTTCGTTCTGGAAAAATATCTGGATCTCTGCCCGGGATGCCTTCAGGGAACCCTGGGCAAAAAACGGTTTCCCGCCGCCTCTTCCATGAAGCGTCCGGTTCATATCCACCACAAACTCCCGGATATTTCCGTCTTTTTTTCCTATGGCATACTTATAGCCATTTTGTTCATCTCCGGATAACACGGCAGCCGTTCCGCCGCAGACATGTAATACGGCATCGGCACATTTCCTCACCTCGGCCGCTTCCATATCCTCGAGGAAAAGGAGGACATCCCCCCTGCCTTCACACTCCTGTGCTTTGAGGGCAAAGACCTCCTGCAGGATCTGGTTCCGTTCACCCTTCAGTTCATAGATCTCAGAAAGGAGACGCCGCACTGCTTCTCCGGTTTCTGTTTCTTTGACGGATAAATCCACTGCAATCTGGCTGTTTTGCTGTGTGTTTTCCGCAAGATATTCCAGCGCACGCCTGCCGGAAAGCATTTCCATCCGGACCCCTTCGCGAAATTTCTTGCAGGAAATGATTTTTACCAGGCCGATCTCACCGGTATATGTCACATGAAGGCCGCAGCAGGCACAAAGATCTGCCCCCGGAAATTCTACCAGCCTGACTTCCCCGTTGAGTTCCTTTTTACTCCGGTAGGGAAGATGGGCTCTCTCCTGTTCCTCCGGATAGAAAATATGGGTCTTCTGATTCTGCCACAGGTAGGTATTGACCCTGTTTTCGATCTCGGCAGCCTGCTGTGAGGTAACAACCCCGCTGAAATCTATGGTGATCCTGTCTTCCCCCATGTGAAAGCCTACATTTTCCCAGCCATAGGTTTCGTGGATCATCCCGCTGACGATATGTTCACCGGAGTGTTGCTGCATCAGGTCAAATCTTCTTTCCCAGTCAATCTTTCCCAGAACCCTGGTCCCCTCCGGTATCGGAGATGACAGGATATGGCAGAGCTCTTCTCCCTCATATTGGACATCTGTCACAGGAATCCCATTCAGGGTTCCCCGGTCTGCCGGCTGTCCTCCCCCTTCCGGATAAAAGATGGTGCGGTCGAGGATGAGATAGTATCTCCCTTCTTTTTCCTCACAGTGTAAGACCGTCCCCTCAAATTCTTTTTGATAAACGTCGTCATAAAATAATCTGTCTGTTTTCATAATTTCCTCTGCATGTTGTTTTGGCAGCCTTCTTTGCGGTGTTTTATTCGGAAGGTTCTGTCGTGCTTTCGGATTCTTTCATAGGACCCTCTATTCTTTTATAGGGGGGGTAGTGTTTTATTCGGAAGCTTCTGTCGAACTTTCGGATGCCGCTTTGACATAGAGTGTCAGATCCGTTTCCGGATTCTGGATCTCCATCTGGTACTGAGTGAATTCCTTTTGTGAATCTTCATCTTCAAAAACCTGATATCCGTCGTGGTCTAACACATCGAAATACAGATCGATCGGGATGGTAAAGGTATATTTTTTATTATCGTCCCCATTATAATCCGAGTAAATGGTACACTTCCTTGTTTCCTTTTCTTTTTCTAAGGCTTTGAAAAACTTCGGTACTTTTTCTTCGCCATCAAACTCTACGGTATAGCTGTAGAATACTTCCTCATCATATTTTTCTTCTACCGAAGTGATGATTTGGGTCTTTTTATCCATGATGATCGTTTTTTCGATCGAATCCCCGGTGGAGAAACCATAGGTGGTCTGATAGGAATCACCTTTTTGCACTTCATAGGAAGTCTGTATGGTCACGACATCATCATGTTCTTTTTCATTCTTTACCTGATCTTTTCGGTTGCCCTGGTAGACACTTCCTTCAATTTCCGATACACAGGTGTTTTTATAATCATCTCCGATCAGGCCATAGTATGTGGTGTATTTCCCATTGTTTTGATACAGTGCCTTGTCTTTGATCACTTCTTTATAATCAGAGTCTGACCCTTCTTTTTTAAAATAAGAATAATAATTCCCTTTCTTATCTTTACTTACCTGACGGACGGTTGTGTAATCACTGCCCTCTTTCAAATGGGCATAGGAACAGGTCAATGTCACTGTGCTGTGATTTTTCAGCAGTGCATCCATCGTGTTGGATGCGTTAATGTTTTCCATATATTTTGCATTCTTTTTGGATCGATGCAAGAGACAGAAAATAATGATTGCGATAATGACTACGGTAAGCAGGAGGCTGATCCCAAGGATTTTCCAGAACCACGGTTGGTTCTTTCTTTTTTGATACTCATCCCTTGCGTCCAGGTCATAGCCTTTATATCTTCTTTTTGTTGTATTTTCAGACATGAAGTTCTCCTTCCTGATTTTAGACCTTTTTCATCTATTATAATCCCATCCTCTGCAGTATTTCAAGGTTTTTCATACTTTCTGTGCATTTTTCATCAGCATGTAAGTAATTCCATTGGTCTGGTTTTCCTTTTTTTCCTCTTCGGTCAGAGGGCGGATCACTTTGGCCGGTGAACCGAAGGCCATCATGCCATCCGGAATCTTCGTCCCCTGGGTTACCAGGCTCCCGGCTCCGATGATGCAGTCCGAACCGATTTCCGCGCCATTCATGATGATGGCTCCCATTCCGATGACGGTATTATGGCCAATGGTGCATCCATGGATGATGGCATTATGGCCGACGGAAGTCCCGTTTCCAATCTTGCAGGGAAATCCTGCATCCGCGTGCAAAATGGCACCGTCCTGGATATTCGTCCCGCTGCCAACCACGATCTGTGCCATATCTCCGCGGATGACCGCATTATACCAGACCGAAGCCTCGTCTCCGATAATGACATTTCCGATCACACAGGCACCAGGTGCCACCCATGCATTTCCCTGCAGTGTTGCATTTTTAATATAACTCATTTTTAATCTCCATTCTATTTCTTACATAAAAAATTCAAAGGTTAGCTGATCCGATTCCGGCAGACCGGTCAATATCCCAAGCTCTACCATTTTGTCCACGCTGGTCTTGCTCACTTTGGCCTGGCTGCGGAAATTATCTAGGGAAGTGAACGGCCCGTGTTTTGCCGCCTCCTCTACCTGCTCGCAGGCCTTGTCCCCCAGCCCTTCTACGCTGGATAGCGGCGGCATGATCTTCCCGTCAATGATCTGGCATTCCCGTGCTTTTGCCCGGTAAATGTCAATCGGCATAAATTCAAATCCTCTCGCATACATCTCCTGGGCGATCCTTCCATCCCGGATCGTATCCTGGTCTTTTTTGGTCTGCTGGTCTTTCGGAAGTTCCAGCAGGGAGGCAAGGGCAGCATCCAGATGTTTTCTTCCCTGGCACATGATCTCATAGGAAAATGCCGAGGCACGGATCCCAAAATATGCGGCATAGTATGCCAGGGGATAATGCACCTTAAACCAGGCCACACGCCACCCCATCATAACATAGGCCGCCGCATGTGCCTTCGGGAACATGTATTTAATCTTTTTGCAGGACCAGATGTACCAGTCCGGCACCCCATGCCGGGTCATTTCCTCCTCCCATTCCGCTTTCAGCCCCTTGCCTTTTCGCACGGCCTCCATAATGGTAAAG
This sequence comes from Bacteroidaceae bacterium, assembly GCA_963626755.1. Classification (GTDB taxonomy): domain Bacteria; phylum Bacillota; class Clostridia; order Lachnospirales; family Lachnospiraceae; genus Anaerobutyricum. Next base: position 37,348 of record CAVFXN010000022.1, read on the forward strand.
GAAAGCTCTTTCTCAAGGCCCATGTGAATCAGGTACGTCATGATATCATCCCGGCAGCAGATAGCGGTAGAAATTTCCGCCTTGCCATTCTCAATCAGCGTCTGAGCATTTCCCAGCCACACGTCGGTTCCGTGGGACAGCCCAGAAATGCGGACCAGATCCGAAAAGCTTTTCGGGTTCGTATCTTTTAACATCTGCATAACAAACTCGGTACCAAACTCCGGCACGCCCAGGGATCCCATCTCGATCCCCCCGATATCCTCCGGCGTGATTCCGAGGATCTCGGTGCCGTGAAAAAGTTCCATCACTTCCGGGTCATCTAACGGGATTTCCGTCGCCTTGATTCCTGTCAGGTCTTCCAGTCTCCGAATCATGGTCGGATCATCATGGCCGAGGATATCCAACTTTAAAAGATTATGGTCAATGGAATGATATTCAAAATGGGTGGTGATGATATCGGTATTGACATCATTTGCCGGGTGCTGGATCGCCGTGAATTCATAAATTTCATGCTCGTGGGGCACCACGATGATTCCTCCCGGATGCTGGCCGGTCGTCCGTTTCACCCCGGTACAGCCCGCCGCAAGACGCTCTATCTCACAGCGTCGTTTTTTGATATTCCGTTCTTCAAAATACTTATATACATATCCGTAGGCGGTTTTTTCCGCAAGGGTACCAATCGTCCCGGCACGGAACGCTTTCCCTTCCCCAAAGATCACCTCCACATATTTGTGGGCTTTCGACTGATATTCCCCCGAAAAGTTCAGGTCGATATCCGGCTCCTTGTTCCCCTTAAATCCGAGAAATGTTTCAAACGGGATATCGTGCCCTTCTTTTAAGAGGGGGGTATGGCATACCGGACATTCCCGGTCCGGCATATCGCATCCGGACATTCCCTTACTCGCGTAAGGTTTGACCGCATCGGAATCAAAATCCACAAAGTGGCATTTCGGGCAGATATAGTGGGCTGACAGGGGATTGACCTCCGTGATCCCCGCCATGGTCGCCACAAAAGAGGATCCGACAGAACCCCGGGAACCGACCAGATATCCATGTTCATTGGAATCCCACACCAGTTTCTGGGCAATAATATACATTACGGCAAACCCATTGGATATGATGGAATGTAATTCCCGCTGCAGGCGTTCCTCCACGATATCCGGCAGCTTGGGACCGTAAATTTCGTGGGCTTTATCATAGCAGATCTTTGTCAGGGTTTCATCCGACTTCGGAATGACCGGAGGACATTTATCCGGATGGACCGGTGAAATCTTTTCAATCTCGTCTGCAATTTGATTCGTGTTGGTAATGACGACTTCCCGCGCCTTTGCCTCCCCCAGATAAGCAAATTCCTCCAGCATCTCCTCCGTTGTCCGAAAATAGAGCGGTGCCTGACGGTCGGCATCGCCAAAACCCTTTCCTGCCATGAGAATCCGGCGATACTGCTCGTCTTCCGGATTCAGAAAATGGACATCACAGGTCGCCACGACCGGCTTGTTGTACCGCTCCCCCAGCTCTACGATCTTTTTGTTGTAATTTTGCAGGTCTTCTACGGTTTTCGCATCATAGTGATCATTTTCTAACATGAAGGCGTTATTTCCGATCGGCTGGATTTCCAGATAATCGTAAAAACGGACCAACTCCGCCAGTTCCTTCTCACTTTTTCCCCGGATGACTGCCTGGAATAATTCTCCCGCTTCGCAGGCGGAACCCAGGATCAGCCCTTCCCGGTACTTTTGGATCAGGCTTTTTGGCATGCGGGGCCTCCGGTTAAAATACTCTAAATGGGAGGCGGATACCAGACGGTTTAAATTCACGCGCCCTGTTTCATTTTTGACAAGGATGATTCCATGGTAGGAAGGAGCCTTCTTAATCAGATCGGCAGAAACTTCCCCCATTTCATTGAGCTGTTCGAGCGTGTGGACTTCCTTTTCTTCCAGCATGCTGACGAATCGGAGAAAAACCTCCGCTGTCACCCTGGCATCATCCACCGCCCGGTGATGGTGTTCCTGTTTGATGCCCAGCCGCTTGCATACCGTATTTAATTTAAATTTACTCAGATCGGTCAAAAGCAGTCTTGCCATCTGTACCGTATCCAGAACAGTAAAATCCACATCATATCCCTGCCGCAGGGCATTTTCTTTGATAAAGCCCACATCAAATTCCGCATTGTGGGCAACCAGACTGCATCCCTCACAAAAAGCAAGAAATTCCGGCAGAATGGTTTCGATGGTTTTCGCACCGGCAACCATCGTGTCGTCAATGCTCGTCAGTTCGGTAATCCGGGCAGGGATCGGACGCTCCGGGTTCACAAACACACTGTAATGATCTGTGATCTTTCCCCCGCTTACCTTGACCGCACCAATTTCAATAATGGCATCCTGTAGTGGGGAAAACCCGGTGGTTTCCAGATCAAATACGACAAAATCGTCCATAAGGCTCTGGCCTTTGGCATTGACAACCAGCTTCTTGATATCATCAACAAAATACCCTTCCACACCGTAGATGATCTTAAATGGCTCTTCCATTGTAATGCAGTGATTGGCAATCGGAAATGCCTGCAATACCCCATGGTCGGTAATCGCGACAGCCCGATGTCCCCACTCTTTCGCCTGTGCGATCATCTGTTTGATATCCACCACACTGTCCAGGTCGCTCATCACCGTGTGCAGATGCAGCTCTACTCTTTTTTCCAGGCTTTTGTCCATTCTTTTTTCTGTAAAATCCGGAATCGGCTTGATCCCGCTGATGGAAGAAAAGGTGAGCTCATGTTCAAAGGTATCCATCCGGGGCATTCCCTTGACTTTGTAAAACTTGCCTTCCTGAAATCCATCCAAAAAATCCGGCAGCTTGTCATTCGCCATAAAAATCTTTCCGACGATCGTATCTGTAAAATCGGTAATATGAAAGCTGATGATCGTCCGCTCTCTTTTGATTTTCCGAAGCTCCAGCCGGATAATCTTGCCACGGATCACGACCTGCCCGATCTCGTCGATGATTTCTTCTAACGGAACGACTTCCCCATCGCAATCTTTTCCATAAATAATGTCCGGATCCCTGGTACGCCGCCTTTGGCCAAATTCCTGGTTTCGGGCCCGCTCCTCGAAATAATTCCCGGAATACCTTCTTTGCTTTTTTTCTTCTTGGGCACCGCCTTTTGCGTTCTCCTTTGTCCCCTCTTCTTTCTTCTCATGCTCTGTTTTTTCAATCTGTTCCATGACCAGATCGACTTCCACGTGCAATTTATGGTTCCTCGCCTTATAAAATGTCTGTTTGGCATCCTCACTGAAATCAAATCCCACACGGATTTCTTTCGAAAATCGGTGCCGGTACATCGTTTCCAGATATTCTTTGACCGCCGGTGCCTTATTTCTCGCAATAAAGGAATCTTCCAGGAGAATCGTCATAATATTGTCCTCAAATCCCCATTCGCAGCCGGAAAAAAGACTGTATTCCACCTGTCCCATTTTCTTGATCTCCCAGAGGATGCTGTCCCAGTAATCCTTCGTCAGCTGCTCTAACGTATAAAGAGGTGAGAGTACATAGCAGTCATCAAATGTCACAAAAACACCTGTTTTCCTGAAGAGTTCTTTTTTCAGGTCGTAGGCCACTTTATTTAAAACCTTTTTCCCGATGAGATGTTCACTTTGCAAATGGATCACCAGCTGCCTTGTCTGCTGCTTCATGACCACCTTGGTCACCACCGCATTTGACAGGAGATATTTCAGGTGGTCCGGCACAGTATAATCCGGGAAAACCTCCACAAAAGTCTGTCCCTTTAACACAAAGATCCGCCCCCTTTGTCCGGCTTACGCCCTGGACCTGATCTGCTCTTCCAATTCATCCATTTCCTTCATCCAGACTGCCGGGCTGGCATCACTCGGCATCCGCAGGTCTCCTCTTGGTGACACTGCGACGGAACCCACTTTCGGCCCGTCCGGAAGACAGGATCTCTTAAAATGCTGTGCGAAAAATCTCCAGCAGAAGGTCCGCAGCCATCGATAGCAAACCTCCTCCTCGTATTCTGTCCCAAAAGCCAGCCGGGCCAGCCGGAAAATCTTCGCCGGATGGAATCCGAAGCGCAGTATATAGTATAAAAAGAAGTCGTGAAGCTCATAAGGCCCTACGAGATCTTCTGTCTTCTGGGAAATGACCCCGTCAACCGGCGGTAACAGTTCCGGGCTAACCGGCGTATCCAGAATGTCCAGAAGGACTTCTTTTAACTGTCGTTCTTTTGAAGTGTCCGCATAGTAGCGGACCAGATGCCTCACCAGTGTTTTTGGCACCGAACAGTTGACCGCGTACATGGACATATGGTCTCCGTTATAAGTCGCCCAGCCCAATGCCAGCTCCGACATATCCCCTGTGCCGATCACGAGTCCCCCGGTCTGGTTGGCAATATCCATTAAAATCTGTGTTCTCTCTCTGGCCTGGGAATTCTCATAGGTCACATCATGCTGATCCGGATCCTGACCGATATCCCTGAAATGCTGCTCCACTGCCTTGTTGATGCGTATTTCCCGAAGTTCCGCCCCCAAGGTTTCGGTCAGCTTGACCGCATTCGTGTAGGTCCGGTCGGTCGTTCCAAAGCAAGGCATCGTCACACAGGTAATATTTTTTCTCGGAATACCCAGCATGTCAAAAGCCCTTGCCGTTACCAGCACAGCCAGCGTGGAATCCAATCCCCCGCTGATTCCGACCACTGCCGATTGGCTCCGGGTATGGGCCAGCCTCTTTTTCAGACCCATTGCCTGGATCGTCAGAATCTCGTCACAACGTTTCTCCCGGTCTGTTTTGTCGGACGGGATGAATGGGGTTCTGGAAAAATGTCTGGTCAGCTCTGTTTTTTCTTCCGAAAGACGGAAATAGACCCTGGTATAATTTCGGTCCATTCCCGCGGTCACAAACGTCGTCATCCTCCGCCGGTCTGCTTCCAGTCTCTGCAAATCAATTTCTGTCTCAATATATTCATTATGGAAGCGTCCGGATTCTTTTAAAATCGTTCCATATTCCGCAATCATATTGTGGCCGCTGTAAACCAGGTCCTGTGTGGACTCCCCGTCACCGGCACAGGCATACAGGTAGGCACAGGCCAGCCGGGCAGACTGATAGGAAACCAGTCCCCGGCGGTACGCGTCCTTTGTTGTCGTCTCATCGCTGGCCGAAGGATTGCAAATGACCGTCGCCCCTGCCAGGGCATGGTGGACAGAAGGCGGCAGCGGTGACCACAGATCTTCACAAAGTTCACACCCGATAACCAGTTCTTCTATATTTTCACAGCAAAATAAAAGATTCATCCCAAAAGGCACTTCCTTTCCACCAAGACGAATCTTCCTCACTTCTTCCTCTCCCGGTGCAAAATGCCTCGCTTCATAAAATTCAGAGTAATTCGGCAGATAATGCTTGGGCACCACACCGAGAATCTTTCCATTCTGAAGAAATACTCCGCAGTTATAGAGCTTGTGGTTTACGACAAGAGGTGCTCCCACAACGATCACCATATCCAGCCCCGTCGTCTCCTCTGCAATCCGCAGGAGCTGTCTTTTTGCTTCATCCAAAAGCGGCTTTTGCAAAAACAGGTCACCGCAGGTATACGCAGTGATGACCAGCTCAGGAAAGACAAGCAATTTCGCCCCGCTTCTCGCTGCCTGCTCGATTATTTCTACTATTTTCTCTTTGTTATAGGCCGGGTCGGCAACTCGGACATCAACAGATGCCACACCGACCTTTAAAAAACCATCTTTCATATCAGGTGCTCTCCTTTACAACACAAAATGGGAATCCTAAGTAACTTAGTCTTCCCATCATTGTAATCAATTATCTATCTTCTGGCAATACCAGAGACCATATTTTATTCGAGGAAATCCTTCAGCTTCCTGCTCCGGCTCGGATGGCGCAGTTTGCGCAGTGCCTTCGCCTCGATCTGTCGGATCCTTTCCCTGGTGACATTAAATTCCTTGCCCACTTCTTCCAGCGTTCTCGTTTTTCCATCATCGAGCCCGAAACGGAGCTTGATCACATTTCTCTCACGTTCCGTGAGGGAGGCCATTGCCTCTTCCAGCTCTTCCTTTAACATGGAAAACGAAGCCGAATCCACAGGGGAAAGCAGCGATTCATCTTCAATAAAATCGCCCAGCTGACTGTCTTCTTCCTCCCCGATCGGCGTATCTAAGGATACGGGATCCCTGGAAGTCTTTAAAATCTCATCGATCTTGGTCACCGGCAAATTCATCTTCTTCGCAATCTCTTCATTCGTCGGCTCCCTGCCCAGTTCCTGTAAAAGCATCCGGGAAGTCCGGAGGGTTTTATTGATGGTCTCCACCATATGTACCGGCACACGGATCGTCTTGGCCGTATCCGCGATTCCTCTTGTGATCGCCTGACGGATCCACCACGTGGAGTACGTGCTGAACTTATTCCCCTTTTTATAATCAAACTTTTCGACGGCCTTCATCAGCCCCATATTGCCTTCCTGAATCAGGTCGAGAAATGACATTCCCCTTCCGACATATTTCTTGGCAATGCTGACTACCAGCCTGAGGTTCGCTTCGATCAGCTGTTTTCTCGCCTGCTCATCCCCTTTTTCAATGCGCTGTGCCAGGAACACTTCCTCTTCTGCGGTCAGAAGCGGGATATTTCCAATCTCTTTTAAATACATGCGCACCGGGTCTTCCAGACTGACGCCCTCAAGAATGTCTGCGTCATCTATGATCTCCACTTCTTCCCCGTCATCATTCATGAAATTATCATCATTGTCTTCTTCGTTGGTATTTAAAACATCCACACCCTGTTTTTCAAAATAATCAAGTATCCACTCGAACTTCTCCGGAGTCAGTTCAATGTTCTTAAACGCATCATTGATCTCCCGATACTCCAGCACATTTTTATTTTTCTGTGCCTGCTTGAGAAGTGTTTCCATGATATTTGAAAAAACTAATCTTGCATCATCCATTCGATTCTCCCAACTTATACTTTGTAAAATCTACTGTACCCATCGCTGCCATTTAGCAAGAACGAAAGAAAAAGAACCCTGCGTTGCAGGATTCCTGCCTGCGGAAGTTTCTCTTTTGACATAACATCACTCTTCCTTCATTGCATCTAACGATAGCTAACCTATTATATTCTCATAATACCGATAGGATACACTCAAAAGTGTGTTTTGTCAATATTTTTCGTTAAATTTATGCAATTGTTATCCATTTTACTGTAATTTTTCCTTTACTTTTCCTCGTCTTCCTGGGTGATCACATACATTTTTCCTGTTTCTTTGTCTTCGTACACTTTTCCTTTGGATTCAAAACCGCCGGATACATTGCCATCCTCGTCAATGACCCCGTAATCTTTGACTTCTTTTAGTTGCTCCTGTTTCAGTTCTTCGGTTTTGGTGGCCAGGCCATCGAAGCCTATATTGTACAGGGAGATGATTGCCATCATCAGCCCGCAGGCGAGAACCAGCATCGCATCCACCAGATTGGCCACTCCTTCCATCGGATTTTGTTCCGGCTCCTCAAAAAGTCCCGAATTTCTCCGCCCTAATCTTCCTCTTCTCATCTTTATATACTCCTTTTACCGAATCTGTTTACAAAAGGCTTTCCATGAGCAACTGTATATTTTGCATATTCCGTTTATACCATCGTTTGCGGATTCCGGTAAGAACACTGCACACAGCCGCACTGATAATCCCTGCGATCGTCGTGTCAAATGCCATTTCCAAAGAGACGGAAAGGGTCTCCACATCGCCGGTTCCCAGGGCAACGATCCCCGGTCCTAAAGGGATCAGGGTTCCCAACAATCCAAACATCGGTCCCAGCTTTACGACGAGTTCTGTGATATGGAGTATTTTCGCATATCTGGCTTCCTGCGATTCCAGAAGTCTCTCCGCGACTGCCTGACGCATATCCGCATCCATCTCTTCTGTGTTTACCAGGGTTTTCATCATTTCTTTTTCCTGACGGCTGCAAAGGCTCTCCTCGATCAGGCCAAGCTGTTCTTCTTTTTCTTTCCCATATAATTTTTCTGCCAGTGCAATGCTGTCCAGTTTCCCATGCCGAATTTCAAACCAGCATTCCACCAGGACATGTCCCACCTGAATGACCGAAATGGCCATAAGGATGATCAAGATGATATTACATGGGGTCCGGATTGCCTGCCCTGCCATATGAAGTATGTCTATCAATGAATATTTCATTTTTCCCTCCGCTGTCTTGTGTGAATGAAACAGTTTCTCTGTGTTTTCCTGTGATACTACTTTATTTTTATCTTTTTCGCTTTGCTCCAGCTGCTAAAGACGGTCTGTCCATTGATCTTTTTCATGGTACGGATCCGTACATAGTAAGTCTTCCTGCTTTTTAGTTTTTTGACCATTCCGGATGTGGTTTTCGCTTTGGCCTTCACCGTTTTGGCTTTCTGGAAGTTTTTGGATGCCGCATACTGGATCTGGTATCCGCTGATGCCTTTATATTTTTTCCATTTGACAGTAAACGTCTGTTTTTTTAATGATTTCAGGGAAACCAGTCTGGTATTTCCCGGATTCAGGCTCAGGGTTATTTTTTTCGTCCCTGCCTTAAAACGAGAAGTCTCCGCCGTCTTGACGGTGATCACCGTTTTTCCCATGCCTTTCATGGTGATTTTCCCTGAAGCACTGACCACTGCTACCTTCTTATTGGAACTTTGGTAGGTTATCTTTCCATCGGTATTGACACGGAGATTCAGGAGAAACGATTTTTTGGCAAACGGCCGGCTGATCGTGCTGCTGCCGGAAAAAGTGACCGATTTCTTCGTCTGGCTTGTATATCGGTTTTTCTCAAGAACCGGACGTATTTCCCGGATTGCCTGCCTGATTTCGCTGACAGCTTCTGTCCTGAGATAATCGCTTAAAAATTCATACCCATAAGTATCCGTTGCCCTTTCTGATGTGGCAGTGAGCACGTACCGCCCCATCAAGTCCAGATAGACTGGCACATTGGAGGAATATTTGTCCTGGATCTCTTCCAGATTTTCGACCATATCTTTGTAATTAAACAGCTGATCGGATACCGAAGCAGAATATTTGGAATATTCCAGAGGGATCTCCTTTGCTTTATTGAGATACCATTGTGCCGCCTCGTAGGGATATACGGCACAAATACGGATTTTCCCCCGCACTTCTCCCTTCTTGTCCCGGACTTCCAGCCAGTAATTTCCTGCCTCCTTCGCATAAAAAGTTCCGGTGGTGGCAGTCGATGCCTTATAGTAAAAAGAATTGCTGCTGTCAGAAGAAGGCATGACCACTTCCAGATCGTCCACCTGATTTCCATCCTCATCAAAACTTTGCAGTCCTGCCTTTTTCAGATCCCATGTCCCGGTAAGGACTTCCGGATTATTTTTCGACCAGCCATCCAGAAGCAATGGCGTTTTCTGGGTGTAATTCCATTCTGCCGCCTTGTATCCTTTTCGTTCGACCTGGAATTTATACCAGGTCTCGCTGCCGGATGCTTCTTTGAGTACTCCATAAAGCACGCAGGTTTCCCTCTGGCTTGATTGTCCCCCGGTAAAACATCCCGCACTGCCTTTCGCATAATAAATGCCGTCATCGAGGGTCAGTGGATCCGTAATGTTTCCGTTCTTCAACCCGCCGCCAATTTCTAACGTACTGCCTTCCGGTATCTGGGCGCGAATCCGGATCCGGTTTTCCGTGGTGTCTTCCGCATCGTAATATCGAAAAGAGAGCTGGATCAGGTTGAGAGTTTTCCCTTCTTCCACGACCATCTGATCCTCAGCCGTACCGACTCTGACATTTCCGTCATTGAGCTGGGCGACAAACCGAATATCCGTTCCGTAGTTGGAAGACGTATCAAAAGAAACCTGGTATCCGTTTCGGTACCCACTTACTGCGTTTTTACCGGCAAAAATCCCATCTGCCTCTTCGGAAGCACCAAAGGAAATGTCCGGATTCCCGCTTTTGACACAGGTAAAACTCACGGTTCCGATCACGGTTCCACGGATATTCCGGGCGCTTAGAGTTCCCGTCCTCCTTCCGAGCATCGCAGTACATCCGTCACTATTTTCTTTCGTATATTCTACTGTAAAATCCTGCTTCGCTTCCAGGGTGACATTTGTGACATTTCCTGCACGGTAAGAAAGCTGCATGCCGACCGTGTCCAGCTCGCTGCTGTAGAGGACGATCTCTGCTTTTCCACTTTCCCCGGCCGCATATTCTGATTGATTAAAACGTAAGGCGATTCTTCCACTGTCTTCCGTTTTGCTTTGCGTCTGATTGATGGCTCCCACTAAAAGGGAGTAATCCTGCATATCCACTTTGCCATCAAAGTTCAGGTCACAGATGGCCGCTTCCTCATCCTGTTCCAGATCCGACTGCCCCAGGTATGCATGATTGCTGCTGTCTTTTCCGCTGACTATTTCTTCAATATCTTTGGCATCGACCTGATCATCCGAATTGATATCGCCAAATTTTTTTACATGAACGGTAAATTCAGGCAGTTCGGTGTCGTCTTCTACGACATAGTTGTCCGGAATTTCCGGCTTGAAGGTATAATCCCCTTCTTTCTCTGCATCGTATGTGCCGGTGCAAGACCAGGTGACATTCATATTCACCGTTGTACTTCCATCTTTTAGTGCAGTAAGCACTTTGGGAAAATCTGAAATGTTCTCCTCTGTCGTCCCGTTTTTTACGGTACACTCCTCTTTTTGCTTCCCGTAAATCTGGATATCGGATATAGTATTCCAGTTCAGTGCTTTCTGAAGGGTTGCCATATCCTTGCTGAAATCCTTTTTCGAAGCATGAAGCTCCAGATTCATAGCCATTTCCACACAGTGGTCATAAGCTGCTTTGACTGAGGAATCTTTCAACAATTCAGAATTTCTGTTGATTTCGGCCAATAATTTATAGAGCTTTACCCTGTCCACTTCTTCCAAGTTGTTCTTTTCAAAATAAGTCGTGTCGCCATTGAGGTCATGTCCCAGCGTGACAAGCGTAAATTTCCAGGAAAGGACATCTCCGTTTTTCGGCGTCGCTTCGCAGGCGGATACATTAGGAAGGACACCGTTGTGTGCATACATCCAGCCTGAGTTGACACTGTAATCCATCTCCCCCAGATATTCCGGGGTGTTATCTGTTTCATAGAATTCCAGTTTGCTTTGCGTCATCATATCTGTAATAAATCCCGGGATCGTTACCTTCCCACGGTTCCGGTCGGATATTTCAGACAAATAGAACCCGGACTTCATGTTCCCATCATACTGGTACCTTCTGCCAATCTTTTTTAGCTCCCGAAGGGTGATGGATGCCATCGTATCCCCCTCATAAAAGTCCACATATTGAGGTTCCATAATAAAGCCCTGCCCCAGTGTTGCTTTTTCTACCGACATGACAATCTGTCCTTTCGGTTTTTCTTCTGTCGTGGCTGCCCGGACAGAAAAGCCTTTTCCCATTCCCGCCAACATTCCTATCAGTAAAAGGAAAAAGAGCCACATTCCTGTTCTTTTCTTATCTTTTCTTTTTCTCATCTGTATGTCTCCTGTACTCTCTGTATCCTCCCAAAAGCAGCAGCAATCCAATCACAGTGACCAGCAGGATCCATTCTTTTTGATTGGATACCACCGCTTCTTTTACAATTTCTTTGACTTTCCATTTCTTGTTCGTCTTTTCTTTCCCTTTTCCTCCGGATTTTTTGGAAGAAGTTTTGGCTTTGTCGTTCCCTTTCATTCCTCCTCCGGAACTTCCTCCGGCGGTTTCCTCCGTATCCTTATCCTTTCCGGAGGCTTCCCCGGAATCTCCCGCCTTTGCAGCCGTTTTCCGGTTTCCTACACCGCCGGTTCCACCGTTTTTCTTCTTGCCTCCATTGCCATTTTCCGTACCATTTCCCTCTTTATTTTTGGTTCCGCTGCCATTGCCACTTCCATCGCCGGTTCCACTGCCGCTTCCGTTTCCCATGCCATCACCGGTTCCATTTCCGATACCGGTTCCGCTGCCATTGCCACTGCCATTTCCGGTCCCGTTTCCATTGCCATTGCCACTGCCATTGCCCTGCCCATCTTCCGGTTCTTCCACAATGACCCGAATGGTCTGCATCGGTTCCTGGCTGGTATTTGCTGCTAATTTATATTCGCTTGAGGAAGCATTAATGACGGATCGGAACGAGTAGGTTCCGGCCACTTTTCCATTATAGCCATCCACATCCTTCCATCGTACGGGGATGGAAATCCGACCGCCCTCATCTCCCGCTGTGATACTTTGATACATTTCCAGGCTTGACGGAAGATTCAGCTCCGCTTTTTTCGTCCCATACGGTACCCGCTGCACCAGAACGGAATCCGGCAGAGAGATGGTTCGCTTCACCTCTACGGCCAGCGTTCTCGCTTTGCGGTAAACGGTAATGACCGGATAATCCACTCCCGGCGCGACTACATATCCGGCCGGAAGTTCGGGTGTAAAACGGTAAACGATCTCCTCATCAGTCTTGACCTGCCATGTCGGCCGTGAAGTCCATTTGACATTAGAGATGGTTACAATCTTTCCATCAATGATCGCATTGATCTTTTTCGGCCGGTTCACATTCAGAATTGATTTCCCATTTTCTACGTTTTGGGTTGCCACCGAGTCCGCCAAAGCCACAAATCCTGTGATTTTTTTCCCGATTTCTGAACGTTTATATACGTCTTCTGCCTTGATCAGGGCAGTCGCCGCATCGGTAATTTTTTGCATATTGTCTGCGGATTGGTTCCCTGCACCGCCATAGCGGCTATAGACATTTTTCGCTGCTTTGATGGCATTGGAAAAGGTTTCCTGTGCCCCCTCCATATACACCCTGTCACTCTTTTTTGTGGTGGAAAGCAGCTTCTTTGCCACACTGATCTCATTTTGCAGATAACTTGCACTATAATAAACCGAAACCTGAACCTCATTTTCATAATGGAGCTTTCCATCATCGTAGACAATGTTGACTTTGGTTGTTCCCGGACTATTCAGCCAAACAATAAAGCCAGCACCTGATTTTTTTCCTGTCATGGAGATAATATCTGTATTTTTAATATCGATCGTCAGCCTCCCATCCATAATGGCCTGCGATCCATTGATTTTTTCTCCCTCATCATATATTGTAATCGAACCATAGACTAATACCATTTTTCTTTCCGGCTGGGACGGAACGATATAGAAGGAAGTCTCCCGATAGATATCCGGGATCACTATCCCGGTTTTTCCTTTTTTTTCTACCTTGATCTCATATTCTTTCGTTGTAATATGATCTGCCGCAAGAATTTTGATTTTTGTTGTAAAAGAATCGGAAGAAAATAAATTTTTTGACTGGTATTTTCCCAGATTATAGGCACCGTTACTTTCCTGTTTCAGATTGCCCGCACTGATTCCATTTAATGTGCTTTTCCCGTAAATCTTGATCTCCTGATTGGGGTCTCCCTCCTTTACCGTCATCCAAAGATTATTTTCGGAAATAGCTTCATCAAAATCTTTTTCGGAAAGCGTGATCGTGTATTTTTTCGTTTCCGGAGAAAACTCCGTAATATAATTCTTTCCCTCCAGGTCATTGATATAGACTCCCAGATTTTCTAATGAGACCGTATTGTTGGTTTCCGGATCTCCTTTTTTATTTCGGTAAATATGGAAAGTGAACGTGTAGATACCGGAACCTGTCTTCTTCTCCGCTCCGATGTACTGCACATAAGTTCCATGACAATTCAGGTAAAAGACATTGTCCCCTTCTTCCAGATTCATCACTTTGGATTGGAGGACCGTGCTGTCTCCATCCTCACCGCCTGCATAGAAAAAGGAATCGATCTCTTTACCGCTGCTATCTGTAAGTTCTGCCTGGAAAACCTGATTTTCTCCTGCTGAAGCTTTCATCTGGAGTCTGACTTTTTCCAGATTGACGGAAGCATTATAGACCCTGCTGCTTCCCTGTCGTGCAAAAGCACCAATATTCGTGGAATCTCCCTCCCCTTTGGAATTACACAGGGAAAAATCTTCGGCATGATCCGAAAAGATCTGGGATGCTGTTGTTTGGGTCTCCTGGGATGTCGTCTCTTTTTTTTCTTCTGTTTTCTCTTGGGAAGCTTCATTTTCTTTCGTCGAATCTTTCTCTGTCGAAGTCCCACCGTCTTCTTTCGCATCCGAAGCTCCGCTCTCTTCTTTGCTTTCCTTCGCATCTGAAGTCCCGCTCTCTTCTTTGCTTTCCTTCGCACCCGAAGTCCCGCTCTCTTCTTTCGTATCCTGCTTCTTTGAAGTCTCATGATTCTCTTTGGAATCCTGCTCTTTTGAGGTTTCTTCTTTTGCAGAAGAAACCCCTTCTGTATTGACAAATGACGCAGAACTGTCCTGCGTTTTTACAGACTTTGCCAATGCAGCAGAGGTTTCTGTTTTTTCTTTACCCTGTGCACAGTATGTATTGGCAGACAACATGGATATTGCCAGCACCACGCTCATTATCATTGAAATTATTTTTTTATTTTTCATCACATTGTCCATCCTTTTTTACTGTAAAGCACTGCAAATCTCATCGCTGATTCGCGTGCGATCCCTGAAATTTTGTGTCAAGACTGAGTGAAAACCCAATCTTCCGCAATGCAGACTGGGTGCATTGCGGAAATGAGTTGGTTCCTGTTATTTCACAGCTTTCACTGCTTTTGCAGATACCCAGTTTCCAAAAATTGTCTTTTTGGAATATTTTTTAAAGCTTCTTACTTTTACATAGTACTTTCTTCCCGCTTTTTTCACACGGATCTGTGTTTTGATTACGGCATTTTTCCTGATGGTGACTTTTCTGACATCTTTTTTAAACTTTTTATCAGAAGAAACCATGATCTGATATCCACTGACTTTTTTGTTCCGTTTCCAGTTTACCTGGATTTTTCTGCCTTTTCTTGCCACTGCCTTCGTCTTGAGTTTCGAAGATGGTTTCACTGTCACGGTAATCTTATAGGTCTCGGTCTTTTGTCCAGCCGCTTTTGCAGTCACTGTGATCACAGCACGTCCCGGTCCCTTTACAGTGACTTTGCCACTTTTATTGACAACTGCCACATTCTTGTCACTCGTTTGATAGGAAACGCTGGCACTCTTATTTTTCTTAATGCCAAGAGAAAATGCTTTGTCTCCTTCTGTTTTCACAAAGGATTTTTTCACTACAGTGAGAAGCTTTGATGTATCTGTTCCCTGCTTTCCGTCCTCTGGCTGTTTTTCTTCTGCTTTTTTGATCGTAAATTCTACTGTCTGGGAACCACGGTATCCATTCTTTCCTGTTACCGTGACCTTGGCGGTTCCTGCTTTTGTATTATCACTGTATTCTACGGTATAGTTTTCCGGTGATACGGTTTCTTCTCCGTTCTTTACGGTTACTTCCGGTGTTTTTTCCGTTCCATCATAGGTATATTCCTGCTGGGACAGGGTAACTGTACATTTTTCTAACGTAGGAATGGTCTGATCGATTTCTGTTTTTGCTGTCTCTACTGCTGTCTGTACATCCTCAAGGCTTGTCAATTTTCCTTCCTTGTAGTCTGCCTCCAGTTTTGCCGTAGCCTCGTCTGCCAGCTTCTGGTATTCTTCCTTCTTATCTTCTGGCGCATTTTCTGCATCGACATATTTAACGATCGCATCTTTGGCATCTTTCAGGCCATAAATGTTCTCCCAGATTTCTTTGGACAGATCCATTACCTGGTTGAGTTTTGCACTTTCGCAGGTGTCAGACCAGAATTTCTTCTCTCCGGATTTTGCCACCTCATAATCCCAGCTGCCTTTTCCCATGCTGATGTTGGCATCGATGACCGCCTGAAGTTCTGTGATCAGCGTGTAATATGTCTTTGCATTTTCTTTCTGACTTGCAGGGAAAATTGCTGCAAATGCCTCTGCATCACTAAAATGAGTGGTATCCACTGTTGTCACACCATCGGTCTTTTTGGCATTCAAAAGTGTTTGCCCTTGAGCTTTTGTATATAAGGCTTTCAGATAGACCGGTATTTTTTCATCCTCATATTCGATTTGCAAAAATTCAGAAGAAGCACCGGCTCTTTTGGCATGAACGTATTCCTCACCATCCTCATTCGTTTCTACGTAGAAGGTATCCCCCGTATAATCCGGATTCACCACTGCCTTTGCCAGCATACGTGCATTAGTGTCCACCTTTCCATCTGCATCCGTATAACTTACACTTAATCCACCCATCAGCGGATAATAGGACAAATTGCAAAACATCGTAAGATCTCCGGTTTCCTCGTTAAGGCTGGCGGCAGACCAGCAGCCGTCGGACGGATTCGACTCACTTCCTCCTACTCCTGCACAGTAGAGTGCCTTGTATCCTTTTCTTAAAATCGTCAATTGATATACGGTTGATGTTGCACCATCCTGGGATGTGACAAGAACATAATAAGTCGATTTCTTCTGAGCCGGTCCGTTTCCTTTAGCAAAATTAATGAGATAGGTGCCGTCGGATTGTGGTGTTTGTACACCGGTCATTTTTTTACTGCTGCTGTTGTAATAAGTCCCCACCTGCACTGTCTCTCCATCTCCTGGCTTTAAGGAAAGACTAATATAGTTTATCTCGGTGGCAGAGGCCTCACCACTTTCAAACGTAACCGATGCGTTGGTACCGCTGATGGTAATGTCTCTTGTCGTACCCTGTTCCTCTCCACTGTAAATGCGGGCAGTTCCTGTCAATTGTGCCTGTGTTTCGTCATCTGTCTGCCCATCGCTGGCAGTATTTGCTGCCTGTGTTTCCACAACGACATTATCCGAAGAACGTTCTGCCGCCAGAGCAAATGTGCCGCTTCCGGCAATCATCGTTGCAGAAAGCAGGACAGCCAGAAATTTGGTTGGATTTTTCCTTCTCATGTTTTTCCTCCTTTTTTATAAAACATAAATATTTTTTATTGGGATATCAGGAAAAGATCTTACAAAAAATTTCTTTGTTCCAAAGATTTTTGTTTTCCTGTATCTTGTCATTTTTTCGCCTTTACCGGTTTCGCAGATACCCAGTTTCCATATACTGTGCCGCCGGAAACTTTTTTAAAGCTTCTTACCCGGACATAATATTTCCGGCCCGTTTTCAGTCCCTTGCAAACTGTTTTCACGATACGATTTTTCTTTATCGTGCTTTTCTTGATACCTTTTTTAAATTTGCGGTCTAGGGAAACCTGGATCTGGTATCCGCTGGCTTTTGCATTCCGTTTCCATTGGATCTGGACTTTTTTCCCCTTTTTTGCAGAAGCTTTTGGCACGAGCTTCGAAGATGGCTTTACGGTTACCGTAATCTTTTTACTCTGGGTAGAAGTGCCCTCTGCTTTCGCAGTGACGGTAATGACGGCACGGCCCGGGCCTTTGATACTGACATAGCCTTTCTTCGTTACGGTCACTACCTTTTGATCGGACGTTTGATAGGTAAGGACAGCATTCGTCCCCGCTTTTACCCCCAGGGAAAATGCCTTATCTCCTTCTGTCCGGGTGAAAGAAGTGCCGGAAACCTTGAAGAGCTGCCCGGACTGCTGTTTTTGTTCCGCTTCTTCTTTGACATAAGGAGACATTTCTTTCTTCATCGCTGAAAGGATCTCCTCGACATCTCCGATTTCCAAGATCTTTCCATTTTCATAATTTTCTTTTAACAGCTCGATATATTTCTCCCGGATGTTTAACACCGTTTCTCTGGATTTCTCAGGAATCTTTTCCGTATCGGTATACTTGGTAATCGTCTCTTCCGCTTCTTTCCGGCCAAAGATATTCTCCCAGATCTCCTCATACATTTCCTGTGCCTGGTCGAGCTTTACACTTTCGCAGGTATCGGACCAGCCTTTGTTATAGAGAACATAATCCCATTCTCCTGGGAATTTTCCTTCATATTCGGTGTCCTCCCACGTTTTTTGCAGGGAAGAAACCAGTTGGAAATAGTTTGCTGCCTTTTCTTTATATGCCTTGGTAAAGGCAGAAGCAAAACTGCTGGCATTATCATAATCTGACATGCTAATGATCCCGTCCGTCTGAAGTGCCTCTAACTTTCGTTGGGCTTCTTCCGGATAAGTGTAGGTAAACCGCACTGGTATGTAATAATCCTGACCAACATAGGATGCTTTGTAGATATTATACTGCCCTGCCTTTTTTACATAAATGCATTCATCGTCCATATAGATGTCCTGGGAGTCATCCTTTGAGAGGATACACTCCCACTGAAGATTGCTGCTTAACGAGCCATTCTCATTTACCGTCTGCACCGTATTCGCTTTGACTGCTTTGTCTACTACTTCTGCAATCGTTGTGGCATACCTTCCGGTTTCTTCATCGTAAACCCACTGGACAGGTGCCGGGTTACTTGCACTGTAAGTCAAACTTTTCGCCAGACCCGCCTTGCCCTGCCGCACCATTTTTATGACATAACGGATTTCACTGCCATTATGGTTATAAATACAGTAATAACTATTATAAAGTGTTTGTGTCGTACTCCCATCCATCAAATCTATATTTCCATATTTAGGAGACCAGGTCATCGTCGTGCTGTCATAATTATCCGCTGCTGATCTCAAATCATTTCCGGTAAGATAGTAGGCATTTCCTACAAGTACCTGGTCACACACAGGCACACTGTCATCTTTGGTTTTGATTTTCATACGGAGTCTGATCTGTGGACGTTGGGACAAGGTTATAGAATCCGGCCCAAATGTCAACCAGATCACCCTCCATGTCTGTGTTTTGTTATCCATTGTTCTCATCGAAACGACATCTGTCGTGATTTCCGCCTTCACGTAATCGCTTTTTCCTGTCCCATAGACATCATACATCTGACCCTCAAGCTCTGTGATACCGGTCACCTCCGGATTTTCCGTCTCATCTTTTACCGTGGTCTCTGTGTCCGTCGTCTCTGTAGCCGTTTCCGCTGCATAAACCATTCCCGCACCCATACTGCCGGGTGCCCATTGCGCCATCCCTAAAAAGAAAAATGCCAGAAAAATCCCGACTCCCAATTGGATCCGCTTGTTTTGTCTCATCTCTCCATACCTCCCGTATTTCCTTTCTTCTTTCGATAACTTGTCCTCTTTCTTTATCCTCTGATTTGTCTTTTCCGGAAAAACCTCAATTTCCATCCCATGCTCTTTTGCATACTGCTCCATCCTGCTCCCTTTCGGGCAGCGGATGATACAGTTTTTATTCGTAATCCATTCCCCAATTTCTTCCGGGTCATGTCCGATCTCCAGCACCTTTAATTTCGAGCATCCATGGAATGCCCATTTTCCAATTCTTTTTACAGAGTCCGGAATCTTGATATATTCCAGTTTTTTGCACTTTAAAAAAGCACTGGATCCTATCTCTTCCAATACTTCCGGGAGTATCAAAGTTTCTAAGCCACATTGATAAAAAGCTTTTTCCCCGATACTTTTCAGCTGTTTTGGCAGCTGCACTTTCCGCAGGCTCTCACATTTGTAAAAAGCCATCTCATGAATTTCTTTTAAAGGGACAGGAAGCACCAGTCTCTCTAACTGGCGGCATTCTGCAAAAGTCATCTTCGGAATTTCTTTTATAGAAAGATTGCTTCCTAAATCCACTTCTTTGATCCGTTTGCATTTATAAAACGCACCCATTCTCATTTCTTTTAAACAGGGTGGAAAGTCAGTTTCTCTTAAATTGCTGCAGTTGGCAAATGCCCACTCCTTGATGATCACCACTTTCGGCGTGCTGCTTTTTCGCAATGCACTGCAAGAACAGAAAGCTTCTTTTGAAATAATCTGTACGGATGGAAGCACCACTTCTTTCACTTTGATATTATTTTTTAATGCTTTTTCTCCCAGTATATTGAATTGCGGATCCAGAATATACTGTTCTTTTATCTCTGATCGTGCCCTTTCCCGGTCACATACCCGGTATTTTCTATTATTTATATTCTTTTCCTCTAAAATCATTCGTTTTTATCTCGCTTATTTATCTGTAAATCCCTCTTCACACGAGTGTGCATCCTCGCGGAGCGTTTTTTATGTGCTTGGAACTTTGTTCCAAGCACATAAAAAAACCCCCTGATGGACAGGGGGGTAAAAAAGACAGACTTCCGCTGTAATCCTGAACCACACAGGTATCACAGCGGACACTGACTTTGCTATACAGTAGATAATCATCTGTTCCGGATTCGCACCGGATTCTCCATTAATGTTGATACTAATCTCAACAACTGCTTCTCCTATTTTATAACTTTCACATCATTAAGTCAAGCAGAACTGACATCCTCGACCTTCCCTTCGGTGATGTGATTACGGAAAACGGAGTGAACAGTGATGTCATGTCAAGACTTACTTGCGAGTCTTGCACGGGATATTATTTTTCAATCAGTCCCAAAATTTTCTTTACTTCCTTACACATATCTTCGGTCTCACATACCGTATCATGCAGCACAGGAGCACTTCGGATCTCTTCGATGGCCTGAGGCACTTTCACGCCGGATAATTTCTCCAATTCATCAATCAGTTCAAAATCAGTCCAGCTATCATAAGACGGATCAAGGGCATTCATTACGCTTCTTGTAAATTTATAAGGGCTTGCCGTAGAAGCGATCACGGTCTTGGCCGGATCCTGCGTCTCGGCTTCATATTTTTTATATACGGCTGCTGCGACAGCAGTGTGCGTATCTATGATATAGCCTGTCTTGTCGTAGACTTCCTTGATCGTCTGAGCCGTCTCTTCCTCTGTCGCATAATTTCCATAGAAATCCTTCATCTGTTCTTTCATATCTTCTGTGATCGTGTAGGATCCTTTGGTATTTAGTTCTTTCATAAAAGCACTGTTTTTACTGTCATCCCTTCCGGCCGACTGGTAAATCAGACGCTCTAAGTTACTGGAAATCAAGATATCCATCGATGGCGAAGAAGTCAAAACAAACTCTCTGTTTTTGTCATAGCATCCCGTAGTAAAGAAGTCAAATAATACCTTGTTTTCATTGGAAGCACAAATCAGCTTGTCAATCGGCACGCCCATCTGCTTCGCATAATATGCCGCCAGGATATTTCCAAAGTTTCCGGTCGGTACAACAACATTCATTTTTTCTCCGTCTGTCAGCTCTCCCTGAGCAAGAAGGGAGGCATAACTGTAAACGTAGTAGACAACCTGTGGCACCAGACGTCCGATGTTAATCGAATTGGCGGAGGAGAACTGGTATCCGGCTGCGCTCATCTCTTCTGCCAGTGCCGTATCGGCAAACATTTTCTTCACTCCGGTCTGCGCATCGTCAAAATTCCCTTCGATTCCGATCACGTAAGTATTTTCCCCGCGCTGTGTCACCATCTGTTTTTCCTGTATCGGGCTGACCCCATGTTTCGGGTAAAATACGATGATCTTCGTGCCCGGCACATCGGCAAATCCTGCCAGGGCTGCCTTCCCGGTATCCCCCGAAGTGGCCGTTAAGATGACGATCTCATTTTTCACATGGTTCTTTTTGGCACTGGTCGTCATGAGGTATGGCAGAATGGACAATGCCATATCTTTAAAAGCGATCGTCGCCCCATGGAAAAGCTCCAGGAAGAAGACTCCGTCTTTTTTCACCAGCTCTGCAATATTCCCGGTATCGAACTTTTTATCGTAGGCACTGTTAATGCAGTACTTTAACTCTTCTTGTGTAAAATCAGTCAGGAAAAGCTTCATCACTTCATAGGCTGTTTCCTGATAAGACATTCCCGCCAGCTCTCTCATCTCCTTGTCAAGCTTTGGAATCGAGACCGGAACAAAAAGGCCTCCTTCCTGTGCCAGCCCCTGCAAGATTGCCTGAGATGCGGTTACGGTCTCCTGGTTATTTCGCGTGCTTTTATAAATTAAATCCATGATTTCCTCCAATGTGCATCCTCTGCACGAAAACTATTGTAAGCTACTGCTGTAAAACGCACTCATTATAGCATAAACCCGATTTTTTGTACACGAATTTTTATTTTCATGTTACTCACGAAGGACTATTTTTCCTAAAACACTTCTTTTTGTTCTTTTTCCATTTTCCAGATTGCCAGCGTCAGAAAAAGAATTCCTGTCAAAATGCACATGATGCTCGCCGATTTGTAAAACAGCAGAGAAAACGTCCGGCTGGACGTATCGATCCCGATATGGCCGCAGAAGGTATTGACCAGCCCGGTATCGCCCGTAATATTCCCATAATATCCCATATAGGAGGAAAACGGGTTGAGCAGCATGAAAAACCAGCACAGGCCGGACAGAAAGGGAGCCATCTTGTCCGAACCATATACCACAGCAGATGCATTTTTCATCAGCTCCGTCATGAGGAGCGTTCCCAATCCAAATGTGCTCTCAATCAGTGTGGAACCGGCAAAAGCCCAGATTCCTTTTTTACACACGCTGAAAGAAAAGATGGAGATCGAACCGCTCCAGAAAATGAAAATCAGCATCATGATCCCGAGGCGGATCACCTTCCTCCAGGACAACCCGCTGTAAATACAAGATAAGGTAATGATTGGCAAAC
Source organism: Bacteroidaceae bacterium (assembly GCA_963626755.1). Lineage (GTDB taxonomy): Bacteria > Bacillota > Clostridia > Lachnospirales > Lachnospiraceae > Anaerobutyricum. Next base: position 59,781 of record CAVFXN010000022.1, read on the forward strand.
TGGAGGTAAATAACAGGATATTGACTGACAATACCAGGAAAATCTTAGCCAGTATGAACTGGCGTGGGAAGCCGGGTATGGCCGAATACTGCTCTATCATATGTTTTTCCCGGTCTAAAGCGAAAAATCCCCAGACGCAAAACGGCATAATGACAAAGACCGTTGCAATCTGAAAACTGCTGATGATCAGAAATTGATAGAGATAGGAAGCGGTGTCATAAGAATAGCCTTCCTGGAAGGATTCCGCATTAAAGAACATAAAAAGGATGGTGATAAATGCCAAAATCGCATTATAAAAGATAATCATCATCGGAAGCCAGATACTTCTGCCTTCTTTTAGCCATTCTGTTTTCAAGATCGGATTAAACATTATTTTCACCTCCGGAGAATATCTTCAATATCCGCCTGGTCTCTCATATAATTCTGGATCAGTGCGCCGGATGCCACCAGGTCCGTCAGGAGCTCTGCCTCCTCTTTTTCCCCACCGTTAAACCGAAAGATCACATGATCGTTATCGACCGTCACCCTGGCTACCATCGGATTCTTCTTTAAGACTTCAAGGGCACTCTCCATCTCTGCCAGCACATGCATCCGTACCGGACTTTCTTTCAGTGCCTCATCATACACCTCTTCGACCGGGCCGAAGGTGCCGCTCTTCCCGTCCTCGATTACAGCGATATCCGTAATAAATCCAAGCATTTCCGGATACATGGATGTGCTGATGATCAGAGACATCCCCTGCTCATGGAGCAGCAGAAGCTTCTTGATCATCTCCCGTCTGATCGACAGATCCATACCGGCGAAAGGTTCATCAAAAAGCAGCCATTTGGGCTCCTGTAAGATCATCTTTCCCAGATAGAGAAACGGAAGGCGTTCCACCGGCATCTCGCCGATGAAGGTTTCCTCGTAATGCTGCAGGTCGAGCAATTCCAGTACTTCTTCAATCCGTTTTCTACGATCCCTCCCCCCTACTTTATAAAGGGACAGGAACAGTTCATAATATTCCTCTACTTTTAAAAGAGGATAAAAACCGTAGTCTCTCGCCATATATCCAAATCGTGACCAGGAATTATTTTCTTCGGTATAGATGGAATCTCCGTCCAAAAGTACATCTCCCTCATCCGGGCAGACACTTCCGGAGGCGACTTTTAAAATCATGGATTTCGCTTTTTTGTCACTTCCAAGCAGAGCCAGTATGACCCCGTCCGGGGCACTTAATGTGAACTGGTCTAATATTTTTTTCTTTTTTGCGTATACGGAAACATTCTGAAAATCCAGCATGTCTTTCCTCCTTAGGTATTCCCTGTCTCTTCCGCTGCATAGAAAAGAGACAAAATAGGTGCACTGGCGTAGTCCTCTCCCTCTAATTCATAGGTTACCACCATTTCCTTGTTTTCCGACAAGTAAGGAATCAGTTCCGCCTCATCCAGACAGTCATCCCACTGGCTGAGAATCTGGTCCCTCTCCCCGGTCTGATAGTTATAAGCATAAATCTTTCCCCGGAATCCGTCCCGGTTTCTGACCAGAGCCGATATTTCCTTCGTTTCATCAAAGAAATAGACGGCTTCCGTTTCTTTTTTCTCCAGAGTGTCTTCTGCCAAAGAAGAATTACCTGCCTCTTCTTCTTCCAAACAGGAATGGTTGATATTGGAAACAGAACCCAGATTCTGCCCTCCCTTGACCTCAAAGTGGTCCACGATCACGGTGACATGATTCTTTAACTCATTTTCATCAGAAAACAAATGGAAATTATTATTGTCCGTAATGCCGATCATCAGCAATTTCTCCTGATTTTCTTCTTTATCCAGGTAATTTTGCTGCAGATATTCCATGATATTTCCTGTCACAGAATTCTCCTCTTCTTTACTGAATTCTGTATTATCTTTATCAAAATGGTTCCAGCATTTCACCTGACTGTCTTTGACCGAAACCGTTTTCCCCGCCTCTACATTACGAAGGACTGCATACTGATTTCCCCGGATGAGCAGTACCCTGGAAAAATCATTCGACGATACATTGGTAATCTTTCCGTGAAATGCGGTATAGGAGCCCGTAATCTTTTGTGAAAACACATGGTTGCTTCGCGAATCATCGGCTGACAGATTCGTGGTGTTTCGGGCCAGCTTCAATAAGCGCGATGTTCCGGGAACGGCTTCCTTAAAGTCGATATCATATCCCCGGCTGGTATTATTGATCGTAAAATCCTCCCCGGACGAATTCACGGTCTCACCGGCTTCGCCGTCCGTTTTATAATGATAATCCAGAGGGGTGACGGATGTGATGGAAGGAAGAAACTGTATGTTTCTATTTTCCCCTTCTTCACTCTGACAGAGAAAATACAGGACTTCTTCCTTTTTTTCCGTGTCCATAATACGCAGTGCGGACAGGGAACCGTCATTTCCTCCGGCAATTCCCATGGAACGGATCAGGAGGATCCCCGTGAAAAAAATGGACAATGCCGGGACTACCACCCAGATGTATTCCCGGCGCCGGATTTTCCGCAGATAGTAATAGGCGATCATTACGATCATCAGCAGATAGCAGATAAAAAACACGCCATAATAAAAGGTATTTGGCAGCTGTGAGTTCCGGAATCCATATAATGCCTTTTTGATATACCACAGACTGGTTTCGCTGTCATCTCCCGCTTCGCTTTCCCCTTCCTGGGAGGCTTTTTTCGGTGTCACGGTTTCCGATAATTTCATCGTGCCAAAGGAATCCAATAATTCAAAGGTGAACATGCTCGGGTTCCCCAGCTGAGGAACATATAGTACGACCTTGCTGCTGCTTCCTTTCTGGCACTTCACTGCGGACTGCCACGCGATTCCTTTCCCGGAATCTCCTGGAAGGGTAATCTTCATGAGACCGGTAAAACTTTTTTTCGTACATTTTAAGGATAAAACAACCGGTACGGTTTCTTCTGCTGAGAGATATTTTCCCGTCCCAAAGGATACCGTCCCACTGAAATCCCCCGTTTGAAACTGGTATTGATTGCCGCTTTGTTTCCCGGACGAGACCTTTTTCCACTGGACGACATCCCCCGGTTTGGCTGTCTGATGACGGCATCCGTAAAACCAGAAAACGACAGAGCAAAGCAGCAGGAGAATCATTAATATAATCTTTTTGTAAGTACGGAACAAATCATTTAACATCTTTGATCCCTCTTATGATCTTTTCTTCTTTCAAGCCTTTATTTTGCAGTTTTTGCACAGGGATTTTTCATGACAGGCAGTTCAATCTGAAAGCGGGTTCCCGATTCATCACTGGTTGCCCAAATCACCCCGTCATGAAGGTTCACGATATTTTTTGCGATTGCCAGGCCAAGACCGGTTCCTCCCGTCTTTAAAGACCGGGAACCTTCCACGCGGTAAAACTTATCAAAGATCTTGTCTAAATCTTTTGCCGGGATGATCTTCCCGTAATTTACAATTGCCACAAAAGCCCTGTTTTCGGCAAGGCCTGTCTGTACTTCCACCAACTTCCCGTCCGCACCGTATTTCACGGCATTGGAAAGCAGATTGCCGATGGCCCTGGCCAACAGCTCGCCATTTCCCTCGATATTCAGGGCTCCCTCATAAAAATCTGTCTGGCATTCCAGATGATGGTCGATGAAACTCGGATAAAATTCATCGACCAGCTGCGGCACAAAGACATTGAGATTGAGGATTTCTTTTTTGATTTTTACTTTATTCCGGTCATATCTTGTATAATCAAATAAATCCTTGACCAGGGTTTCCAGCTGTTTGGCCTTCGAAGAGACGATCCCCAGATATTTCTGTTTTTGTTCTTCGGTAAGAAAATCCCCCTGGGTCAGCAGGTCCAGGTAGCCAAGGATCGATGTCAGCGGTGTGCGCAGATCATGGGCAACATTCGTGATGAGTTCATCTTTGGTCTGTTCCGCCGTCTTCCGCGATTCCAGTGTTTCATACAGATTCTGCCGCATTTCATTGATGGAACCGGCAATCTCTGAAAATTCATCCTCACCGCGGACCGGGATTTCTTCCATGAGGTCTCCGGACTTCATCCGCTCGACCCCATTAATAATCTCCCTGACATACATGACAAAGTTGTGGGAGATCAGTATGAAATAGATGACCAGCAAAAGGATCGTAAAAATGGCGATCACCCAGATATCAAGGGCGACCGACTGGGAAAGGGAAGAGGATCCGAGGGACAGCTTGCCCTGTCCGGAATTCCCCCAGACCCTTTTATATTCTCCGGCAATGATCTCCGTCTCATAAAGATAGATCCCGGCAAAAATAATGCCTTCCGTAATCGCCGTGGCAATCACGCTGAGAAACATGTACATGACCATCTTAAAGCGAAAACTTTTGAATTTCCTAACCTTCAATTTTATATCCTACCCCCCATACCGTTTTGAGGATCTTCGGACTGCGGGAATTATCCTCGATCTTCTCCCGAAGTCTCCGTATATGTACCATTACGGTATTGTTCACTTCATACACTTTCTCATTCCACACCCTCTCAAAAATCTCATCGGTGCTGAATACCCGGTCCCTGTTGGAAGCGAGAAGGTAAAGAATGTCAAATTCGATCGGCGTGAGTGCGATTTCTTTTCCTCTTTTTTTAACGACGTGGGCTGCTTTGTTGATGGTGAGATCCTGGATCTCAATTTCATCCTTTGCAGCCGGCTTATCTTCCTCGTCAATCTGGATTGCCGTATAACGTTTCATTTGGGACTTCACTCTGGCCAAAAGCTCCAGCGGATGGAAAGGCTTCGTCAGATAGTCATCTGCCCCCGTCCCAAATCCGACGATTTTATCCATATCTTCCGCCTTTGCGGACAGAATCAGGATTGGGATATTACTGGTCTTGCGGATCACGCGGCAGACCTCCAGCCCGTCAATTCCCGGCATCATGATATCCAGAATGAGCATTCGTATCTCCGGATGTTCCTTCAGAATCGTAAGGCACTGCTCCCCATCGGAAGCTTTTAACACGCGGTAGCCATCATTTACCAGATATATTTCTACAAGATCAGCAATCTCTTTATCATCATCTACTACTAAAATACTTGCATTCTTTTCCATACATTTATCCTTCCTGCTGATGTGCACTTATTTTTGCTTTCTATTTTAACATAATTTATACATAAAAGTCCTTACGAACTTCTTACCTTGACTTTTCCTCATTCCTTTGCTAGAATAGTTTCGATTTAAGAGTCGGATAAATGATCGCTCCTTTTTTGAGGAGAGGAAAGTCCGGGCTTCACAGGGCAGGGTGCCGGATAACGTCCGGTGGAGGCGACTCCAAAGACAGTGCAACAGAGAGATACCGCCGGCACAGGCCGGTAAGGGTGGAAAGGCGGGGTAAGAGCCCACCGATTTCCTGGTAACAGGGAATGCCATGTAAACCTCACCCGAAGCAAGACCAAATCGAAGGCGATAATCCGGCCCGGATTGCTTTCAGGTAGGTCGCTTAAGCCTGCTGGCAACAGCAGGATCAGACAGATGATCATTCACGACATAACCCGGCTTATCGTCCGGCTCTTATCTTTTTATCCTATCCACTTCCGCGTGACAGAAGGGAGTCTTTTTATGGAGCTTCGCCAGTTAAAATGTTTTCTCGCCTGCGCCAGACACCATTCTCTTACCTTGGCTGCAGAAGAACTTTACACGACACAGCCTCATATCAGCATGATCATTAAGTCATTGGAACAGGAACTGGGCACCAAGCTTTTTTACCGGAAAGCACGGGGTGTTGAGCTGACAGAAGCCGGCAGGCAGATTTACAGCTACGCCGTCAATACCGTGAAAAATTCGGAGATCATCACAAGCATTACCAGCCAGAAAATGATCCCGGAACTCCGCCTCGTTTCGAACTCCAGCAGCCATATGGCCGTTTTGTTAACCCATTATTATCTCCAGCAGCCAAACGAATTACATATTAACTATCAGGAATGCGGTATCGAAGAAATGATCGACCGTGTTGCGGATGGGAAAGCGGAGCTGGGCTTTTTATTTGTCCCAAATAACCGCAGTTTTGTCTTACGCCACATGCTGCTGCGCCGGTCTCTCGAATTTTTTCCGCTGCTGACTACCGATCTGGTCGTCTACGTCCGAAAAGAGCATCCTCTGTTCGGCCAGAAAACGATCTCACCGGAACAGCTTTTACAGCTTTCCTTTATCCAGTTGGAAGACGATTTCTTCTCTGTGGAAGCCATGCTGGAAGCCTTTCCCGTTTTTCGTGCCAATAAAAACCATCTGCATAAAGTCGTGTCCACCAACAGTGGACATATGATGATACAGATGCTGGAAAATACGGATCTTTGTAATGTCGGGAGCTACTGGCTTGGAAAGACCTACCGCCAGCATGATTTCGGGCGCATTCGGATTGACGGAATGGAACAGACGATTTCTTTTGGTTATTTAAGCTACAAAGGAAAACCCCTCACTCCGGAGACCGATTCTTTTCTTTCTTTTTTAAAGGGTGCGCTGGATGAAGAATACGCTATGACATAATCACGTCAGAACATCCTGACATATAACAATTTGTGATACCTACTAATAAAAATATGGAAATACCCATAACCTTTTTTATATGATACTATATTTGCATGATAGAAGAGACGCCTGGCACATGCGCAGGCTGCACCAATGCAAAAAGGAGAAGGTTATGGGTATTTTTCATCAACAGGCCATTTCAAAACCGCACAGCAACCTCATTTCGCATACCGCCTGTCACGAGGTTCACATGGAACAGGGACCGATTGGGCGGACCCTTTTACTTTTCTCCGGTCCCATTCTCCTGTCACAGATTTTGCAGCAGATGTACAGCATTGTTGACTGCATGATCGTCGGGCATTTTGGCGGGAATCAGGGACTGGCCGCTGTGGGGGAGGCAGGTCTGATCCTCTCCGTGATCATTAATTTCTTCGTCGGCTTTTCCACCGGTGTCAGTGCGATCACGGCCGCTGCATTCGGCTCGTTTTCCTATGAAAAATTAAACCGGGTTCTCCACATCGTGATCTTTATCAGCCTGACCGCCGGTGCGGTTATGACCGGTGTCGGCATTCTTTTCAGCGGGCAGTTTCTTGCCGGGATGAATTGCCCGAAGGAGGTCATGGCACCAGCACGTCTTTACCTGAATATCTGTATGCTGGGGATTATCCCGCAATTTATCTACAATATGGGCAATGCCATTTTGCGTTCCCTGGGGAATACCAAAGAACCCTTATATTTTCTTATCCTGTCTTCCCTTGTGAACCTGGTTTTATGCCTGCTTTTCGTTGTCGGCCTTTCCACAGGTCTCGCCGGTGCCGGAGCGGCGATGGTCATTTCCCAGTGGTTCCTTGGGGGGATCATGCTCTGGAAATTGTCCCGGCTTGCCCCGGATTACTCTCTGCGTATTTCCAAACTTTTTACCGGAATGAAAGAACTGCCCCAAATTGTCCGGACCGGTCTCCCTTCCGGGATGCAGGCAGTATTTATGAGTATCTCATCGATCGTGATCCAGTACAGCATCAACGCTTTCGGGGCAGATGCCGCTGCCGGGATGGTCGTTTTCGCCCGGGTCGAAGGTTTCCTGTACTATCCAGCTTTTTCCTACGGCATGGCCCTCACCGGTTTTATCGGTCAAAACTATGGTGCCGGCCGTATGGACCGTGTGCAGGAAGGGATGAAAAAAAGTATGATTGACCTTTCTGTCTTCACCGTTGTTGTCGGAATGGTCCTTTTGTTTTTCTCCGCACCCATCCTCTCCCTTTTTACTTCCAGTCCCGAAATTGCGGCCAACGGCAGGCAGGCAATCTGCTATATCTTTCCTTTCTACTTTATGTATTCCATCAACCAGGTCTACATGGGCGGCCTGAAGGGACTCGGCCATACCGGTTTCCCGATGCTTTGCTGCATGATCTGCTATTGCATTTTCCGCATCGCCTGGTGCACCCTCCTGATTCCGGTTTTCCATGACATCCGGGTCATCTATTTCAGCTATGATGCCAGCTGGGTCCTCATGATCCTCCTGCTCACCATCGAATATCGGAACGTAATGAAAAAACCACAGTAGGAACAGCTCCCACTGTGGTCTGTATGATTATTTCAGATTTTTAATCTCCATCGGATCATAGGTTGTCATCTGATATACATAATAATTCAGCCAGTTTGTATACAGGGTATTCGCATGGCATCTCCAGGACTTGACCGGCCCTAATGCCGGTTCATCCTGTTTGTAATACCCGCTCGGGAAAGGCACCGAATCCATTCCCTTTGCCAGATCTCTTTTATATTCCCCGTCCAGTGTCACCACGTCATATTCCGGATGGCCTGTGACAAAAATCTGCCGCCCTTCTTTTGCGATAATGATAAATGGTCCTGCTTCTTTCGAATCTGCCAGGATGGTAAGCTCCGGATTATTGTCTATATCTTCCCTTACCACTTTGGAATGCCTGGAATGCGGAGCATTGAAGACATCATCAAATCCCCGAACCAGGGGAGTTTTTTTATGGAGGGTCCAGTGTTCGAAAATTCCAAATAATTTTTCTTTTAATTGGGCTTTCCTCACACCGTAATGGTAATACAGCCCGGCCTGGGCCGCCCAGCAGATGTGGAAGGTAGATGTGACGTGCGTCTTGGACCATTCCATAATCTGTACCAGTTCATCCCAGTAGTCCACTTCCTCGAAATCCAGGGTTTCTACCGGGGCACCGGTAATGATAAGCCCATCATAATACTGCTGTTTGATTTCTGAAAATACCGTATAAAATGTATCCATATGCGTCTTTGATTCGTTTTGTGCATTATGGCTCGCCGTCTTCAAAAAAGTAATATCGACCTGCAAAGGTGTGTTGGAAAGACTTCGCAGAAGCTGCAATTCGGTCTCCTGTTTCGTCGGCATCAGGTTCATGATAATAATTTTTAATGGACGGATATCCTGCTTTAACGCCCTCTCATAATCCATCACAAAGATATTCTCATGTTCCAGTATTTTCTTTGCTGGCAAATCAGCATTTATTCTAATTGGCATATCTCTTCATCCCTTTTCTTCATTAAAGTCTGCAATATCCTGCATCAGAGCATGGAAAGAAAATCCTCTTCTGTAATAACCGGTACTCCAAGCTCCTTTGCTTTTTTATTTTTACTTGATAAAGAGGCATTGTCATTATTGATCAGGTAATCGGTCTTTTTGGAAACAGAACCCGTTACCTTTCCTCCCAATGCTTCTATTTTGTCTTTTAATTCCTTTCGGTTCGAAAAATGCTCCAGGCTTCCGGTGATCACAAAGGTTTTACCCAAAAGATCGGATTCCGGTTTTCCTTCGCTCTCTCCGCCATTTTCCTCGTTCCCATCCTCAAAGGTCAGATATTCCAGAAGTCCGGCAATCAGTTTTTGGTTGTGGAGATTATCAAAGTAATCCTTGACACTCTGTGCAATGACCTCTCCAATTCCTTCGATCTGCGTCATGTCTTCTACCGAAGCTTCCCGGAGCCTTTGGAGGGAATTCCCGAAATGCCTGCACAAAAGCTTGGCGTTGGAACTTCCCACGTTTAAGATGCCCAGTCCATAGATCAGGCGGGCAAGCTGTGTCTGCCTGGATTTTTCTATGGAGGCTATCAGGTTCTGATAGGACTTCTCCCCGAATCCTTCCATGGAAATGATCTCTTCTTTATAGCGGGAAATGCGGTAGAGATCGTACAGTTCCGATAAAAATCCCCGCTCAATCATTTTGGAGAGGGTTGCCTCTGACAATCCACTGATATCCATCGCATCCCGGCTGACATAATGGGAAAATAATTTCGTTTTTTTAGCACTGCAGTATGGATTCTGACAATAGAGTGTCTTCACCCCATGCTCTTCCTTGATCGTTGTCACCCCTCCGCATGCCGGACAGTGTTTTGGTATCTCACAGCCTCCGCTCCGTGTCAAGTTCTCAGCGACCTGTGGGATGATCATATTAGCCTTGTATACGGTAATCTCATCCCCATCTCCCAGCTGCAGGCCTTCCATGATGCTGAGATTATGAAGACTGGCGCGGCTGACCGTGGATCCTTCCAATTCCACCGGTTCAAACACGGCGATGGGATTAATGAGTCCGGTTCTTGACGGACTCCACTCAATCCGAACCAGGCTTGTCCTGGCTTCCTCATCGGCCCACTTAAAAGCGATCGAATGTCTTGGGAACTTTGCGGTCGTTCCCAGACTTTCCCCATAAGCGATATCATCATAAGTCAGTACCAGGCCGTCCGACGGAAAATCATTCTCCACAATCTTTTCCGAAAAATCCCTGACGGCTTCCAGGATCGTATCCCGGTTTACTTTTTTATAAGGCACGATCTCAAATCCATTCTCTGCAAGCCAGAGCATGTTTTGCTCTGCAGAATTCCCCAGATCCTTTCCGACGGCTTTTACCAGGGTAAATGCAAAGAAAAAGACATTTCTCCTGGCAGTTACCTCATTATTTAACTGGCGCACGGAACCGCTGCACAGGTTTCTGGGATTTTTATATCGAGCATCCACATCCTCGATCTCCTCGTTCATCCTGCGGAAATCGGAATATTTGATCACCGCCTCACCACGCAGCACCAGCTCTCCCAGAAAAGGAATCCGGGTCGGAAGATTTTTAAAAACCCTGGCATTGTTCGTAATCACTTCTCCGGAAATCCCGTTTCCCCGGGTGACCGCTTTTTGCAAAACACCTTCCTGATATGTGAGAACAACAGTCAGTCCGTCCATTTTCCAGGAAAGCAGACCGGTTTTATCGAGAAGCCAGTCACGAAGAGCTTCCGGGCTTTTCGTTTTGTCAAGGGACAGCATCGGTGTTTCATGGGTTTCTTCTTCCAGGCCGCTCAGCACTTCGTAGCCGACATGCTGCGTAGGGCTCTGGCCCATAATGATACCGGTTTCATTTTCCAGTGCCACAAGCTCATCATAGCGTTCATCGTATTCCCGATTGGAAAGGATCTCCCGGTCTTCCTGATAATAAGCACGGGAGGCCCTGTTTAATAAGTCTACCAGTTCTTTGATTCTTTTTTGCCTGTCCATGGTCAATCCCTCCAAGATCTCTCCACTTTTTTGCCTGCCATCCGGTAAAGCTTTTCCCGCTCTTCCCCGGTTACTTCCCGGTATTTCCCTGTCGGCAGTGTTCCGAGATGAATGTTCATAATCCGAAGTCTTTTCAGGTGGCATACCCGGTATCCTAAAGCTTCACACATCTTCCGGATCTGTCGGTTCATTCCCTGGGTCAGGATGATGTGAAAGGTGTCGAACCCGGTTTTTTTCACTTTACACGGGCGGGTCTTCCCCTCCGGGATTTCCACGCCTGCCCGCATCTGTTTCAAAAAAAGATTGGTCACCGGGCGGTTCACTCTCACCTCATACTCTTTTTCATGATAATTTCTCGCTTTTAAAATTTCATTCATTAAGTCCCCGTCATTGGTCATTAAAATCAGCCCTTCCGAATCTTTATCCAGACGGCCTGCCGGATAGATCCTCTCCGGGTACCCGATGAAATCCACGATATTATTTTTTTCTCTTTTTTCTGCGGTGCACACAATTCCTTTTGGCTTATTCACTGCCAGCACGATCTTCTGCTTTTCTTCTATGGAGGCGATGGAAATTTTTTTCCCATCCAGGCGGATCTCCTGCCCTTTGAAGATCTTCTGTCCCTGCTGTGCCGGGATGCCGTCGATGAGAATCCGGTTTTGCTCTACATATCGGTCTGCCTGCCGCCGGGAGCAGATCCCCGCCTCACTAAAAAACTTATTCAGGCGAATTCCTTTTTGCTCTTCCGTCTGCTTTTTCATTTATTTCTCAAACTTTCCATCTGCTTTCGCCTGGAAGTGCTCCGCATCTACAAGAAATCTCTCATGGATTCCCTTGCCGATCACGCCGGCCGGGTCTCTGACTTCTACCGAAAAAATCAGTTTTTTCCTGTCAATCCGGGTCAGCTCCACCTCACAGCTTACCTCGCAGCCGATCGGGCTGGCAGACACATGGTCTATACTTAAATTGGTTCCGACACTTGTGGTTCCTTCATTCAGCTTGCCTTCCAGCAGGGCTACGGCTGTTTTCTCTATCAGAAGCAACATGGCCGGCGTTCCGTATACCAGCAAACTTCCACTGCCCAGCGTTTTCGCCGTGTTTTCCATTGTCACTTTCTCTGTTTTTGTCATTTTCATTCCTGTCATAATATCCATCTGTCATTCCTCCCTTCTTAAACACGCTACAGTATAACAGAAAAACCTTTCTTTTTCCAGATACAAAATCAACCCTCTCCCCCTCTTTTTCATATTTTTCTGCCTTTCCCATGCCGGAGAAACGGTTTCCCTGAAAATTAAGTTTCGTTTTTACTAAAAAAATGATATAATGATTTTTATTGGAGAAATAAATATTTTAAGAAAAGAGGATGTAATTATGAGTGAAACAATGGCAGATTTTGAAAAAGAAATTAACGCTTCCCTCCGTCCGCTGAACGAAGGGGAAATTGTGGAAGGAACTGTGACAGCAGTAACAGATGACGCTGTCTTTTTGGATATCAATTACCACGCACAAGGTGTAGTGAAAAAAGCGGATTACAGCAATGATCCTTCTTTTTCCACACAGAGTGTGCAGGTTGGCGACGTGGTAAAGGCTGCGGTTCTTTCCGAAGATGACGGGGAAGGCAACGTAGCACTTTCTGTAAAAGAAGCAACGGTTTCCAGCGCATGGGAACAGGTACAGAAATATTTGGAGGACGGCACGGTCCTTTCTTTAAAGATTGGCGGAATCGTAAATAAGGGTGTGATCGTTTATGTCGAAGGCCTGCGCGGATTCATCCCGGCATCTCATCTGGAGATCGGTTATGTAGAAGACACGAACCCTTATCTCGGCAAGACAGTAGAAGCCAAAGTCATCACGGTTGACCCGCAAAAGAACCGTCTCGTCCTTTCCGTAAAGGAAGTGCTGTTCGAGAAACGCCGGGAAGAAAAAGAGCGGAAGATCAATGCCATCGAGACAGGTTCGATCCTTTCCGGAAAAGTAGAATCCCTGATGCCATATGGTGCTTTTGTTGACCTGGGCGATGGAATTTCCGGTCTGGTACACATTTCCCAGATTGCCCACAAACGAATCGAAGCCCCTGGTGAAGTGCTGAAAGTCGGCCAGGAAGTGAATGTCAAAGTATTAAAAGTAGAGAATGGAAAGATCAGCCTGAGCATCAAAGCGGCAGAAGAACCGGCTCCTTCCAAAAAAGAAGAAGCTCCGGAAGTCGTCAGCTACAAAGACGAAGGTGCTGCCACAACTGGATTAGGTGCCCTTTTGGCAGGAATCAAATTGGATCAATAAGAACCAGGATTCCCGTTAGGACAAAAAATCCTTCTTGCAGGATTTTCGTATCAAAAAACAGCTTCCCTGTTTCCGTTGGGAAAACCAACGGCGGGAAGCTGTTTTTTTATCGCTTGGCTTTTTCTGCGATTTTTTCTGCCTGAATTTCTTTTTGGAATTCCTTGACATCTTTTGCGATTTCACCACTTAACAGGATCATACAGATCAGGTTCGGGATGGCCATCAATGCATTGGCAATATCCGAGAAGTTCCATACCAGCTGAAGGGTTTGTGTCGCCCCAATGTATACAACGAGAGAAAATACAATACGGTAGAACATATTCCATCTATGGGTGCCCATCAGATATTCAAAGGCTTTTTCCCCATGATATTCCCATCCAAGGATGGTAGAAAAAGCAAATAATGCAATGCCGATCGTCACCAGATATCCTCCTGCCTTTCCCAGTACCGTAGAAAAGGCGGCGATCGTCAGGGCACTTCCTTCATAAAGCTTTCCTGTAGCAGGGTTGATCTGTCCCAGCATTCCGGAGCTGGCGATACTGAGTCCTGTGATGGAACATACGACAATCGTATCCCAGAACGTACCCGTCATATTGATATACCCCTGGCGGACAGGATTGTCCGTGGTGGCTGCTGCGGCAGTGATCGCGGCAGAACCCATACCGGCTTCATTGGAAAAGCAGCCCCGGGCTACTCCGTAACGAGCGGCATTCATCATGGAAGCCACAATATTTCCACACAGGGCACCTCCCACTGCCTTTACACTGAAAGCCATTTTAAAAATCATTACCAGACCTGCCGGAAGATTATGGATATTTCCAATAATGACGATCAGACCTGCAATGACATAGAAGACTGCCATAAATGGCACTACCACGGAAGATACTTTCGATATCGTCCGGATTCCACCGATAATGATCAGTAAAGACAGTACCGTAAGAACGACACCTACAATCGATACCGAAACGCCGAAGGTTTCATTCACGGAGGTAGCAATCGAATTGCCCTGGGTCATATTTCCGATTCCAAAAGAAGCGATGACTGCAAAAAAGGCGAAAAGCCATCCTAATACCGAACCAAGTGTTTTATTTTTCAGTGCTTTTTTCATGGTATACATAGGACCGCCTGACATTTCCCCTTTGTCATTCACTTCCCTGTACTTGATTGCCAGCATACACTCTGAAAACTTGGAAGACAGTCCAAAACAGGCGGACAGCCACATCCAGACCAGGGCACCGGCTCCTCCTGAAACCATGGCGGTGGCAACACCGACGATATTTCCCGTACCGATCGTTGCAGCCAGGGCCGTTGTCAGTGCAGAGAATGGAGAGACATCCCCCGTCCCCCTGCTTTTTGTTCTCGCCTCTTTACTCAGCGTTTTTTTCAAAGCCCATGGGAGATTCCTCCAGGTTAAAAATTGACATCGTACCGTGAGCAGCACACCGGTACCAACTAAAAGAACCAGCATCACCGGTCCCCATACGAAGGTATCGATCTGCTCAATGATCTTACTTAGGTTCTCCATAAAAACATACTCCTCTCTTAATAAAATACCAAAATAGGGGCAACGAAATCTTCGTTGCCCCTTCAACTTATGCATTAAGTATATCATATATCACAAACATGTCAATATCGGGAAAGGATTCCTTCTCCTTATTTATTCCATACCATGATGGTCTTACCCATCATTTTGTTGATATCAAGTTCAAAAGCTCTGGTCATATCTTCGATGGAATGGACTTCCACCTGTGCGCCGACGATATTGCTGAGATATCCGAGGATCTCCGGATACTGCTCGTACATAGCCACCGTCTTCTCAAAATCTTCCCTGCTGCTTCTGCTGCTCCCGTAAATGTGAAGCCCCTTTTCCAGGACCATACGGGTATTGATCGGAACCGCATATTCCGATACACCCAAAAGTGCCATCGTCCCTTCCGGATTAATCCGGTCGATCATCTGATCGATCGCTTTCTGAGACGCCTCGCCGCCCACACATTCGATGGCATGGTCAATCATCAGGTCATCCGGGACCTCCCAGACCAGATGGGTTTCATCCGCAAAAGTAAAACTGCTCAGTTTTTCTTTATTGGTTCCGAAAATGACCAGCTTGGTGTCCGGGTACATATAGTGGAAAAATAATGACGTAATATAGCCAAGATTGCCATCGCCCCAGATACCGACGACATTCCGCCGGGAATGGCTGAAGCGTCCAAATCGGGTCAGTGCCTCGACACTGACACTGACAATCTCCGTAAATGCTGCCACATTGCGGTCAATATCCTGCGGAAGGCGGACCAGGCGGTCTCTGTCCATCGCCACATTATCCTGCATAAATCCATCGAACCCGCTGGCACGGAACTTGGAACTTCGCAAATAGTTCTCTCCGATCACATCATCTTTTTCTACCGGAGTATTCGGGATCATCACTACCAGCTCTCCCGGTTGAAACTCCCCTAAGGGGTCATAAACCACATCGCCGATTCCTTCGTGGATCAATGCCATCGGCAGCTTCTTCGCCAGCACTTCCGCCGGACGGGTTCCCTGATAATACCGCTGGTCCGCATGGCAGATTGACAGGTGGGTCGGGCGGATCACTACTTGTTCCCCATTCAGGTCAATATCATTAAATGCTACTTCAAATCTTCTGGGTGCCACCAGCCGATATACTGTATTTAACATGATTTTTCTCCTTTAATCAATGTTTCTGCTACTTGTAGATCATAAGGGTAGGTAATCTTGATATTGAACACCTCTCCCTTTACCAAGTGAACCTTCTGGCCCTTCATGACAAAAATCTTACATGCATCGGTCAGAATCTTCTTTTCTTCCTCTGTCAGGTCCTCATAAAGTTCTTTGAGCTTCTTGGCACGGAAAGACTGTGGTGTCTGTCCCTGGTACATAATCGAACGGTCCGGGATATTACTGATCACCTCATGGTCTTTGCCTTCTACGATCGTATCAGATGCCGGGATCACGGTATCGCAGGCTCCATACTCCTTCGCATAGCGGATATTATCTTCAATAATACGATAAGTAAGGAAAGGACGCACGGAATCGTGTGTCACAATGATCGTATCATCATCCAGCCCGTATTCCTTCTCAATATAACGGATCGAATTCATGATGGTCTCATTCCTCGTTGCCCCACCTTCAATCACTACAATTCTGCTGATATCTTTAAAGTTCTTTTTTACCAGATTCTTCGTATGGTTGATCCACTGTGACGGACACAGGATGATCAACTTTTCAAACTCACTGTTGACATAAAATTTCTCCAGAGTATGAATAATGATCGGCTTATCCCCTATCGTAAGATACTGTTTTGGTTTCTCCACATTTCCCATTCTGCTGCCGATGCCTCCGGCCAAAATCACTCCAAAAATCATTTTTTCCTCCTTCATCGAGACAGTCTGTCTCTCTCCAACAAGTAATCTATTTCCCTACAAATGCTTTGCAGGGATCCGCATCTGAGCTGTAACGTTATCATATACCAGGTTCCAACCCCTGTCAATTAAATTAGATTTTTAACAAGCTTCTCCGGCGTTACATAAACATCAACTTTAAATAGTATTTGCCTGTCTGTGTACGAAAGATGGTATCGTCCGCTTTCTTCGCCGCCTCCCCACTGCATCCATCCTCATACAGGTTGACCAGAAAATCTGCCTCGACAAGGATCTGGTAATCCATTCCTTCGATGTGATGGTAGGTGTGATGGTGGGCGATCAGATACAGTACCCTGTCTATGACCTCATCACGATATGCCAGACTTTGCAGCAGAGGCAATGCGACTGCCGGCCCTTCCTGCTCCTGGTATTTTCCGCTGGAACTCTGGTACTTTTCCTCACTGACTTTGATTCCAATGTCATGAACGATAGCCGCCGTCCTCAAAATATGCATTTCTTCTTCGGAGAGTTCTTCCGCTTCCCCAATCATCCTGGCAAATTCATATACTTTCAGAAAATGCTGTATCCTCTTTGGATCGCCGGCATAATACTCCATCATTTTTTCAATCAGTATCCGGTCCTGTTTTGATAATTCTTCTCTTTCCTGCTTCATCACAATCCCATCCTTTTTTCTCATAGATTCTTCCGGCACCTCCCTGCTGTCTTCCTGCCTTCGGATCGCTTCCTTCGGTTTCATGCGGCCGTTTTTACCGCGAGCGTTTTTATGTCACGTCACAAGAGCCAAGTCCCCTGTGACATAAGGAAACGATTTCCATAATCTGAAAAGCATCTACCGTCTCCGATAGATGCCTCACAGTTAATATTTGATTCTCATTGCCATGATCCGTTGCAGCGGTGTACTCTTACAGTTCTTCCCTGATTACCGCAAGAATTATTTCACTACCAGATTGACAATTCTTCCCGGAACATAAATTTCCTTTCGGATCGTTCCGTTGATTTTATCGCCCAGGGCTTCTTTTGCTTTCTTAAGAATCGCGTCCTTTTCCCCTTCCGGCTCGATGAAAATCGTACATTTCGTTTTGCCATTGATCTGTACCGGAATTTCGATCTCGTCATCCTTCATCGCTTCCTCATCATATTCCGGCCATTTGGCGTGGAATACCGAGTCCGTATGACCGAGCTGTTCCCAGAGTTCCTCTGCAATATGAGGGGCAAATGGAGCCAGCAAAATCGTATAGTCTTCCAGTGTTTCTTTGTCTACGCCACCCTTTTTGGACAGTTCGATCAGTTTGTTATTATATTCCATGAATCCGCTGATTACCGTATTTAAACTAAAGCTTTCCAGACGGTTGGTAATATCATGGATCAGTTTATGGCGCACCTTGATCAGTTCCGGTGTCGCTTCGACTTCTTTATCCTTATTGTCAAGAGTCAGCTTCCAGAAACGTTTCAGGAAACGGTTCACTCCCTCAATTCCCTTATCATCCCACTCGGAATCCAGCTCCGGCGGGCCGACAAACAGCTCGTAGATTCTCAGGGAATCACAGCCATAATCTCTTACCAGGTCATCCGGGGATACGACATTCCCTTTGGATTTACTCATCTTGATCCCGTTTTTCCCGGTGATCATTCCCTGGTTAAATAACTTTTTAAACGGTTCATCGAAATCGATCACTCCAATGTCACAGAGGAATTTCGTATAGAATCTGGAATATAACAGATGCAGTACCGCATGTTCTACCCCGCCGATATACATGTCAACCGGCAGGTACTTGTCTGCCCTTTCCCTGTTTACCAGTTCCTCATCGTTTTTATTATCGACATAGCGGAGGAAATACCAGGAAGATCCTGCCCATTGAGGCATCGTATTGGTCTCCCTCTTCGCTGGGGCACCACAGCAAGGACAGGTGGTATTTACCCATTCTGTAATATCGGCTAACGGGGACTCTCCCGTTCCAGTCGGCTGATATTTTTCCACCTCCGGTAACAGTAACGGCAGTTCCTCTTCCGGAACCGGAACCGCACCGCATTTTGGACAATGTACGATAGGGATCGGCTCGCCCCAGTAACGCTGGCGGCTGAATACCCAGTCACGAAGTTTATAATTCACTGTCTTTTTCCCGATACCCATCTTCTCGATCATAATCGGGGCTTCTTTTTTCAAAACAGCAGACTCCATGCCGTTCCAGCTGCCAGAATTGATCATGGTACCGGAAGCCTCTGTGTAGGCTTCTTCCATATTTTCGATTTCTTTTCCATCTTTTGCGATGACCTGGATGATCGGGATATCAAATTTTTTCGCAAATTCAAAGTCACGGTCATCGTGGGCCGGCACGCACATGATCGCTCCGGTTCCGTAATCGGCCAGTACATAGTCAGACAGCCAGATTGGCACCTTTGCCCCATTGAGTGGGTTGATGGCATAAGATCCGGTAAATACCCCCGTTTTTTCCTTGTCCTGCAGACGGTCTACATTGGACTTCATCGATGCATTGTAAATATACTTTTCCACTGCTTCCCTGGTTTCATCCGTCGCCAGCTCTTTTGCCATGGCATGTTCCGGTGCAAGAACCATAAATGTGGCACCGTGTAAGGTATCAGGTCTTGTGGTATAGACCGTAATCTTTTCATCCCTGCCATCTACCGGAAAATCTACTTCCGCACCATAGCTCTTACCGATCCAGTCGGTCTGCATCTTCTTTACTTTTTCCGGCCAGTCCAGCTTGTCGAGATCGTTTAACAGGCGGTCTGCATATTTGGTGATCCGGAGCATCCACTGTTTTAAATTCTTCTTTGTTACCGGGGAGCCACAACGCTCACAGCATCCGTCCACCACTTCCTCATTGGCAAGCCCTGTCTTACAGGAAGGGCACCAGTTGATCGGCATTTCTTTTTCATATGCCAGCCCTGCCTTAAACATTTTGACAAAAATCCACTGTGTCCATTTATAAAAACTCGGATCTGTGGTATTTACTTCCATATCCCAGTCATAGATCGCTGCGATCTCATTCATCTGTCTCTTGATATTTTTAATATTCTGCTCTGTCGTCACCTTCGGATGTGTTCCCATCTTAATGGCATAATTCTCCGCCGGAAGTCCAAAGGCATCCCATCCCATCGGATGAATCAGATAATATCCCTGCAGCATCTTATAACGGCTCCAGACATCACTGATTACATAGCCTCTCCAGTGGCCTACATGAAGTCCACTTCCTGACGGATAAGGAAACATATCAAGACAATAATATTTGGGCTTGATTCCATCATTGACATTAATTGGGTTCTCTTCCCATTTTTTGCGCCATTTGACTTCAATGGCTCTATGATTATAAGGTTCTGACATAAAATTTTCCTCCTGCTATAAAAATAATGTTCTTAATTATTCCACTTTGCTGTCGGTATCTTCTTTTCTGATCCGCAAAACTCCATTTTTATTATATAATCTTTCTGGTTTTTGTAAAGAAGAACTTTTGTAGAACTTTGTAAAATTACGAATTTGCCCAAAGTACCTTTTCTATGTTATAATACGCCCAAACGGAGATTTCCGGTAATCATTCCAATGATGATACATACATGAAAAGCAAAGGAGGCTATCGATCATGATTGAATTTAACCATTTTAATTTTAACGTGTTAAACCTGGAGCGAAGCATTGCATTTTATAAAGAAGCACTCGGACTTTCGGTTGTGCGGGAAAAGAATGCCAGTGATGGCAGTTACCAAATCGTGTATCTCGGCGATGGAAGAACCGGGTTTTCCCTGGAACTGACATGGATGCGCGACCGCAAAGACCCCTATAATCTCGGAGATGAGGAATTCCATCTTGCCTTCAAGACCGATGAATATGATGCTTTCCACAAAAAGCATGAGGATATGGGCTGTATCTGTTATGAGAATCCGGCAATGGGTATCTACTTTATCAATGACCCGGACGGCTACTGGATTGAAATTGTACCCGTAAGATAGATGGTTTGATCATAGGACATTTTCATGAATTATAATGAATCATCGATAAAAAAGAAAAGACAAAATCTGTATTCCAAAAAGAACCGTGTCTGTACTTTTGTTTCCTCCATGACATTCCGGATCGTCCTTCTCGTGATCTGTGCCGTCTTAATCGGAGGAGCCGGGTTTCTCTACGGTTCTTTTAAGGGAATATTAAAAAGTACACCGTCCAATTACAGCCTGACACCTAAAAATTCCGCCACCATCATCTATGATGACCAGAAAAAGGAAGTACAGCGGCTTTCGGATTATTCTTCCAACCGGATTCTGGTAAAATATGACCAGCTCCCGGATCATCTGAAAAATGCATTTATTTCCATTGAAGATGAGCGGTTTTACGAGCATAACGGAATCGATGTGAAAGGAATTCTGCGTGCCCTGTGGAACAACATCCGCACCGGCTCTTCCGAGGGAGCCAGCACACTGACACAGCAATTAATAAAAAACAATGTCTTCCATGCAGGCAACGAGCAGAATCTCCTTGCCAAGATCCAGCGGAAGATACAGGAACAGTACCTGGCTTTGAAGGTGGAAAAAAACACCTCCAAGGAAAGTATTCTGACGAACTACTTAAATACCATCAACCTGGGCAAAGGAAATCTGGGCGTGGAGGCTGCTTCCAAATACTATTTTAACAAAACAGCCGAGGATTTGACGCTCTCCGAATGTGCTGTCCTCGCAGCCATTACCAAAAACCCGTCCAAGCTAAATCCCGTGGACCATCCGGAAGATAACAATGCCAGACGTAAGCTTGTCCTGGAAAAAATGTACCACCTGAATTATATTACGAACGAAGAATACCAGAAAGCGTTAGATGATAATGTGTACGCCCGGATTGCAAAAAACACCACGCAGGGCAGTAAAAATTCGGTCTACTCTTATTTTACCGATGCCCTGATCACCCAGATCGTCTCCGATCTGCAGGAGCAAAAAGGATATACCCAGTCACAGGCCTATCGCCTTGTATACCGCGGCGGTCTGCGTGTTTATTCGACGCAGAATACCCAGATGCAGTCGATTGCCGATTCTGTGATCAACAACCCGGATAATTATCCTGTCGAAACGAAATATTCCCTGGAATATAAATTGCAGGTGAAGCATAAAAACCAGACGACCGAAACCTATACCGAAACCGATGTCCGCGCCTGGTTCCGAAATAAGAAAAAGGATCCGAATTACCGCACCATTTATCAGAGTAAAAAGGAACTGAAAAAAGCAGCGGCCAACTTCCGCAAGGCGACCGTGAAAAAAAGTGATACCGTTTTAACCGAAGAGATTCACTATTCCATGGAGCCGCAGGTCTCCTATTCCCTGATCAACCAGAAAAACGGGGAGGTGAAAGTCCTGGTCGGCGGACGCGGGGAAAAGAATGACGATCTCGCGCTAAACCGGGCTACTGCCGTCAAACGCCAGCCGGGTTCGACCTTTAAGATCCTCTCCACCTACGCACCGGCATTAGATACCGGAGGAATGACCCTCGCCACGGTATTTGACGATGCACCATACCGTTATGAAAACGGAGATAAGGTAACCAACTATGTCCCTACCAGCTATAAGGGACTTACCACCATCCGGGATGCCATCACTTCATCGAATAACATTGTTGCGGTCAAAGCCCTGACAGAGATTACACCGCAGGTCGGTTATGATTTTCTCCAGAAGCTTGGATTTACCTCTCTGGTAAATAACCGGCTCAACACCTACGGAGCCTACGAAAGTGATGTCAACCAGTCGTTAGCCCTCGGCGGTATCACCGACGGTGTAACCAACCTAGAGCTGACTGCCGCCTATGCTGCCATTGCCAATGACGGACAGTACAACAAACCGATCCTTTACACGACCGTGACAGACAGCAACGGAAAAGTCCTCCTCAAAAATACGAAAAGCAGTGAGCGGGTGATCAAGAAATCTACCTCCTGGCTTCTCACTAATGCGATGGAGGATGTGGTAAAGAAGGGAACCGGTAAAAAAGCCCGCCTTTCCTCTGACATGGCCGTGGCCGGCAAGACCGGAACCACCTCCAATAATTACGATTACTGGTTCTGTGGTTATACCCCTTACTATACGGCCTCGATCTGGACCGGATACGATTACAATACCTCTTTTGATAGCGATGATTACCATAAAGTCATCTGGAAGAAGATCATGGACCAGATCATCCAAAAGAAAAAGCAGGCCACCAAACAGTTTGACACCTGCAAAGGAATAAAAAAGGTAGCGATCTGTATCAAATCCGGTAAAAAAGCGATCCCCGGTGTCTGCTCCAAAGACCCGGAAAAATCGATGGTCCGCACAGAATACTTTGTCTCCGGCACCCAGCCAAAAGAAAGCTGCGATGCCCATGTCAAAGTAACCTTATGCACGAAGTCCCACCGTGTCGCAACCAAGTTCTGTCCGAATCAGTACAAACAAACCAAGATTTTCCGTGTCCGCCCAGATCATTCCTCCGGGAAGACAGACGATACCCCATACTGCCTGACGTTCAATATCCAGAAGAACAAATGCGATATCCATACCAAGGAATGGAAACTCGAACAGGAGAAAAACAAGCGTCAGAAAGAGGAAGACAACAAGAAAAAGCAACTGAAACAAAACAACGAACAGAACCATAAAAATGACAATCTAGACGATCTGAAAAAACAAATCAATCGGATTCTCCGTTAGTCATCCGAAGCGAACCGTACCCATCCTGTATCGGGTGGTACGGTTCGCTTCTGTGATTTTACCATAATTAAAAACAAAAAAATACCACCTCTCGATTCCCTTGCGGTCATCTCGAAAGATAGTATTTCCCATTTAAGCTTTCTCTTCCTGTTTGTTTCTTTTTTCATATTTTTAAAGCATTATGAACGGATCTTTCAGTATATACTGACATGTTGATCTTGGGTAAAACCGCACAGATGATACATTACACTGATTATATGGTATTATTCATACGGTATCCCACACCCAGCTCATTAATGATATATTTATTCTCCCCGGGCTTTGCTCCGATTTTTTTCCTAATATTTGCCATATTGACCTGAAGCTTCTTGACACTCCCTGCATCGGACCATCCCCAGACTCCTCGTATGATCTCCGCATACGTAAGTACCTTCCCTGCATCCTGTGACAGGAGCATCACGATATTATACTCTGTCTGCGTCAGCTTGATTTCTTTTTTCGCGACAAAAACCTGACGGCTTTCATAATTAATCTCCAAATCTCCTGTCTGGAAATGTTCGGTCGATTTTTCTCCATCCCTCATATTTCTGTAACTGCTCCTTAGCGCAGAACGGACTCTGGCCAGCAATTCCCCAGTGCCAAACGGCTTCGTGACATAATCATTCGCTCCCGAATCCAGTGCCTCGACTTTATCATTTTCATCGGTACGGGCAGAGAGAACAATCAATGGCGTATCATTGATCTTACGGGCCCTTCGGATAAACTCCATTCCATCGATATCCGGCAGTCCCAGATCCAGGATGACCAGATCCGGATGATGGGACCGGAACAGAAGCTCCCCATTACTTTCGCTGTCCGCTGTGATCACCTGATAACCATTCGTTTCCAGAATGGCACTCACAAAATTGCTGATATTCGGCTCATCTTCTATGATAAGAATTTTATATTTGTTATTACCCATGTTCTATCTCCATATTTTTTTCTTTTTCCATTCCCAGAGAAAACCGAAAAATCGCTCCTTTGTGTTTTTGGTTCTTTGCATCAATCTCCCCACCATGTGCTTTTATGATCGCTGCACAAGTGGAAAGCCCAATGCCCATGTTTCTTTTTTGCTTGTCCACTGGCATATCGCTTTCCTTCGACTCCAGGTATCCGGTAAAAATACCCGGCAAAATCTCCGGCTTGATTCCACATCCATCATCCCGCACTTCAAACCAGACTTTATCCGTACACTGATATACATTCAGTTCCAGCTCTGTCATCCCGCGGGCATGCTGCACTGCATTTTCTAAGAAATTTATCAGCACCTGCTGAATGAGCATGGCATCCATCGGAATACTGATAAACTCTTCCGGAATCTCCACTTCCACCTTCTGTGCAGGATAGCGTTTCCGAAACTCTACCAAAACCGCATCGATCAATTCCTCTAATACCGTCGGTGTCTTGATCAGATTCACCTTTCCTCCGCCGATCCTCGTCACAGACAACAGGTTCTCCACCATCCGTATCAACCAGCGGGAATCTTCCTGGATTCCTTTTAACAACTTCAATTTCTGTTCTTTCGTGAAACTGTCATAATTATCTGTGATAGCCGAACAGGAGCCATAGATTGTCGTGAGAGGTGTCCGCAGGTCATGGGAAATCGCACGGAGAAGATTCGCCCTCATTTTCTCTTTCTCCGTCTCTGCCCTCTCTTTTTTCTGCTGCTTGATCTTCGTCGTCAGCGCGCTGGTGATGATCGTCACTGCCAGCATGATCAGTGCAGAGATCAGATTCTCCGGTATAGTGAAATTAAATTTAAAATAGGGAAATGTAAATGCATAATTCACGGCCAGTACACTTAAGAGAGAGGACAAAACCCCATAGATATAACCCTCCGTAAAGACGGAAATTAAAAAGACAGCTAAGGCAAAAACCGATGGTATTAAGGCCTGCGTTCCTAATACCTCCTGCAATAAAAGGCTTATGCCAAACGAAAGTATAAGTATTATTATGGAAGAAAAAACTTCTTTTATATAGTAGCTAACATGATCCATGGAATTTTCTCCTCACACCCAGCCTCATGATATCATATATCTAGTTAAGATACAGTTAAGAAACCTTATTACATCGCTTCTTCCTTTCCCTTGATCTCATTGACAAATGCTAATAATCCACCCTGATCAGGCAGAGCCCCTGGGCAGGTGCGGTCGGCCCTGCCGCCTGCCTGTTTTGTGCCTCCAGAATCTCCACCATCTGTTCTGGCTCCCACCTGCCTTTTCCCACTTCCAAAAGGGTACCGACCAAAATCCGTACCATATTCTGTAAAAAACCTGTCCCATGGACATCAAAATAGAGGAAACTTCCTTTTCGCGTAATTTCAATCCGATCCACCACCCGAACCGTGGACTTTTTCATTCGGGGATTCCCACAAAAACTTTTATAATCATGTTTTCCTTCCAGATAAGAAGCTGCCTGCCGCATCTTCTCCAGATTCGGTCTTTCTTCGAGAACCGTGACATATTTTCTTTGAAATACCGGTTTCACCGGACCGTCATAACAGGTGTAACGGTACAGCTTACCCACCGCTTTATATCGTGCATGGAAGCGTTCCGCGGCCTCCCGGACTTCCTTCACTGCAATATCATCCGGCAGGTAATGATTCATATATGCCCGGATTTCCTCCACGCTTCTCTCTCTTCCGCCTCTTTCCCTATCTATGGCATCCATTACCACATTGGCCGTCATCGCCCTCGCATGGACTCCGGCATCTGTCCTTCCTGCCCCAATCACATCAACCGGCTCCCCGCACATTCTGGATAAAACATTTTCCATCCTTCCCTGTATTGTATCTCTATCTGGCTGGTGCTCCCAGCCATAATATCTGCTGCCGTCATAGCAGATTGTCATCTTATAATTCTTTTTCAAACGAATTCCTCCTCCGGCATTTTCTCTCTTCTGTTCATCCCAGGCATCCTGTCCTTTCCCCGGATCATCCTTCCTCCAATGCATCAGCGATCTTCCGGTAAGTCATTTCTATTGTAGCCTTTTTTTATGGTATTTTCAATGAAACCTTAGGTTTTTTGACCATTCGATTCTGATTGCAATGACTTGCATATACAAAAAGCCGCAAAACACTCGTTCGTCAACTTGTGTTTTACGGCTCTAGTCTCTGCCTTACTATTAAAAATGAAAAAGCTTTTATATTCTTATATTACATGATTCCAACTTGGTTGTTAAATAGATTTTTCTTTACTCCCACTACTCCTCGGTGGTATCATCAGTGGTCTTGGTGTCGTTGGTTTCCGTAGAGGCCGTGTCTGATTTTTTCTCAGAGTTCTCTTCCTGTGCCTTGGCAGCTGCCTGCTTTGCTTCATTGATCAGCATACCGAGACCGAGATTCGCAGAGTTCTTAATCAAAGTACTGTCTCCGGAATTATTAATGATATCATAGAAATATTCCTTCGCCCGGTCTGTATTCTTTCCAAGCCTCATGTAGCACATTGCAACATAATATTTCGTTTCATAACTGTCATTATATTTATAGGCTTCCTTGAAGTCATCTAAGGCATCCTGATATTTGTAAGTATCATAGGAAGACTTTCCACTGCTGAAAAGCTGTTCTGCTGCAATCGGATAAGCCTTATCCCTCATAGAAGTGTATAAATCTTTGGCTGTCTTCGATGGCAGGTCTTTCTTCTCTACTTTGGCAAGATGCTTTGCACACTCTACATAATTGCCACTGGAATAAGATTCACTGGCTTTTAAAATGCTGTCGTACATGCTGTCCTCCCCTTTGGAGCCTTCATATACCTTCAGGCGTTTGGTCAGGGTGGAATTCTTCTTTTTCAGCTGTTTTTTATCGCTCTTTAACTCGCTGATCTCCGCATCTTTTTTATTGGTTGTCTGGCTGTATTCTTTCTTTAAATTATTATAATCTACGCTGACGCTGGCCTTCACGCTCGGGATGACAAGGACAAACATGGCAACGACACCGATGGCCAGGCCGATCAGCATGTATACAAACTGTTTCCAGGTTTCCTTATTCGGGTCTTCATAATGGTCTACCGGACGAACGTTCTTCAGGTTCTCATTATCCGGCTTTAAGGCGTCTGCCGGCAGTTTCTCTGCTGACTCCGTCGGTTTCTCACCAATCTCCTGCAAATAGCGGCGGGCTGTGGTATTATAGTGATCGACTGCCAGGGCATTATTTAAGTCCGTCTGGGCAGAAAGATTATCTCCGGCACGCATGTGCAAAAGGGCAAAGAGCAGATGTCCTTTCACAAAGTTTGGAGTGACGCTTAATACTTTCTTGACCTGGATCATCGCCAGGTCGTCACTTCCCTGTTTCGCATAGGAAAGTGCAATGTTATATTTTTTAGCCGTCTCGTTGATCTGCTCGAAGACCGCTGGATGTTCTTCCATCTGTCGCACGTAAAGATTGGCAATATTTTCTTCTACAGAAGATAAGCGTGTGCTGATCTTCCACTCAATATAGGCTTTGCCGCCCTCGCCCATCTCATGGTAAACAAGCCCCAGCAGATTCCTGGCATGTTTATGGGATTTATTATAGGAAAGTGCCTTTTTTAAATAGGTTTCCGCACCGCTCAAGTCGTGCAGCTGTGCCTTTTCCAGTCCGATATTGTAATAATAATTGGCAGTATTTAATGCTTTTGCTATGTGTTTATTGTCGAAACCACAGGCATTGCAATATCTGCCTCCGCCCACATTCCGGCCACATTTAATACATTTCATTTGGTTCCTCCTACCTTTTTATCATTCTTATGCTCTGCGACCAATTCTTCCACTAAATCCGTGATATCTTTGATGTCATCACTGAATAACTCATCTTCTCCGATATCCACGCCAACTGCCGGTTTAAATTTCTTTAATTCTAAATCATAATCAAACATGATATATCCTCACTTTCCAAAATATTGCCCTGCACATCTTTTAATCTCACCTACAAGATACAGTGAGCCAAGACACAACAGATGTTCTTCCTGTTTTTTATGCTGCAATGCCGCGTCAAATGCTTCTGGCACTGTGTCGAATATACGCAGCGGGCAATCGGTTTCTCTGGCAAAATGTTTCTCCACTTCGCCGACAGGAACCGCCCTCGCTCCGTCAATCTTTGTAATATATATCGCCTCCCAGTGCAGTTCACTCAGAAGGCTGATCATACGGGAGTACTCTTTTTCTTTACAGACTGCAAACAGCAGGGTCCATTTCTTATCGGAATGGGCAACCGTGTGGCAGATCTGACGGACTGCCCCAAAATTATGGGCACCATCCACATAGATTCCTTGGGCAATTTCTTCCATCCTTCCGGCCCAGTACATCTGCAAAAGTCCTTTTTGCAGTACTTGTTCGGAAATATCCGGCAATAAAATCTTACCTGCAAGGACTGCCAGTGCTGCATTCTGTACCTGATAGTCGGCACAGCTTTTTACTGTCAGTCTGTTTATCTTATAATAACGGCAATCGATAGAAAAATCAATGTAATTCTCATATTTTTTTAAAATCGTAAGTTCTTGTGTTTTTATAAAATATATCTTAGAATTTCTTGCCTTTGCCCTGGCTTCTATTACCGGAAATGCTCCATTTTGTTCATCGACCGTAACGACCGGCACCCCTTCTTTGATGATGCCTGCTTTCTCAAAAGCAATCTCTTCGATCGTATTCCCAAGCAGCTCCATATGGTCATAACTGATGGATGTGATGATCGATAGGACTGGCTCTGAGAGTACTGTGG
Organism: Bacteroidaceae bacterium; assembly: GCA_963626755.1. Classification (GTDB taxonomy): domain Bacteria; phylum Bacillota; class Clostridia; order Lachnospirales; family Lachnospiraceae; genus Anaerobutyricum. Next base: position 88,867 of record CAVFXN010000022.1, read on the forward strand.
CATCCAGCCTTCCTCCCAGACCGGTCTCCAGAATACAATAATCAATCTCTTTCCCGGAAAACAGGAGTACTGCCATAAAAAAAAGCACTTCGAAATACGTCAGTGGGGCGAGGCCCTGCCTTTTCCCTCTTTCCATGAGCTTTTTTACAAGAACCCAGGTTTCTGCCAGTTCCTCCTCGCCGCAGGGCTGGAAATTAATGCGGAAGCGTTCTTTGACCGTTTCCAGATGGGGTGAGGTAAAAAGTGCCGTCCGGTATCCCGCCTGTCTCAGGATCGATTCTAGAAAAGCACAGACAGAACCTTTGCCGTTTGTCCCTGCAACATGAATCACCCGGAGATTTTTTTCCGGGTGATCTGCCAGGTTGAAATACGCTTCGAGATTCGACAGGCTTGCTTTTGCGCCAAATTTGGGAATTTCACTGATTTCTCTTTCCATCTCATCATACGTCATCATTTTTGCTTATCCTTGTTATTTTTTTAACTGAGCCAGCCGTTCGGAAACCTGTTTGGCCATTGCCGTATATTTTTCCAGCTTCGCCTTTTCTTCCTCTACTTTTTTGGCCGGTGCCTTGCTGACAAACTTTTCGTTTCCGAGCATGCCCTTGGCACGTTTGATCTCTCCGCAAAGGCGTGCCTCCTCTTTTTCCAGGCGGGCGATCTCTTTTTCCACATCGACCAGCTCTGCAAACGGGAGATAGATCACTGCGTCAAGGATTACAGTAGATACGGCATCTTCTGCGATTCCGGTTTTATCTTTTTGCACGTAAACTGCACTGGCATATCCCAATGTGGCAAAGAAGACTTTGGAGCGTTCGAAAATGTCGCGGATCTCCGGTTTTTCCGACACGACATACACGCTGGCCTTTTTGCTCGGAGGGACATTCATATCCGCACGTAAATTCCGGATATTTCTGACTGCATTTTTAATGATCTCTACCTCATTTTCTTCCGATGCAAAATGATACTGCTCTTCATATTCCGGCCACTGGGAGATCATGATGGATTCTTCCTCATCCTGAAGGCTGCAGAAAATCTCTTCCGTAATAAATGGCATGTACGGATGGAGCATCTTTAATGCAATCGTCAGAACCTTCTTTAAAGTGAAGAGTGCTGCCGCCTTCGTCGCATCTTCCTCATTGTAAAGTCTCGGTTTTACCATCTCGATATACCAGTCACAAAATTCCTCGCGGATAAAGTCGTTTAACTTGGTCACTGCCACACCAAAATCATAATTTTCCATATTTTCCGTGACTTCTTTGACCAGGGAATTCGCCTTGGATAAGATCCATTTATCGGCCGGGGTCAGGTCTTCTAATCCCACATGACTTAAGTCCGCTTTTTCTATATTCATCAGCATGAACCGGGAAGCATTCCATACTTTGTTAGCAAAATTTCTGCTGGCCAGTATTTTTTTCTCGGAATAACGCATGTCATTTCCCGGTGCATTCCCCGTAACTAAGGTAAGACGGAGTGCATCCGCGCCATATTGATCAATGACTTCGAGCGGATCGATACCATTTCCCAGGGACTTACTCATCTTGCGTCCCTGCTCATCCCTGACCAGACCGTGGATGAGCACATCATGGAACGGACACTGTCCGGTCTGCTCATAACCGGAAAATACCATACGGATGACCCAGAAGAAAATAATGTCATATCCGGTTACCAGGACGCTGGTCGGATAAAAATAATCCAGATCTTCTGTTTTTTCCGGCCATCCCAAAGTCGAGAACGGCCATAATGCGGAGCTAAACCAGGTATCTAAGGTGTCTTCATCCTGGGTAAAATGGGTGCATCCACATTTCGGGCATACCTCCGGCGTCTTTTTGGCAACCACGATTTCTCCGCAGTCATCACAGTAGTAGGCCGGAATCCGGTGACCCCACCACAGCTGCCTGGAAATACACCAGTCTCGTATATTTTCCAGCCAATGGAGATAGGTACGGTCAAAATGTCCCGGCACGAACCGGAGATCCCCGTTCTTGATGGCTTCGATCGCCGGTTTTGCCATCTCATCCATCTTCACAAACCACTGTTTCTTTATCATCGGTTCTACCGTCGTATGGCAGCGGTCATGTGTTCCGACATTGTGTTCATGGTCTTCTATTTTTACGAGATAGCCTTCTTTTTCCAGTTCTTTTACAATGGCTTCCCTTGCTTCATACCGGTCCATCCCGGCAAACTTTCCGCCATTTTCGTTAATGCTTCCGTCATCATTTAAAATATTGATTTCTTCTAAATGATGTCGCTTTCCTACCTCAAAGTCATTTGGATCGTGTGCCGGTGTAATCTTTACCGCACCGGTTCCAAATTCTTTATCCACATAGGAATCTGCCACAATCGGGATCTCCCTGTTGACAAGCGGGAGCAGAACTTTCTTTCCAATCAGATCCTGATATCTCTCATCCTCCGGATGTACCGCAACGGCGGTATCTCCCAGCATGGTTTCCGGACGGGTGGTCGCGATCTCTATGGTCTGGTCTGTCCCAATGACAGGATAGATGATGTGCCAGAAATGTCCTGCCTGATCTTCATATTCCACTTCCGCATCCGAAATGGATGTCTGGCAGACCGGACACCAGTTGATGATACGTGATCCCCGGTAAATATATCCTTTTTCGTAGAGACGGATAAATACTTCCTGCACGGCTTTCGAGCAGCCTTCATCCATCGTGAAACGTTCTCTATCCCAATCGGCGGAGGAGCCCATCTTTTTCAGCTGACTGACAATCCTTCCTCCGTATTCTTCTCTCCATTCCCAGGTACGTTTTAAAAATCCTTCCCGTCCCAGTTCTTTTTTATCTATGCCTTCTTCTTTTAATTTATTGGTAACTTTTACTTCGGTCGAAATGCTGGCATGGTCCGTGCCTGGCTGCCACAAGGCATTATATCCCTGCATCCTCTTAAATCGGATCAGGATATCCTGCAGGGTATTATCCAGAGCGTGTCCCATGTGAAGCTGCCCGGTAATGTTTGGCGGCGGCATCATGATCGTAAAAGGTTTTTTGCTTCGGTCTGCTTCGGCATGAAAATATTTCTTCTCCAGCCATTTTTTATAAAGTCTGTCCTCAATCTCGGAAGGATTGTAGGTCTTACTCATCTCTGTTGCCATCTTTCAAAGTCCTCCTGGTTTTTTATCCGTTTTCTATACTATAACTTCTTGACAAATTTGTCACTATGAAATTGTTTAAATATCTAATTCTTTCCGAAAATCTTTCTGTAATCTTCTCACCAGCCTGCTTTTTGCCCGGCGTGCTTCTTCTTCCCTTCCGTTTTCCCGCATATAGACCAGCTTTTGGAACTGTCCTGCCAGCTCCGTGTATGCAAAATCATCTTTCATCTTCGCAAATTCTTCCTGGAAGGAGTCCAGTAAAATGTCAGAATCATCAAAGGTCTTTAATTCCTCTGCGGCTTCTTCCATGCCTTTTGTCAGGGCGACAATCCCGTAATAATAAAACAGGGACTTCTCATCCCCGACATACTGGTAGGCTTTGACAAAATCAATCTTTGCCTCCGAAAAACGGAACAGTTTCATGTGGGCAATGCCAAGATTGTGGTATAGACATCCCAGCTCATCCCCCGAAAGCTTCGGATATTTCAGGGATTCCTGATAACAGACAAGGGCTCTTTTTGCATATCCGTACCGGATAAAAAGATCCCCCTTCCATTTATTTTGCAGATACTCCGGTGCATTTTTCAAGCGGCGGTATCCATCTAAAATATCCCGGATCTCATCCTCACTATAATAATTTCCTTCCCGGTACAAAGCCGAGAAATATTTCATCTGGTCTTTCTCCGGGTTATCCAGGCGGATCAACTGCTTAAAAAGCTTCTCCAGTCCCAGCTCATCCCGGATATAATAAAGCAGGTCTTGCTCTGGCAGGGTATAAAGATAGCAGATCATGTGCCGGCTAAAATAATAACACAGTTCTTCATAGGAATAGATCCGGATCCCTGTCTCATCAAAATAATATCCCTGTGTTCCGATCTTCCCGATACAAACTAACGTTTCTCTCATTGTTTGCCCCTCTCTGTCTGTCCATGGTTTCTCAGGATATCAACTGGAAAGGAAAGACCGTTACCTTTCCTGTTGCAGGAAACATCTCTCCAAATCCCATATCTTTTAAAAGGATCACCCCTTCGGTCTGGGAGGTAAACCGGACATCCACACGAATCCGCGTTGTTTTTGCCGGCCGCTTCGGCAGCCCTTTGATCTCGCATGCCGCACCCTCCATCTCATTTGCCCGGGTATTGTGATAGAAAAATTCTACCCGCTGGCTTTTATCCAGGATGATATCCACACTTCCATGGGTATTATACCACTCCCGGCCAATGGAGGTAATCGGTATATATTTTGTCTTCCCGGCCTCCGCGGTAATGATGCCTATGGTATGATATACCATATCCGTCCCATCCATGAGGATCATCCCTTCATCCATCAGGGAAATCGAATGGATTCCCAAAAGGCAGGCTCCATTGGCATAGATATTCTGCCCCAGAAAGACTCTTCGCCCTGCACAAAGGTAGGTCAGGGTTTTTTTCATCCAGTTCCCCTCAAAACCACTTCCGGTAAGGAAGACGATATTGGCCGGGTTCTTGACAAGAAAATGTTTCATCATCTGTCCGAACTTCTGATCCTGGTCCGGTGCGCCCTCCCTCACGTCATATTCTTTGACATCCGCTTCCTGCCATGCAGCGCGGTATGCCTTCTGGCGGGAACTGCGGATCTGCTCGATTAGGATAAACCGGAGGCGGTTATCCCGGTAATCGAGCAGGAGGGTATTCCGGTCCCAGATGACCCTCTCCTGATGAAAGACATATTCTGCAAAAGCACGGAACCGTGTGATAATCTTCACTTCATGAAACTCCTGAAAATCCTCATCCAACAGCCCTTTCAGCCGTTCCCTGTTCTCCCTGGATGCCTCCTCCATCGTGAAATGGACTGCTTTGTAGTCCGACCACTTCTGATGGTTGACTTCCATATATTTAGACAGAATGTCCATTCCCTCTGCAATATAATCCAGTGCCCCCTCTGCCTGCGGCAAAGGAAAGCTTTCCTCTGTGATCTCTTCTTTTCCCTCACTGTATACACTAAACTGCACAGAAGTTCTTCCCAGGTCGATTCCGGCATATTTTATCATTTCCAACTCTTCCATCGCACACTCCATTTCCCTGTCTTGTTTCTTTTACAGCAGCTTTGCATACTGATCGACAAAAAATGCTTTGATCAGATAGGTTTTCAGCTCTTCCGGAGAGATTTCTTCCGAATCCAGCCTATTCAGTGCAAAAAAGCGACTCTCTGTTCCCTCTTCATATGCAAAGGTCTCAAAGGAGAGGGCTTTCTCATCTTCCACCAAAATTCCATTTGCCTCCAGGCGGTATTTTACATGGTCTTTCTGGAAAAAATGCATATGGCAGACATACATTCCCGGCAGGACTTCTTCCAGTGTCTTCTCCCGGGAAATATCCTCCTCACCTTCAATCTGATAGGTCAGCACGACCTGATTCCCCGCCTGTCCCCGGAAAGTCAGAAAGGACATCTCACGGTAGTAGACCGGAAAATCAACCCACTGCCTATAGGCATGATAGATTGGGAGATAAAACGCTTCTTTCAAAAACGTTTCGATGATCTGCACCACTGTCTCCCGGATCTTAGGATACCATTCCTGTTTTCCCGCAAAATAATACAGATAATGGATGCGGGAACTCTGGCTTTCCAGCCGCCCGGCAACAATTTCCTGACCGATCATATAGTGCATTTGTTCGGTCAGCTCCATCGTTCCCCTCCGCTCCTTTTCCGAAGCATACTCCAGATAGCGGCCGATGATCTCCTCACCCTCACAGGTTTCGTAAAACGAAACGAGTACCGGAAAGACTCCATCGGTATCATTCCCGGTAAACATCACCTGTTCCAGGATCCGTCTCTCAAAATCTGACGTTTCCAGGCCAAAGGTTTTCGCCCGCTCCCAAATCGCCAGAAGTTCCTCCGTACCACCGCAAAAATATGCCATCAAATAGGAGAGGGTATCTCGATTGCATTTTTTTCGGATAAAGGCCATATAAGATAACGCAAGTGTCACCTCATCCTTTTTTTCCTGATGGGAATGAATCCCAAAAGAAGCCAGACGGAGACGCTTTGCCGCACCAAGCATCTCACTTCCATACAGTTCAATCCCAAAAAAGGCATTCTCCATCATGCCCACTTCCATATAATAATCCATAAGGGTCTTACGGAAGCTGTCCGAAATACGGGAATAGTCTGTCTTTTCCAGCCATCGGGACAGTTTCTCTTTTTCCTGATGATTCTCATAATAAACCAACAGTTTCTCCATGGCTTCCCTCTGCATCCACTCAGTAAAATCATCATTAAAAACAATCCGGCGGAGGACTGGAAGCGTCTCTTCCCTGATCGTCTCTTTCATCTTTCCGGATTCCATCAACAATATTTTTTGATTGGTCAGGTTCTGACGAATCCATTCTGTCGTAAACTGTGTCGTGGAAAGAAATTCCCCGAGCTCATAATCAATATTCCCCACGTACCGCTGCTCACTGTTATCCACAAAATAAAGGATTGTATTGCTGTTGTAGATCTCCACACAGCTGGTTCCGCCGGAGAGTGGATAATATTTTTCCATCCCCGTTTCCGGGCAGGAAACATACACCCCTGTGATATAGGGGTTTTTACACGTAAGTGGCCGGAAAAAGAGGACATCACAGACGGCCTTCCCGTAATCGGGTTTCTCCAGCACTTCTTTCTGGAAAAAAGTATATAAATAAGCCAGATGTTCATTGATCCGCCCTTTGGATAACTGTTCTTCCACAAACGGAATCATCTTGGAATAATACGCCCCATATACTTCTTCGTAACTGTCCTTATTTTTCAAAACATTCGTATACAGATAGGCTTTTTCCAGATAATCCAGACTGTTGCTGTAGGTAAAATAAATCAGGACTCTTCGCGGAATGACATCAAATCGGTGAAAATCCATGCTGCGGATAAAAAACTCATTCAGGCCAATAATTTTTAAATTAGCCTCCACGGCAAGCCGGTAATATTCATGATATTCTTTTCCGATCCGGTTTCCTTTGATGAAAAGCGAACAGATTACCTGCAAGTAGCGTTCATCCGGCTCCACTTTATAAAGCGTCTTTGCAATATAACAGACCGCTTTGTTGTAGTATTTCATCTTCAATGCCAACCTGGAAAACTGATAAGAAAGTGCAAGGGAAATATAGCCATAGCGGACTCCCCAGCGGAAAATGCTGATTTCAAACTCGCCAAGCTCTTCCATATAATTCGGATTGTCATTGAGGATCTCACAGGCCTCAAAATAAAGCAGGCTGCTGTTGTTCCCTTCCTCAAAAAGCTGACGGATCGTATCATACTGCAGCCGTTTGTTATAAACATATTCTCTGTCCAGATAGATCAGCATCCAGAGTGCTTCCGCTTTACATTCGGAAACTTCATAAAATTCACGGATGGACGTCACCGCCTTTGTGATCGTTTCCGGCGTCCGGTAATACATGGCTTGTAAATAAAGAAAATACTGTCTCTCCAGTGGGGTGAGTTCTTCGATCACGGACGCATCGGCAAACTCCTCCATGATTTCTTTCGCTTCTTCCGGATGTTCCTCCATCAGATAGGAATGAATTCGGTAAAGCTTCCATTCCCTGTCCCCGGTCAGATGGTACAGTTCCTCTAAGGCCTGGTTGGCTTCCTGCGCGAAATCTTCAAATCCGATCCCGCCGGTCCGGAACGAAAGATAGTTGTGCATCAGCTCTGCCCTCTGCTTCTTGATTCGTATCTGTTCTTCCCGGTTCTTTGAAACCGTTGGCTGCTGTCCCCACCACTCTACCGGAATTTCAAAATGGTATCGGACGGTTTCAATATGAATGACGTCATTTCCCCGAATCCGGTTCGGATTTTTCTTCACAGTGACGACCATCCTGCCGTCCGTAAAATCATCGCTGGTAAAAACCGTATGGGATAACTTGAGCTGTCCCTTCTCGCAGGACAGCTTTCCTTCCAGATAACCTTCCGTTCCAAGAAAAAGTTCCAGTTCTGCCTGGTCATCCTCCCCTTCCAGCACCAGCTTCTTCTTCGGCACATCCAGCCGCACTGCCTCCTTATAGCCAGCTGCTGTCAGGAATTCTTCCATGATCAGGCTTCTGGAACGGCTTTTCATCAGGCTGTGATACAATGCCTGCTGCCGGGGAAGATCTTTTAAAAAGACTTCCTCAAATGCCGGGAGGAAAAACAACTCCATCGCTTCCTTCCGGTTGCCCGCATAGATCTTCATAAAGTCCTCTATGCTGGAAATCCGGCCGCGAGAGCTGTCCATAGACCTTGGAACCACCTCGATTCGATACGGAATCCGATACTCCCCTCCGTTGGTGATCAGTACCAGGCTCCCCTCAAACAGATCCCCGGCCAGTGCCAGCTTCCCCTTAAAAAAATAGGGAATCTCCTGCCGTATTCCTTCGAGCTGCTGAATTTCTGTTCCTATTTTATCGTTGGTAGAACAGACCGTCCCCTGGATTGGGACTTTATTCTCACTCTCCACAAAAAAAGAACCCTTATACACTCTTCCTTCTTCTACCTGAATGTCCAGACTGGTAACGGAAAGGCTGAGGATCGGCATGTTTTCATCCACTTCTTCTATTAAATTAATCTCTCCTAAATGAATCTCTTCTTTCACGTTCCAAATCCTTCCTTTTTTCACTTTGATATGCCATATTATAGCAAATATTATAGCATTTTTAAACCGATACTGTTCATTTTGGCAATTAATTTTTCTTTTTCCCTTTTCCTGTCCTGTCTTCCCCTTCTCTGTAATACATATCCTATAAACAAAATAAAAATTTTTGCCAAATTTTAGACAAAAAGAATAGATTGCCATTTGACAGAAAAAGAGCATGGATTTAATATAGATATGATTTAGTCTTTGGGGTAATCATCACAAACAAATCTATAAATACTCAATAGGAGGTTACGACACATGAAGAAATTTTTGACTGGATTGACGGCATTTTTGCTGTGTTCTCCCGTCTCCGTATTTGCTGCAGAAGAAGGCAGCACTGATATCGCTCTGGGAAACAGTCTGCCCATATGGAGCTGTATCCCTTTTGCCGGCATGCTTTTAAGCATTGCGATTTTCCCTTTAATTAAGGAAGCCTGGTGGGAAAAATATAAACCCTGGGTTGTGGCATTCTGGTCCCTGTTATTTTTAGTTCCTTTTGCCGTCTGTTACGGTCCACATACTGCTTTGGAACATCTTGTGGAAGTTACCATGGGAGATTATCTTACTTTTATTGTTCTCTTGTTTGGTCTTTTCTGTGTGGCAGGAAATATCAGCTTGCAGGGCGATCTGGCCGGAAGCCCCAAAGTAAATGTCATACTCCTTTTGATCGGAACATTTTTATCCAGCTGGATTGGAACGACCGGTGCCAGCATGTTGATGATCCGTCCAATCATACGGGCGAACCAGTGGCGTCGGCGCAAAGTACAGATTATGGTCTTTTTTATTTTCCTGATCTCCAATATCGGCGGCTGTCTGACACCGGTGGGCGATCCACCTCTCCTGATGGGATTCATGAACGGTGTCGGCTTTTTCTGGAGTCTTCACCTTTTGCCGGTGATGCTTCTTAATGTTGTGATTTTACTGGTGGTATTCTTTTTCCTCGACCAAAGGGCTTATAAAAAGGATATTGCCGATGGATTTAAACCAGAAATGAAATCCGAGGAAGATCGTGTCAAACTCCATCTGGATGGAGCACATAACATCGTTTTCCTCCTTATGATTGTCGGCGGTGTAATTTTGAGCGGTGTGCTCCCGACTTCTTTCCCGGCATTTGCCAAGGGACTGACCATCATGGGCGTCACATTATCTTACGCTTCGATCATAGAAATTGTGCTGATCCTTCTGGCTGCGTTCCTTTCTTTTAAGACAACGAAAAAAGAAGTACGTGCCAGCAACCATTTTACCTGGGATGCCATCCAGGAAGTTGCCGTTTTATTTATCGGAATCTTCATTACAATGATTCCTGCCCTGCTGATTCTGAAGGCACGAGGTGCGGATCTCGGACTGACTCAGCCATGGCAGTTCTTCTGGATTACCGGTGCACTCTCCAGTTTCCTGGATAATACACCGACATACCTGGTATTCTTTACAACGGCTGCGTCCCTGAATTTCACTTCCGGAGTGGCGACTCTTACCAGCTTCATCCCACAGGTCATCCTGATGGCAATTTCCTGCGGAGCCGTATTTATGGGTGCCAACACCTATATTGGCAATGCACCGAACTTTATGGTGCGTTCTATTGCAGAAGAAAACGGTATCAAAATGCCTTCTTTCTTCGGCTATATGCTCTGGTCGATCAGCTGTTTGATACCGGTATTCCTCATCGATATGATCGTGTTCTTTTTATAAAAAAGAACCCTGCTTTGCAGGATTCTCGAACCTTTCTTTTTCAAGCCGGCATAGGAACGGAAAACATAGCGTTCCTATGCCGGTCTTTTTTAATTCACTTTCAGTGTGCGGACACCAGACCAGGCAGACCAGGTTTTGATGCTGTTTCGTCTGTAAATATAACGCAGGCGGAAATAATAGATTCCTTTTTTCAGCTTCCGGGTGAGTACCCGGTTTTCCTTGCTGGATTTTCTTAATCTCTTTGATTGTTTAAAGTCTTTATTTCTGGCATATTCGATCTGATATAGAGACGCCTGTCTTTGCTTTTTCCAGGAAATCTGCACCTGTTTTTTCTTTTTTGTTACGCATTGTATTGCGGGCTTTTTCAGGCAGTACAGGACTTTGGTCTGACTGTAGCCGCCATAGCGGCCGTTATTGTATGCCCGGACACGATAGGAGTATTTCTGTCCGGCCTTTGCTGTCCGGTCAAGATAAGATGGTGTCGCAGCAGAAACCGCCCCGATTTTTTTCCATTTACCATTTTGACCTTTCCGGTAAATACTGTAACGCTGCGCTCCGACGGTTTTATTCCAGCGCAGCGTGACCCCTTTTCCGCTATTGTAAGTATATTTTAAATTCGGGCGCAAAATGACAACATAGTTTTTATAGGTAATTCCTTTTTGTAAAAATCCGGTCATGATCGGACAGCCCCATCCATAATAACGGTCTTTTCCTTTACTGCCCAGATCTTTGGCATAAAGCTTTAATTCCCGGCAAATGCCATCGACAGAAAGGTTCGGCTGCATCATTTTTATGTAGGCAATTGCCGCAGTGATGTGGGGTGCTGCCATCGATGTCCCTGATAATTTGCGGGTCTTTCCTTTCCAGTCTGCGCTGACAATACCGGTTCCCGGTGCACAGAAATCGATGCCGCTCCCCCGGTTTGAATAGTAGGCAAGGGTGGAATCTTCATCTAAGGCAGAGACTGCGATCGTTTTTTTGTTGCAGGCAGGGTAACAGTATTTGACATCCACTCCCCCACTTGTCTGATTCCCCGCTGCCACACAAAGCGGAATTCCCCGCTCATAGGCTTTATTAATTGATTTATCCAGATACGTGTATTCGTAGGCTTTCTTGTCCTCAAATCCCATGCTCAAATTAATTACCGCTACTTTTTGCTGGATCGCATATTGTAAGGCGGCGTCGATGCTTAACAGGGAGGCTCTTCCCTTGCTGTCCCCTACCCGCAAGACAAGCAGATTCACATTGGATGGGGTAGAATCCACAATAATCCCGCTGACATGGGTGCCGTGCCCAAAGACGTCTTTTACATTGGTATTTGCATTAAAAAAATTGTAGCTTTTCTTGGAAATGGTCCGGCCCTTAAACATAAAGTTCGAGGCATTAATCCCGGTATCGATGACCGCCACCGTTACCTGGCGGTAGTGCTGTGATTGTGCCTGTTGTTTTAGCTGGTCAAAACCCATATAAGAATCTCCCCAGGAATAATTCGTGATACCGGAATCCCCACGGTCTTCTTTTCTGGTCTTTTCCTCGGATGTCTCCATCGACTGTGCAAAGGATGTCACCAGATCCGGATAACAATTTTTTTCTCCGTAAATACTGCGGAGTTTTTCACAGGCCTCCTTTGCCGCTTCTTCGGTATCGTATTGCAAAATGGTCTGTCCGTCCATTATATTTTGGTAGATTTCTTTCGCACCATAAGTGCCTGTCACTTCGGCAGAACATACGATAAGCCGTTTCGTCTGGTACGGTGCCTCGATTTCCAGCTTACCCTCTTCTGTTTTTTCTACTTCATAAATGCCATCTTCCTGAGTTTCCAGATAATCCTCTAATTTTTGCTCTGATTTTGTAATCTGTTTTGCCTTCGCAGTACTGATATCTAACTCTTCGGACAGTTTTTCTTTCTGTCCGTCTTTTTCTATGGTATCAGACCCCGACTCCACCGTAATTTTCCCAAAAAAATCATTCTCCCAATGTTCCGACACCAGCTCGGCAATCTGCCTGTAATCTGTCACTTCGGTTGTCTTCGAAACATCGGCGGCTTCTGTATTTTGACCGATAAAAAAAATACAAAGCACAAAAATGATCATTGCAGCAATTTTTTTCTTCTTCATAACTACCTCCCGGGCTGTACATACTCTTTACACCACTTTTGAAACGTTTCAAAGTCCTTTTAATCTGCTTAACACTTCAAGAGTGTATTCGTATACCCGTTTTGTGCTTGCAATGGAAAGGCGTTCTTTTGTCGTGTGAATATCATAGACATCCGGGCCATAGGCAATACAGTCAAGGCCCGGCATTTTCCCGGCAAATAATCCACACTCCACTCCGACGTGAAGGATCTCCAGCACAGGCTCCTGCCCGTACATTTCCCGATATACCTCTTCCATCAGTCTCTGAAGTGTGGAATCTTCTTTCCGTTCCCATGCCGGATAGCCGCCTTCCAGACGGATACTACCTCCCAGGCTTTCGGTAAGACAGGCCAACCGTTCGATCAGTTCTTTTTTTTCTAGATCCACACTGCTTCTTACCGAATAACTGATCGCAGTCTCTTCCTCCCCGGTCATTAAAATGCCAGGGTTTAAAGACGTCTGTACCAGATCTTCTATCTCCGGACTCATCCTCTGTATGCCAAAAGGCAGGCATTTCAGTGCAGTGATCACGGCATTGGTACTTTCTTGTGCCAAAGGAAGCCATTTCCCGGCATTCTTCGCCTCGGTCTCTGCGATCTGCGTCCATCCCTCGATCAACAGATCCGGATCCGTTTTATGGTATTCTTTTGCCAGCTCTTCTTGCATTTCCTCCAGAACTGACAAAAAGACTTCTTCCTCGCCAGGCACCAGCATCAGTACGGCCTCGGAACTTCTCGGAATCGCATTGTCTTTACTGCCCCCATCTACCCGGATCAGGGCAATCTCTGTTTTCTGATTTAAACGGTATAAAATTCTTCCAAGAAGCACATTGGCATTGGCCCCTTCTTTTTGAATTTCCGACCCGGAATGTCCTCCGGTGACTCCGGAAATTCTTACGATCGCTGTCTGACCTCTCCATCGCCTCCTCTTTACAGGAATCGTACAGGTTACGGTAGCACCGCCGGCACATCCTAATAAAAAATGTCCCTCCTCTTCGGAATCAATGTTTAGCATCCGCCTTCCTTTTAAGATCGAACAGTCCATTGCCGATGCACCAAGCATACCAATCTCCTCATCGACTGTGAAAACCACCTCCAATGGAGGATGTTTTGCCGTATCGTCATCAAGAATGGCAAGTGCCATGGCAACGGCAATCCCGTCATCCCCACCGAGAGTGGTTCCTTTGGCATAGACCAGATCCCCCTCTACCGCAAGCTGAAGGCCATCTTTTTCCAAATCGAGTGTGCAGTCCGCCTCCTTCTCGCATACCATATCTATGTGCCCCTGCAGGATGACCGGTTCCTCTTTCTCATAACCGACACTTCCTTTTTTAAATATCACGATATTATTCTTTTCATCCTGTCTGTAGCGTAATCCCCGTTTCCTGGCAAATTCCACACAATAATCACTGATTTCTTTCGTATGTCCGGAACCGTGGGGAATATTGCAGATTTCCTCAAAAAACTGAAATACCTTCTGCGGTTTTAACTCGTTTAAAACCCCCATCTTTCTTTCCTCCTTGCTAATATTGATACCCTCTGTCAAGGGTGCAGCTCTTTTGATCAAAACCTTTTTTCCCCCATTATATCTTAAATGCCATTTTTGCGCAATCTACAGTGCACAGTTGCCGGAAAGATTCTTTCGTGCTATACTCGTCAAAAAAAGGAAAATGGTTTTATGGAACAAAAACATATACGTACACTTTCCCCTGTTGCTTATATCCGCTCTGATTTCCCTTCCAAATTTGGGATTCCCAGACAGAGCGGCATGGTAAACCTTCCCTCTAAGATTCTTTTTACCAAAGAATTCCGTAATGGGGACTGTCTGCGTGGAATCGAACAATTTACACATTTATGGCTGATCTGGGGATTTTCCGAAAATTTTGACCATGATTGGACTCCGACCGTGCGCCCTCCAAGACTGGGCGGGAACTCCCGGACTGGTATCTTTGCCTGCCGCTCTCCCTTTCGTCCAAATCCGCTCGGCCTTTCCTGTGTCCGCCTGGAAAAATATGAGCCTTCCACTCCCGAAGGCCCGGTTCTTTTGGTTTCCGGGGCAGATTTGATGGATCAGACCCCGATTTATGATATCAAACCTTATATCCCATTTACAGATTCCCACCCGGAAGCTTCCGGAAGTTTTTCCACAAAGGCTTTGACACACCAGCTTTCGGTGCGCTGCCCGGATGTGCTTCTTTCTGTGATTCCCGAAGAAAAAAGACAGCCGCTGCTCGACTGTCTTGCACTGGATCCCCGCCCTTCCTACCAAAAAGATCCTGACCGGATTTATGGGATGGCTTTTGGAAAATGGGATATTCATTTTAAAGTAAACGGCCTGTCTCTTGTAGTGACCGACATCTCTGAAAACGTGGTGCCAGATACCATTTTCAGCTGCGCTGACGAAATACGATGACTTTACTGATGACATAATTCAATACGACGACCACCACCTGCGCCGCGACTTTCACCGCAATGCTGTTCCATGCAAGGTGGGTGATGAACACATAAAGGATGAGCTCTTCTACCAGCAGGGTAAACACACGTCCTGCAAAAAAGTCAACCATTTCCTGCAGCAACGCTTTGATTCCATGGGTTTCCGCACAAAAAACCCAGATCTTATTTGTAATATAGGCAAAGGATACCGCCAAGATCCAGGAAATGACATTCGCGATTAGCGGATCCATTCCCATGCCTATATCACAATAGCTGTAGGAACCGATGCTCAAGATACACGTCAGGCCTCCGAAAAATAAATAGAGAAGAACTTCTTTATGCCGTTGATATTCCTTTTCAAAATAATGAAATCCCGGCAATGTCATGATCCGGTCAAAAATATCTTTCTCTTTCTTATCCATAAATTCTGTCCCTTTATTTTAGGAATTACTTCCTTTGCCGTTCGAATCCTGGCTACTGGAATCCTGACTGTTGGAGTTCTGGCTGCTGGTTTCCTGGCTGTTCGATTCCTGGCTGTTGGTTTCCTGACTGCTGGTTTCCTGGTTGCTGGTTTCCTGGCTGTTGGTTTCCTGACTGCTGGTTTCCTGATCGTTCGAGTCCTGGCTGCTGGTTTCCTGATCGTTGGATTCTTTTTCGATCACGATATTGGTTACCTTGCCTTCCGCATCCAGGGTCACTTCGATGTATTCCCCCTGTACATCCGGGTTGCTGTATTTTAACGTATTGTTGGCCTCTTCCTTAAACCCATATTTCTTAAAATCATCCGCTTTGCTGGAAAATCCCAGTTGATTTGGAAGCAGGACATCATCGGCGAAGGTTTTTTTATCAAAAGACAGCTTGGTCACAGTGCAGTCACTGACGGTCTGTTCCCCATCGCTTAAATTTCTGATAATAATCCCCGCTTTCCTTCCATTGGCATCTTCAATATAGGCATCCTTTTCCAGCTTTCCACCGGAAACTAACACCGCTTTTTCCGTGCGGAGTGCTTTTAATTTCCAGCCGTCTTTCGAGAACTGGGACAGACTGCTCAAAAGCTGGTATTGGTTATCACCAATTTTGATGTAAGCAAACAAATTCTCTGTTTTTTCTGTTTTCTCATCCGTCTGATTAATATCCAGTTCCGCTTTAAGCTGCTGATTTTCTTTTTGCAAGACAAACACCTCATAGCCCAAAAAGGCAATCACAGCCACTAAGAAAACGATGAGGATGCCGCCCCAAAAAGAACCGCCTTTTTTCTTTGGCTTCTTTTCTGCTTTCCTGGCTTCTTTTTGATGCCTCCGTTTTCTTTCCTGCACCCCCTGCTCTTTCGCAGTGAACTCTTCCATAGCTGTCTCTTCTGATGCAATCTCTTCAGAGCCCATCTCTTCTGATGCTTTCTTTTCGAAGCCCGTCTCTTCTGATGTAATCTCTTCAAAATCTGTCTCTTCTGGCTGCTGAATTTTCCAATCGATGGCATCTGCATTCCAGTCAGCATCGTCTGCACTTTCTGCAATCTGACTGTCTGCCCCTGTGCTTTCCGGCATCTCGTCATCTGTTTCGATTCTTTCCAGTGTCCTGCTGTCCTCGTTGCTGCTGTCCGGTGTCCCGCTTCCCTCGTTGCTGCTCGATTCAAAATCTTCCGGATTCCAGTTTTCTTCCTCTTCATCCAGTCCCGGGATGGTCAAAAGATTTCTTATTTTTGATTTAAAAGATGATTGTTTTTCTCTATGTTCCATATCTTGCCACCTTTCACAAAGCTTCCCATCATAACCCCCACCTACGCGAAAGCCTGGAGGACGGGGATTGCCCCAACTGAGTTAAATATAAGAAAAAACAGCGTCTGCCGGTCAGAGTATTCTAACAAGCGGACGCTGCCCTAAGATACGTTTTACCTCTTTCCGGTAAGTTTTTCGTATGCTTCTTTATATTTATCCACAGTTTTTTCAATCACTTCCTGTGGAAGATCATAATTACTGTCTGGATTCTGCTTTAACCAGTCTCTTACAAACTGTTTGTCGTAAGATGGCTGTCCCTGGCCTGCTTTATAGCCTTCTCTTGGCCAGAAACGGGAGCTGTCCGGTGTGAGCATCTCGTCACCGATAACCACACGGCCTTCTTCATCCAAACCGAACTCAAACTTGGTATCTGCGATAATGATTCCCTTTTCCCAGGCATATTCTGCACATTTTTTATAAAGGGAAATGGTGTATTCTTTTAAGATATTCGCATAGTAATTTCCTTTTCCAGGATAGAGCTCTTCCAGGATCTCCACGGTTTTTTCATACGAGACATTCTCATCGTGGTCACCCAGGTCAGCCTTGGTCGATGGGGTGTAGATCGGTTCCGGAAGCTTCTCTGATTCCTGTAACCCTTCCGGAAGGCGGATGCCGCAGACGGTTCCGTTCTCCTGATAGCTGGCCCATCCACTTCCGGTGATATACCCGCGGACAATGCACTCTACCGGGAACATTTCCAGTTTCCGACATAACATGCTGCGTCCGGCAAATTTCTCATTCTGGAAAAATTCCGGCATATCTTCTACGTCTGTAGAAATCATGTGGTTCGGCACCGTATTCTCCGTAAAATCGAACCAGAATTTTGACATCTGTGTCAAAACGACGCCTTTTTCTGTCACTTCATTTTTTAAAATTACATCAAATGCTGAGATTCTGTCTGTTGCGGTAATAATGAGGCTGTCCCCGTTATCATAAATTTCGCGGACTTTTCCTTCTTTTACTGGCTTAAATTCTTTCATGGTATTCATCCTCTTATTTACTGTATTTTGTTTCTTTTCGTCAAGACTCGCCCGTGAGTCTTGTGTGCCGGATTCATTGTACTACACTTTCTGCCTTTGCACAATTCTTTTTCTCTTATTTTCCTGTTTTCCATCCTATTTTCCATAAGAAGGAAAGGCTTTGCAGACATCGGAAAGGCAACATTTTTCACAATGTGGAGTTGTCCTGGCCGTGCAGACTGCCCTTCCATGATAGACAAGGCGGTGGCAGAAATCACTTCCCTCTTCCGGCGGAATGATCTTCCACAAAGCCATCTCTACCTTTTTCGGATTCTTCTCCTGATCAACCAGGCCGATCCGGTTACACAGACGGATACAGTGGGTATCTGTCACGATCGCCGGTTTTCCAAAGACATCTCCCATGATGAGATTTGCACTTTTTCTTCCCACGCCCGGCAGCTTCATCAGATCATCAAACTGGTCCGGCACCTGTCCATGATATTCATCCCGGAGCATCCGCATACATAGACTGATATCCCGTGCCTTGCTCTTGCCCAATCCACATGGCCTGACGATCGCCTCGATTTCTTCTGGCTGTGCGGCTGCCAGTTCGTTAACCCCCGGATATTTTGCAAATAAAATCTGTACAATTTTATTGACTCTCTCATCGGTACACTGTGCTGCCAGGCGGACACTGACCAACAGCTTCCAGGCTTCCCGATAGTCCAGGGTACATTCCGCATCCGGATATTCCTTCTTCAGCCGTTCGATCACAATCGCGGCTCTTTCTTTTTTCCTCATCGCTCGCCCTTTCTTTTTTCTTACTTCTTAGTTACTGTCCGCCCTTTCATCGTCCAGTATTCTCATAAACTCTTCTCCCGTGATGGTTTCTTTTTCATAAAGGAACTGGGCAAGCTCATGCAGTTTTCCTTTATTTTCATTCAGGATCTTTAACGCCTTCTGGTGTTCCTCCTTGACGACCTCCACGATCTTTTCATCAATCTTCTTCTGCGTTTCCGCGGAACAGGCAAGGGAGGTATCCCCGCCAAGATATGGATTGTTTACCGTCTCCATTGCCACCATGTCAAATTCCTCTGTCATTCCATATCGGGTGATCATCGCCCGAGCCAGCTTTGTCGCCTGCTCGATATCGTTGGACGCCCCTGTACTGATCGTCTTCGTCACAATTTCCTCTGCAGCACGGCCGGCTGTCAGGGTGGCGATCTTATTTTGGAGTTCCTCTTTGGTCATCAGATATTTATCCTGCTGCTCCACCTGCATCGTATATCCAAGGGCACCGGAAGTCCGTGGGATGATCGTAATCTTCTGAACCGGGGCCGAATTCGTCTGCTTTGCTGCCACCAGTGCATGGCCGATCTCGTGATAGGCTACGGTCATTTTTTCTTTCGGAGAAAGAACCGCATTCTTTTTCTGGTATCCGGCAATGACAACTTCCACGCTCTCCTCCAGGTCTGCCTGGGTGACGATCCGACGACCTCCACGGACAGCACGGAGAGCCCCTTCATTAATGATGTTCGCCAGCTCCGCACCGGAAGCTCCCGCTGCCATCCGTGCGATCGCATGGAGATCGACCTGATCCGACAGCCGGGTCTTTTTGCTGTGTACCCTCAAAATGGCTTCTCTTCCTATGAGATCCGGAAGCTCTACCGGCACCCTCCGGTCGAATCGTCCCGGACGGGTTAAGGCAGGATCCAATGATTCCGGACGGTTGGTCGCTGCCAGGATAATGACCCCGTTATTTCCCTCAAATCCATCCATCTCTGTTAAAAGCTGGTTCAATGTCTGCTCCCGCTCATCATTTCCTCCAATATGCCCATCTCTCTTTTTACCGATCGCATCGATCTCATCAATAAAGACAATACATGGTGCTTTTTCTTTGGCCTGCCGGAACAGATCCCTGACCTTCGAGGCTCCCATTCCGACAAACATTTCCACGAACTCGGAACCGGAAATGGAGAAAAATGGCACATTGGCTTCCCCTGCCACCGCCTTCGCCAGCATGGTTTTTCCGGTACCGGGAGGGCCGACTAACAGCACACCTTTTGGCATGGATGCACCAATTTCAGAATATTTGGACGGCTCATGGAGATAGTCAACAATCTCCGCCAGATTTTCCTTTGCCTCATCCTCTCCTGCCACATCCGAAAAACGGATGCCTGCCTCCGAAGGGACATAGATTTTGGCATTGCTTTTCCCCATGCCAAACATCATATTCGCACCGCCGCCAGACATCTTATTCATCATCTTCTTTTGTGCGAAATAGCCGATGGCCGCAAAAAGAAGGATCGGGATGATCCACGAAAGAAGAAACGACAGCAGCGGAGATACGGTTTGCTGGTAATCCGTGGTAAACTGTGCACCAGACTGATACAGTCTCTCCGTAAGCCCCGGATCGTTTTCCATTTTGGCCGTTTTATACGTGGTTCCTTCCTGATCGGTAAAGATGATCTCGTCATCATCAATTTCTACTTTTTTAATCTTTTTTGCCAGTGTCATGCTCATAAACTCATTATAGTCTACTTTTTTAACACTTGCCTGCTGAATCGCCGGCATCAAAAACATATTGACGACCATCAGCAGCAATAATACAATGAGATAATAAAAAATGATTGGTTTTTTGGGGGTTTTAATCTCTTTCATTTCTGTTGGTAACTTCCTTCCTGTCTGTATTTCCAAATGGTTTCTGCCGCTTTTTGCCGCGGCCTTTCTTTTCAATCTTTTCACACTATCCCTGTCATTGAGAAACATAACTATTTTCTCAATATTTTTACATTTACCTTATATTGTCTATTTGATTATTTTAAACTCTCTCCCACTTCTTGTCAACAAGCATTCATTTTTCATTGCACATTTGGAAATACGGAATTTTACATCTCCTTCTTAACTTTTTCAATCAGTCCCCAATCTGCCGGCAGCCAATCCACGCTATCCAGGCTCTCTTTGTCAAGCCACTTGGCAGCTTCATGCTCCTTCAGGGTAATCTCTCCTGAAATTACCTCCGCCCAAAAGCAATCCATCGACAAATGAAAAGTCGGATAATCATATTCGATAGTATCAATCAACTCATAGACCTCAATTTCCGTATCCAATTCTTCTTTAATTTCTCGCTTTAGAGCTTCTTGTGGGCTTTCTCCTTCTTCTATCTTACCTCCAGGAAATTCCCACTGACCCTTGAATTCTCCATAGCCTCTGGCTGTCGAAAATATTTTCTTTTTCTTCTCTATCGAATCGCAGATTATTGCTGCAACCACTCTTATTGTTTTCATTTTATACTACCCTTCTGTTATATTGCTTTCCAAATATCTCAGCAGATCCTCACGGACTGCGTGTTTCATCTGCATGGTGACTTTGGTGATATCTCGCATATTTCCGTTATTATCCATTTTTTTACCGGCATGAATCTCCAAAATATCAAAAGTTCCCATGTAATAAAAACTGCTCTCTGCATCGCTCTTTTTAATCAAAAGATGTTTTCTTTTTGCTTTTGTCACATCCTGCATATAGCTGCTATTTATTCCTCTTCCAATTTGAGAATCCCAACAAAAGATCATATTATTAACAAATGCATCTGCGTAATCTGGCTTACCATCTGCATACTGCTTGTCATCACTATTTGCCTCTTGCTTATGATACGTCACAAAAATAAACACATCATCGCGAATTCGTTTCATTCCATACATGATCGAAGATAAATCTTTTCCACAGTTCATGAGAAGACTGACATCTCTACGGGAATATTTCTCATATAATGTAAATGGTATCTCTGAATTTCCGGAAATACGGTATCTGTCCTGATATCGTTTTAAGCCCAATGAAATCAAATCATTTAACTGTTTATAAAATTCCGCATGCTGCAGACGCTCCTCATAGCTCTTCATTCGTCGGATCATTCCACTATCATCGAATTTTACAATCTCTATATTTTTAAACTTCCGGTACTCTGCTTCTTTAGACACAAAATGTCCTTCCAGTACATACACAGCATTGCGAATGGTCTCAGCATTCACAGCATGATATTTCGCTTTCATTTCCTGCAAAAATGATTGACCAGAAATAACAGACTCTGAAGACAAATGTCTTAACAATTCTAATTCATAAGGACGCACACCTGAAAGCACAGTTTTTGAAATATATTCCAGGGTGAGCTTTTCTTGTTTTGTGATTCTTCCCTGATATAAGTCTGGCTCCATTTTGCAAAGAAAATCCTGATAGGTCTTATATTCTCTAATAATCACCAGGGAATCCACTTCTCCATTTTCATAGAAATCCAAAAGATAGGGCACCCTGCCCAAACGGTTCTTAATGCTTGTATAGCTTTCACGGATAATCGCTTTCATTCCTCGTATCTTGTCAATGGAATGAAAGATTTTTTCTTTTGCAACTGCATCAAAATGAATAGTGGAAGATCCAGGAATCGTATTATTTCCACTAATCACGTATTTACGAATATTATCGGAATTGTAGGAACGATCTCCAGATAAGGCAATGGGAATCATAAAGTTATTGGTATAATTCCCAATAAAATCCAAAACCACGACATAGTCTTTTCCTTCTGCCTTACGAAGTCCACGTCCTAGCTGCTGGATGAAAATAATAGGAGACTGCGTCGGTCGAAGCATCAGAACCTGATTCACTTCCACAATATCTACGCCTTCATTTAAAATCTCAACAGAGATGATATAATCCAAAGGTTCTAGATTCTTATTCGTCTTATCCCCTTCATCCATAGCCAAACGCTCAAACGCTTCCTGCCTCTCTTTTTCAGAGGCACTTCCATTCAGGGCAAGGGTTCTGAAATAAGTTCCTGTTTCCGGATTAATCATTTTATTTAGTTTATGAGACAATTCCTCTGATTCATCAATTCTGGTACAAAAGATCAATCCCTTCACGCGTTCGCCACTATAACCATAATAATTAGCCTGCGCTACAATATGCTTTACACGCTCATCGCTTGTCAAAACATTAAAATCTCTCTCTGAGATATTCCTTGCTTTCGTCTGCCCATCACCAATGAATGAAAGATCACTGATTCCAAAATAATGAAAAGGACATAAAAGATTTTCCTCCATCGCTTGCTGCAACCGGATATCACAGGCAATATTGTGATTGAAAATCTCATAAATATTTCGTCCTCCCATACTATCATCCCGCTTATCAGGGGTAGCCGTCATTCCCATCCAAAGGAGAGGATGGAAATATTCCATGATTTTTTGATAGGTATTGGCAGATGAGTGGTGAGCTTCATCCAAAATAATACAAGAAAATTCTAACGGATCAAATTTTTTCAAATATTCCTCTTTGCTTAACGTCTGAACTGTGGCAAAAATATAATCGGAATCTGTATCAAAATAGCCTGCACCCAGAAGTCCCATAGAAACCGAATCTGGCAAAATTTTCTTGTAAGACTTTAGCGTCTGTTTTGCCAGCTGACCTCGATGCACCAGGAAAAGTACACGCTTAAATCCAAGTTCTCGCATGGCAAAGGCTGAGGCTATCGTCTTACCGGTACCACACGAAGCAATAAGTAATGCGCGCTTCTCCCCTTTATTTATTATTTTTTTCAGTTTAACAATAAAATCAGCCTGCATGCTATTGGGCTTTAGCCGGTATTTTTCGATAGAAGAAATCTCATCCTGTCTTGCTACTTCCTTTTGCTTCTTTATGATGAAATATCGTTCTCTGTACTGTTCATAAAAATCTTCAAAATTTTTCGTATACTCACTATTCCACAGATTCTCAAATTCTTTTAAGATTTGCTCTGCTACCTCACCTTCTTCTGTAGATAGTAGTTTAGTGTTCCATTCTCTGTTACATGTAAGTGCCTTGCCAGTGAGATTGGAACTGCCAATAATAATTCTATAGATTTCTTCTTTCTTAAAAATATATCCCTTTGTATGAAATCCATTTCCTGCAGCTTCTACATCATACATTTTTAAAGTGACATTTTTTAGCCCATGGAGTTTTTCCAGTGCCTTCGGTTCACTGAAATCTAAATAATTAGTAGTAAGAATCTGCCCCTGCACTCCCTTTTCTTCCAGCTCTTTTAACGTCTGAAGGAGCGGAGTAATCCCTCCCATAGTTATAAAAGCCACACTGATCTGAAATCTGTCACAGTGCAATAATTCTTCTTCTATGGAAGAAAGAACCTTTTTCCCTTCGTCAGGATTATTCGATACAAATTCTGGTCTATAAGCAAGATTGGAATTTCTATTGCTATTTATAAATGCCGTTTCAAATCCGCTACGCATTTCCTGTAAATTTTTCACACCGAACTCCCTCCCATACCATAATGTTCTGCTTTATTTTAACAAATACCGAGGGTTACACCTGCCTTTTCCAGTCAGTTTTTTTATCTTTTTCCGTAATTTCCCTGATCACTCTGCAGGGATTTCCAACCGCTACGGAGTTACTTGGAATGTCTTTCACGACAACACTTCCCCCTCCGATCACCACATTGCTTCCGATGGTAACACCGGGCATCACCTGGACACCGGCACCAATCCATACATTATCACCTACGGTAATCGGATACGCATACTCCAGTCCCTGGTTGCGACGTTCAAAATCAATCGGATGTCCCGCCGTATGAAATCCGCAATCCGGTGCAATAAATACATGATCGCCAAATGTGACCTTCGCCCCATCCAGAATCACCGTATTATGATTTGCATAGAAATCCTCCCCGATTTCAATATTGTAGCCATAGTCACACCAGAATGGTGCCATCACACAAAAATCTCCTTTGGTCTTCCCTAAGAGCTGATGCATGATCTCCTGTTGTTCCCGTTCATCCGACGGGCGAAGTTGATTGTAGCGATAGCACAGGTCTTTTGCCCTGATTCTTTCCTCTAATAATTCTTTGTCATTATTTGCATCATACAGCATCTGCTGCTGCATTTTTTCTTTTTCTGTCATTTCATTTACTGCTACTCAAAATGTGTTGAAATATGCTCAAAACATATCGAGAATTGAAGTCCTTACGGATACTTCTTACTGCTTCACCGTGTATGCTTTG
>CAVFXN010000023.1:0-46653 GCA_963626755.1 Bacteroidaceae bacterium
CATATGCGGCAGCCCGTCAGATCAAGTGGGAATGCCTGACCCACAATCTGCAGGATCCCGTTACGGAAAAAGCCGCCACATGCACGACCGCCGGCGAAGCTGTCGCAGAATGCAGCGCATGCAGCTACGAAAAGAGCACAGTCATCCCGGCAACCGGGCACACGATGAAAACATATACCAAAAAAGCCGGATATCTAAAAAACGGAACAACATATTCCTACTGCACGATATGCAAAATAAAAAAGAATGTAAAAATATTAGCCGGATATTCCAAGTACGCCGTAAAATCCCTGAGCGTAAAGAAAGCCAACAAAGCCTTTACTGTATCATGGTCAAAAGCAAGCAGCACAAACCAGAAGACAATGAGCGGATACCAGATACGCTACTCTAAGAAATCGAGCATGGCATCCTCTAAATACACAACGGCAGGCAAAACAAGCACAGGGAAGACCATAAAAAGCCTTTCCGCAAAGACAAAATACTATGTGCAGGTAAGAAACTACATGAAAAAAGGCGGCACCACATATTACTCCAAATGGAGCAGCATGAAAACCGTCAAAACGAAATAACCGAATACAAAGTATACTTTTATGGATTAAAGAAATTAAAATCTGACCGGTTCATATAATCTTTTCAGTTCTTTTACCATCACATTTTTATCGGAATCGGCTATGATCACATCATAGTTACCTTCGATGCTTCCAAAGGTAACCGTTTTTTCTAGATTAAGGAATGCCTTGAGATTTAAAAGCATATGCTCTCTTGTAGCATCTTTATGGTAGATTTTGATGTGTGCATAGCCGGGATAATTGACTGAATCTGCAAATACGATTTTATAGTCGGCTGCCCAATCCTGTTCCGACAGCTTTTTGTACAGCTTTTCGACTTTGGATTTCTCGTCGATCAGTAAAATATAGACCACATTATCGCAAATGGCATCCCATGTTTTGACATAGTTTCGATAGGGAGATTTTTTCTTTTTCTCATAAATGCCTTTTTCGGCTTTATTGGTAAGATTCTGGTAATAGATAACGAGCAGGTCTTCGATTATTGTGTTGGTAAAGTACGTAAAGCCCTCCCGGGATAAAAAGTCTGTCATGACTTTTGCCTGTGCCGTGGACATCTGGTATTTCATAAGATAAGAGTTCTCGTTCATATCGTACAATACTGCCCCATCCATTGCAATGATTGGAATGTTTAACTTGATTTCATTCAAAGTTTCCCGTACGGATGCAGGAGTGCGAATGGTAGATACCGTAAATTTCGCCCCGGTATCTATGATTCGGTTCAGTTCTACCTTGCTGTAAGGTGTTAACTCTTCACGGCTTGTCAGGAGGGTGTCATCGATACCTGATACAAAGAGGATATCATTGTTTTTCTGTCTTGGCAGATGGACAGAGTTTACGATGATTGCCAGTCCGATTCCGATCATGGTATCAAGCACCCGGTTTCCGACAAAAAGAATCGGGTTGGAGTCAGTGATATGCATTGTTGTAATGCTTAAGAACACGACACAGGAAAAGTAGGATGTTTTTTTGCAGTGAATCAACACAGTGGAATATAAAACAATTCCTGTAAAAAGAGAGATCAGCATATATTTGGCGAAAGATTCTTCGATTTCTGCATGAAAACTTTTCTGCAATGCGAGCAGTAAGAAAATGACTGTCATTCCCCAGAATGCTCCGATAAAGGTTCCGATGGTTCGTTTCTTTGCCATTTCTTTCATATTTGAATGGTAAGGCTGGATACATTGCAGTACTGCCAGTGCAGAGTAGAATGGGATTCCCTGCCTGCCTCTGATATAATAGAGTACAAAACATAATGCTACGGCGATGGTGGAACGGACAATACGCTGTCCGACTGCCGGAAGTTTTCGTTTTCTTTTTCCATTCTGCATCGATCTTACCCCTTATGTCCTACACTAACGGTTTCTGTTATAGTTAATCAAACAACCTGCTTTTACAATCTTCTTTTCGTCTTCGGTCATATCTGTGATGTACAGGGAGATCTCCTTGATTTCATCGCCGATGACATAAGCTTTGATGTCCTGCATATCCCCGTCCAGTGCAGTTCTCACATCCGGAACGTAAATATAATCACCCACCTCAAATTCTGGCTCTGCCTTCATCTGGAATGGAATCATCCCCCAGTTCATAACGTTCGAACGATAACGTTTGGTGGCATATTCTTTTGTGATATTGGCTAAACCACCAATCACTCTCTGACAGCTTGCTGCCTGTTCCCTGGCAGAACCGTCTCCCGGTTTTACTGCATAAATCATGCTTCCGATCTCTGTTGCTTTCTCTTCTATCTTTTCCTGTCCGGAAATCTGTCGGATCTTATCAAAAATCTCTTTTAATTCGGGGTCTACGGCTGTGATATCCCCTCCCGCTGCTCTTACTTTCTCGATTTGATCGACTTCTTTCGAACGTCCCACATATTCCGGATCACGTCTTGAAAGAGTGAATTCGGCAAGACCCAAAGGATTGGAACGGAAAGAAGAGGTCTCTCCAGATGGAATCAGCTCATCGGTTGTGGTGACCGGATCAAGAATCTTGGAACAGACTTTTAATAGGATGTTGTCTGTTAAAGGACTCATTTTTGGCCAGTCTTTGATATTGGGACCGTAAACAAGAGATTTCTCTTTATCACCTTTCTGGTATCCGTAATAAACTCTCTTTTCGTATACCGTTTTGTCAAAGCTATATTCCGGCACATCTCCCCAGCAATCGAGTGTCTCTGCGGAGGTGAGGATACCGCCGTTTGCTGCAGTTGCTGCGATGGAACGGGCATCCATCAATGCTACGGCAGACATCTGTCCGTTACCTGGCTTACTTCCCTCACGGTTCGGGAAGTTCCTTGTTGTATGGCGGATACTGAAACCATCATGACATGGTGTATCCCCGGCACCGAAACATGGGCCGCAAAATGCGGTACGGATAATGGCTCCCGCTTCCATTAAGTCCGAGATATAACCCTGTTTTGTGAGGTTGATAAATACCGGCTGGGAAGAAGGATATACCGAAAGGCTGAACTCACCGCTTCCTGTATCTTTGCCTTTTAATGCGTGGGCTGCTTCTACAACGTTTGTGTAGTTGCCGCCGGCACATCCGGCGATCACCGCCTGCTGTACCTGGAAACCTTTGTCGGTAATTTTATCTGTCAAATGATACTCTGCTTTTCCCTGAGAAATCTTTACTGCTTCCTGTTCTACCTCATGTAAAAGGTCCGAAAGGTTCGCATTGAACTCATCAATTTCATAGGTATTGCTCGGGTGGAACGGAAGGGCGATCATTGGTTTTACTGTACTTAGATCAACATAAACGACTCCATCATAGTAAGCGACCTCTGCCGGATTTAATTCTTTGTAATCATCTTCTCTTCCATGAATCGTAAGGAAGCTTTTGGTATCTTCATCGGTTCTCCAGATCGAAGAAAGGCAGGTGGTCTCTGTGGTCATAACATCGATACCGTTTCTGTAATCCGTTGACATGCCAGATACACCCGGCCCAACGAATTCCATTACTTTATTTTTCACATAACCATTCTTGAATACTGCCCCGATAATCGCTAATGCGATATCCTGTGGTCCGACCCACGGATTTGGCTTTCCATCAAGATAAATGGCGATTACCTCTGGACGGGCAACATCGTAAGTATCGCAAAGCAACTGTTTTACGAGCTCTCCGCCGCCCTCACCGATTGCCATGGTCCCAAGTGCCCCATAACGGGTATGGGAGTCCGAACCAAGAATCATCTTTCCACAGCCGGCATGCATTTCACGCATATACTGATGGATTACTGCAATGTGTGGAGGAACATAAATTCCTCCGTATTTCTTTGCAGCAGACAGTCCAAACATGTGGTCATCTTCATTGATGGTTCCGCCAACTGCACATAATGAATTATGGCAGTTTGTCAAAACATATGGCAGTGGGAATTTTTCCATTCCAGATGCTTTCGCTGTCTGGATAATCCCAACGAAGGTAATATCGTGGGAAGCCATCGCATCAAACTTAATTTTCAGATGATCCATATCTCCTGAGGTATTATGTGCTTCCATAATGCCATAGGCGATCGTTCCTTTTCTTGCCTGATCCTTTTCTGCCTTTTTTCCTGTGAGAGCTTCCACCTTTGCTGCTTCTTTTTCTGGCACGATTTCTGTTCCATTGACCAGATATGCACCGCCATCATATAACTTTACCATAGTCTTTCCTCCAATTTCCCTTTCCTGTATTACGATCGGTAATCTGACGCAAAACTTCCTGACTTCTTTCGATATAATTATTGGAACTCGGTCGCCCGAATGACTCTCGGGATAATCTCTCCCGTTTCTTTCATTCTTCGGATTGTGTATTGTTCTGCCTCTATTTTTGCCTGTGCCCGTTCTAAAATTTCTGGAATTTCTTCCTCTTTCATGACAAGGATTCCGTTGCAGTCTGCCACAATAAAATCTCCCGGACAGACTTCTACCCCACCGCAGATAACCGGTACATTTAAATCCCCTTCTCTATCCTTCTTACAGCTTCCACAGGTTACGTTGGTTGCAAATAATGGAACGCCTGCTTCCCGGCATCCTTCGAAATCCCGGAACGCCCCATCGATAATGATACCCTCTGCCCCTTTCATTTTGGCACAGATACTTCGGTGATCTCCCCAATAGGAACCCTGCCCATATCCTTCTCCGGCAATGACGAGAATCTGTCCCTTTTCCATCGCGAGGATTGCATCGGGCACGATCCCGCTGACTCCTTTCGGCACTCTGACTGTATATGCCCGCCCTGCGATTTTTTTGTCTGTGATCTGCTCTGTAATATGATAATCCATTGTCCGGTATTCCACCGCCCCGTCGCATAGTTCCGGGGTGGAATATTTTCGAAGCTCCCTGATGATTTTTTCTGTGGCTCTATCCATTGTATGTTTCCTTTCTTTCGCGATCTAATGAACGAAATCGGAATGCAGTTCATTAAGATACAGAGTTGCGGCGAGCAGATCGGCGGATCCCCCAGGACTGATGTTTTTTTGAATGCATTCTTCATTGAGTCTTTTTATCAAAGACATCCCTTTTGCTGTGAAAGCCCCGCCTTCTTCTAAAATATGTTTTGCTGCTTTTTTCAGCCATATACTTCCTTCGATCCCACCTCGTTTGAATACGTTCGTATCTTCCGAAAGGAGCATCGCCCATAAAAGAATCTGAAGATTTAGGGGATGTCCGTTTTTTCCTTCTTTTTTGTATTTGCAAAATAAGGGCCAGAGGTAATCTGCTAATATCGGAAACCCCTCTTGTGCTTCCCCTCTTACCCCGCGGATACCGTAGC
This sequence comes from Bacteroidaceae bacterium, assembly GCA_963626755.1. GTDB lineage: Bacteria > Bacillota > Clostridia > Lachnospirales > Lachnospiraceae > Anaerobutyricum. The sequence continues at coordinate 5,319 of CAVFXN010000023.1, forward strand.
GAAGATACATTTTTTCTCCGTGAGTGAGAGTGGCCTCTGTAAGATTTTTCTTCCCCTGCATTTTATTTGTAATGTTTTTAAAGTCGTTTTCTAAGGCTTTCTTCCCTATTTTCCCACTAAGGGTAAGGACTTTTTTTACGCAAAAATGGTGCTGCTTTCTGTAATAGTATCCGGCAGCACCACTGATCATCCCCATCGTAAACAAGATTCCCTTATGTGTATTGATTCCATCTGTCGCTTCAAACATTGCTCTTTCGGCTTCCATTCCTATCTGACGGATTCGAACAAATAAAGCTTCGGAAGATTGCGTTTTTTGATATCCCTCACAAAACATCTCTGCAATATAGGGAGCGATTGCTGCCGTGCTTTTTTCAAAGGTATGGATATCCATATCTTTATGGGCTCCGTTATCGTTCCAATCTACAAGCCCCGGCTTGGGAGTCGTATACACTTCTCCCAGCAGAGCCTTACAAACACACCTTTCTATTGTTTCCCTCATAAGTAAAACCTTCTCGCCTTCTGCTCCATAATGATTATCGCATCATTTTCTGTCATGCCTGCTCGATATAATCATCGATCACTTCAAAAATCTCCCTTTGCTTTTCTCTTTTTTCATAAGATTCTTTCGCGGAAGGAATCGTCTTGGTATTCTTTACATAAGAACCGAAGAAATCCATATCCATTACCATCCCAGCGTTTGCCCTATATCCCATATTATAACCTGCTGCTGCCTGCATATTTTTCCCTCCTTAATTTCTGATCTGCATTCTTACATTTTTTATTTACTGCTGTTTTTGTAATTACACTATAACAGAGCCCATAAGTAAAATCTAATTCTCAAAAATTATGTTCTTATGCAAAAAAGGCATAGGGTTTTACCTGTCTTACGACATCCATGATAGTGCCGTCTCTTGACTCGATGATACCAACAATTTTATCGCCAAACTGTACTGGTTCCGGTTCCCCGGCAATGGCATAGGCCATATCTCGGAGTTCTTCAATGGTACAAAATGGAATACCCTCCACATCTTTCATCTGATCGATGAGATCCTGTCTTGCCGGATTGATGGCAACACCGTAATCTGTGACAACTACATCAACCGATTCGCCCGGTGTGGTCACAGTGGTTACATTGGTACAGATTGCCGGAATCCGTCCCTGTAATAATGGGGAGATCACGATGGTACATTTTGCTCCGGCCGCTGCATCTGGATGACCGCCCTGTGCGCCGGTGATGACCCCATCGGATCCCACGACGACATTGACATTAAAATGGACATCCACTTCCAAAGCTCCCAGGATAACGAAATCCAGTTTGTTAACAAAAGCTCCTTTATTAAATGGATTGGCATAGGCACCGGCACTGATGCGATGATGATTCGGACGTTTTACGGAATCAACGGCTGCAGTGTCAAAGTCCTGTGTATCTAAGAGGCAGCCTACCAGGCCTTCATCCAAAAGGTCGCACATTCCTTTCGACATCCCCCCTACGGCAAATCCCATTTTAATGCCACGCTCTTTCATGATTTTTCCAAGAGAAGCGGCAGAGGCGATAGACGCTCCGCCAACCCCTGTCTGATAGGAAAATCCATCTTTAAAGTATGGCGTATTGATTACAAACTGGGTACAATAGTCTGCCATCATCAACTTCCGGACATCTGTTGTTGGCTTTGCCGCTCCGGTTGCGATTTTTTCAGGGATACCAATCTGATCGACTACGCAGACATAATCGACCTTTGTCATGTTGATATCTGCCGGATAGTTCGGGAATGGAACAAGGCAGTCTGTTACGGCAACGACTTTGTTGGCATGGTTTCCATCGACAAAGGAGTAGGAAAGGACACCACAGTCGCTCTTGCCGCCGATTCCTTTACAGTTTCCATAATCATCACAGGTCGGGGCACCGATAAAGGAAATGTCAATCACGGTTTCACCTGTCTGAATGGCACGGATCCGTCCGCCATGAGAACGCATAATCGCAAGGCCTTTTAACTTTCCTGCGGAAATGGCTTCGCCTATTTTACCACGCACACCGGAGGACTGAATGTTTGTGATCGTTCCGTCCTCGATGAGTGGAACCAAGGCATCGTGTGCCTTTCCAAGGGAGCTGGCGCAGATGGTCACATCTTTGATTCCCATCTTATGCACTTCTTCCATCACCATATTGACAACGAGATCTCCGTCACGGAAATGATGATGGAACCCTAAGGTCATTCCGTCATGTGCACCGCATTTGACGAGTGCCTCATGGATGGAGGAAACCATTTTGCTTGTGTCGTGGTTCATTACCACTTTTGTGATCGGGCCTCTTTTATGAAATTCTGTATGATCTTTATAATAAATTCCCTGAAATACTTCTTTTCCTGTTTCTTTTAATATTTCTTCCGGAATATCCCTGCCTACTTTATTTAACATCTTACAAATCCCCCTTATAAACTCCAGAAGCCTTTGCCAGAGCGATTGTTCTCTTTGCACCGTCATAAAAAGCAATATCAATCATCTTCCCATCCACGGTAAAGACACCGATCCCTTTTGCCTTTTTCTCATCAATTTCTTTGACTACTTTTTCTGCAAAAATGATGTCCTTTCGGGAAGGGGTAAAAATATCATGTACAATGGAAATCTGTCTTGGATTGATAACAGACTTTCCGTCAAATCCCATCAGGTGGATGGTTTCCACATCCTGGCGGAAGCCGTCCATGTTGTCAAGGTCTGTGTAAACCGTATCAAAGCACTGTACCCCTGCTGCCCTTGCCGCAATGACCATATTCTGTCTTGCCCCCATAAGCTCAAGACCAGTTCCGGTAATATGAGTCTGCAGATCTTTCGTATAATCTCCTCCAGAGAGAGCAATCCCAAACATCCGCTCAGAAGCTTCGCATATATCCAACGCTTTCATGACACCTCTTGCCGACTCAATGGCTGACATGATAAGGGTTCTTCCTTCCGGAATGTCAAATTCCTTTTCTGCCGCAATAATCGCTTCTTCTACCCTATGGACATCCTGTGCGGATTCCGTCTTTGGGATACGGATCGAATCGCAGCCGCCGGCAACGGCACAGCGGATATCTTCTTCCCAGTAAGGGCTATCTAAACCGTTAATACGGACTACCCTCTCTACCCCACGGTAGTCGATTTCCTGTAACGCATGATATAAAGAATATCTTGCCGCATCTTTTTCCTTCTCTGCCACAGCGTCTTCCAAATCGAGCATAATCGAATCCGGTTTGTAAATATAAGGATCCTTGATCAGCCCCGGTTTCTGGCAGTTTAAAAACATCATCGTTCTTCTTAATCTTTTTTTATTTGGATTCATCGAATCGCACCTCCCCACGGAAGATTTGTATTTTGCCCTGTGCTTCGAAATACCGCACATTCCACTCTTGCTTTTAATGTACAGTCTAATGCACCCTTATCTACCACGCGAATCTTTACGTCATTGACATCCAGATTCTTCAATGTGTTCATAACCGTTTTCCTGATACGGTTGCCGTACTGATGAATCACTACACTGTCTAAATCAAATTCAATTCCTTTTCCTTCTTCATTTGGCTCTATCATAACCATGGCATCGCTGGATTCCAGTGTCCCGGCCACTGCCGCTTTGTTTATTTTCACAATAAGACCTCCCTGTCTTTCTTTTTCATCATTTACAGCCCAAGCCAGCCATACACACCGATCAAAGCAAATAGGGCAAGAACGGCGAGTGCGATAAACGATACTGCAAATAATTCAATAAATAAACGGTTCTGCGGAAAGCGTTTTTCTGCATCTTTCTGCTGTGCCACCCCTGCCATAATTAACGCACCGGTGGTAGAGATCGGGGTAAACCCGGATACCGTTCCGCCAATGACGATAACCGTTACCATCTGAACCGCATTCACACCCAGATTTGCGCTAAGCTCACCGGCAGTCGGAATTAATGTCGGGAATACCACACCAAGTCCTGAACTGAAGAAGGACATGAATCCGGCGGCAATTGCCATAATCATCGTTGCTGTTCTCTGGCTCATGATCTTTTCTAAGGCGGCAACCATAATATCAATTCCGCCGGATAAAGAAATCACATTCATCAAAATCCCGACACCCAGTACCATCAAAATTACATTCCATGGAATGGCAGCAATCGCTTTCTTTTCTTCCCCACCTCCAAGAACAATCAGGATGCTTCCGATCAAAAATCCGGTTAAGCCGACATTCCAGGATAAGAATAATGCCCCAACCGCAAGAACGAGAAGTCCCAGCAGGGAAAGCCACTGATGAAGATTGAATTTGGGAAGCTCCTCCTGCTTTCCATTCATGGAAGCATCTACCTTCCAGCCTTTATAATATATGTAAACCAGAGCGACAACTACCAATGCGGTAATGGTAAGGGCGAGCATGATCGGACGAGTGTCTCCATTCATTCCCTGCTTTTCCATTAACTCCCTTACAACGGCACTTTCCGGTGTTAACGGGCTCATACGTCCGGACATTACACCAAGATCCCCAATAATCGCTGTCATAATCGGATTGACTCCGGCAGAAAGTGCAACCGGAATCGCAACAACCGGCACGATGGCAAGAGAAGGGATCGCTCCCGGTCCTACGGCACAGATCACTAATCCTAAAGCATACATCATAAATGGAATCAGATGGGTTTGTTTTCCCACCAGGCCAACCATTTTTTTCGCCAGCAACTCCAACGTTCCATTTCCATTGATAATGGCAAATAAATAGGTGATTCCAACCATCTGAATAAATAAAGACGAACTGAAGCCTGCGATAATGTCACTGACATTCAATTTGTAAACAACTCCTAAAATCATTGCAAATGCAACACTCAAAATACCTACGTTACAGTTTCTTGCAAAACCAATCGCGATGGCTGCAAGAAGTAAAATTAATGATACCAACCCTAAATTCATAAACTTCCCCCTCCTGTTTATCGAAATGTGATGCAGACCGGACTTTCGGTCGGAATGATTCTTCCTGTGTATTCCATCTGTCCTTTTTCTGAATCCAGTTTCATTTCTATTATCGTGTCACTATCCTCATTTGCTATATAAAATTTGCTGTAATCTTTATTAAAGGTAATAAATCTTGGGGTAAGTCCCAGTGCCGGATAGTAACCAAGTTCTTTCATATATCCTGTCTCCTGATCAATCCGGTATAACACGATCGATTCATGAATACGGTTAGAACCAATTAAAATCTCACCATTTTGATCTAATAAAGAAGCACTTGCCTGCCCTTCCCCGGTATAGGTATCCGGCAAAGATGGAAGATTCTGTCGCGCCGTTAACTTCCCTGTCGTTTCATCAAAGCGAAGATAGGTCATCTTATTTCCTTTTTCATTGATCAGATACACATACCGGTTATTGGGATGGATGGATACATGTCTTGGCTCATCATATTCCCTGGAATAGTAAGTATCCGTCTCGGTCAGAGAACCATCGTCCGCATCAAAGCGGAACACTTTTACCATACCATAACCCTGTAATCGTGCCTGATTGACAACGAAAAGGTACTCTTTCTTCTGATCCCAGATACACTGGTGTGCAAAAGAATGTTTTTCTTCGCTCTTTCCTTCCATTGTTACGGTTGTCACAATCTCTCCAAGACTTCCATCTGCATTTCTCTTTATCACATACACAGCCCCACCCTGCAATGCCGCAACAACCACATAGGTATTCGTCCGGTCTACCGTGATAAATACCGGATTCTTTCCACCGATATCAATCGTGTTCATCCACTCTAATGTCCTGTCCTCTAAAATCTTATAACTGCTGACCCTGGTGATATCCCCATGAACCGAATAAAGATATTTTCCCTCTGCATCAAGGGTTTGATAAGAAGGATTCTCCTCTGTCTTCAAACACTGGATCTCTTTCCATTCTCCTGTCTGTTCACTGATTTCAAAAACCTTTAATCCTTTTCCTCTCGCATTCCTTTCTTTTGTTGTCCTGCACCCCACATAAGCGTAGCTCATAACACTTTCCTCCTTCATGCATCATGTTTTCGTATGTCTTATATCATTATTATAAGGAAATCCTCTGTCAAAAGGAAATTCATAACTACAATGAAAAAGGTATTCCAAAACAGAATACAGATTTGTGAAATTGTGAAGGAATAAAATAAGCCATCTCTGTGACCTTAGCCGCAGCATATGGAATGTTCGATCACATCCAATCCTGGCTTTGGTGGGCACAAATATGGCTTATCGTTCTCTTTGGGTTTTGTTGGTTCCAATCTGGCAAATGATTATGTATTCACATGGTAATAACTTTCGATTAAAGTAATGAAGTCCATTATATTCTGATTGCAAAAACAGCGGTCTGTGAGCATCATCCACACTTTCCGGCTTACCCGCCTGTCGCGTGCATCATAGACAGCAATCCTCCTGGTGGTTTCTTCATCAATTTTCCAACCGGCTCCGAAGACAAAAGTCACACCGAGACCTCTTCCGACCATTTCGATTGCGATATCGGCATAAGGGACTTTATGTGTCTCGTGGGGCAGGCTGCCAAAATGAGTCCGCCACCACTGATTAACCATCAGCTTTACCACCGGATTAAAGTAGGATTCGATCAGCGGATAATTTTCTATGTCATCCAGTGTGGCTTCTTTCGGTGCCACGATATAAAGCTCCTCTTCAAAAAGGCAGACTTTCTCTCCAAGAAATGGATAGTCCCCACAGATAATTCCCATATCAATGCTTCCATCGGTCAGCTGCTGGATAATCATGTCGCTTGAATTGGGAATGATTTTTATCTGGATCTTATTATACTGTTCTATATATTCCCGAAAGAGATTCGGCATATGAAGTCTGGCAAAGGAATTCGGGACCCCAATTTTGACAAGCTCTTTCTGGGATTTATTCTGGGCAAAATGTTCTCCAATTTCTCTTAGGAAATCCAACATAATGCTTGCCTTTTTCACAAGATACTTTCCATCTTCTGTGAAAATCACACCTTTACTGCTCCGCTTTACCGCTTCGATCCCCCACTCTTCTTCGATCAGATGCACCCTTTTACTCAGGGCAGATTGGGTCATATAAAGGCTTTCTGCCGCCTTTGTCATGCTTCTTTTTTCATATAATTCAATTAAAATTCTCCAATCAATCTCTTTCATATTCTACTTCTTTCTTGTAAAGTGTACTCTCGGAACCAACATGGTATTGCTTTTATGATTGCTAAGAGTACATAAGGAATCAGGAGAAGATTTGTCATTCTTCTATCAGGTTTTAAACTCCGATTCAATATAGTGAATAAATTTCTCTAATATTTGGGATCTTCTTTTATTTTTTGAATATATAAACCATGTATTGCGAAGTACCGGCGTTCCATCTTTCTTTACCAGGGGAGTGAGGTATAAATCATATTCATTGACAAAATGATCTGGCAAAAAGCAGATCGTATAACCAAGTCCTTTATGGATCAGCTGCCATGCCACATCAATATAGCCCACCATCATATTTGCCGGTGTATCTGTGCCAAACCGGTCTTTCCACCAATCATCTAACAACTCCCTTGTCCGGTCATTGGTCTTATAGCCAATCTGCTGCATTTTGGGAAGGTCATCCAGACTGACCGCTTCCTTCGTCACAAGATACGCTTTGTTTCGCCCGATCAGGGTTCGATTGACGGCTCCCTCATAATCTCCGCGGATAAATCCAACATCGATCGAATCTTCTAACATCTTCCGGAATAAAATGTTACTCTGGTCACTGATGACATTAAAGTTTACATTCGGATGCTCCCGTTTATATTCAAGAAGTAAATCCGCCAGTGTATATTTTCCATAAGTATAGGAGGCTCCAATGGTAATCTCCCCTTCTGAATGATCTCTGAATTCTTTCAGCCGCTCTCTGGTATCTTCAAGAAAGGTAAGATAGGCTTCCGCCTGCTTTGCAAGGAATTCCCCTTCTTTTGTAAAGGTTAACCCCTTGGGAGTACGGTTCACGATCGTCACCTGAAATTCCTCTTCCATATGCTGCAGACGTTTTGTCAGTGACGGCTGTGTGATATACAAAAGATTCGCTACTTTCGTCATATTCGGATTTCTATGTAATTCATATAAAATTTCCCAATCAGAATCTTTCATCGGTATCCTCCTTCGCATGATCATATGGCATGACCTTACTTTTTTTGATATTTTACCATGAACCTCCTCTTGCATCAAGGATACAGTAAGAGACAGAGAAGGTTTTCAGTGCTTCTCTGTCTTGTTTGGGAATGCTTTTGATCTATCGGATTTTCTGAATCGTTTCTAATAGGTAATCCGTGAATTCGACCGCACTGGCATCTTCTTTTTGTGTGGTCACAACGATTTTTTTCTCGGTTACGGTACAGATTTCCATCGCATCATCCAGAAGTTTGGCACGGTCACCATAACCGATATGCATGAGCATCTGGCCAACCGCACGGATCAGGCTGCTCGGGTTTGCGTAATCTCCCCTGTCATGCGCGATCAGATAAGGGGCCGTTCCATGGATTGCTTCAAATAAGGCATAGTGGTCTCCGATATTGGAGGAACAGGCGGTTCCCAGTCCACCGGAAAGTTCTGCTGCAACGTCTGTCACGATGTCTCCATATAAATTTGGAAGTACAACAACTTCGATTCCCTCGTTAAATTCCGGATCGAGCATCTTTGCACACATCGCATCGACGAGACGCTCCTGGACTTCGATTTCCGGGTAGTCTTTTCCCACTTCATGCACTGTTTTTGCAAAGTTTCCATCGACTAATTTCACGATGTTTGCTTTGGTCACTACCGTTACATTTTTCTTTCCGTTACGTTTGGCAAATTCAAATGCCGCACGGGCAATCCTCTCGCTGCCCTGTTTGGTCTGTACTTTAAAGTCAACCGCAAGATCATCATTTACCTGGATTCCTTTGTCTCCCCAGATATATTCTCCCTCGATGTTTTCCCTGAAAAAGGTCCAGTCAATCCCTTTCTCTTTGATTCGGATCGGCCTTACGGCGGCAAACAGGTCAAGGGCACGGCGAAGAGCTGTGTTGGCACTTAAAAGATTGGGAAGCCCGTCTCCTGCCCTCGGTGTTACCATCGGGCCTTTTAATAACACATCACATTTTTTTACTTCCTCTAACACCTCTGCCGGAAGACTCTCTAATTTGGCCACACGGTTTTCGATGGTCATACCTTGAATTTCCTGAAGCTTTATCTTGCCGGAAGCGATTTCCGGTGCTGCGAGTTCCTTTAATACACGAACAGCCTGCTTCATCAGAATAGGACCCACCCCATCTCCTGGAAGGATTCCGACCACAATCGTACCTTTAGCTGCAAAATCGGTCGCCTTCTCTGCCTGTTTCATTTTTTCAATACGGGTCAGCTCGTTCGTAATTAATTCACCAAATTTATTTTCCGCATTCTGAATAAACTCTTCTTTCATCCTTCTGATTCCTTTCTGTTTTTATTTTTGATCACTTTCTGACAGCTGTTTCTTTAAATAGCGAAGCTGTCCGCCACAAAGTACAACTTCCACCTCATTGTCGGTAAGGTCAAGATTGACTTCAAAAGAAAAATTCTTTGTCACATTGTTTACCACTACTTTTCTAGTTGGAATCTGTTCGAATAAATTTTCAATAGAAAGTTCATCGAATAAATCAATCCGGTCATAATCATCCGGGCTGGCAAAAATCATGGGAATGATTCCGTGATTTACAAGGTTTCCTTTATGGATACGGGCAATACTCTTTGCGATCACACATTTGACCCCAAGATACATCGGGTTGATGGCCGCATGTTCTCTCGAAGAGCCCTGTCCATAGTTTTCACCACCGATGATAATACTCTTCCCAAGTTCTTTTGCCCTTGCCGCAAAATCCGGAGCATAGCGATGGTAGCAATACTGTGACATCAGCGGTATATTGGAGCGCATGCTGGAAAATTCTGCACTGGCCGGAGTAATATCATCGGTTGAAATATTATTGCCGCCTTTTAAGCTCACCGGAGCAGTCAGATGATTTTCCGGTATATCCGGGATTGGCAGCGGCTTGATATTTGGGCCACGGACAATCTCCACCTTCTTCGCCTCTTCTTTCGGAAGCGGTCTGATAATCATGGAATCATCTACTTCATATGCATCTGGCTCATGAATCTCCCCGAGGATCTTTACATCCTCTCCCATCACGTCTTCCGCACTGGCAAATGTTCCAAGAATGGCCGTTGCTGCTGCACTTTCCGGGCTTACCAGATAAATCTTTGCATTCGGATTGCCGGCACGTCCTTTAAAGTTACGGTTTGAGGTCCTTACGGCAATCCCCTCTGTCGCAGGAGTCTGGCCGATCGCACAGCATGGGCCGCAGGAAATTTCAAGCATACGGACACCGGCATCGAGCAGCATCTCAATATAGCCGTCTCTCATTAATTCCTTGTAGGTCTGCCTGGAAGCAATGCCGCAGGTGCAGCTTACATTTTCATTCACATGGTGGCCTTTGAATACCAGGGCGGCCTTTGCCACATCGGCATAACTTGTATTGGTACAGCTTCCGATAAACACCTGCTGTACCGGTTTCTTTTCCACATCTTTTAACGGCATGACATTGTCTGGCTGATGTGGACAGGAAATCAACGGTTCTAACTCGCTTAAATTGATTTCTATTGTATCATCGTACTCGGCATCTTCATCTGGAAGGAGTTTTCTGTAAGCCTCCTCTCGCTGCTGTGCCTTTAAGAATTTCCTGACCTGTTCGTCTGCCGGGAAAATCGAAGAAGTTGCCCCAAGCTCCGCTCCCATATTGGTAATCGTTGCTCTTTGTGGTACTTCTAAAGAAGCGGCTCCCTCTCCTGTATATTCATACACATTTCCAAGTCCCCCTTTAATCGTAACTTTTTCAAGCATTTTTAAGATCACTTCTTTGGCATTGACACCAGGTTTTAAACGTCCGGTTAATTTCACCTGAATCACTCTTGGCATTTTCAGGCGCATCGGAACACCCGTCATCGCTGTGGCAACATCCATTCCGCCAACACCAATACATAACATTCCGATCGAACCCCCATGTGGTGTGTGGCTGTCCCCACCCATGCTGATCTTGCCCGGCACCCCGAATCTTGCCACATGAACCGTATGACAGATTCCGTTACCCGGTCTGGATACATACACACCAAAACGCTTTGCCGCAGATTGTAAATAAATATGGTCATCCGGTGTCTTATGATCGACATAAAGAAGATTGTGGTCAAGATAGCTGACACTGCATTCGGTTCTTCTCCTGTCCAGTCCGGTTGCCTCAAAGGCAAGATATGTCATCACCGCATTGATATCATGTGTCAATGTCTGGTCAACCTTAATAAAAACCTCTTCACCTGGTATCATGCTTCCGGATACATAATGTGATTCTATAATTTTTCTCGTTAATGATTTACCCAAAACTCTTCCTCCTGTCCGCCTCTTTCTTTTGTTGTCCGTTTGCTTTCCCTGGCAAACGGTTGATAGACTTCGTTTCTCTACTCATTTTCCAGTTCCGTTTATCTGCCTTTATTATATCTGCCCTGTTTTCAAAAAGAAAATGGTATAAAATAATAGCTACATTCCCTTTTGGAATAGCTATTTCTATTTACATCAAAAAGAAATTTGATTACAATTTCCATACAATAGTCAAGACTCGATTGGGAGTCCTGCACGCCGGATTATACAAAAGGGGAGGGAAGTATCATGTCCGATTATCTGATCACAGAAGTATCCGCTTCTGATTGGGATACCAACGAACAAATCCTTACTTTATTGGAAGCAGAAGGCATTCACAGAGATAACAATCTGGACTATACCTGTGCAATGTTTGATGAGGAAATGCGGGTCATCGCCACGGGAAGCTGCTTTTTCAATACCTTGCGCTGTCTTGCCGTAAGCAATACACATCAGGGCGAAGGATTGATGAACCAGATGATCACCCATCTGGTTTCTGTTCAGTTTGCCCGCGGCAACACGCATCTGTTTTTATATACCAAATACAGCACAGCCCCATTTTTTGCGGATCTGGGATTTTACGAAATCGCATCGATCAAAAATCAGATTGTTTTTATGGAAAATAAACGAAATGGATTTTCTTCTTATCTGAAAAAATTAGAACAGGATTTGACCATACAAAATATTCCATTACAAGAATCCGCAGCATCCGCAAAAAACGCTGCCATTGTCCTAAATGCCAATCCTTTCACTTTAGGACATCAGTATCTTGTAGAAAAAGCCGCCCATGAAAATGATATCTTACATCTTTTTATCGTAGAAGAAGATGCGAGCCTGATTCCATTTTCCATAAGAAAAAAGCTGGTAATCGAAGGGACTTCCCATCTTACGAATATCATTTACCATGATAGCGGCCCTTACATGATCAGCAATGCCACTTTTCCCGGATATTTTCAAAAAGATGAACGGGAAGTGATGGAAAGCCACGCTGAACTCGACCTTGCCATTTTCACAAAAATTGCAGAAAAACTGCATATCTCAATGAGGTATATCGGCAAAGAACCATTCAGTGAAACCACGGCAATTTATAATAAAATTATGGCCGAAAAATTACCGGAAAACGGCATTGACTGTATCATTGTTCCAAGAAAGCAATCCATCGATACAAAAAACGGGATCAAAAACATTCCTTCCCATCCATTGCCAATCAGTGCCTCTATAGTACGGCAGGCAATCAAAAACGGGAACCTTTCTTTGCTAAAAGAACTCGTTCCCGAAACAACTTTGCAGTATTTAAAAAGTGAAGAAGCGATACCTGTTGTCAAAAAGATACAACAAGCAAACTACGTAATACATCATTAAAAAAGGAGAACCTCTTATGATCGGAGAAAATGTGACATTAGAAGATATGTTAAATTGGAGAGAAGAACGAGTGCATATTCAGAATATATTTTTATCCCATTACCACTGTCCTGTCATTTCTTTTTGTATGAATATCCCAGGGCCAGTCAAGACGAATACAGACATCCTTATGGCTTTCACCAGCGGAAAGGAATATCTCCTCGATGAGCTGTCTGTTCTGCCTGCCCGCGTATTAAACCACATGGAAATCCATAAAAAAACCGGCGACGAATTCATCCTTTCTGTAGATTATCCTGCCAGAAAAATTAAGGAACTGACCACGAGAATCGAAGAGACACATACCCTCGGCCGCCTCTTTGATATGGATGTGATTGACACAAACGGACAGAAACTCTCCCGGAATACCTGCCGTAAATGCATCATCTGTGGCCGCCAGGCGCAGGAATGCGCCCGTTCCAGACGGCATTCCATTGCCGAAATGCAGCAATCCATTCAGAATGATATGACATCATTTTTCCACCTGTAGATGGGAGTTTTCTTGCCGGAAGAGGATAAAGTTCCTCTGCCAGCTTTATACGCTTCTGCCATAAGGTGTACGGAATATTCCTTCACCGGGCAGTTACCGCATGTAATACCTCTACTTTACAATCATGTTTCTTCGTCTGTTTATCATAACCTATTCCTACTGCTAGAATCCGTCCTGTATATTTAGGCTGTTCCGCTAACTTTCCCTGAAATTTTAAGGCATATTTTTTATTCTTAATCTGAGAAATGGCTTCTTCTGGACTATGATTGACTTTTAATTCTAAAATAATGCCATCTTCTTCTTTTCTCATAGGATAAAAAATAAAATCTACAAAGCCTTTACCGGCTTTATCTTCTCTTTCTACCCTATATCGATCTCTGGCTGAAAGATATACAAGATTCACAATTGCTGTCAATTCTATTTCTGCATTATAAGATAATATCGGTGTTTCCGTATCATGGGCATATTCTAAAATGGATGACATGGTATCTACGTCACCTGCTAATGTTGCCTGAAGCATTTCGTCTGATTTCTTAGCTAGTCTGTATACATATCCCAACGAATCTTCCCTTTGGAGCAGTTCCTCATACTTTAACATGAGTTCCTTATTTGGAATAAAAACCTGTCCGTTATCATAGGTAAGCAGCCCATAAATTACCATGGCTGAATAAATCTGATTTTTTGTTTTCAGCTCCATAGACACTGCTGCAAAATCTCCTATTTTCGCATGAATTTTCTCTCCAATTACCATCAATGCCAAATCGTTTCTCATATTTTTTATATCATTCCTGACATAATAGAAAATCTCATCATAGGGCCCGGAACTCGTCCAGTAATTGGAAAGCTGATTATCAGATAAAGCACATACGATCGAGCGTGGATTATATATTCTTTCTCTTGCCGCTGTATAATATCCATCATACCATTCCCGCAGTTCTTCTCTCGTAATACGGGGTTTTCTTGAATACTTTCTGTATCTGTCATAAAGTACATCCACTTCCTCATCAGAAAAGCCAAAATATTCACTGTACTTTATCTTTGTTGCCATATCATATTCTAAGAACATATTGAGTTCGGAACCACTCGAATACTTTGCAATCGGAAGAATCCCTGTCATATAAGCCAGCTCAATGTAACTCTTTCCTTTCAGTAATAATTTCAGAAATAAAAGATAACTTTTTCTGTCATCTTCCGATATAAATTCCATGTGAAACGGGGCATCCCATTCATCCATAATAAAAATAAATTTCTCACCCGTCTTCTCAAACACAGAAGACAACATATCCCATATAGAGATGGTTCCCTGTAAATCTATTGTTGAAAAAGCATCCTGCAGATCTCTTTTGATACCATCAGATATTCTTTTGATATAGGAATGATAATCTTTGCAATCTTCTGGTATTTCGCTAAAATCAACATAGATTACATTATATTTTCCGATATACTCTTCATACTGCTCCGATTTCGAAATCGCAAGAGAATCAAATATCTTTCGGTTCTCTATCCCTTTTTCAAAAAAAGAGCCAATCATATTTGCCATAATCGTCTTTCCAAATCTTCTCGGTCTGGTAATGCATAGAAAGCGTTGTTCCTGCCCCAGTAAAGGAATGATTTCTTCTAATAATGCTGTTTTATCAACAAAGTATTGTCCCTTTGTTACTGTCTGATACCGATCGTAAATTCCTATGCTATTTAGAAACATCCCCATGGAAACATCCCCTTTCTTCTCTGTTTATCCATATTATACTTACTTTCGAAAGGTACCGCAACAGTAGAAATGCTCTTATAATAATTTTCCCCGGGCTTTTGAGAGGAATAACCCGGGGAAAATGGAGTGTGAGATTTATCTTTATTTTATAAAGCTTACATGTTTACAGATTTCTTTGGTTGCTGCATCTTTCTTTTTGTTATATTCTACCTTTCTTTCTTCGAACAGGTTGGCTCCGCTTGCATCGATCGATACGATCAGTGGGCCGAACTCCTTTACACGGCAGTTCCAGAGTGTTTCCGGCATTCCGAGATCTCTCCATTCTGCCCTTACGATCTCTTCCACTTCTGTGGCGGCGACGACAGCGTTACCAGCCGGGAATACACAGTGGATCGCTCCGAATTCTTTACATGCACGTTCGGTGTTTTCTTTCATACCGCCTTTACCGATGATTACACGGACGCCCGTCTCTTTTACGAATTCGTACTCGAATTTTTCCATTCGCATACTTGTGGTCGGTCCGACCGATACCATTTCAAATTTATCATTTTCCAGTGGACGGATAATTGGTCCTGCATGGAAGATGGCGTTGTTTCTTACATCCACAGGAAGCTCTCTTCCCTCTTCTACCAGACGGCGGTGGGCAACGTCACGGCATGTTGTCATGCTTCCGTTCAGATAGACGATGTCACCGATCTTGATATCTTTTAAGTCTTCTGCTGAAATCGGTGTTGTTAAGATTTTTTTACCATTCTTTATTTCTACCATTATAATTCTACCCCCGTATGTGTTGTGATTGTGTAGTTCAGATCCTTATCAAATACAATGTGCCCTCTTCTGTGGCTCCAGCATCCTACATTAACCGCTACACCGATGGTCGATGGGTGACGTGCCGTGTTCTCGATGTTCACGCCCATGACAGAATATTTTCCGCCCATACCCTGCGGTCCGAGGCCGATGGCATTGATTCCGTCTTCGAGGAGGGTCTCCATTTTGGCTGCCCTCTCGTTTTCATTGTGTGATCCGATCGGACGCATCAGTGCTTTTTTTGAAAGAAGTGCCGCGGTTTCAACGGATGTTGCCACTCCTACACCAACGAGAAGCGGTGGGCATGCATTCAGTCCGTATGTTGTCATCACATCCATAACGAACTTGGTCACTCCTTCATAGCCTTCACCCGGCATCAGAACCATGGCTTTTCCAGGGAGAGTGCATCCGCCTCCTGCCATGTATGTGTAGATCTCACACTGGTCTGAGTTTGGAACGATATCCCAGAATACGGTAGGGGTTCCTTTCCCTACGTTTTTTCCTGTGTTGTACTCATCAAAGGTTTCTACACTGTTGTGACGAAGAGGTGCTTCAAAGGTTGCTTTTACCACAGCGTCTTTTAAAAGGCCTTCCATCTCATCGATGAGCGGAAATTTTGTTCCGCATTTTACCCAGAACTGCAATACACCGGTATCCTGACAGCTTGGTCTGTTCAGTTTTACAGCGAGTTCCTGGTTCTTGAACATGGTATCATAAATGACCTTTGAAAGCGGGCTGTCTTCTTTTTCACGCAGCTCTGTTAATTTTTCAATGACATCGTCTGGCAGTTTTTTTGCGATATGTGCAATAAATTTTGCCATATAATCTGTAAGCTGTATTACCTGTTGTTCTTTCGACATGGATATTTCCTCCTTGAAATTCTATTAAAAATTTTTGTTGCTGCCTAGATTCCACGCTTCCCTGTTTACGGGAAAAATGGATAGAAGATCGGAAGTAAGATCATACTTACCACGGTTGCTACTATGATCATTGGGATACCTGCTTTCGCATAATCCTTGAAGGTGTACCCTCCTGCCGTTACCACCATGGTGTTGGCCGGCATTCCGATTGGTGTTGCAAAAGCACACGATCCTCCGATGACACATGCCATCAGTACGGCACTGGGATCGGCACCCATTCCCTGTGCGATGGATACTCCGATCGGAGCCATCAATGCTGTCGTCGCCGTGTTGGACATAAAATTTGTCATGACACAGCAGAGCATGAAGATTACGAAGGTTAATATATATGGTGAAGGGTGATCTCCCAGCATTCCAATCACTTTATCGGCAATCAGGGCCCCGGCACCGGTTTCCTCCAGTGCGGATGCAAGGGAAAGGGTACCGCCGAATAAGAAGATCGTCTTTAAATCGATGGAGAGCAGTGCGTCTTTCTCACTGATGACTCCGGTAAGAATCAGGGCCAGTGCTCCCACACATCCTACCACACATAACTTGATGCCGATCTGTTCTTCAAAGATCATTCCTAAAAGTGTTAAGAGCAGGATGATCAGGGAAAGGTTCTGTTTCCATTTCGGCACATGACTGAAATCTTTACTTTCATCGAAGATTCCCTCGTTACTGGTATCCACCTTGTCCGGCAGGAGTTTATATCCGAACAGAGCGAAGAAAATGATTCCAACGATAAGAATCGGAAGTCCTACTTTTCCATAATCAAAGAAACCAAATTTCAATCCAAGTTTTTCCATGGATGACTGTGCGATCATGTTGCCAGGTGCACCGATCAGGGAAAGATTCCCTCCCATGGCTGCCGCAAATACCAACGGCATTAACAGTTTAGACCTGGCATATCCCGATTTTGCGGCAATTCCGATCACGACCGGAATCAGGATTGCCGCGGTTCCTGTGTTAGAAAGGAAACCACTCATTGCTCCGACGATCACCATAATCGCGATGATGAGCTGACGCTCTGTCTTTGCAAATCGTGTGACCATTCCTCCAATCTTGTTTGCCATCCCTGTCTCAAACAGTGCCCCACCGACAATAAACATGGCGACAAATAAGATGACATTGCTGTCGATAAATCCCGAGAATGCCGTCTGCCAGTCTAATACCCCTGTGATCACCAGTCCTACACAGACAATCATCGATGTAACTCCAAGCGGAATCTTCTCAAGCATGAACATGATGATTGCAAATGCCAGAAACAGTAATGTAATTGTTATCTGACTCATTTCCATACCTCCTTCTGATGAGTTCGTTTTTTCCTGGATACTTTTTCTCAATTTTTATGTCGGATGCCTGATGTTTGATATTTGATATTTGATTTTGTATCCAAATCTTGATTGTAAAATACTCCTTCCTGATAAAAATGTCAATAGGCTTTGATCAATTTTGGCATATATAATAAAAATATTTACAGTTTTTTGTGTAAAATTACAACAAACATCATTTCATCGCAACGCGTTATCTTCCGCTCCACCACGGTGCGATCCTTGCGGAGCATTTTTATGTTATAGGTACAAAGTTCCCTATGACATAAAAAATGCGTTGTTATTTACTTTTCCTGGCAAATAACAACGCACGGATTATTGATAATAGGTGAGCATATCATCCCGGCTCCGCATAATATGGTCAAACATCTCCTTTTGTGCTTCCTTTGGATCATGGGCCTTGATTGCATTCAAGATTTTTTCATGTTCTCTGATCGATACTTTTGCATAATCTTCTTCTGATACCATACTTCCCATAGACAGGCCATTCCATAATTCGGAGATCATGTTTTTCATCTTCTGGTTACCTGCAGCAGACCAGATCTCATGATGAAATGCACGGTTTAAATCCGTATATTGGCTGAAGTTTCCTTCGGTCAGAGCCTTTTCGGCCTCTTCATACACGGATTCTATCTCTGAAATGTCTGCCTCCATGCCTGCTGCAAGGGATGCCGCCGCACTTTCTAAAATGGCACGAAGCTGGTAATGTTCTTTAATATAAGTTTCGGTAATTCCAAGTACCACGGCACCTTTATTCTTGCGGAGCTGAATCAGTCCGTCCCTTGCCAGGATCTGGAACGCTTCCCGTACCGGCATGGCCGACACATTGAGCTGCGTGGCTACACTATCCAGTGAAAGGACTTCCCCTTCCTGCATCTGCCTGGACAGGATCGCCTTTCTAAGTTCTGCCGCCACTTTTTCCTTGGCCGACGGCATCTTGATTGGTCTTAATCCATTCATTGATTCATCCTTCTCTCTTCATTGACCGCGTTGGCAAGCAATTGGAAATATGTATCCAGGACTTTTTCTGCTTCCTTCCACTCTTTGTTTCTTAGCAGTTCTGCCATCTTATCCTTTTCTTGATTGATCTGATCTGCGTAATGTCCTGTTGATAGCGCAAAACGGATATAACTGTCGCAGGCGTTTCGTAAAAGCCTTTTGATATATTCGTTTTCTACCAGATCACACATGGCTTCGGCGGGCTGTATTTCTTCTGACAGGCCCGGTGTGGAAAGTAGGGTTTCCAGCTGGGAAATCTTCCCGCTGTATTTCAGGCTGTTACATGCCTTCTTCGTCATCTCCGAGATCATGCTGTAAATCAGCTGGATCTGTTCTTCGTCCAGTTTCGTCACAGTAATTCTTCTGGTTGCCAGTCGGATAATCAACCCCTGATTCTCCAGAATCTGGAACGCTTCCCGGATCGGGATCCTGGAAGCCGCAAACGCCTCCGCCAGTTCTTCCTGTTTTAACTGGCTTCCTCCGGGAATCCTTCCGGATAATATCTCATCCGCAATCTGCTGTGCCATATAATCGCTTAATCTTTTGTCTGATATCTCTTTCATTCTTATCCTCACATTAGTCATAACCCCATCTATGCGAAAGCTTAGAGAATGGGGATTTCTCTGACCGAGTTATAGTTCTATAATAATAATGTATCCAAAATCAGAGGAAATGTAAAGAGTTATTTTTTCTTCTGTAAGCTTTCTTACTGATTGACTGTCATAAAATCATGGAAACTGATCTCATTGCTTGCCATGTCAGCAAGGTTGACACAACTGTTGCCCATACGGTCAATCAGGTGCAAAATGTTGGTAAATGGAATCGTAAGATTTGCCTTACATTTCCCTTCATTCACACGCTGAATATGTGATTTTCTCATCTGAAGGTCCAGGTCCATGATCTGATCTTTCTGCCGAATCAGCTTTTTCATCGGAACCGATTTATTTCCCTGCAATGCCTGAAGTGAATCGGTGAACATCTTCTCCAGCGTCTTTAGACTTTTCTGCAATTGATTCATCGCTTCCGGTGTGTAGGAATACTTGTTTTCTGTCTTTTCCTGTACGCATTTTGTAACTTCTACACTCAGCGTTCCGACACGTTCTACCTCACTTAAAAGGTACATAAGGCTTGCCGTCTGAGCCGCCTGCTGCTCTGTCATACTTCCGGCCGAGAACAGGGAAGCCAGATATTCCGTAATCTGTACCGTCAATTTTTTGATCTGTAACCCTTTTTCCTGCAATGGCTCCATCTCACTGGCATCTTCTGTTTTAACGACCGTAATCGTATCGGCTACCACTACTTTCACCATTTCGCTCACACGAAGGATTTCCCTGGCAACCAGCTGAAGTGCTGCTGTCGGCTGGCTGAGGATCTTCTCATCTAGAAATACCGGCTTGGCCGGATCCAGATCTACGGTTTTTCCATCTGGTATCAAGGTCGTAACAATCTTCACCATGAATTTAATCAGACAGACCCAGATCAGTGTCATAGTAATATTAAATAGAGTATGTGCATTTGCAATCTGACGTGAGATCACCTCGACCTCCGGCCCCTTTGGAGAAATGTACTGGATCAGTGCTGCAAATGGCTTTACAAACCAAATAAACAGCAGACATCCGGAAATATTAAAAATACAGTGCGCTACTGCCGTACGTTTGGCATCTTTGGTCTGACCGATACTTGCAAGAAGTGCCGTAATCGTCGTACCGATATTATCTCCAAGAAGAATCGGAATGGCTCCGGTAAGGCCAAGAATACTTGTCACCCCATCCGCTCCCGGCTGAGATGCAAAGTTTTGCAATACTGCAATTGTCGCACTGCTGCTCTGTACTACCAGGGTCATAGATGTTCCGACAACGACACCAAGGATTGGAATATCTGCCACCTTTTCAATCAGATTTGTGAACACAGGACTTGATGCCAGCGGTTCCATGACATTTCCCATTGTCTCAATCCCGAGAAATAACAGACCGAATGCAAAGATGGTCTGACCGATACTTTTTACTTTTTCAGATTTTGCAAGAAACGAAATGATAAATCCGATAAAAATAATGATATAAATGTAATCACTGATCTTAAATGCGATGATCTGCGCTGTCATCGTCGTACCGATATTCGCACCAAAAATGATGGAAATTGCCTGTGGCAGATTCATCAAGCCTGCACTGACAAAACCAATCGCCATAACCGTCGTCGCACTGCTGCTTTGCAATACTGCTGTAGTAAGTGTTCCTGCAAGCACCCCAAGTATCGGATTTTTTGTCAGAAGTGCCAGGATGGTCTTCATCTTTTCCCCTGCCGCTTTCTGCAGGCACTCACTCATCATATTCATCCCATAAATAAAGACCGCAAGTCCTCCTAACAACCCAAATGCTATCTGCAACTTCTCATTCATAACTTTTCCCCTTCTCCTATATTCTCATTTATCGGCATTATGGGTCCATTATAACAAAACGATATGCAGTCTATATCAAATCTATGTGAAATCTATGTAAAAACGCTCTGGTGTTGAGAGGGCTTTTTTCTGGCATTCTTCGTTAAATTCTCTGCACCATTTGGAAATGCTGGCTTTGGATACACCGTATTCTGCAATGATGCTTTTGTTCGCACTTACATCTTTTCTACTGTTCTCTCAAATTCATCTTCTGTGTCACAAAAATAGAAAATCATCCCTTCATCATCACCATAGTTAACACATCTACCTTGTTCCTATAAATTCTCTTTAAAAATACATACCCGACCAGACAAGCAATCACTTCCGTAATAGGAAATGTCCACCAGATCAGGGAAACACCCGCCTGCCCATTTCTGACAAAAACAGAAAAGATACCTGCAAGCGGCAAGACGATAACAAACTGCCTGATCAATGAGATGACAAGTGATTCCATCCCTCCATTCAGTGCCTGAAAAATTCCCTGATACGCTATATTGATTCCTGCAAAAATGAAGCTAATGGAGATAATCCTCATCGCCCCAACAAAATATTCTCTGGACTGTCCCGCGTTAAATAAAGCCGCAAAAGCATCTGGGAAAATTTCTGTTACTACCACAGCAAGAATCATGAGTGCAAGGGTATAAAACAGGCCAAACTTGATTCCGTCACGGATTCTTTTTTTACTGTGCATCCCATAAGCAAAGGATACAATCGGTGTAATGGCATCTCTTAAACCAAACGCCATAAACAATGCAAACTGCTGCACTTTGTAGAACAAGCCATACGCTGTCTGCGCCGATGAATCAAATTTCAAAATCAAATTCATCGCATAAACCATGAACGACATCAGAGCCTGTGCGATAATCGCCGGAAGCCCGATGGAATAAATTCCCCGGATGATCTGCAGGTCAGGCCGCATAAAGCGGATGCCATGTTTAAATTCACGATTTAATTTTTTGTGAAAAATATACCCCAAAATCGCTGCGACAAACTGGCCGATGACCGTCGCATAAGCCGCACCCGCGATTCCAAGCTTTGGCATGAAGCCAATTCCATAGATCATGATTGGATCAAGAACAATATTTGTCAGTGCCCCCACAATCTGGGCAATCGTAGAGTAAAGGGAACGGCCTGTTGATTGCAGTAATTTTTCAAACAATGCCTGAAAAATGACTCCTGGTGACAAAATACAACAGATTCGCAAGTAGGTTACTCCCATCGAAAACACCTGTGGATCGATCGTCTGCATATGGATGTATACAGGCACTCCGATGCACCCGAAGCACAGGCATATTCCATAAATCAGAACACCAAGAAACAAACCGTTTCCTGCTACTTTTGCCGCTTTGTCCCTGTTTTGCTGGCCAAGGGTTAACGCAAGTAAGGCATTCGTTCCTACTCCTGTCCCAACTGCGAATGCCACCATCAGCATCTGTACCGGGAATACCAGCGTCAGGGCATTGAGAGCCGCCTCGCTCCCTTCTCCCATATTTCCTACAAACGCACTGTCTACTATATTGTAGACTGCCTGCAATGCCATCGACAAAATCATTGGTATACCCATCTGTACCATGAGCTTATTTACCGGCATTTCCTTCATTTTATTAGCTGCTGCCATTTTTCTTTTTCCTCCTTTATTCCACAAAAAAAGTGTGCAGTTATCGCATAAGTTGGACTTACGCTGATAAGCTACACACTTTTTTTATTTATCTTATTCCTTTTTTCCCTAACGGTCAAGGAAAATTTCTTTTATTCGTCCTCATTCCATACTTCTTTTGCGAGGTTAAACACAGCCCAGCCTTTTGGCCAGCCCGCGTAAAAGGCAACATGGGTGACGATCGCAGCAATCTCCTTTTGGGTGACACCGTGATTCTTTGCATTTTCAAGGTGATATTTTAAAGAGGAATCTGTGATTCCCTGTGCCATCAAAGCGACTACTGTGATGATGCTTCTTGTTTTCAGGTCGATATCTTCGTTATTCCAGTTTTCTCCAAAGAGAATGTCGTCGTTGAAATGTGCGAATTCCGGAGCGAATTCTCCGAGTGCGTCTCTTCCTGCGGTCTGAATGATCTTTGCCATGATATATCTGTCCTCCGTTTTTTTATTTTTGTTAATATTTGTCTTATAATGCGTCATATTCCTCATCTGATACCGGCTCACACCACTCGTTGCTGCAATCTTCCCCAGGTACTTCCACAGCTATGTGGGAAAACCAGCTATCACATTTGGCACCATGCCAGTGTTTGACATTCGCAGGGATCATCACGACGCTTCCCTCATGCAGGCTGACAGCTTCCTTGCCTTCCTCCTGGTACCAGCCTTCTCCGGCAGTGCAAAAAAGCAGCTGTCCGCCACCGCTTTTGGCATGATGGATGTGCCAGTTGTTGCGGCATCCCGGCTCAAAGGTAACATTTGCGGCAAACAGTGCACCCTTTGGATCTGTGAGTGGGTTCAAAAAAGAATCTCCGATAAAATATTGGGCGTATGCGGTGTTTGCCTCGCCTGTTCCAAACATGTTGCTTTTCTCAAATGCATCCTTATTTTCAAACTTCATGACTCATACCTCCAAAAATATTCTCTTTTTACTGTAGCACTTAAACCTGACTTTAGGTCAAGATATTTTTGGAAATTTTTCGTAAAATATAAACGTAACTTTCTGATTGTAAAACTTAATCCAGCTGTGCTGTGGGACCTTAGTCTTACATGATATTTTACCAGGAAATGTGATGGGACAGATAGTGGAAGATTTAATTATGCATATAAATCTGCTCGTCTTTTACCAGTACATAAGTAATCAGTTTTGCCCCGTCCAGATCTTCCTTATGCATATCTACCCCGCTGATCTGGTGATTATCATACGTGTGATAATAGTAAATTCCCTTGTCTGTATTGCAACAGGAAGTGTACAAGGTAATCTCATATTTCTCTTTTCCTACATTACAGCAGCCCCGCGGCTGATCCACACTTCCTAAGATGTGGAAAAACTGGCTGACGCTTTCTTTTTCCGAATCTGCGGATAAGGAATTCATTTTTACAAAAGCCACGCGGATAAATCTGGACTGGGAAGACAGATCTCCCGGCAGCCCCATCCCACCCATTCCACGGCTGTAGGGATCTAGCATAAGATTCTTTGCAAATGTATTGTCCCGGTTTTTGGCTGAAAGGTGCATATAATTATTCAACTGGAATATCTGGTAAGGAAACGGTGGATTGTTGGTAAGAACCCCCACAGGGTTCTCGTAAATTTTCAGGCCGTCTTCTACCGATTCCACGGTAATGCAATCCGTTTTGTCTGCAATCATCCAGTGAAGCTGTGCTACTGGCAGGGATTCCATAAACGGTGTATCGACCAGATTCATGTGTTCCAAAAGCCTGCGCGCCTCTTTGACGGTGGCACATTTTCCAAGAATCCATGGGATCAGCTCAAACTGTGTGATATTGTCTTTTCCTTCCATCGGTTGATGATAATATGCGTTCCCAACGAAATTAAGACCTGCGATCCCAAGGCCTTTCTCATTTATTGCATCATAATATAGAGGATAATCCTGCATGACACACGCCATCCCGATCATGGCATAATGATTTCGGATCGGAGTTCCATTTCGCAAATCAAATACATAATTTCTAGGTGTGATTACGACCTGGTCCCCATAAGAAATCTCATAATCCAACGTTCTTCCAAAATAAAAATCTTTTGTTTGATATGTTGCGGCTGTACACATAATCCTTCCCCCTCTCATCTTCTTTTTTATTATATCCTGATAATATTTTTTAAACAATACGGATTCCTGATTTTTAACTGTTTCCTTGCCAGGTTATGGATATGCTAAGAAAAGTACTGTAAAATTCAAAATCAAATAACTAAGAAAAACACCGGACAACCTGCACTTTCTGTGCCTGATGTCCGGCGTTTTTCTTACGATAAAATAAGGGTTACCGATAGGATTTTTTCAAAATTTCTTCTACATCTGCTGTGGTTAATGTGTAGAGATCCACATCAGAAATTCCTGTCACATTGACGGTAATATCTGCAATTTTCGGAAGATCGGATTCCTTGATCCCAAATTCCGACATTGGGAGATGTCGCATACCGGTCTTGTCTAAAAGTTTACATAATCCGTTGACAAAAGACATTCCTGGCTGGCCTTCGACTTTCTCCTCTCCCATGATGGCACCCATCTGGTCAAAAATATCCGGGAAGAATCCGAGCACCCGTTTATAATACTCTTCGGCAATGACGATGAGGCTTGCGCCGTGAACCAGTTTCGGGAAAAGTCCGCCCATTGTCTGTCCGATGATATGATGGGAGGTGGTGTTGATCAAAGACTGTGTGTAACCTCCGCAGATATCGGAGGCAAAAGCCATATGGGTTCTCGCTTCCATGTTGGTTCCATCTTCCGCGGCAACCGGGAGCCATTTTGTTACTGCTTTGATTCCCTCTGCGGCATATAAATCAACAATCTTATTTTTATTCTGGTTTGTAATAAAACATTCTGCACAATGGAATAACGCATCAAAGCCCTGATATAAGGTCAGTGTTCTTGGAAGTGTTACCATTAATTCCGGATCGATAATCGAAAGTACCGGGAAAATCGCATCTACTGCAAAGTCTAACTTTTCATTTGTTTCTGTTTTTGTGATAACACAGTATGGGTCAGTTTCTGTTCCTGTTCCTGCAGTCGTGGAGATGGTTACTACAGGGGCTGCCACTTTAATTTCCTTTTTTCCACCGGTTCCTGTATAAGCGTAATCCCACAAATCTCCTTCATTTCTCATCATAATCGCTACTGCTTTTGCCGTATCAATACTGCTTCCGCCGCCAAGTCCGATCAGAAAATCACAGCCATTTTCTTTTGCGAGTTTTGTAGCTGCCTCTACACCAGCTTTTGTAGGGTTTGGTGTAATCTTATCAAATACAACGGCTTCTGTATTATTCTCTTTTAATAATTCTAATACTTTCTGCTGAATCCCCAGTTTTTCCATCAATCCGTCTTCTGTCACACAAATTAATGCTTTCTTTCCTGGTAATTCTAACGTTGCTAATTCTTTTAAACGTCCTGCACCAAAAACAACTCTTGTTGGGGTATAATTATCTACTGTAAACATAACTTTTTCTTCCTTTTTTTTAATTATTTTCTTCTAAAAAATCAAATGTTAACGGAAATGTTATTGACTTTTTCAATAAAAAGCCATGTATCTCATCTTTAATAAATTTATGGGTTACATATTGGGGGTTCGCTTTTTGCAACAGAAGGGTAGTTTCAGGATTGATTACTTCATCTTCCGTTCCTTCTAACACCAAAATAGGTTTTCTTGAACAACTCACTGTATTACAGATATCCATTTTGGAAAAGTCCTGTGCAAACTTACTGCTCAGCTCTATAGGAAAACCTTCTGAAATACATACTACTCGTTTTTCTCCCATTTTTAACCGATCATATGCTTCTTTTCCGATTAAACCTGAAAAAACTTCTTCCGGATAAATAACCGGAGCCCACGCTATAATTTTAGAAATACGTTCGTCTTCAACATCCTTCATGAGTGTTGTTGCTGCTCCCATGCTAAGCCCCATTCCTATAATATGGTCTGTATCCACTTCTTTCTGCCTGACTGCAAAATCAATTGCCGCACTTACATCTTCCATCCAACCAGAAAGATTCGTATTTTCTGCAAAATCGTATGGACTATCTCCGGAACCGATGCAATCAAAACGGATTACATAATAACCTCTTTTTTCTGCTTCATTTGCAAAATCAACAAAAAGGCGATTCCATTCTGATGATCCAGCCCCAAAACCATGACACATAACAATTGCTGGACATTTTTTTACAGATTCTGGCACATGTGCAAATCCAAATACTTTTTTACCTCTACTTGTAAACACAATCTGCTTCATTTGCTACTCCTTTCTCATCCTTTAAAAGCTTCGGTGCCAATGCACAGGCTAAAAGAATCGCTATAACTCCAGCAATCAGCTTGCTGACAATTGCCGGGCTGAGCATCGTGGAATCAAAGGCTGCGATGGCTCCGGCGAATTCGCCGATCGCAGCGGATGCCGGTACGGCGAAGGCTGCCAGGATATAGACGCTTCGTTCTGACATATCTTCCATCAGCATGAAGGCCGGCATACAGCTTGCGCTCATGGCAATCACTCCTGCGATGCCATTTTCATCCATATCAATTTTTTGTCCGATCCTCCGAAACAGTTTCTGCCCGTGACGGCGGATAAACTCTACCATCGGCAATGCCCCGGTTAAGGTGATACATACGATCACCAGGACATTCAGACCGTTTTCAAAAGGAATACTTTTGCCGATGGTATCGTATTCCACCATTTTCCTGAAAAACGGAATCTTAATCCCTGTCTGATACTGAAAAATACTGATGACAAAACATACCATGGCGATTTTCTCAACGACCGCACCAAATTTTTCAAATCCTTTTGCCATAGCCTCCAGGGAAAAGAGAAGTCCCAGGATAATGAAAACGGCAATGATGAGCATCGGAATCATATTGATGAGGATCGTTTGTATTCCAATGGGATTGTCGCTGACATTCATCAGAAGTCCGCCCAGCAGCATACCAAGCGGCATCGTCAACAGCCCAACTAAAATACCGAGTGAGAAGGCTTTCCTTTTCTTGCCGCTGACAAAGGTAAGTCCGACCGGTATGGTAAATGTTACGGTGCAGCCAAGGATCGCCCCCTGGATCAGGCCGGAATAATTCGTGATGGACCGGTCGCCGTCTGCCAGCTGCTGTGCCAGCGGATAACCGCCCATGTCTGACCCGAAAAACATCGTCGGGAACATAGCCGGGCTGATTCCAACCATGGAAAACAGATTGGTAAGAATCGGTCCAATCAGCATTTTTAACAGTGGGGCCATCGCCACCATCCCGACAAATACGATGGCAATCGAACCAAAGATCTCCAGTCCCTCTTTAAATTTGCTTCCATAACCATATTTATCCCCGAAAAAAAGATCGATTCCACCAACCATTGCAAAGACAACGATAATAAGAATAAACGCTGAATTTAAACCAAACCCACTGAGATACTCCTGAACTGAGCTGACAAAATCTGACAGACTCAGACTTTTCAATAATTCGGTATACATTATCTTCTCCCCCTATATTTTGATAGGATGCGAACTCACGCGAACAGGGAACATGTCACAAGAGTCCGCGCTCGGCGCGAGAATCCTGCATGCAGGATTCTTTTTTGCAGGTTACAGACTAAGTAATACTTCAATCTCCTCCTGTGGAAGATTGGCCGGCTCACCAACTAATTTTGCGATGGTACAGATTTTACATGCATTTTCCACTGATTCGAGTTTGTTCATTGCATCAAATACGGTTTCTCCGACTGCAAGAACCCCGTGGTTTGCCAGAAGACAGATATCTCTTCCTTTCTGGAAAATTTTATCTGCACCTTTGTAGATATCATCGGAACCCGGACGTCCGTAAGGAACCACTTCTACCTTCTTGTGATCCCAGAGCATTTCTGCATGGGCAAAGGATTCAAACGGTTTGGCGCATAATGCGTATGCGGTTAAAAATGGTGTATGTGCATGAACCACACCGCCAATGTTATCGCGCATTTTGTAAACAGCCGTGTGCATTTTTAATTCGGAAGATGCCGGGAAAATACCTGATACCTGATTGCCTTCCTCATCAAATACGGCGATCATTTCTTCTGTCAGTGTTGCCTTATTTTTTCCTGACGGGGTAATATATAAAAATCCGTCTCTTTTTACCGATACATTTCCTTCGAATGCGTTGCATAATCCCTTGTCGTCCAATCTCTTTGCAATCGCTAATACTTCTTTTACTGCTTTGATATCCATCGTTTTTCCTCCTTAGATCTTTACATTTTTATTGTTTTGTGATATTTGGTATGTATGATTTATCATATTGGGTTCGTATGATTTGATATTTGGTTTGTGTGATTTATGATATTGATTTTGTAAGGTTTCATATATGGTTTTATTATGAGAGGGATTTCTGGATCTCCTCCAAATAATCCCGCATAAAATGAATGCTGTTGACAAACCGCCATGTATTGACAAACATTCTGTGTACATCTTGGCTGTGTTCCTCATAACAGGTGAAATCCATCACGACTTTCACGCAGCCGATCATCATCATGATCGGTAAAAACTGGATTTCTTCCGGAGTCAGCCTTCCCAGCGGACATTGGGTTTCTTTCATTGTCTGATTGTATATATCAATAAATTCCCTGATTTTATGAATCGGCACTTCTCCCCATGTGCTGGTATCCCAGGATGCGATGATCTGGTAGCACATCCAGCTGATGTCATAAAGCCGATAATCTTCATTTGCCCAGTCCATATCAAAAATCGCAATGATATGGTCTTCTTCATCGAACATGACATTCCCCGGATTTAAGTCTTTGTGGTTAATACATTTTTTCAGGTCTTTCTCGTAAATTTTCAGTTCATTTTCGCAGAAACCGATCGTATCGAGAATGAACGGAATTTCCTTTTCATAATAATCAGTAAACCGTTGAAACCGCTTATCTGCCTTTTTTACTGCAAAATATTTTGGGATATCTTCCCGCCATACCTGAAACTGTTCAAACAGAGGCGGTTCCCTTCTCCCACTGCCTTCTGGCGCATCGAATCCCCAGGCCCATGCCTGAAATTTGGCTGTGATCTGGGCGCAGGAGACAAACGCATTGTCCGAAAGGTTATTGTACTCCCAGGAATAGGGCTCCCGCCCGGAGATGGTGTTGAAGACCGCATAGAAATTCTTTTCGCCATTACATTCTTCCACACTCCATGTTTTCCCGTCTTTTCTCGGTACCGGAAGTAATTTCTGGATTTCTTCCGATGTCCTGGAAAAGAAATATTTTTCAAAGGCATGCTCGTACATGATATCCTGTTCTTCTTCTGCCGCGCAGTATTGTCTTACATACCATTTCTTTTCCTGTCCATCTTTATTGCAAATGGCAAAAAAACTGTTATTGGTATCTCCTGCCTTGATATAGGTTACGTCTTCCACCTTTCCCAGATCGTATTTTTCTTCCAATAATTTATGAATCAATAATTCTACTTCACCCATTCTCCCTCTCCTTTACCTTCTCCTTTACCTGCTAACAGTTTGCCAGAATAATGTCCACCCCTGTACCAAGAATATCTTTTATGACAACCCTGCCCATTTCAAAAGGAGCTTTGACTTCGGTGTTCCGTATCACTTCCATGCAATCAAAAATCTTTTCTTTCGGGATTCCCTTATTGGAACGGACCGGAATAATAGGTGAGACGTAGCCCTCGGCTTTCATTGTGGTTGCGAGAGTTCTTACCGGAGCAATGAATTCATTCTCCGCATATTCTTTTCCCCGTTTGCAGGAAAATCCGCTGATGTCCGTTATATTTTTTCCTTCCCCTTTGACGGTAATGTGGCAGCTGGAAGGACATACGACACAGATAATTTCTTTTTCCATCTTATTTTTCCCCTTTCTTTACATGAATTGTCAGCTGGCCTTCGGTAAATGCTTTTAATTGATCTGCTTTGATTTCCACGCATTCAATTTCGCCTGGATTTACAAATTTTTTCTTGCGTTTAAAGACTTCCTGTCCGTCCACATCTGCGGAAATGACCACATTTTGTGTCGGGCTTAACACACGGAAGTAAAATTTGATATTGTCCTGGATGTTTCCTGTGGATACACTCTGCGGTACAACATAGCGGACATTTTCCCCTGCCTGGGAATAAATTTCACCGTTTTCCTTCAATTTACCCTCTGCATTGAGTGCCGCATATTTTCCGGCAATGATACTTTCTGCCGATACGTTATCTACCAGGTCGTTTACATGGACTACATTGCCGCAGGCAAAAATTCCTTTGACATTCGTCTGCATCATGTGATCGACGATTGGCCCGTTAGTCATCCGGTCAAGGACAACTCCTGCCGTTTTTGATATTTCATTTTCCGGGATCAGTCCGACGGAGAGCAGGACGGTATCACAATCGATATGGAAGGCCGTATCCATGATCGGCTGCATATGCTCGTCTACCTTGGCAATGGTAACCCCTTCTACCCTCTTGTTTCCGCGAATTTCGGTGATGGTATGTCCAAGGTATAAAGGAATTCCAAAATCATCCAGGCACTGTACACGGTTTCTTGTCAATCCGGCAAGATATGGCATAATTTCCACAACCGCTTCCACTTTGGAGCCTTCCAGAGTCATTCTCCTTGCCATGATCATTCCGATATCCCCGGATCCGAGAATGACGATCTTTTTCCCTACCAGATAATTCTGGATATTGGCAAAACGCTGTGCCGTTCCTGCCGTGTAGACTCCGGCAGGTCTTGTTCCCGGCAGTGCGATGGCTGCCCTGGTTTTTTCCCGGCATCCCATGGATAAGACGATGGATTTTGCTTTGAAGTTGCAGGTTCCTTTTTCCTTGCTTACCGCATATACCGTTTTGTTTTCCCCATCAATTTCCAAAACCATGGTATTTAAATAGATATCAATGTCTTCTTTTTCTACTTCTTTGATAAAATTGTAGGCATACTGCGGGCCTGCCAGCTCTTCTCCAAAATATTTCAATCCAAATCCGGTATGGATGCACTGTTCCAAAATTCCTCCCAGTCGGAAATCTCTTTCAATAATTGCAACCTTGCCATTCCCGGTTCTTTTGGCAGAAAGTGCGGCTGCAAGACCTGCCGGGCCTCCTCCGATTACTACTACGTCATATTCCAGATTACTCATATCCCGTTTCCCTCACTTTCCTTATTTATTCTTTCCTACCAGCATTTCTGAACCTTTTTCATTCTTACAGATTTCTTCCGGTTCTACCCCAAGTTCCCTTGCAAGGAT
Source organism: Bacteroidaceae bacterium (assembly GCA_963626755.1). GTDB lineage: Bacteria > Bacillota > Clostridia > Lachnospirales > Lachnospiraceae > Anaerobutyricum. The sequence continues at coordinate 37,645 of CAVFXN010000023.1, forward strand.
TTCTACTACCCTAGGGCCGCAAAATCCGCCCTGGCAGCGTCCCATTCCTGCCCGGAGCCTTCTCTTGATGGCATCCACCGAATGGGCACCTCTTTTGATTGCCTCACAGATCTCTGCTTCTGTGACAATCTCGCAGCGGCAGATGACATTGCCATAACGTGGATCTTCCTTCACAAGTTCGGCCTGCTTTTCTTTGGAGCATTCTCTGAATAATGTAATTTTCTTCCGGTATGGGTTGTAATTTTCTTTTCTCTTTAAGTCAAGGCCGTCTTTTTTCAGCATATTTACCACATAAACCCCGGCTGCAAGGGAAATGCTGACTCCCTGTGTGATTCCGTTCACTTCCACATATCCTTTTAAATCATCGAACATCCGGATCGAGTATTCTGCAGGATCCCTGGCAGGTCGAAGTCCGGCGAACTGTGTGACAGAATCTCTGCTGTTGACATCCGGAAGCATCTTTTTGACATCGTGGATGATGCTGTCAAGACCTTCTCTTGTCGTGGATTTATCTTCTTTATCTGTCTGATTGACTGCCGTCGGACCAATCAGGAGATTGCCTTCAATACTTGGCGTAATGAGCTTTCCTCTTGTAAGAGGCGTCGGGATCGGGACAATGATATGCTTGGTCGCATAAGGCAGGTTCTTGTCTAATACGAAGAATTCTCCTTTTCTCGGATAATTTCTGAAATATTTCTTCCCAACGGTCTCTGCAAGCTCATCGCAATAAAGAGCGGCGGCATTGATCACATATTTGGTGAAAATCTCTCCCTGGTCTGTGACAACCGATACAATTTGGTTATCTTTTGCCGTAATTTTTTCTGCCTTTGTGGAAGTCATAAGGCGAACCCCATTGTCCACGGCATTTTCGACATAAGCAACCAGTAAGTCAAACACGTTCACGATGCTTTCTCTTGGAATATACAGGCCAGCTTTGATTTCTTTGGAAAGGGATGGTTCCATCTCTCGGATCTTATCTCCGGAAAGGATTTCCACATCCATCACCCCGTTGGCAATAGCTTTTCTCTCATTTTCTTTTAATACCTCCACATCCTCATCGGAAAAAGCAACCTGAATCGCACCGATTCTCTGAAAAGCGACATCCAGCTCTTTGGTTACTTTATCAAACATGGCATTGGAGGCGGTTGCCAGATAACTCTCTAAGGAGCCAACCGGGGCATCGTACCCTGATACAATGGTAGCACTGTTGGTTCTGGAAGCATCTCCCCCCACGTCTTCCTTTCTCTCAATTAACATTACATCCACATCATATTTTGATAATTCTCTTGCAATGGCACTTCCGATCGCGCCTGCGCCGATGACCACCACATCTGTTTGATATGTTTTCATGACTTTCTGTCTCCTTTTCCTTTTTTGTTTTTATTCGATGTTCCAACTTGGCAAGCAGCTGCTCTTTTTGTTCACGCCATTAAATTAGCATACAAAAAAACGGCTGTCAATTCCATAATTTTCCAACCGTTTTGTGTGTTTTGCTTGTGTTCTTTGCAAATTATATGTAGTTTTTGCACTTTTTCCACAGAAAATCCAACTGTCTTTTTATGAGTCACGTCATACTATACAAGACGCTTCTTTTCTGCCACAAAGACCTTTACGCCCTGTCCCCTGCAAAGGGAAATCTCCTTCACCGGGGCGCGCCAGTCGGTAAAGATATAATCGATCTCCTTTATGTCACAGATTTTATTCAGGGCCACTTCCCGAAACTTACTGTAATCTGCCAACACCATCGTCTTATTGGCAATGGCTGTCATTTCCCTGACGACAGAAGATTCCTCCACATGGTATTCCGTCACGCCCTCCTGGGGATTCACCCCTCCTACGCTCAGGATCGCCGTATCTACCCGGAACCGCTTCAGATCCTCACAACACATCGCCCCGGAAAGCCCCCGTCCTTCCATACGCAGATGCCCGCCTGGTATATAGACATTATGGGTCGGGTTTTTTCCTATGGTTACTGCAATATCCAGGGAATTGGTAATGATCGTGAGATGATTCTTCTTTGCCAAAAGCCTGGCAAGTTCCAAAGTGGAAGTCCCGGTATTCATTGCCAGGGTATCTCCGTCTTTAATAAAATCAGCCGCCAGTCTGGCCAATGCCTTCTTCTCCTCAAAATTACGCTGTGTCCGCGTCTCATACTGTTTTTCCTGAGCGCGCAGGTTGTCAAACTCCGCCCCTCCATGGGTTCTTTTAATGTACCCTTCCGATTCCAAAAGCAACAGATCCCTGCGGATCGTCTCATTGGAAACTTCAAATCTCGCTGCCAGCCGCTCTGCTTTTGCAAAGTTTTCCTCCGACAAATATGCCACTATTTTTTCCTGCCTTTTATTCAGCATCCCTCTCCGACCTTTCCTCATTGTTTGATTTTTTCTCTTGGAACCAAATGTTTCACACATTCCATAATTTTCCAGTTTTTGTGCAACATATCCTAAAATATATTGTTATTCGCAAGTATCTTTGTGCAATATTTTTTGGGTTTTTTGTGATTTCCCACCGTTTTTTTCTTCTGTGTTATAGCTATATGATAACACAGATGCACATTTTTTTCTATCCATCCTGGCAGAGTACCACGTCCATAGGAGTTACGCACCTCATTGGCATGAAGGTTTCACGCAGACGTTCTTTCTTTTTTCATGTTTCTCTCACAAAATCTTCACAGTTTTTGGGTATCCTAAGAGCGTCAAAAAAACATAACTGTTTTTTCGATAGATTTTTTCATACTTTCCTCTCTTAAGGAGGTGCCTCCCCCGGCACCTCCTTTTTAATCGCAGAAAACTTCCTGCAACATAAAAACAGCGTTTCTGCTTCCTGTCGGAAGTCAGAAACGCCGCCTCTGTGATGCTGTATTTATGAATTGTCATCTGATTGTCCATTATGCATAATAATAGACTTTAATGTTCTGATATTTCACTCCGTGGGACGTCGCCCTTCTGTGACTGGCATAATAAATGTCGATCCGTTTCCCCTTAATCGCTCCGCCGGTATCTTCCGCAACATACATACGGTTTCCAATCTTCACCTTCGTGCCAAGACGGATCAGTCTCCGGTCTACAGCAATGGTGCGGTTTTCTTTTGGTCTGGTTCCGAGGGCGGTAGGCCCACCTGCCCATCTTCCGGCACAGCTGCGGCAATTACAATATCCTGTCGTTCTTACCCTCATCGTCACATATTTCTCTACCGTAACTACACATTTTGCGGTGATATTAGTACCGGAAATCCTTGCAGTGATCAAGGCCTTTCCACTTTTCTTTGCACTGATCTGCCCATATTTATTTACAGTAGCCACTCTTTTTCTGTTCGACTTCCAAATGATCTTACTGCCAGTACTGTTCTTAACCCTGGCACGTAATTTCGTTTTTTCTTTTCTTTCTAAAGATACTTTTGCTTTGCTTAAAATAATAACCGGCTTAGGTTTCTCGACGCATCCCTGGTCCACTGTCTCTGTCACAGCCGTTTCCGAAACAACGGAGGTGTCCGCGCTACTGGTATCTGCTTCCTGTGCAGCAACCTTCTGTGGAAAAAAACAAACGATACATAACATAATTATCATCAAAGTAATCACATGGTTCTGTTTACATTTCATAGCTATTCCTCCTGATGAAATGTATTATAACATAATTGTATTACTTTGTTAACCCCTAATTAACATTTTTGTAATATTTATTTTTTTTTATTGAAACATTTTAAGAAAATCATCTGGTGTAATTGCTGGAACTTCTGGAAGAACAAGATCTTCTTTAAAAGTGAGCAGGATGCTATACCCGCCGTACTGCGGCTTCACCTCAGTTTTTACATAAGTCATATTTGAATACAGAGATCCTGGTAGATTCTAAGGTCTTCGTCCTTAAATACATTGAATATAACTTTTTTTATTCTGCCATCTTTTTCAAGATATTGTTTCACTGTATTGGTCGCAATTTCCGCAGCCCTATTCTGTGGAAAGCGAAACACACCTGTCGAGAGACAGCAAAATGCGATGGACTCCACTCCATTTTCTGCCGCCAGCTTCAGACACTGCCTGTAACAGCTTGCAAGAAGCTCTTCATCTTCTTTTGTAACTGCCCATTGTATGATAGGACCTACGGTATGAAGAATATACTTCGATGGAAGGTTATACGCTGATGTGATCTTTGCCTGACCGGTGGGTTCTTCATGACCCTGGGCTTGCATGATCTCATTCATCTTAAGCCGCAGTTCCACCCCCGCATAGGTATGGATAAAATTATCAATGCAGGCATGCATCGGCGAGAAACATCCAAGCATCCGGCTGTTGCAGGCATTAACGATAGCATCACATTTCAATGTCGTAATATCTCCCTGCCAGATATACAATCTCGAATCAGATTTTACAGGTTCAAGGTCAGCAATATCTATAATCCCACGTTCCCTGTTTCTTTCTTTGAGATATTCATCCTGAATTTTCAAAAACTCTGTGCTGACAGGCCTTGGCGGTCTGATATTCATAAGGGAACGCAGTAGTTCTTCCTGACCATTTTTTTCAGCCGGAACTTTCTGTCTCACGAAACGAATTTCTTCTTTTAGTAAATAATTAATCAGAAATAGCCGTTTTTCACTCTGATTCATAAAATCATCTCCCTTATATCCGTTATCGCCTTTGCCATATCACCACCAAGGCCAATAGCTCGCGCTCCAAAGCTTTCCGGCACCACTGCCTCATCCATGTTCAGACGAATCAGGTTGTAAGATGCATTTTCACGCACCATCTTTTCAAATGGAAATCGAATGATGATAGGGGTATTAAAGCCAACTCCAAGTTCAAGAAGTACAACATTTTTCCCTTTTACTTCTTCCAAAAATTCTGCATAGCGGTCAACCGCCTCATGCCAGGCTTCATCCTCTACAAACAAATCGTCACAGCGCAGGTTCATTTCCATTTTTCCACCACATACTGGGCATTTCGGCACAAGATCGGTCGGAATCAGGCAATCATGCCTTTCCTTGTCCATCTTTCTAAACAATTCTTCTGCATCATAAACCTTTTGATGGCAGGCTCTCTGGCACTGGATTTTTCCATAATCACCCTGTGTCGCAAATATTTTCATTTGATCAAAGCCTGCTTTATAAAACTGGGAATCTACATTGGTTGTAAGCACAAAGTATTCCTTATCCTTAACCAGGTCATGAAGTTCTTTGTAAAGGAGCAATGCTGGCAAATCAAACTGATTAAGCAGGGATACCTTTGACCAGTATCCCCACTTTGCCTCTTCTGATGGAAACGGGAAAAAACCAGCGGCATACATATCTTTCATATACTGCCCGCCATATTTACCTATGAATTCAGAAAAATTGGCCCGAAATCTTTTTCCACCCATTTGTATGCCTGCTGCTGTAGATGCACCGGCTCCTGCTCCTATGATCACCGCATCTGCATTTTTTATCATCTTAGCCGCATGCTTAATCTGCTCTTCATATGCTTCCTTCTGGAAAACATAATCCCTGGCCGGTACGCTGCATAATAAATCTTGCCATTCTATATGCCCCTTCTTTATTTTCTTAAAAACCATGACTAACCTCTTTTCTCTATGCACTGCTTTGGACATGCTTCAACACATCTTCCACAGTGAAGACAATGATTCTGATTGATCATGACCGGAATAGATGATATATCAATGCACTTTTGCGGACATACAGAATAGCACAGTTTACACCCGATACAGTCTTTTCCTACATAATATCCTGTCTGAACTGCTTCTGCTTTCCCAATAGTTATCGTGTCCCGTACAATCTTTGAAGGATTACTGATATCAAAATATTCTCCCTGTGCTTCATACAGCTGAAATACTTCGATTGCATCTTTTGTATCTCCCGGATAGATTTTCTTCATATAGGGATTTTTCTCAAACATAATCTCAAGATTCTTTTTCCCGATATTTTTTATTTTCCCACGAAGAGAAACGGCAATTTTATCTTTTGTTGCCGATATTGCTACATACTGCTGATTCATGAGCTGATCATAAAATGCCTTTCCCTTCGCTGTAAGAAAGTATACTCCTTCTTCATCATAGTACATCATATCAATAATTCTTGTCTGCGGATGCCCATCCATTCCTATGGTTGCAACCGTTGTAGAATGAATTTTCTCCACCAGAAGCTTCAGGTAATCCATATTTTTCATCTGAAATTAAAACTCATACGGTGGATTTCCAGAGAAATCAGCAATCACGCCATGAGGATTTTCAAGATAAAATACCTTAAAAATAGGATTGTCTGCAGTCTGATACTGTCCCTTAACAATAGGATTGTTCATACAGCCTTCTTTTACACTCATGTTATTCTCAAATACTGCCTTGCCATGAAGACGAATCCATGCATATTCAGGAGAAGATACGGATACTTCTACTTCTGGGTTCTCTAACATATCCTTATAAACATCCTTTGTGTTGTTAGTGCAGAACCAAAGCTTTCCATCCTGCTCAAAACAGAACATGAACGGACGGCATTTTGCCTTTCCATCCCTTCCTACTGTTGCCAGATACTGAACCGGGTTCTTCTGTAAAAATTCTACGACTTTCTGCATTTTAATTTCCTCCTTTTTTGTTGTAACTTTGTTTGTTACATCTTGTGATCACAAAATAACACGCATTTGATGTAATGTCAATAGTTACATTAAACTTTTTGTAACTTTTTTGTTACATCATCTTCAACGTTGCCACTTGGAGGGTACAGTCAAAAAGAAAGGCCTCGGAATATCTCATCCGAAGCCCCATCCATTATTCTTCTTTGGTCAATTCTTCAATATCCTTTTTCACATCAGCCAATGTCATCTCGGAAAGTTTTTCTTCCATTGCCTTCTGTACGTCTAAAAGTCTTTTATCCAGAACCTGATGAATATTTTTTCCCACCGGACATTTCTGATTTGGATTTTCATGAAAATGAAATAGTTCCTCATCCGGTGCACATTCCACCGCCTTATATACATCAAGAAATGTAATCTGATCAAGTGGCTTTTTTACCGTCACTCCTCCGGTTCCTCTTGCAACTTCTATGAGTCCGGCCGCTTTAAGCTGCTGTAGTATCTTTCTTACGATAACAGGATTTGTACCTATACTGGCGGCCATAAAATCACTGGTCATCTTCTGATCTGTAAATGTATCGATGCAGGCAAACATATGAATTGCCATGGTAAATCTACTGGAAATCTGCATTTTTAGCACCTCTCTTTGACCTTAAGCATAGCATTCTTCCGATGTAATTTCAATGGTTACATTGTATGTCGTCGCATCCATCAAATTTCAACCGGCCACTTGGAGCCAACATCCAGACCATTTTCTATCAGCCAGGCATCCTCTACTGCGACCAGTTTTTCCTCTCCGGACTCATTTACCAGAGTAACCGATACTTTCGGGCCTTCTCCCGGCAGGCGTTCCTCACAGCCATAATCTCCATCAAAAATATGTTTTATCTTCCATCCCATATGATCCACCTATCACTACATCAAATCTTCACGCCATCATATTCCCAGGTCAATGTATCAAGCCAAAGAAACTCTTCAGTACCAATCGGTCTTCCATCTCTATATGTAGAAAATACATCTGTACTGATCAGATTTACTCTTTTGCCTTTTTAAATTTGTACTTACCTTTTCCGTGACCGGATACCGGCTCAATAATATCCGCCTGCACCATATTTGAAAGAAACTTGGAAGCACCTGATGCTTTTAATTCCAACAGTTCCATAACTGCACTTCTTCCAAATATTTCATCAAAGCCAAACTTCTCAAATAATCTGTGAATATGAACCCTTGTTTTTACTGAAAAATCAGCTCCGCTTTCCAAAAGTACGCTTTCAATATCCACTTTCGGTTTTTCAATGTCCACTTTTTTATCATCAATATCCACTTTTTCTTCATCCAAAAGTCCACTTATGTGAAGATTCCGATTATGAAGCTCATTTTTCTCATTCAAAAGTAGATTTCTAAGAAAAATCTCAAGATATTCTGTTGTCTCATGGATACCCTTTTGCAAGTTTGTGTAGTTAGCACGAACAAGTGCATTCCTAAAATACCACGCATTTTCAGCGAAAATATCATTCGTTGCAGAAAACCCAAGCGTCCTCAGATATTTAATAAAAAATACCGCTGTTGTTCTCGTATTTCCCTCACCGAAAATATGGATTTGCCATAATCTTGAAATAAACACCGCAAGATGATGAATAATTTCATCCATCGAGAGCCCTTTATAGCTAAATTCTCTCTCTTGTGAAAAATCACATTCAAGCGTTGCTTTCAATTCCGATGCACTGCCATACATGACAGTTTCTCCATCAAGCACCCATTCCCTCTTTGTAATATTATAATCTCTGATTTTTCCAGCATGTTTATAAATGCCCCAAAACAGCTTACGATGAATAGAAATATACTCATTCGGTGAAAATGAAAATGCTGTTTCAGATAGAATTTCCGCAATACGAGAGGAAACCTTATCCGCCTCTTCCATACGTTCATCATCAGTAGGATGCACCGGTCTCTCTTCATAGTAGCTATCAATCAGGCTCTGTGCTTCTTTCATTGTGATTTTGCCTTCAATATTTTGAATGGCAGTATCAATCAAATATTTAGATGTCTTAAGTCCATCCACTGCCTGCAAACCGATTGCCGTACTCCAGGCATAGCCCTTGTGAGCTTTATCAGGTTCAGACTCTCGCATATATTCCTTAAACGGATCTTTTTCCACTATAATCCCTCGCTTTCTGAATATATTTTTCATAGATGGAAAGGTATTCTTCTTCCACATCTTCAAATGATCTTACCGTGTAATTCAGATTGATATGAATTTCTGGCTTCTCACTTTTCTTAGGTTCTCCAAGAAGCTCCTTAAGATCATACCAGAGCATTGCATTATCAATTTCCTTAAGCTGCTTCTGATCCTCCCCCGTCAAATCTGTCCCGAGAAATTTCTCATAGATCAGGCTTAAAAGTTTATGGTTGTTTCCATTTCGGAAATAACCACTTTCGTATTTATCATTCTAAAAATT
>CAVFXN010000024.1:0-107256 GCA_963626755.1 Bacteroidaceae bacterium
CAGAAAAACATACCTTCAATTTTCAAAAAGAAAAAATATAGTATATACAAGAGAGAACCCTGCTTGCGAGAGGTTTTTTATAACTCGTTTCTGCCTGTGTTGCTGTCTTTGCTGCCAAAACAGAAGGGGCAGGAACAGCAGCTGGCAAAATGCCGGAAAAAACAGTAACAAAACCAAGTGCCAGGGAAAAAGCACCTGTAACAAATTTCTTTCTCATAAAGTCCTCCTTTACATTCCGTTTCAATTAGAATAAGATTGTATTAATAATGCTTAGAAATTTCTAACAGAAGGTACTATAGTATATAAAGTTAGTCGTGCGAAATTTTATATACTTTAATGAAAAAACTTCTCAAAATAGGACAAAAAGTTTGCATTATCTGAATAGTTTTTATATAATGAGGCCGAAAGCAAAAATTTCGGTGTGCAAGATAGAAGGATAAAGGAGGAATCGTATAACGATGTCAGGAGCACAACAGTGGAAAATCAGAGCAAAATGGGAAAAAACAGGTGAGAGAAAGGAGAAAAACAGAGGGAGATTTTTCAAAAAAGCGTGTGCCCTGTTGTGGTTATCTGCCCTGACCGGGCTGGTACTCTGTGGTTGTAATACCAGCAAAGGCAGCAAGGGTTCCGGGGAAACCTCTACGCAGGCTGTTTCTGAGAGCGAACCGGTTTCCAGGGAGATTTTTGCGATGGATACTTATATGACCCTGTCTGCTTATGGAGAAAATGCCGAGAAAGGTCTGGATGCCGCGGTGGATGAAATTAACAGGATCGATGATCTTTTATCGACAGGGAATTCTTCCAGTGAAATCTATCAGCTCAATCAAAAGGGAAAGGGTACGGTGTCGGAGGAGACCGGATATCTGATCCAGCGTTCCAAAGAGCTTTATGAGAGTACGGGGGGAGTGTTTGATATCACCGTCTATCCGGTGATGAAGGCATGGGGATTTACGACGGGCGACTACCGGATCCCCGGCAAAACAGAGCTGAAAAAACTCCTCAGTAACATGGGCGCAGACCGGATCCAATATGATGAAAAGAAGCAGGAAGTCACATTAAAATCAGGAACGGAAATTGACCTGGGGGGGATTGGAAAAGGATATACCTCCTCGAGGGTGATGGAGATTTTCAGGGAATATGGGATTGAGAATGCCGTGATCAGTCTGGGAGGAAATGTCCAGGCATTGAACGATAAGCCAGATGGCTCCGCCTGGAAGGTGGCAGTGGAAGATCCGGAAGATACGAGCAATTATCTGGGGATTCTTTCTGTGAAAAATAAAGCGGTGATCACATCGGGAGGATATGAGAGATATTTTGAAAAAAATGGGAAGACGTACCACCATATCATTGATCCATCCACCGGATATCCGGCCGATAGCGGTTTGACTTCCGTAACGATTGTTTCCGAAGATGGAACTTTGGCCGATGGCCTGTCCACCTCTTTGTTTATCATGGGATCGGAAAAGGCAAAGAATTACTGGAAGAAGCACAGTGAGGAATTTGATGCGATTTTAGTAAAAAAAGACGGGACGATTCAGGTGACTGAAGGAATTGCTAATGATTTCAGCAGTGACAGTAAAGTGACCGTCATCAAAAAGAAGTGATCAAAAAACAGTGATCAAAAAGTAACGGGGAAATGGAGAATTAATCACTGATATCAAAAGAAGACAGAGAGAAAGGGAGGGAAAAATGGAAAAGAAAAATCGATGGAAAGACATCGTCGGCCGTCTGCAAAAAAAGGGTGGAAGTTTCCGGGCCTTTCAGAAGTTCCATGGGTTATCAGCGGTACTTCCGGCAGTATGTCTGGGAATCTTCATAGCCGCAGTGCTTATGGGGTATCAGGAGCCGAGAGTGAGTAAATATCAGGCTTCTGCTGCAGAAATCGATCAGATTAAGGAAGCTCTTTCTTCGGAGAGTTCTTCTACCTCTTCGGCAAAAGCCAGCAAGACTTCAGGAAAAAAGGGATCCTTTGATTTAAAGGACGGAGAGTATACCGGCTCGGCACCAACGGTTTCGAAGGTGAGTGAGGATGGCAGCTGGAAAGACGGCACCTATACCGGCTCGGCCAAAGGATTTGGCGGAAACATCTCCGTGAAAGTTACGGTCAAGGATGGAAAAATCACGAAAATCCAGGTAACCAGTGCACCGGGAGAAGGTTCTTCTTATCTTAGCAAAGCCAAAAGCCTGATCGCATCTATGATCAGTGGCCAGACGACGAATGTGGATGCCGCATCGGGGGCAACCTACAGCTCCAATGGCCTGATCAATGCGGTGCGTAATGCACTGGCCAAAGCAAAGACGGATCAAACAACGGAAAGTGAAAAGAAGACCACGAAGAAGAAAACGACGGTGAAACCGGATCCGGGGGCACAGGTGCCCTACGATAACGGAACCTACACCGGAAGCGGAGAAGGATTTGGGGGCACGACGAAGGTGTCCGTTACGATCAAAAGTCATAAAATCACCTCGATTTCTGTGATCAGCGCGGAAGATGACGAACCATTTCTCACCAACGCCAAGGGACTGATTTCTACGATGATCAGGAAACAGAGTGCCGATGTGGATGTGGTGAGCGGAGCAACCTACAGTTCGAAGGGAATCATCGAAGCGGTGAAAAATGCATTAAAAGAGGCAGAAAAAGCGACAAAGAACCATGCTTCCAAGAAGAAAAAAACGGAGAGTACTACTCAGAAGAAAACAGAAAGTAAAAAAGAGACGGAAGGAACCACGGAACCAGACACAAAAGACGATACAGCTGGGGCATCGACGGTTTATAATGATGGCACTTATACCGTAACGGTTACCTGCCATGCGGATGAAAATGAAGATTTTGAAGATTATGAGATGACGGCGGCGATCACGATCGCAAGGGATAAAATTACCGCGATTTCTATCGTATCAATTTCCGACACTTCCAACCAAAGCTATGTTAACCGTGTGAAAAATCAGATGGTTCCCAAAATCATTTCCAAAGGGAAGGCAGACGGAGTCGATGGAGTCAGTCGTGCGACATGTACCTCTACCGCAGTAAAGGATGCCTGTAACGCGGCATTTTCTGCGGCGAAAAAATAGCAGAAAATAAAAGGATGAAGAGATGAGATATAAAAATTTTTGGATACGCTTCATTGACCTTCTTCTGATTCTCGGCCTCCTGGCCGGGTATCAGGGGGTCATTTACTATCGGGATACCAGGGCAGAGATTGCCAATCTGAAATCTCAGGTAAACCAGCTGGAAGGGGAAAAAGAGGAGATCATCGAAGTCGTGCAGGCTTCGGGCAGACTGTCCGGATCCGGGGATTCGGATGTCAATGCAGCAGTTTCTTATAAAGACGGGACTTATACGGGAAGCGGAGAAGGATTTGGCGGAACGGTTAAAGTTTCGGTGACGGTCAGTGGCCAGAAAATAACAGACATACAGATTACCGAAGCCAAGGGGGAGGACGAAGCTTACCTGGGCATCGCCAAAGACATCATCCAAACGATGCTGGAGAAACAAACCGCAGAGGTCGATACCATCAGCGGGGCAACCTATTCTTCCACAGGAATCAAAAATGCGGTAACAGAGGCCCTGAAAGGAGCAGTTAAGTCATGAAAAAACGAAAAAAAATATCCTTTCAGACGGTAGTGGAAGTATGCATCCGGACAATATTTTTCTTCCTGTATCCGGCATTGTTTTCTACGGCATTTACCGGAATAAAGATGATCGTGGAGACGGTTGTGCAAAGAACGGCATTGCCGTGGAATTCCTTTATGGTCACGTTAGTGGTATTGCTGGCTTTTACGATCGTGTTTGGAAGGTTCTTCTGCGGATTTGTCTGTGCCTTTGGAACCCTGGGAGATTTTATCTATTTTCTATCCTCTTTTGTAAGGAAAAAACGGAAAAAAAGACCGCTTGCCTGTTTTGCCAAAGCAGCGGGAGTTTTCAGATATCTGAAATATGTGGTTCTGCTGGCTGTTTTGGCACTGTGTGCGGGAGGCTATAGCAATCGGATTGCGGTTCACAGTCCCTTCAGTGCGTTTTCCCGCCTGCATCAGCTGAAATTGCCGGAAAGCCTGCCGGGCATGGGGCTGTTTCTTCTAATTATAACTGGGATGGCACTGGAACCGAGATTTTTCTGCCGTTTCCTCTGCCCGATGGGGGCGGTCTTTTCCCTGATGCCGGTACTGCCTTTTTCCACCATCAAAAGAGACCGGGAAAACTGTATCCCGGGGTGTCAGGCGTGTAAAAATGTCTGTCCGGCCAGTCTGGATATTCCCTCGGAAAAGGAAGGCGATTTTCCGACGACAGGGGAGTGCTTTTCCTGTGGGAAATGTCTTGGAAAATGTCCGAAAAAACATATACATAATCGATTTCCGGGAAAGTGGTGGCTGCCGATGCTGATCATAAGGGCAGTGATTCTTTTGGGAATCTTTGCATTCGTTTATGGAATGATCGGATAACATACCGTTTCTTTTCTTTACATTGCAGGCGAAATATGCGATACTGATGCGGAGAGCATTTTGGAAAAAGAAAGGAACAGGACATGTGGTTAGCAGATCATTGGAAAGAATATGAAGTACTCGACTGTACGGGAGGGGAAAAACTGGAGCGTTGGGGGAAGTATATCCTGCTGCGCCCGGATCCGCAGGTAATCTGGAATACGAAAAAAGAAGACAGAAGATGGAAACGTCTGAATGCACATTATCATCGGAGCAGACAGGGCGGTGGAGAGTGGGAATTTTTTGATTTACCACAACAGTGGGATATTCATTACAGACATCTCACCTTCCATTTAAAACCATTTCATTTTAAACATACCGGACTGTTTCCGGAACAGGCCGTCAACTGGGACTGGTTTTCGGAAAAGATAAGAAAGGCCAAAAGACCGGTCAAAGTGCTGAATCTTTTTGCCTACACGGGTGGGGCTACCCTGGCAGCTGCCGCCGCGGGGGCATCGGTAACCCACGTGGATGCATCGAAAGGGATGGTAACCTGGGCCAAAGAAAATGCGGCTGCCTCCGGACTTTCGGATGCACCGATCCGCTGGCTGGTGGATGACTGTGTGAAATTTGTGGAAAGAGAGATTCGCCGGGGTAATCATTATGACGGAATTATCATGGATCCCCCATCTTATGGAAGAGGTCCGAAGGGGGAAGTCTGGAAAATTGAGGAAAAAGTCTACGCATTGATTTGCCTTTGTGAAAAACTTTTGTCAAAAGAACCGCTATTTTTCCTGATCAATTCGTATACGACCGGACTGCAGCCAGCAGTACTCTCCTATATGTTAGGGACTGCCATTGTCAAAAAACATGGCGGGATAGTGGAGGCTCAGGAAGTAGGACTGCCGGTGAGTGCCAGTGGGCTGATTCTGCCTTGCGGGGCATCGGGCCGGTGGGAGAACCGTTAAGAAACATAGCGACGATAATGGGAGAGTTGGAATGACAGCAAAAAAAACAGCATTTTATGGGATGTTTCTCGCACTGGCATTAGTAGCCGGTTATATCGAACAGCTTTTGCCGATCAATCTGGGGATTCCCGGAGTCAAACTCGGGCTTGCCAATATTGTGACAATGCTGTTGTTATATATTGTAGGAGTACGGTCGGCAGCTCTGATCACAGGCCTTCGTATCGTGCTGTCCGGCTGCCTGTTTGGCAGCGGATTTGCCATGGTCTACAGTGCTGCCGGTGCGGTACTTAGCATACTGATGATGGCACTTTTTAAAAAAACAGGGAAATTCTCCTCGACGGGTGTCAGCGTGGTCGGAGGGGTTTTTCACAATATTGGACAGATCCTGGTTGCCATGATCGTGCTGGAGACGAAAGCACTGGTATACTATCTGCCGCTGCTGCTTTTGTCAGGGCTGGCTGCCGGCGTTGTCATCGGTGTGCTGAGCGGCATTTTAGTCCGCAGGCTTTCTCCGGTATTCCGGCAGAATTTTTTGAGTGGGAGAGGTTAGTATGGAGATAACATATGACTATTACCGTATCTTTTATTATGCGGCAAAATATAAAAGCTTTTCAAAAGCGGCAGAGGTTTTGATGAGTAACCAGCCTAATATTACCCATTTCATGAATAATCTGGAAAACCAGCTGGGCTGCCGCCTTTTTATCCGGTCGAACCGGGGTGTGACCCTGACGAAAGAGGGAGAAAAATTATATAAGCATGTGACGATAGCCTATCAGCATTTTCAGATGGCAGAACTGGAGCTGGCCAATGACAAAAGCCTGCAAAGCGGTCTGATTACGGTTGGGGTCAGCGAAATTGCCCTCCATCTGCTGATTTTAAAAATTATAGCGGCTTTTCGGAAAGCCTATCCGGGTATCCGTCTGCGCCTTTCCAATCATTCGACACAGGAAAACATCCAGGAAGTCAAAGACGGCCTGATTGACCTGGCAGTCGTATCGACACCGGCAGATATCCCGTCTACCTTAAAGTCGACCTCCCTGATTAAATTTTCCGATGTCCTGATCGCCAGTGGACAGCATCAGGAACTGGTGAAGGAACCGGTTCATTTGGCGGACATACAGGAATATCCCCTGGTGTGCCTTGCCCAGGGAACGAAATCTTACGAATTTTACCGTAGTTTTTACCAGAGGTATGGCTTAAAGCTCAATCCGGATATCGAAGTCAGTACCATCCATCAGGTACTTCCGATGGTGAAGTTTGATCTGGGGGTGGGTTTTCTTCCGGCAAATGTGGGGACAGAGGAACTGAAACAAGGCAGCATCCTGCAGGTACCGTTAATTGAACAGCCTCCGCAAAGGGAGATCTGTCTGGTAGAATCCAAAAAAGTGCCGCTCAGCATCGCGGCAAATGCATTGAAACAATTTATCAATCAGTATATTCAGACAAATATGATAAATTGTTAAGAATTTTTATTTTTATATTTCTTGTAAAATTTCTGTAAAAAATATACCATATCTCATCCGTTTCAGGATAATTTTTCATTGAGATTTCTCATGAAGATACCCAGTGTTTGGCAAAAATTAAATAAAAAGCGTGTGTTTTTATGAGAAATCTTTATGATATGTAAAAAATACATGATAAGTAAAAAAAATAAACATTTCAAAGATGGAATGAACGGGGGTAAAATGTGTGCAATGATTCCGGGATGAAAAAATTTTTCCTGCTGGAAGATATTTTTCCAACCAATATGGGAGTCAGAAAGGAGTGGGGCAGATGGACACTCTGGTCAGTGAACTGACAAGAGAACTGAAGTGTGATACCGTATTTACGATTCCGGTTCTGGGAGGAATTCCCATCAAAGAATCTGTAGTAGTTACCTGGATCATCATGGCGGTCATTCTGGTCATATGTATTGCAGCTACCAGAAATTTAAGCGTAGAAAATCCGGGCAGGGGACAGGTGATACTGGAAACCATCGTAAGTGGCGGACATCATTTCTTTGATGAAACCCTCGGAGAAAATGGAAAGGATTATATCCCTTACATGATGACTGTGACACTTTATATTGGTGTTGCCAATCTGATTGGTCTGTTAGGATTTAAACCTCCGACAAAGGATATGAATGTGACAGCAGCCCTGGCAATCATGAGTATTGTCCTGATCGAGGCAGCTGGCATCCGGCAGAAAGGGGCAAAGGGCTGGTTGAAAAGCTTTGCGGAACCGATTCCCATCATATTGCCAATTAATATTTTGGAAGTCTTTATCAAACCGTTATCCCTTTGTATGCGACTCTTTGGAAACGTCCTTGGATCCTTTGTCATCATGGAGTTATTAAAGCTTATCATTCCAGCGGTGGTACCGGCAGTATTCAGCTGTTACTTTGATATCTTCGACGGTTTGATCCAGGCCTATGTATTTGTGTTCCTCACATCACTATTTATTAAAGAGGCCACAGAATAAGAAAAATCTGAGAGAGAAACTGAAAAAAACAAAAAAAGAAACAAAAAAGGAGTGTTATATTATGTCAACATCATTACTCGTAGCAATCGGAGCAGGAATCGCAGTGCTTACAGGAATCGGAGCAGGAATCGGAATTGGAAAAGCGACAGCATCGGCAACGGACGCGATCGCAAGACAGCCGGAGGCAGAAGGAAAGATCAGTAAAGCTTTATTACTTGGTTGTGCGCTTGCTGAGGCGACTGCCATCTATGGTTTCGTTATCGCCTTACTGATTATCCTTCTTCTGAAATAAGGCGTTTTTGTCATTTCTGCAAGAATACAGATAAGAACAGAGATGAGACCATAACAGACGCGCTGAGAGAAAATGGAAGAAATTTAAGAAAGGCGGATAGAAATATGCTTAGTATGGATCCATGGAACTTGTTGTGGATTGTTGTAAATCTTCTTGTGCTGTATGCGATCTTTCGGAAGTTTTTATATACGCCGGTAATGAATGTCATCCGTAAACGGGAGGAACTGATCCAAAGTCAGTTTGATTCTGCAAAAAAGACACAGGAAGATGCCGCTCAGTTGAAAAAAGATTACGAAGACAGGCTCCAAAGTGCCGATGTGGAGGCAGAACGTATTGTATTGAAGGCCAGGGAACAGGCCAAAGAGGAACGCGAAAAAGCGGTGGAGACAACACGGAAACAGACAGAACGAATGATGCAAAAGGCCAGGGAAGATATCGATAAAGAGCAAAAACAGGCACAGCAGAAAGTGCAGGGCGAAATCGCAAAACTGGCACTGATCGCCGCGAGAAAGATTATAAAGACAGGTGAAGCCCATGATGCAGAAGGCAGTAAATAATGCGAGAGTATTATACCGTCTGGGTATTTTGAGAGAAGACGTGGAAGAAGCCCATAAAATTTTTAAGAAGACACCGATTCTGCTGCAGACACTGGAGAATCCGGTTGTCCCGGAAAAGAAGAAGGAAGTGCTGATAGAACAGATCGCACAAAAAAGCGGAATGCCGAAGCTTCTTGAGAATTTTATGAAAGAAATGTGCCGGATCGGACAGATCGGGCAGATCATGGATATTTTTCACTGCTATTATGAATACTGGGATGAAAAAAACCAGATCCTGCGCGCACAGGTCATTTTTGCCGGTGCCGAAGAAGAGGGACAGGAAAAAGAAATCCAGGAGCAGTTAGAACGGCTTTATCCAGGGAAAACCATTCTCATTACCAGTCAAACAGATCCCTCCCTTCTTGGAGGTTATGTCATTCGCGTGAAATATAAGGAATATGATCATAGTTATGAGGGCAGGCTCAGACGGTTAGAGAGAAAATTAACAGGGAGGTGATCTTGTGGGCGCAATTAGTGCAGAAGATATAATCTCTATTATACAGAGTGAAATCGAAAATTTTGATGCAGACGACACAAGTCAGGAAACAGGTACCGTTATCTATGTCGGTGACGGGATTGTGACGGTATATGGTATCGATCATGCGATGTATGGCGAAGTGGTCGTTTTTGATAATGGAGTAAAAGGAATGGTCCAGGATATCCGCCAAAATGAGATTGGTGTGATTCTTTTTGGACGGGACACAGGAATTAAAGAGGGAAGTAAAGTAGTCCGGACGAAGAAAAAGGCCGGAATCCCGGTCGGGGAAGAATATATCGGAAGAGTCATCAATGCATTGGGAGAGCCGATCGACGGCGGGATGGAAATCAATGCAGACGGATACCGCCCGATTGAAGAGGAAGCCCCGGGAATCATCGAACGACAGTCCGTTGACACCCCGATGGAAACAGGAATCCTTTCCATTGACTCCATGTTCCCGATCGGACGGGGACAGAGGGAGCTGATCATCGGAGACCGGCAGACCGGAAAAACTTCGATTGCCACAGATACGATTTTGAATCAGAAAGGAAAAGGAGTCATTTGTATTTATGTTGCCATCGGCCAGAAGGCATCCAGCGTGGCAAAGATTGTACATACCCTTGAAAAATATGACGCAATGGATTATTCTATCGTGCTGTCTTCTACAGCCAGCGAACCGGCATCCCTGCAGTACATTGCCCCGTATGCAGGTACTGCACTGGCAGAATATTTCATGCATCAGGGGAAAGATGTGCTGATCGTTTACGACGATCTGTCCAAACATGCCGTGGCATACCGGGCGATTTCCCTTTTGCTGGAAAGATCTCCCGGCCGTGAGGCTTATCCCGGAGACGTATTTTATCTTCATTCCCGCCTGCTGGAGCGTTCCAGCCGTCTGAGTGATTCGTTAGGAGGCGGTTCGATCACCGCGCTGCCGATCATTGAGACACAGGCAGGAGATGTGTCGGCCTATATTCCAACCAATGTCATCTCGATTACTGACGGACAGATTTTCCTGGAGAGTAACCTCTTTTTCGAGGGGATGCGGCCAGCGGTCAATGTCGGTTTGTCGGTATCCCGTGTTGGAGGGGATGCCCAGACGAAGGCGATGAAAAAAGCCTGCGGAAGTATCCGTATTGACCTGGCACAGTACCGTGAGATGGAAGTCTTTACCCAGTTCGCGTCAGACCTTGATGAGGCAACGAAAGCACAGCTGGCGCATGGACGTGCACTGATGGAATTGTTAAAACAGCCATTATGCCATCCGTTATCTCTACATGAACAGGTGATAACGCTTTGCCTTGCCAATGCCGGGGTTTTCGATTCCGTACCTTCAAAAAAAGTAAAAGAGTACCAGATGACGCTTCTTTCCTATATGGATTTAAAACATGCAGAAATCGGAAAAGAAATCGAAGAAACGAAAGCATTGACAGAGGATCTGACCAAGAAAATCGCAAAGGCGGCAAAAGAATATGCCGATACGAAGCAATCATAGGCAGGTGTTGTTATGGCAAATGCAAAAGAAATTCAGGATAGGATGCGGAGTATCAAAGATACATTGAAAATTACCAACGCAATGTACATGATCTCCTCTTCTAAATTGAAAAAATCAAAAAAGATGTTATCGGATACGGAACCTTATTTCTATACACTCCAATCAGAAATGAGCCGTATTCTCCGGCATCTTCCGGATATGGAAAGCATTTACTTTAAAACCAATGAAGAGATTCCGGAAGAACAAAGAAAAGCCGGATATATCATTATCACTGCAGATAAGGGAATGGCAGGTTCTTACAATCACAACGTCTTAAAGCTGGCAGAAAAACATTTTCATGGAAAAGCTCAGGACAAACTCTTTGTCCTTGGTGAGCTGGGACGGCATTATTTCGAACAAAAGGGAATGATGATTGACAAGCAGTTCCACTATGTCGTACAGGATCCTTCTCTGAGCCGTGCCAGGAGAATCACAGAAGATCTGCTGAAACTTTACCGGAGTGAGGAATTAGATGAGCTGTACATCATTTTTACCAGTATGGTCAATGCCATGAAGGAAGAGGCACAGATTGCCCAGCTTTTGCCCCTGAAGAAAACGGATTTTAAGATACCGGTTCCGATTGATGTTCCTTTGGAGGAGCTGGCGTTAAAGCCATCTGCGGAAGAAGTCATGGACCGGATTGTCCCGAATTATGTTGTGGGATTTGTCTATGGCGCACTGGTGGAATCATATTCCTGCGAGCAGAATGCGAGGATGATGGCAATGGAAGCCGCCACGAAAAACGCGAAAGAAATGCTCAAAGAGCTGGATATCCAGTACAACCGGGCCAGACAGGCTGCGATTACCCAGGAAATTACGGAAGTAATTGCCGGTGCGAAGTCGCAGAAGAAAAAGAGAAAATAAGGAGGCTTTTTTGATGAAAACAGGAAAAATTATTCAGGTGCTCGGACCTGTAGTCGATGTTGAATTTGAAAATCAAGAACTGCCTGCGATCAAGGATGCACTCGAAGTCAAAAACGGAGAAAAAAAATGTGTGATGGAGGTGGCACAGCATATCGGGAACCACGTGGTTCGCTGTATTATGTTAGCCTCCAGTGAAGGTCTTCACCGGGATATGGAAGTCACGGCAGAAGGGGGAGGCATTAAAGTCCCTGTCGGAGAGCAGACATTAGGCCGCCTTTTCAATGTGCTCGGTGAGACGATTGACGGAGAAGAGCCGATTACGGATGCACCGAAAATGGTCATCCACAGAGAACCGCCGACATTTGAAGAACAAAATCCGGCCGTGGAGATTCTGGAGACAGGAATCAAAGTCATCGATCTGCTTGCACCATATGCAAAAGGCGGAAAGATCGGTCTGTTCGGCGGTGCCGGTGTGGGAAAAACCGTATTGATCCAGGAGTTGATTAGTAATATTGCGAGAGAACATGGTGGATATTCGATCTTTACCGGAGTAGGGGAACGTTCCAGGGAAGGAAACGATCTCTGGTCCGAAATGAAAGACTCCGGTGTTCTTGCAAAAACTGCTCTGGTATTCGGCCAGATGAATGAACCGCCGGGAGCCCGTATGAGGGTAGCCGAAACCGGGCTTACCATGGCAGAATATTTCAGGGATGAGAAACATCAGGATGTGCTGCTGTTTATTGATAATATCTTCCGTTTTACACAGGCAGGTTCGGAAGTCTCCGCCCTCCTTGGACGGATGCCTTCCGCCGTAGGTTACCAGCCGACGTTAGCGACAGAAATGGGAGAGCTGCAAGAGAGAATCGCTTCCACAAAAAACGGTTCGATTACTTCCGTACAGGCGGTTTATGTGCCGGCCGATGATTTGACAGACCCGGCACCGGCGACGACGTTTGCCCATCTGGATGCAACCACCGTTCTTTCCAGAAAGATTGTAGAACAGGGAATTTATCCGGCAGTCGATCCGCTGGAATCCTCCTCCCGTATCCTGGAAGCGGATATCGTAGGGGAAGAACATTACGAAGTGGCAAGAAAAGTGCAGGAAGCCCTGCAAAAATATAAAGAGTTACAGGACATCATTGCCATACTTGGTATGGAAGAGCTGTCAGACGAGGATAAAACGATCGTCTTCCGTGCAAGGAAAATACAGAAATTCCTTTCCCAGCCATTCTATGTCGCAGAAAACTTCACAGGAATCAAGGGAGTCTATGTTCCGGTTTCAGAAACCATCCGCGGATTCAAGGCAATCCTGGAAGGGGAGATGGATGAATATCCGGAAAACGCCTTTTTCAATGTGGGCGGTATCGAAGATGTGAAGAAAAAAGCTGAGAAAATGAAAGCGAAGATGGCAGGCTAAAGGAGGGATGATATGGATTCTGCTACATTTAGTTTAAAAATCATATCAGCCAGCCGGGTATTTTTTTCCGGAAGATGTCAATCGATCATCGTTCCGGAATTTGACGGGCAAAAAGAGATTCTGGCCCATCATGAAAATATGGTAATTGCCGTGGATGAAGGCGAAATGCGTTTTCTCCCTGCCGGAGAGAGTGAATGGCAGTACGCGGTAGTGGGAATTGGTTTTATTGAAATCGTCAACAACCGGGTGACACTCCTGGTGGAGAGTGTGGAACGCCCGGAGGAAGTCGATATTGCGAGAGCGGAGGAGGCCAGACAGAGAGCCTTGGAAAAAATTCGCCAGCAGCAGAGCATTCAGGAATATTACCATTCTCAGGCTTCACTGTCCAGGGCATTGGCCAGATTAAAGGTAAGCCACAGACAAAAACATGTCTGAGTAAAAACGGTTTTCTTCTATATAAAGAAGAGAAGCAGAAGGATACGGCTTCCGTGTATCGGGAATTTCCCTTTTCTGATACCGGATCCTATCCTTTTTTTTTGAAAAAAATACTTGATTTCTATATAAAATCGTGTATAATAGTAAATGTTGTGTGACATGATAGCGAGGAAGCGCGAGGTTGCTGTGCTGAAGAAAAACAGACACAGGTTTTCCGTGGAGCGAATGTCAAGTTAAGGAAACTGGCGACAAGTCACTGTACAATATTTACAATCTACTGGTTTAGCGTAGAGACGCAGTGTGGGATCAATAAAGATACACACGGAGGAGTGTACAGTCACCGCTTGTCGTACTGGAGTAAGTGCGAAAAGGAGGCGACTTTTTTTATGGCAAGTCAAATTATGAGAATCACGTTGAAAGCGTACGATCATCAATTAATCGATGCATCTGCAAAAAGCATTATCGAGACTGTAAAGAAAACAGGATCCAAGGTGAGCGGCCCGGTACCGATGCCGACAAAGAAAGAGGTAGTTACAATCTTAAGAGCGGTTCACAAATATAAAGATTCCAGAGAACAGTTCGAGCAGAGAACTCATAAGAGATTGATTGATATCATTACACCAACGCAGAAGACGGTGGATGCTTTATCCAGACTCGAGATGCCAGCAGGTGTGTACATCGACATCAAAATGAAACAGAAATAGTGTTATGTCCTATGGCTAGAATGATTATCCGAATGGGAATACAGACTGATCACAAGATGACGCCGTCTGTCCAGGGGTAATCCGCTGTAGACTAGAATGATTGTATCAGACTTTTGAAACAATCCGCTGTAGAAAATTAGGAGGAAGACGAAATGAAGAAGGCTATTTTAGCAACAAAGATCGGTATGACTCAGATCTTCGCAGAAGATGGAGAATTAATTCCGGTTACTGTATTACAAGCTGGACCATGTGTGGTAACACAGGTGAAGACAGCAGAGAACGACGGCTACAGTGCCGTACAGGTTGGCTTTCAGGATATGAGAGAAAAATTATCCACCCAGCCGATGAAAGGACATTTTGAAAAAGCAGGAGTGTCCGTAAAAAGATATGTAAAAGAATTCAAGTTAGACGATGCGGAAAGCTATCAGGTTGGCCAGGAAATCACAGCGGATATCTTTGAAGCCGGTGATAAGGTAGATGCCACTGCAATTTCCAAAGGTAAAGGTTTCCAGGGTGCGATCAAGAGACATGGACAGCACACCGGTCCGAAGACCCACGGTTCCAAATACCATCGTCATGCAGGCTCGAACGGTATGGCATCCGATCCATCCAAGGTAATGAAGGGCAAAAAGATGCCTGGACAGATGGGACATGTACAGGTTACGATCCAGAATCTTGAAGTAGTGAAAATAGATGCAGAAAACAATGTTATTTTAGTAAAAGGTTCTGTTCCTGGACCGAAGAAATCTTTAGTAGCATTAAAAGCAGCAGTAAAAGCGTAGGCGCTTAAGGAAGGAGGACTTACAAATGGCATCAGTATCTGTT
This sequence comes from Bacteroidaceae bacterium, assembly GCA_963626755.1. GTDB lineage: Bacteria > Bacillota > Clostridia > Lachnospirales > Lachnospiraceae > Anaerobutyricum. Next base: position 14,993 of record CAVFXN010000024.1, read on the forward strand.
TATAATATGGAAGGTGCTCAGGTTGGTACAATCGAATTAAGCGATTCTATCTTTGCAGTGCCTGTGAATGAACATTTAGTACATCAGGCTGTTGTGGCACAGCTTGCAAATAAACGCCAGGGTACTCAGAAAGCGAAAACACGTTCTGAAGTAAGAGGCGGCGGAAGAAAACCGTGGAGACAAAAAGGAACAGGTCATGCAAGACAGGGTTCCATCCGTGCACCACAGTGGACAGGCGGCGGAATGGTATTTGCACCGACACCTAGAGATTACTCCGTAAAGGTAAATAAAAAAGAAAAACAGCTTGCTATGAAATCTGTTTTATCTTCCAAAGTAAGCGAAAGCAAATTTATCGTATTAGATGAGCTGAAATTAGAAGAGATCAAAACAAAACAGATCAAAGCGGTTTTAGAAAACCTGAAAGTTGAGAAGGCATTAATCGTGACAAAAGAAAAAGACGATGTTGTGGTTAAGTCAGCTAACAACTTACCGAAAGTAGGAACTGCAGCAGTAAACAGCATTAACGTATATGATATTCTCAAATACGATACGGTCGTTGTTACAAGTGAAGCAGTTGCAGCGATTGAGGAGGTATACGCATAATGGCAGATTTGAAATATTATGACATCATTTTAAAGCCGGTCGTTACTGAAAAAAGTATGACTGCTATGAGTGAGAAAAAATACACATTTTACGTAAATCCGGATGCGACAAAAACTCAGATTAAAGAAGCCGTTGAGAAGATGTTCGAAGGGGCAAAAGTTGCCAAAGTCAACACGATGAACTTAGAGGGCAAAAAGAAGAGAAGAGGCATGGTTGTCGGAAAAACCGCAGCCAGAAAGAAAGCCATCGTCAAACTGACGGAAGACAGTGCAGATATCCAGATTTTTGAGGGACTGTAAACACGGGAAGACACCAGAAAACTATACGCATAAAAGCGTGAAATAAAATATTCGGAAACGAAAGGAGTGAACGTAATGGGAATTAAAACTTATAACCCATATACACCTTCCAGAAGACATATGACCGGTTCGGATTTTTCAGAGATCACGAAAAAAACTCCTGAGAAATCCCTGACTTATTCATTAAAGAAAAATTCCGGCCGTAACAACCAGGGTAAGATTACCGTAAGACATCGCGGCGGCGGTGCAAAGAAGAAATACAGATTAATTGATTTCAAGAGAAATAAAGATGGAATTCCAGCAAAAGTAGTAGCAATCGAGTATGATCCAAACAGAACAGCAAATATTGCTCTGATCTGTTATGTAGACGGACAGAAATCTTACATCATTGCTCCAAACAACTTAAAAGTAGGTGCTACGATCATGAACGGCCCGGATGCAGAAGTCCACATCGGAAACTGCCTTCCACTTGCCAATATCCCGGTTGGTACCGAAATTCATAACGTTGAGATGCATCCTGGCAAAGGTGGACAGTTAGTTCGTTCCGCTGGAAACTCCGCACAGCTTATGGCAAAAGAAGGAAAATATGCAACATTAAGACTTCCATCCGGAGAGATGAGAATGGTTCCTCTGAACTGCCGTGCAACGATCGGACAGGTTGGAAATATCGAACATGACCTGATCAACATCGGTAAAGCAGGACGTAAACGTCATATGGGAATCCGTCCTACCGTCCGTGGTTCTGTTATGAACCCTAACGACCATCCACATGGTGGTGGAGAAGGTAAGGCTGGTATCGGCCGTCCAGGTCCATGTACTCCATGGGGTAAACCGGCACTCGGCTTAAAGACAAGAAAGAAAAACAAGCAGTCTAACAAGTTGATTGTAAGAACAAGAGACGGAAAGAACGTTAAGTAATTAAGGAGGTAACACATGGCTCGTTCATTAAAAAAAGGACCATTTGCTGATGCAAGTTTATTGAAAAAAGTAGATGCGATGAATCAGTCCGGCGACAAGAGTGTGATTAAAACATGGTCCCGCCGTTCCACTATCTTCCCATCCTTCGTAGGTCACACTTTCGCAGTGCACGATGGAAGAAGACATGTGCCTGTATATGTTACAGAAGATATGGTTGGTCATAAATTAGGAGAATTCGTTGCGACCAGAACCTACAGAGGACATGGAAAAGACGAGAAGAAGAGCAAAGTAAGATAGGAAAGACAGCCTGAAAGGAGGGTTCATCCATGGCAAAAGGACATAGATCCCAGATAAAAAGAGAGAGAAATGCAAATAAAGATACCAGACCATCTGCAAAACTTTCTTATGCAAGATGTTCTGTGACAAAGGCATGTTTCGTATTAGATGCTATCCGTGGCAAAGATGTAGAAACCGCTTTAGGAATTTTAGAATATAATCCAAGATATGCTTCCACAATCATTGGAAAGTTATTAAAATCTGCCATTGCAAACGCAGAGAACAATAATGGCATGAATAAAGAGAACCTTTATGTGGCAGAATGCTACGCTAACAAAGGACCGACAATGAAGAGAATCAGACCGAGAGCACAGGGTCGTGCTTACAGAATTGAAAAAAGACAGTGCCATATTACGGTTGTTCTGGATGAAAGATAAGGAGGTTTACAATGGGACAGAAAGTTAATCCTCATGGTTTAAGAGTCGGAATCATCAAAGACTGGGATTCAAGATGGTATGCAGAAAAAGATTTTGCAGATAACCTTGTGGAAGACAATAAAATCAGAAAATATATTAAAAAACGTTTATACAGCGCAGGAATTTCCAGAACGGAAATTGAACGTGCGTCTGATCGTGTAAAGATTATCATCCACACAGCAAAACCGGGTATCGTTATCGGACGTGGCGGTTCTGCTATCGATGGATTAAAGAAAGAACTGGAAAAACTGACATCCAAAAAACTGATCATCGAGATCAAAGAAGTAAAAAGATACGATGTAGATAAAGATGCACAGCTGGTTGCTGAAAATATTGCTCAGCAGCTTGAAAATCGTATTTCCTTCCGTCGTGCAATGAAATCTTGTATGCAGAGAACGATGAGAAATGGTGCTTTAGGAATCAAGACATCCTGTTCCGGACGTCTGGGCGGAGCCGATATGGCACGTACCGAGTTCTACAGCGAAGGAACCATTCCACTGCAGACATTAAGAGCTGATATTGAGTATGGATTTGCAGAAGCAAATACTACCTACGGAAAAGTCGGTGTCAAAGTATGGATTTACCATGGTGAAGTACTTCCTACAAAGGAAACCAAGGAAGGGAGCGATAAATAATGTTAATGCCAAAAAGAGTAAAACGTCGTAAACAGTTCCGTGGTTCTATGGCTGGAAAAGCTACAAGAGGAACAAAGATCACCTATGGTGATTTCGGACTGGTAGCTGTAGATCCTGCATGGATTAAATCAAACCAGATCGAGGCAGCCCGTGTTGCCATGACCCGTTATATGAAGCGTGGCGGAAAAGTTTGGATCAAAATTTTCCCGGATAAACCGGTTACAGCAAAACCTGCAGAAACTCGTATGGGTTCTGGTAAAGGTACACTGGAATATTGGGTAGCAGTAGTAAAACCAGGTCGTGTAATGTTTGAAGTTGCTGGAGTACCTGAAGAGACAGCGAGAGAAGCGTTACGTCTTGCAATGCATAAATTGCCTGTAAAATGTAAAATTGTTTCTCGTGCAGATTTAGAAGGCGGTGATAACAGTGAAAAGAACTAAGTATGTAGAAGATTTAAGAACAAAATCCATCGCAGAACTTAATGATGAATTAGTAGCTGCTAAAAAGGAATTATTTAATTTGAGATTCCAGAACGCAACAAATCAGTTAGATAACACCAGCAGAATCAAAGAAGTCAGAAGAAATATTGCCAGAATCCAGGGAATTATTGCTGAACAAAATAGTGCTGAGTAACCGGGAAGGAGGAACTTGTGGTGGAAAGAAACCTTAGAAAAACTCGTGTAGGTCTCGTAACAAGCGATAAAATGGATAAGACAGTTGTTGTAAGTGTTACAGACAACGTAAAACATCCTTTATATAATAAAATCGTAAAAAGAACATATAAATTAAAAGCTCATGACGAAAACAATGAGTGCAGAATCGGTGACAGAGTAAAAGTAATGGAAACAAGACCTTTATCCAAAGATAAGAGATGGAGACTTGTAGAAATCGTTGAAAAAGCGAAATAATCAGCACGGAAGGAGATAAGAGTTATGATCCAACAAGAATCAAGACTTAAAGTTGCGGATAATACTGGAGCAAAAGAACTTCTTTGTATCCGTGTTATGGGTGGATCCACAAGAAGATATGCCAATATCGGAGACACCATCGTTGCTACGGTTAAAGATGCAACACCAGGCGGTGTTGTAAAAAAAGGTGATGTAGTAAAAGCTGTTGTCGTACGGACCAAAAAAGGTGCCCGTCGTAAAGATGGCTCTTATATCAAATTTGACGAAAATGCTGCAGTGATCATCAAAGATGATCTGAATCCAAGAGGAACCCGTATTTTTGGACCGGTTGCAAGAGAACTTCGTGAAAAGAAATTTATGAAGATCGTCTCACTGGCACCGGAAGTATTATAAGGAGGTAACTACTGTGGCTCAGAAGATTAAAAGAAATGACATGGTAAAAGTTATTGCCGGAAAAGATGTTGATAAAGAAGGAAAAGTGATTTCTGTAGATGCAAAACAGCATAGAGTGATCGTAGAAGGTGTGAACATGATTACAAAGCATGTGAAACCGAGTATGCAGCATCAGGCTGGTGGAATCATTCAGCAGGAAGGACCAATTGATGTGTCCAATGTTATGCTTCTTCATAACGGACAGCCTACAAGAGTTGGTTTTAAATTTGTAGATGGAAAGAAAGTACGTTTCGCAAAATCAACTGGCGAAGTGATCGACTAATAAAAGAGAGGAGGCTGACCGAAGTTGAGTAGACTGAAAGAACAGTATGACAGCCAGATCAAGGCTGCCATGATGAAAAAATTTGGCTATAAAAATGAAATGCAGATTCCAAAACTCGTAAAGATTGTTGTAAATATGGGTGTTGGTGATGCAAAAGAGAATCATAAATTATTAGAATCTGCTGTAAGTGATATGGAAACAATCACCGGACAGAAGGCAATTATCTGCAAAGCAAAAAAATCTGTTGCTAACTTCAAATTAAGAGAAGGTATGCCAATCGGATGCAAGGTAACGTTAAGAGGCGAGAAGATGTATGAATTCGCTGATCGTCTGATCAACCTTGCATTACCGCGAGTACGTGACTTCCGTGGCGTAAATCCAAATGCTTTTGATGGAAGAGGTAATTATGCTTTGGGAATCAAAGAACAGTTAATTTTCCCTGAAATCGAATATGATAAAGTAGATAAAGTCAGAGGTATGGATGTCATCTTTGTTACAACCGCCCATACTGATGAAGAAGCTCGTGAATTACTTACTTTATTTGGAATGCCGTACGCAAGATAGTTAGGAGGATTTCTAATGGCTAAAAAAGCAATGAAAATAAAACAGCAGCGTAAACAGAAATTCTCATCAAGAGAATATTCTCGTTGTAAAATTTGTGGCCGTCCACATGCTTATTTAAGAAAATACGGAATCTGCAGAATCTGTTTCCGTGAATTAGCATATAAAGGTCAGATTCCTGGAGTGAAAAAAGCAAGCTGGTAGAAACGAGTTAGGAAGGAGGCAGCTAATAATGACAATGAGCGATCCAATTGCAGATATGCTTACAAGAATTCGTAATGCAAATACTGCGAAACATGATACAGTAGATGTTCCTGCATCAAAAATGAAGATTTCCATCGCTGATATTCTTTTAAAAGAAGGATACATCAAAGGATATGACATCATCGAGGATGGTGCATTCCAGACAATCCGTATTGCATTAAAATACGGTGCAGATAAAAATGAAAGAATTATTTCCGGATTAAAGAGAATTTCCAAACCAGGTCTTAGAGTGTATACTGACGTGGAAAATATGCCTAGAGTACTTAGTGGTCTGGGTGTTGCGATCATCTCCACCAACAAAGGCGTGGTTACAGATAAAGAAGCTCGTTCTCTTAACGTAGGAGGAGAAGTTTTGGCATTTGTATGGTAAACCAGACGGAGATCGATCGGGTTGACCTGTATTTTATATATAAATAAACGACTGAAAACAGAAAAGACAGCGTCTTTTCCGACAATTTAAGGAGGTGCAATATGTCACGAATTGGTAGATTGCCAGTTGAGATTCCTGCAGGTGTGGAAGTCACAGTAGCAGAGAATAATGTAGTGACTGTAAAGGGTCCAAAAGGAACTTTAGAACAAAGTCTTCCTACAGAGATGGACATTAAAGTAGAAAATAATCAGGTGGTTGTTGCAAGACCGAATGATTTAAAGAAAATGAAATCTTTACATGGACTTACAAGAACACTGATTGCAAATATGGTAACAGGTGTTACAAAAGGATATGAAAAAGTTCTGGAAATCAACGGTGTTGGTTACAGAGCACAGAAACAGGGCAAGAAACTTATTCTTTCCCTTGGATACTCTCATCCGGTTGAGATGGAAGATCCAGAAGGCCTCGAATCTGTATTGGATGGACAGAACAAGATTACAATCAAGGGAATTGACAAACAGAAAGTCGGGCAGTATGCAGCTGAAATCAGAGAAAAGAGAAAACCGGAGCCATACAAAGGCAAGGGTATCAAGTATGCTGATGAGGTGATCAGACGTAAAGTCGGCAAGACAGGTAAGAAATAATTAGGAGGAAGTAAGGATGATTAAGAAAAAATCAAGAAATGAAGTTCGTGCGAAAAAACATAGAAGACTTCGTAACCGCATTAGCGGAACTGCTTCTGCTCCACGTTTAGCCGTATTCAGAAGCAACAATCATATGTATGCTCAGATTATAGATGACACCGTTGGCAACACTCTTGTTTCCGCTTCTACCGTTCAAAAAGAAATTAAGGAAGAACTGGAAAAAACCAATGATGTTGCAGCAGCAGCTCATTTAGGAACAGTTATTGCAAAGAGAGCACTGGAAAAGGGCATCACAACCGTTATCTTCGACAGAGGCGGATATATTTACCAGGGTAAAGTTCAGGCTCTGGCAGATGCAGCCCGTGAAGCTGGTCTTAATTTCTAAACAAGGAGGATATAACATGAAGCGCGAATTAATTGATGCTAGTCAATTAGAATTAGAAGAAACAGTAGTATCAATCAAACGTGTTACTAAAGTAGTAAAAGGTGGACGTAACATGCGTTTTGCTGCTTTGGTCGTGGTTGGTGATAAAAACGGTCATGTTGGTGCTGGTTTAGGTAAGGCAATTGAAATTCCTGAAGCAATCCGTAAAGGAAAAGAAGATGCCATCAAAAAACTGGTAAAAGTTCCTGTAAACGAAGCAGGTTCCATTCCACATGACTTTATTGGAAAATTTGGAAGTGCAGAAGTTTTATTAAAAGCGTCTCCAGAAGGTACTGGTATCATCGCCGGTGGTCCTTCCCGTGCCGTTCTTGAACTTGCAGGATACCAGAATATCCGTTCCAAAGCACTGGGTTCCAACAATAAACAGAACGTGGTTCTTGCAACAATCGCCGGTCTCAAACAGATCAAGACACCGGAAGAAGTGGCAAGACTTCGTAACAAATCAGTTGACGAACTGTAACAAGGAGGAAAAGAGAGATGGCAGATAAATTAAAAATTACCTTAGTGAAGTCTCCTATCGGTGCTATTCCAAAACAGAAAGCAACTGTAGCAGCTTTAGGGCTTAGAAAACTTAACAAAACTGTGGAAATGCCTGATAATGAAGCCATTCGCGGTATGATCTGGCATGTAAGACATTTAGTAAAAGTTGAAGAGGTTTAATTGCAGATAAGGAGGTACCCGTAAATGAATTTATCTAATTTACATCCTGCTGCAGGATCTAAACACAGCGATACTTTCCGTGTGGGCCGTGGACATGGTTCCGGAAACGGAAAGACAGCAGGCAGAGGACAAAAAGGACAGAAATCCCGTTCTGGCGGAAAAGTTCGTGTAGGTTTTGAAGGTGGACAGATGCCTTTATACAGGAGAATTCCTAAAAGAGGTTTCACCTGCATTAATTCAAAGAAAATCATTGCGATCAACGTTTCAGAGCTGGAAAGATTTGAAGCAGACAGTGTCGTAACCGTTGACACATTAATCGAGAGCGGTTTAGTAAAAAATACCTTTGACGGTGTAAAAATTCTTGGAAACGGAGATTTAAGCAAAAAGCTTACAGTGCAGGTAAACGCATTCTCTAAGAGTGCTGCTGCCAAGATTGAAGCTGCTGGCGGAAAAGCTGAGGTGATTTAATGTTCGAAACTCTCAGAAATGCTCTGAAAGTGAAGGATATTAGAAAAAGACTCCTATTTACATTAGTAGTTTTGATTATCTGCCGATTGGGCAGTCAGCTTCCAATTCCGGGAATCGACACTGACACAATCAGCCAGTACTTAAATTCTTTATTAGGAGATTCTTTTAACTTGTTAAATTCCTTTACTGGCGGTTCATTTGAATCTATGTCATTGTTTGCGTTAAATGTAACGCCATACATTACCGCTTCCATTATCATACAGCTTCTTACCATAGCCATTCCGGCTTTGGAAGAACTGTACCGTGACGGAGAAAACGGACGGAAAAAAGTGAATAACATCACCAGATTCCTGACCCTTGCACTTTCTGTTTTAGAAAGTGCCGGTCTGGCAATCGGCTTTGGCAATCAGGGCCTTTTGTCAAACTACGGCCCGTTAATTGTCATAGAAATGATCATATGTCTTACGGCAGGTTCGGTTTTCGTTATGTGGCTGGGAGAACAGATTACAGATAAGGGGGTAGGAAATGGTATTTCCATCATCCTTCTTTGCAACATCGTTTCCCGTATGCCAAGTGATCTTTACAACCTGTACGAGAAATTTATGGAAGGGAAGAAAATCAGCAATGTTGCTATTGCCGGAATCATTATCTTTGTGGTGATTATCGGAACAATCATCCTGACGATCATTTTAAATGACGCAGAGAGAAGAATACCGGTTTCTTACTCCAGAAAAATTCAGGGCGGGACGCAGCTTGGAGGAATTGGTTCGACATTACCGATCAAGGTAAATACAGCCAACGTAATGCCAATCATCTTTTCTTCCTCGTTATTACAGTTTCCGCTTGTGATCAAGCAGTTGGTCGGAGCAAGCCCGAAGGGAACTGCCGGATTTATTTTCAACGCACTGAACCAGTCGAACTGGTGTAATCCAGATCACTGGAACTGGTCGGTTGGACTGGTAGTTTACCTGTTACTGAACGTATTATTTGCCTATTTCTATACATCGATTACTTTTAATCCATTAGAAATATCCAATAATATGAAAAAACAGGGAGGATACATTCCAGGTGTCCGTCCGGGAAAAAATACAGTGGATTATCTGAATTCTATTTTGACGTACATTATATTTATCGGGGCAGTCGGTCTTTGTATCGTTGCAGTCATTCCGATCTTCTTTAATGGATATTTTGGTGCCAATGTATCTTTTGGGGGAACTTCCATCATCATTATCACTGGTGTAGTGTTGGAAACGATGAAACAGATCGAATCACAGACATTGGTTCGCCAGTATACCGGATTTTTAACAGAATAACCATAAAAGCAAAGCACGTATCTGAAGACATCTCTTTCAATCAGGAGATGTCCAGATGCGTCTTTTTTATGTTAGGAAAAACTTTGTCCCTGTGATAGAAAACATGATATAAAACGCTCCGCGGGGATGAGCACTCCGCGGGGGCTGCCATTTATGCTTCGCAGACCGCGGAGCTTCTTTTTCTTTAGGCAGCTCATGAAATTATTCCCATATACGTTGGGAAAAACAAAAAATTAAGCAGATTTCAAAAACTGTACAATTTACAGAGATGAAAAAATGTTGTAATATATATATATAGAAACGGGTGACAAAAGTAATAATATTTGTATAGTTTTATTAGAATAAAGAATCATCAAAAGAAATTTTTGTTGGATTTTTATACATGAGGAACTGGCGGCAAATAGGCAAAAAGGGAATGCGGTACTTTTGTCATGCGGGTAAAATAAATGGAGGTATTAGAAGATATGTATGACATTATTGTAATTGGTGCCGGTGTAACCGGTACTTGTACTGCCAGAGAACTGTCTAAGTATCAGGTAAACATGTGCGTGATCGATAAAGGTGATGACGTGGCATCTGGAACATCCAAGGCAAATAGTGGTATTGTCCATGGCGGATATGACTGTAAACCGGGAACACTTATGGCAGAGATGAATGTAAGAGGAAATCAGCTTCTGTATGAACTGGCAGAAGACCTCGATTACCCTATCAAAAAGAATGGATCCCTTATCGTCTGTACTGTACCGGAAGAAAGAGGAAAGCTGGATGTACTGTTAGAACAGGCAAAAGAGAATGGCGTTCCTGGATGCCGTATCATCGAAAAGGAAGAAGCCCTTGCCATGGAGCCGAATTTAACAGATAATACCGTTGCCGCTTTATATGTACCTACCGGCGGAATCATCTGCCCTTGGGGACTCGCAATCGCCATGGGTGAGAATGCTGCTATGAACGGCTGTGAATTTAAGTTCGAGACAAAAGTTGAAAATATCATAAAAAAAGATGACCATTATGAAGTGGTAACCAACAAAGGAACCTTTGAGACCAAGATCGTTGTGAATGCTGCAGGTGTCCATGCAGATGATTTCCACAACATGGTCAGTGAAGATAAGAAACATATCATCGCACGAAGAGGTGAATACCTTCTTCTCGATAAAGAAATGGGAGATTATTTCTCCGCAACAGTATTCCCGCTTCCAGGAAAGATGGGAAAAGGAATCCTCTGTGCACCGACAATTCATGGCAACATGTTTGTAGGACCATCTGCTACAGATATTGAAGATAAGGACGCTGTAGAGACAACACAGGAGATTTTGGATGATCTGGCTTACAAGGCACAGAACAGCTACCTGACCAGAACCAAACTTCCTATGAACAAGATTATTACTTCTTTTGCCGGACTTCGTGCTCATTTACCGGAACATGAATTTATCATTGAAGAAGTGAAGGATGCGCCAGGATTCTTTGACGCATTAGGAATTGAATCCCCAGGTCTTACCAGCTCTCCTGCCATCGCAGAAAGAATTGCCGGACAGATTCAGGATAAATATCACTTCCCTGCAAAAGAAGACTTTATTGCAAAACGTAAAGATGTCACTCATATGGCAGACCTTACTTTAGAAGAAAAGAATGCTTTAATCAAAGAAAAACCAGAATATGGAAGCATCGTATGCCGTTGTGAAATGATCACAGAAGGAGAGATCATGGATGCGATCAACCGTCCGATCGGTGCGAAGACCATGGATGGAATCAAACGTAGAACCCGTGCGGGCATGGGCCGCTGCCAGGCAGGTTTCTGTACTCCTAGAACAATGGAAATTCTTTCAAGAGAACTTGGTATTCCAATGACAGAAATCACCAAGAAGGGTGAAGGTTCCAATCTGTTAGTAGGAAAGATTAAAGAAGACTAGGACTAGGATTGAAAGAAAGTGAGGAATAATATTATGAAATCTTATGATGTCGTAATCGTAGGTGGAGGTCCTGCTGGCTTAGCTGCTGCAATTGCTGCCAAAAAAGAGGGAATCGACAGTATTTTAGTGATTGAAAGAGATAATCAGCTTGGTGGTATTTTAAATCAGTGTATCCATAATGGATTTGGACTTCATACATTTAAAGAAGAGCTTACCGGACCGGAATATGCAGCGCGCTTTATCGATCAGGCAGCCGAATTAAATATTGAATATAAATTACATACCATGGTATGTGATATCTCCAAAGATAAAGTGGTTACGGTGATGAACCGTGAAGAAGGAATCGTAATGTACCAGGCGAAGGCAGTCATCCTGGCTATGGGATGCCGTGAGCGTCCTCGTGGAGCCCTGAACATTCCTGGATACCGTCCGGCAGGTATCTATTCTGCAGGTACTGCACAGAGACTTGTCAATATCGAAGGATTTATGCCAGGTAAAAAAGTTGTCATTTTAGGTTCCGGAGATATCGGACTGATCATGGCAAGACGTATGACATTTGAAGGTGCCGATGTTCAGGTAGTAGCAGAGGTTATGCCTTACTCCGGAGGATTAAAGAGAAATATTGTACAGTGCCTGAATGATTATGATATCCCGCTTCTTCTCAGCCACACTGTCATCGATATTGAGGGAACCGACAGACTGACAGGCGTTGTCATCGCAGAAGTCGGACCAGACAGAAAGCCAATTCCAGGAACAGAAGTACATTATGATTGTGATACCCTTCTGCTTTCCTGTGGTCTGATTCCGGAAAACGAATTATCCAAACAGGCAGAAGTTTCGATGAACCCTGTAACAAACGGACCACTGGTAGATGAAAGTCTGGAAACCAACATTGACGGTGTCTTTGCCTGTGGTAACGTACTTCACGTACATGACCTGGTTGATTATGTTTCCGAGGAAGCTGCAACGGCCGGAAAGAATGCAGCACTTTATGTAAAGAGTAATTGCGGAAAAGATGCAGCGAAGAGTGACAAGCCAGTCGAAGTGAAAGCAGTTGACGGCGTTCGTTATACAGTACCTAGCACGATCCATGTAGATAATATGTCAGACCTTCTGACAGTTCGTTTCCGTGTGGGAGCTGTGTTCAAGGACAGCTATATCAGTGTATACTTTAATGACGAGAGAGTTCAGCATCGCAAAAAACAGGTTATGGCACCTGGCGAAATGGAACAGGTTGTTTTAAAGAAACAGGCGTTAAAAGATTTCGATGGTCTTGAAACAATTACAGTGAAGATTGAGAAGGAGTAATATGTCATGGAAAAAAGAGAATTAACTTGTATTCAATGCCCTCTTGGATGTCAGATTACTGTCACTCTGGACAATGGCAAAGTAGTAGATGTAACAGGAAATACCTGCCCGCGTGGCGATAAATATGCAAGAGCAGAAGTAACCAATCCGACACGTGTGGTAACTTCGATCGTCAGGGTAGAAGGCGGACATCTTCCGGCAGTATCCGTAAAGACAAAAGATGTGATTCCAAAAGGAAAAATTTCGGATATTCTCGCCGAGATCAAACCGGTCATCGTCAAAGCACCAATTAAGATTGGCGATGTGATTATTCCGAATGTGGCAGGAACAGGTGTAGATGTTGTAGCAACAAAGAATATCCAGCTGGGTTAAACAACAGATGAACCAGACCCCGGCACAATGAAAGATGCATTGTGCCGGGGGATTTTTATGTCATAGGAACTCTGTTTCTATGACATAAAACACTCGCAGGGATGTACACCCGTGCAAAGAGGGGAACTTTGTTCCTGTGGTATAATTTTTTCCTTGTGTTTCCCGAAGAATAAGGGTAAAATAGAAACAAAACTTATTTGATCAAAACTAATATATGTGGAGGTTATACTTTATGAAAATTATTATGTTAGGAGCCCCGGGTGCTGGTAAGGGGACACAGGCTAAGAAACTTTCTTCAAAATACAGCATCCCTCATATCTCGACAGGGGATATTTTCCGTGCCAATATAAAGAATAATACGGAACTTGGAAAGAAAGCAAAAGGCTATATGGATGCCGGACAGCTGGTTCCGGATGAGCTTGTTGTCGATCTGGTTGTGGATCGTATTAAAGACAAGGATTGTTTCCATGGTTTTATCCTGGATGGTTTTCCACGGACGATTCCTCAGGCAGAAGCACTGGATTACGCATTGAATAATCAGAATGAAAAGATCGATTACGCAATCAATATCGATGTGCCGGATGAAAATATCATCAAAAGAATGGGCGGAAGAAGGGCATGTACCGGATGTGGGGCAACCTATCACGTGGTAAATATGCCGCCGGCAAAAGAAGGCATCTGTGATACCTGTGGGGAAGCATTGATTCTCCGGGAAGACGACAAACCGGAAACCGTACAAAAACGGCTGGAAGTATACCACGACCAGACTCAGCCGCTGATTGACTACTATGATAAAAAAGGATGCCTGGTGACCGTAGACGGCACCCAGGATTTAGAAGTAGTCTTCGGACAGATTACCGGAATTCTTGGGGAATAGACGATAGAAATACCGGAAAGACGAAGTATTTTTTGGATAAAATTTTGGACAGAATAAAAAAAATCGGACAGGCAGGACTGCAAAAGCAGTCCTGTTTGTGCGAATGCACGTAAAAGGAGAGAAGATGCCGATCACAATAAAAAGCGATTACGAAATCGAACAGATGCGCGAGGCGGGACGGCTGCTGGCATTGGTTCATAAAGAAATGCGCAAAGAACTCAAAGAAGGAATGACCACAAAAGAAATTGACAGGCTCTGTGAGGAAATGATCAGGGATTTTGGGTGCATTCCCAATTTTTTAAATTATCAGGGCTTTCCGGCCTCCGTATGTATTTCCATTAATAATGAAGTGGTACACGGAATCCCTTCCTCCGAAAGATATTTAAAAAACGGGGACATCGTAAGCCTGGATGCCGGATTGATCTACAAGGGATACCATTCGGATGCGGCGAGAACCCATGGCGTGGGAGAGATCAGCAAGGAGGCACAGCGTCTGATCGATGTGACGAGACAGTCTTTTTTTGAAGGAATTGCCTTTGCAAAACCGGGAAACCACCTGGTAGACATCGCCCGGGGGATCCAGACTTTTGCGGAAGAGAGCGGATATTCTGTCGTGAGAGACTTGACCGGACATGGGATTGGGACGAAGCTTCACGAAGCACCGGAGGTGCCAAACTTTGTACAAAAGAAAAGAGGGGCCAGGCTCCAAAAAGGAATGGCTTTGGCGATTGAGCCGATGATCAACGAAGGAAGCTATGATGTATACTGGATGGATAATGACTGGACCGTCGCTACCAGGGATGGAAAACTTTCCGCACATTACGAGAATACGGTCGTCATCACAGAAGAAGGCTGTGAGATTTTGACAATGCTACCAGAAGAAAAAAGATAATTTTTTATTTATTTTATACTTGGTAACGGGGAGGAATTATGATAGAATATAGATTAGGTTATTTTGCCACTTCCCTCTGCGGTCATGACAAAGGAAAGACATATATGATCGTTGATACGAAAGGTGAAATGATTGGATTATGTGATGGAACCAGAAAAGTTCTTGACAATCTGAAGTGGAAGAAGAAAAAACATATTCAGATGATACGTTCTGAGAGGATGGCAGAAGCTTTTCCCGTTCTGATCTCATCGAAGGATGCCAATCAAAGAATCCGGGAAGAGATTTCCAGAATAGAGAAGCGAAAAGAAAGAAAGCAGGAGGATTGAAAGCATGTCAAAATCAGATGTTATTGAAGTAGAAGGAAAGGTAGTAGAGAAACTTCCGAATGCCATGTTTAAGGTAGAACTTGAGAACGGCCACCAGGTCCTTGGACATATCAGCGGAAAGCTGCGTATGAATTTCATCAAGATTTTACCGGGCGATAAGGTGACGATCGAACTTTCCCCATATGATTTAACAAAAGGCAGAATAATCTGGAGAGATAAATAGGATTAAGAGCCAGGTACGATCTTATCGCAAAATGCGGGGGAGTTTCTCTTTTTTTAAGGGATTTGTACTTGCTTTTAATATAAAAAAATGGTATAATAGTTGCCGAACGTTTTGGAAAGGAGAGAATATCGTGAAGGTTAGAGCATCAGTTAAGCCGATTTGCGAGAAATGTAAAGTCATTAAACGCAAAGGCGCAGTCAGAATCATTTGCGAAAATCCAAAACATAAACAGAGACAGGGATAAAAACCTTGCGGATCAGATTTCAAAGAATTTGAAGCCGGAAAGAATATCCTTGGTTTTTGTTGTGTCATTGGTATGATATCCTTTCAGTCTGAGAGCTACGTCAGACGTAAGAGAGACTATCGAGTTTTGCGGATATCATCAACGATTGCTACCGTCATAGCAATTATTTATTTACGAAAAGCGGCTGCGGTGAACAGGAATGTCCACCGATTTATTTTCGAAAAATGAACATTATTTCATGAGCATTATTTTATGAAGAAAAAGAAAAGACGTATCCAGGCTTAAGGCACGCTGGTCATTTCACCGTACGCGGCAGCGATGGATTTTGCCGGAATATTATTTAGTGGAGGTGCACACATGGCTCGTATTTCAGGTGTTGATTTACCTAGAGAAAAACGTGTAGAAATCGGTCTTACTTATATTTATGGAATTGGAAAAACAAGTTCAGACAAGATTTTAAAAGCAGCAGACGTTAATCCTGACACGCGTGTACGCGATCTGACAGACGACGAAGTACGTCGCATT
Organism: Bacteroidaceae bacterium; assembly: GCA_963626755.1. Classification (GTDB taxonomy): domain Bacteria; phylum Bacillota; class Clostridia; order Lachnospirales; family Lachnospiraceae; genus Anaerobutyricum. The sequence continues at coordinate 31,222 of CAVFXN010000024.1, forward strand.
AGTGAGATTATCAATACAGACTATACTGTAGAAGGTGATCTGCGTCGTGAGATCGCTATGAACATCAAGCGTTTACAGGAGATTGGATGCTACAGAGGAATCCGTCATAGAAAAGGACTTCCAGTTCGTGGACAGAAGACCAAGACGAATGCCAGAACACGTAAAGGTCCAAAGAAAACTGTTGCAAACAAGAAGAAATAATAAGTAAAAGATTAACAGATATTATTTGAGAATAAGTATTATCATTATAGATTGATCCTAATAGGAGGGTTTCGTCAATGGCAAAGAAAGTGACCAAAAAGGTGACGAAAAAACGTGTGAAAAAGAATGTCCAGCACGGACAGGCACATATCCAGTCATCTTTTAACAATACAATTGTAACATTAACTGACTCTGAAGGAAATGCTCTTTCATGGGCAAGTGCCGGTGAAATGGGCTTTAGAGGCTCTAAAAAATCCACACCATATGCAGCACAGATGGCAGCAGAAACCGCAGCAAAGGCAGCAGTGGTACATGGATTAAAGACTGTGGAAGTTATGGTTAAGGGACCAGGTTCAGGAAGAGAAGCAGCAATCCGTGCGCTTCAGGCATGTGGCCTGGAAGTAACAAGTATCAAAGACGTTACTCCGGTACCTCATAATGGATGCCGTCCACCAAAACGTAGAAGAGTCTAATAGGAGGTAAGTAAGAATGGCAATTGATAGAACTCCAGTCCTGAAAAGATGCAGATCATTAGATATGGATCCGATCTATTTGGGAGTGAATAAAAAATCAAACAGAAAATTAGTTCGTTCCAGCAGAAAGATCAGTGAGTACGGTCTTCAGCTGCGTGAAAAACAGAAAGCAAAATTCATCTACGGCGTTCTGGAGAAACCTTTCAGAAATTACTTCGCTAAAGCAGAAAGAATGAAAGGTCTTACCGGTCCTAACCTGATGGTTCTCTTAGAGTCCAGACTGGATAATGTCGTATTCCGTATGGGATTTGCAAGAACAAGAAAAGAAGCAAGACAGATCGTCGGACATAAACATGTTCTGGTAAATGGAAAATGTGTCAGCATCCCATCTTACCGAATCAAAGCCGGTGATGTGGTTGAAATTAAAGAAAACAAGAAGACAATGCAGAGATATAAAGATATCGTTGAGGCAACTGGCGGTATCCTTGTACCAGCATGGCTGGATGCAGATTTAGAAGAGTTAAAGGGAACAGTAAAAGAACTTCCTAACAGAGAGATGATCGATGTTCCTGTAAATGAAACACTGATTGTCGAGTTATATTCTAAATAATCAATTGATTCTTCCAATAGAATGCCTGGATAGTATTATGCAGGCATTCTGCTTAATCGGGGAGCTCCCACTTCGCATTTGTCAAAGGGCAAAAGAAGTGTCCCGGTTAAACCTTAATTGCCCAAAAGGAGGGTACCATTCGTGTTTGAATTCGAAAAACCGAGAATTGAAATAGCAGAGATTTCAGAAGACAATAGATATGGTCGTTTTGTGGTAGAGCCTCTGGAAAGAGGATATGGCACAACTTTAGGAAATTCCTTAAGAAGAATCATGTTATCTTCCTTACCGGGAGCAGCTGTCAGTGCGGTGAAGATCAAAGGCGTTCTTCATGAATTCAGTTCGATTCCGGGCGTAAAGGAAGATGTCACTGAAATAATAATGAATATTAAAGAACTGGCAATCAAGAATAACAGTTCTTCAAACGAACCAAAGCGTGCTTTTATTGAGTTCAGTGGAGAAGGTGTCGTGACCGCTGCCGATATCCAGGTGGATGCTGATATTGAGATCGTTAATCCAGACCTGGTCATCGCTACCTTAAATGGTGGTGCGGACTGCCATTTTGAAGCGGAGCTTATGATCACAAAAGGACGTGGATATGTAGGAGCAGATAAGAATAAATCGGAAGATCAGTCGATTGACGTCATCGCAGTTGATTCTATTTATACACCGGTAGAGAGAGTGAATCTTACCGTAGACAACACCCGTGTCGGTCAGATTACTGACTTTGATAAATTGACACTGGATGTATTTACCAACGGAACCTTAGCTCCGGACGAAGCAGTCAGCCTCGCAGCAAAAGTGTTAAGTGAACACTTAAATCTGTTTATTGATTTATCTGAGAATGCACAGAAGGCAGAAGTTATGGTGGAGACTGCACAGGATCCGGTCGATAAAGTGTTAGAGATGAATATTGACGAACTGGAATTATCCGTTCGTTCTTATAACTGCTTAAAGAGAGCAGGAATTAATACCGTAGAAGAATTGACCAATAAGACACCGGAAGATATGATGAAGGTGCGTAACCTTGGTCGGAAATCTTTAGAGGAAGTCTTATCTAAGTTAAAAGAATTAGGTCTTTCTTTAAATTCCAGCGAAGAATAGTTCCTATCATATATAAGAAATATAGACCCGCTTAAGCTGAAGGCAGAAGTAAGCATGGCGAAAAATAAACAGGAGGTCCATTGAAATGGCAAAATACAGAAAATTAGGAAGAACATCTAACCAGAGAAAAGCATTATTACGTAACCAGGTTACACAGCTGCTCTATCATGGAAAGATCCGTACAACAGAAGCAAAGGCAAAAGAAATCCGTAAAATTGCAGAAGGTCTGATTGCCCTTGGTGTAAAAGAAAAAGATAACTTTGAGACAGTCAAGGTTGAGGCGAAGGTTGCCAGAAAAGATGCAGACGGCAAGAGAGTAAAAGAAGTCGTTGACGGCAAAAAGGTAACAGTATATGATACCGTAGAAAAAGAAATCAAAAAAGATCTTCCATCCAGACTTCATGCAAGACGTCAGATGTTAAAAGTATTATATCCTGTAACAGAAGTTCCGACCGAAGGAAAAGGCAGAAAAGCAAATACAAAGAAAATTGATCTTGCACAGAAGATTTTTGATGAGTATGCACCAAAATATGCAGGACGTAATGGTGGTTATACAAGAATCATCAAGATTGGACAGAGAAAAGGTGATGCTGCTTTAGAGGTAATCATCGAGTTAGTATAGAGAAGCATGGAAATCTGTTTTTCTTCGCAGAGAGAAAAACGGTGAAATGTATTTGACAAGATAAGGAGATTGTGAACAACAATCTCCTTTTTCAGTATGAGCTGTCATGTGGACAATGGCAGCGAAATGGAGATCTTCATGAATTTGATCGATGTAAAAAATCTTTTGTTTCAATATAAAATCTATTCGGGAGAAAAAGAAGAAGTGGTGGAACGCACTGCCATTGACCATCTTTCTTTTTCGGTACAAAAGGGCTCGTTTATAGGGATTTTAGGCCATAATGGTTCCGGAAAATCCACCTTGGCAAAACAGCTGGCGGCTTTATTAAAACCTTCGGAGGGGATTGTCTGGATCAAAGGAATGGATACCTCTTCTGCCAGTGATGTCCTTTCCATCCGGAAAACGGCAGGTATGGTATTTCAAAATCCGGACAATCAATTAATAGGAAACACGGTGGAAGAAGATGTGGCTTTTGGTCCGGAAAATCTGGGGGTTGAGCCAAAGGAAATCGAAAGAAAAATAACAAAAGCCCTGGAGGCGACCGGAATGAGTGCTTATCGGGAAGATTCTCCACATGTCTTGTCTGGCGGGCAAAAACAAAAAATTGCGATTTCCGGTGTGCTGGCGATGGAGCCGGAATGCATTATTTTTGATGAGCCAACTGCTATGATTGATCCGGAAAGCCGGGAAGAAGTTTTAAAAGTGATTTATCATCTGAATCAGAAAAAGGGGATCACCATTATTTATATCACACATTTTTTGCAGGAAGTGCTCGGGGCAGATTATCTTTATATTATGAATCATGGAAAGATCCAAATGCAGGGAACGCCGGCAGAATTATTAAAAAACCCCAAAGAACTGGAAAAAAATCTTCTGGAGCTTCCATTTGAGACCCGTTTGATCAGGGCACTGCGTGATAATAACATAGAAGTTCCGGAAGAAATCAGCACGAAAGAACAGCTTCTTGACTTCTGTTCCCGTGGTGACCTTGGCGGATCAATGATATATCAAATGGGAATCTGATTAGCTGTTGCGGAGAATGCATAACAGGCAGAGATTGTAACAGATCAATGATATACAAAATGAGGAATCAATCGATGGAAGAAATTGTACTGGAGAATGTCAGTTACAAATATAAAAAGACAAGAGAGGGAAAAGAGAAATATGCCCTTTGGGATATCTCTTTATCCATTGGAAGAGGAGAATTTATTGCGATCATCGGCCGGACCGGTTCAGGGAAATCAACTCTGATCCAGCATTTCAATGGATTACTGAAACCGGAAAAAGGAAAGTGCTTCTTTCATGGGAAAAATATTTGGGAAAAAGGCTATTCCATGAGTGAACTAAGAAAAAAGGCAGCATTATGTTTTCAATATCCGGAATATCAGCTTTTTGAAGAAACCGTCTTCAAAGATATTTCTTTTGGACTGAAAAATCTGGGTTGTGATAAAGAAGAATGTGAACAAAGGACACGCAGGGCAATGCAGCTTTTTAATTTGCCTCCGGAAGTGGAGAATGTATCCCCGTTTGCCTTATCTGGCGGCCAGAAAAGACGGGTGGCACTGGCCGGGATTGTCGTGATGGAACCGGAATACCTGATTTTAGATGAGCCGATGGCCGGAATGGATGCACAGGGGAAAAAAAGTTTATTTCAGCTTTTGCATCAGTTGAATCAGGAGAAAAAAACAACTATCGTCATGATTTCCCATAACATGGATGAGGTGGCGGAACATGCAGGGCGAATCCTGGTTATGGACAAGGGCCGTCTTGCAATGGACGGTACACCATCAGAAGTCTTTTCTCAGGAAGAAGAGATCAAAAAAATGGGACTTCGATTGCCGCAGGCAGCCGAATTTTATTTTGATTTACAAAAAAGGAACCCGTTTTTCCTTGCCCGGACCAGATCAAAAGAAGAGATACCGCTGACACCGGAGGAGCTGGCCAGGGTGATCGCTGAAGTGTTTGCAGAAAAATCGGGAGGGACATTATGATTCGGGAAATGACATTAGGGCAATATTATAAAGCACAGTCCCTGATTCATCAATTAGACCCCAGAGTGAAACTGGCAGGGACACTTCTGTTTGTCATCACCTTGTTTTTTCCAAAAAGTGCAGGAAGCCTGTTGATTGCGACGGTATTTCTGGCCGGAGTCGTGGGTTTATCAAAAGTGCCGGTTTCGCTGATTGTAAGAGGAGTCAGGCCACTGTTCTTCATCATCTGTTTTTCGGCAGTCATCCATCTTTTCCAGACAGAGGGACATCTCCTGATGAAAATGGGAATATTTTCCATTACACGGGAAGGAATATGGACATCGTTTTACCTGGTGGTCCGGCTGTTATATTTAGTTGCCGGCTCTTCGGTTATGACGTTTACGACCACGCCCAATCAGTTGACCGATGGATTGGAAAAAGGATTTCATTTTTTAAAGAAAGTCCATGTTCCCGTGCATGAAATAGCCATGATGATGTCCATTGCACTCCGGTTTATTCCGATTTTGACCGAAGAATTAGATAAGATCATGAAAGCACAGATGTCGAGGGGAATTGATTTTGAGAGTGGCGGGATTTTAGAGCGGGGGAAAAAGCTGATTCCATTATTTGTCCCTCTCTTTATTGCCGCAATCCGCCGAGCCTCGGATCTGGCACTGGCTATGGATGCCCGCTGCTATCACGGTGGGGAGGGAAAAACCCAGCTGCACCCTCTGAAATATCAAAAGAGGGATTATGCTGCTTACGGCATTCTTTTTCTTTATGTCCTACTCATGGGGATTGTGGGATTTGCAAAAGTCATCGGATAAAAATGCAGTGGAAACATGGTATTTTCAGGAGAAAAGACAATGAAACGATTTAAAATAGTAGTGGCCTATGATGGCACAAATTACTGTGGATGGCAGGTGCAGCCAAATGGCACCACAATAGAAGGAGTCTTAAATCAGACACTTTGCCATCTGCTGAAAGAGGAAATTCATATCATTGGGGCAAGCCGCACGGACTCGGGGGTGCATGCCCTTGGAAATGTGGCGGTATTTGATTCCGAGACAAAGATCCCGCCCGAAAAGATCTGCTTTGCATTAAACGCTCAGCTTCCGGCGGATATTCGGGTCATTTCTTCCTCACAGGTAGCGGATCATTTTCATCCCCGGTATCAGCACGCCAAAAAAACCTATGAATATCATATTCAAAATGGGAAAATACCCTTCCCGACCATGAGGCTCTATGCTCATTCCGTCATTTTTCCCCTGAATGTGGAGGCAATGCAAAAAGCGGGGGAGTATCTGATCGGAACGCATGATTTTAAAAGTTTTTGTGCTGCAAAAACACAGGTAAAAACAACAGTGCGTACCATCACGGATCTCCAGGTTCTTGAAAGAATGACAGGGGGAGAATCCGAAACAAAAGAAATCATTCTTCAGGTTACCGGAGAAGGTTTTCTTTACAATATGGTAAGGATTATTAGCGGAACATTGATCAAAGCTGGCCTTGGGGTCTACCCGCCAGAATATGTCAAAGAGATCCTGGAAGCCAGAGACCGCTCCCTTGCAGGGGAGACGGCACCGGCCAGGGGACTTTTCCTGAAAAAGATTGAATATCTCACTTGACACACAAGGCAGAGTGTTATAAAATGTGTAATTGTGGTATGCATATAAAATGTAATCCCATAAGCCCCGGGATGCATTTTTGTCATAAACCTGCCAAGGCAGGAAAGATGTGATGGAGGGTCCGGACAGCCAGGAAGTCATATCAAAACCGTTGATTATCAAATAAAAACAGGAGGAGAACTACTCATGAAAAGTTTTATGGCTAGCCCATCTACTATTACAAGAGACTGGTATGTAGTTGATGCTACAGGACATACATTAGGCCGCCTCGCATCAGAAGTTGCAAGCGTATTAAGAGGAAAAAATAAACCGATCTTTACCCCTCATATGGACTGCGGGGATTATGTCATTATCGTGAATGCAGATAAGATTAAAGTGACCGGTAAAAAATTAGAACAGAAGATTTATTATCACCACAGCGATTATGTAGGTGGAATGAAAGAAACAACATTAAAAGAAAAAATGAACAAGAAGCCAGAACAAGTTCTTGAACTTGCCGTAAAGGGTATGCTTCCTAAAGGACCTCTCGGAAGACAGATGTATAAAAAGCTGTTTGTATATGCTGGACCTGATCACAAACATGCAGCTCAGCAGCCAAAAGAATTAGAAATCAAATATTAATTTAAGGAGGAGAAGTAAGTGGCAACTACAAGATATTACGGAACTGGCAGAAGAAAAAGCAGTGTTGCAAGAGTATACCTTATGCCGGGAACAGGCAAAATAACAATTAATAAAAAAGATATGGACGATTATTTTGGCTATGATACTTTAAAAGTAATCACACGTCAGCCATTAGAATTAACATCAACAGCAGATAAATTTGACGTATTAGTAAATGTACATGGTGGTGGATACACAGGACAGGCTGGAGCAATCCGTCATGGTATTGCAAGAGCATTGGTAGAAGCAGATGCAGAATTCCGTCCTGCATTAAAGAAAGCCGGATTCTTAACCCGTGACCCACGTATGAAAGAAAGAAAGAAATACGGTCTCAAGAAAGCTCGTAGAGCACCACAGTTCAGCAAACGTTAGTGGACTGGCACAGCCGATCAAAAGAGATTACAACCCCGGAAAATCAGCCAAGGTTTTCCGGGGTTTTCGTATATCTATTCCGTTTGTTCTATATTTGCAGCGAGAGAGAAAGTGTGTTATTGTATCAAAGAAAAAGATCCTCTGATCAAAAAGAGATAACAGAATGGAGAAAAAAATGAAATATGTAATCATAGGAGCAGGAGGAACCGGGGGGATTCTCGGATTCTATATGAAAAAAGCAGGAAAAGATGTGACTTTCATTGCGAGAAATAAACATTTGGAGGCGATAAAGAAAAACGGGCTTTCGGTAGAGAAAATGTGGGAGAATACCACAGAAACCATTCCGATTGCTGCGGAAAGTATGGAATCGTTTGCAGGGGAGGCAGATGTCATTTTTGTTTGCGTGAAAAAATATTCCCTGGATGCCTGCATTCCCTGGATTCAAAAGATTGCGGGAAAAGAGACCATCGTCATTCCGATTTTAAACGTGTATGGGACGGGAGGATATCTGCAGGAAAGGCTTCCGGGAATCCTGGTAACCGATGGATGTATTTATGTCTCTGCCAATATCAAGGAACCGGGGGTTCTCTTACAGCATGGGGAGATCCTCAGGGTATTCTTTGGGGTGAGAAGACCGGAAGAACTGGGAGAAGGTGAAAAATATCTGCCGGTTTTGAAAAAAATTGAAGAAGATTTGAAGGAAAGCCATATCGACGGGATTTTGACAGATCAGATCCAAAGGGATGCTATGGTGAAGTTTTCCTATGTGTCACCTATCGGAACTGCAGGGCTTTTTCTCAATGTAACCGCAGGAGATTTTCAAAAAGAGGGAGAAGCCAGGGAGCTTTTCCAGACAATGGTTCAGGAGATTGTGATGCTCTCCCATGCTATGGGGCTTGAATTTGAGGAAGATCTGGTAAAACGGAATCTGAAAATTGTGGAGGGACTGGCTCCGGAAACGACAACTTCCATGCAAAGAGATGTGATGGAAGGGAAAAAATCGGAGATCGACGGGCTGGTTTACGAAGTAGTACGCCTGGCAGAACATTATCATATCAGGGTACCAGCCTATGAAAAAGCAGCAGAAACCTTTAGGAAAAAGGGGATAGAATAAGCAAAGAAATTCTTTTGGCAGTTGTAGAGTCTGGAGGAATATTGTATAATCAGATGGAGGAATAAGATGGAAATAAGGATTGCCGTTCCAGAGAAAGATGCAGGGCAGATTCAGGAGATTTATCAATATTATGTGGAACATACCGCAGTGACTTTTGAATACAAAGCACCTTCACAGGAAGAATTGAAACAAAGGATGCATAAGACTTTGCAACGGTATCCTTACCTGGTTGCTGAGGTGGAAGGAAAAGTGGCTGGCTATGCCTATGCCGGTGTCTTTTATGACCGGAGTGCCTATGACTGGTCAGCGGAAATGTCTGTTTATGTACAAAAAGCAATCCATAGCCGGGGAGTCGGAACCGCACTTTACGATAGAATGGAAGAGCTTCTTCGAAGACAAAATATTGTGAATTTATTTGCATGCATTACCCATCCCAATGAGGAAAGCGAGCGCTTTCACGCACGGAAGGGATATCAGAGAAAAGCACTTTTTGAAAAATGTGGATATAAACAGGGAAAATGGTGGGATATTGTCTGGATGCAGAAAGTGATCACACCGAACAATAAAGAGCCAGAGCCATTTCAGCCATTTCCAAGGATTTCCTGGTAAATCGCATACATCGCAAACGATAAAAACGGGAGGAGAACTGTATATGAAAAATTTGTTAGTTGCCCAGTCAGGAGGGCCAACGGCAGCCATTAATGCCACGCTGGCCGGTGTCATCAAAAGAGCAGGAAGAGATGATCGGATTGAGAAGATCTATGGAGCCTGTTATGGGATCCAGGGACTGTTAGAAGAAAAACTGGTCGACCTGACTGAAAAGGTAGATACCGAAGAGAAACTGGAGAAGCTAAGACGGACCCCTGCCGCTGCACTGGGTTCCTGCCGCTTTAAATTAAAAGATATCGAAGAGGATGACAGCCAGTATCAGGCAATTATAGATATTCTCCATAAAAATAATATCGGATATTTTGTATATATCGGTGGAAACGATTCGATGGATACGGTGGCGAAGCTCTCTTCTTACTGTAAAGAAAAAGGAGTGGAAGATATTAAAGTAATCGGGGCTCCGAAAACAATCGATAATGATTTGTGCGGCATTGACCACTGTCCAGGTTTTGGTTCTGCTGCGAAATATATTGCCACTGTCTTTTGTGAGCTGGAACAGGAGATCATGGTATATGAACAAAAAAATGTGATTATTGTGGAGATGATGGGACGGCATGCCGGCTGGCTTACCGCAGCTGCAGCCCTGGCAGAGGGAAAGAACGGCAACATCCCATATCTCATTTATCTGGAAGAGCGGCCATTTTCTCTCGAACGTTTTCTTAGTGATGTAGAGAAAAAACTGGAAGACAACCATGCGGTTCTGGTGGCAGTCAGTGAGGGAGTCCACGATGAGGAAGGACGTTTCCTCTGCGAACAGGAAAGCTCGAAGGAACTGGATGCTTTTGGACATACCAGATTGTCCGGGACAGGAAAGATTTTAGAAGAAGCGGTTCGGGCAAAGATCGGATGTAAGGTCCGATCCATCGAATTAAACCTTTTACAGCGTTGTGCCGGTCATATGTTGAGTCTTACCGATGTGGAAGAGTCCGGTCAGTTAGGAGAAAAGGCAGCCGAGCTGGCACTTCATGGAGAAAGCGGGCTGATGGCTTCCTTAAAGAGAGTATCCAATCAGCCATATCAGGTAGAGTACTGTGGTGTAGATATTCAGGAGGTTGCCAACCGGGAAAAGAAGATTCCGCTGGATTGGATCAATGAAGAGGGAAATGGTATCAAAGACGAACTTCGCACCTATCTGACTCCTTTGATCCAGGGTGAAATTTCCAGTATTTATGTGGGAGGCCAGCCAAGTTACCTCTTGCTCAAATAAAGGATGAAAGAAAGCCGATGAAGGCATGATAAACAGAATACAGTCAGCTCTGACAGCAAGGCTTTTTTCCGCGCTGGAATAGTTGGAACGGTACAAAACTCTTTTGTTTTGGTGTCCTGCTGTCAGTTTCTATGCAAGACACCAGATAAAGGAGTTTTTTTATGTTAAAAATTGCAATTTATGGGAAAGGTGGAATTGGGAAATCTACCGTCACCAGTAATTTAGCAGCAGCATTTGCCCATATGGGAAAACGGGTCATACAGATTGGGTGTGATCCGAAAGCGGATTCGACGATCAATCTGCTGGGCGGAACGACACCGATGCCGGTGATGAATTATATGAGAGAATATGATGAAGACCCGGAAACAATCGAGCAGATTTCGAAAATCGGCTATGGAGGGGTTCTCTGTATTGAGACCGGAGGCCCGACTCCGGGTCTTGGCTGTGCCGGAAGAGGGATCATCGCCACATTTAGCCTGTTAGAAGATCTGGAACTGTTTGAGACCTATCAGCCTGATGTGGTGTTATATGATGTCCTCGGTGATGTGGTTTGCGGCGGGTTTGCAGCACCGATCCGAGAGGGATATGCCAGCAAAGTGCTGATTGTCACTTCCGGGGAAAAGATGGCCTTGTATGCGGCCGCGAATATTAATAATGCGGTGAAAAATTTTGAGGACCGCAGCTATGCCAGCGTGTATGGCATCGTGCTAAACCACAGGAATGTGGAAAAAGAGACAGAAAAAGTCATGGAATTTGCAGCACAGGCTGGTCTTGATATCGTGGGGGAAATTCCAAGGAGCGATGAAATTACCCGATGTGAGGATGAAGGGAAAACCGTGATCGAGGGGAAACCGGATTCTGCCGTGGCAGCATCCTTTTTCCAGCTGGCCGAAAAACTGCTGCAAGAGGGACAGGAGAGAGAAAATGGAAAAGAAAAAACAACAGGCTTATTATATTGAGGCGGCAGACCTGGCAGCTGCCGGCAGAGATCATATCCCGGAAGAGCTGATCTCATCCCAGCACCTGATTTACAGTTCCCCGGCGACCCTGGCCTATAATTCACCGGGAGCGCAGGGATTTGGGGTCAAAAGGGCAGGGCTTGCGATTCCAGGATCTGTTATGCTTCTTCTTGCTCCGGGATGCTGCGGGAGAAACACCACAGTTTTAAGCGAACTGGGAGGCTACAGTGAACGATTTTTTTATCTGATGATGGATGAGACCGATATTGTGACCGGACGTCATTTAAAAAAAGTTCCCCGTGCCGTAGAGGAAATTTATGAGAGTCTTTCCAAAAAACCTTCGGTGGTGATGATCTGCCTGACCTGCGTGGATGCTCTTTTGGGGACAGATATGGAACGGATTTGCAAAAAAGCAGAAAAAACGATGGGAATCCCCGTTCTTCCCTGTTACATGTACGCTCTCACAAGAGAGGGCAGGAAGCCGCCGATGGTGCATGTGCGCCAATCCATCTATTCCCTGCTGCAGCCAAAGAAGAAAAAAAGCACTTCGGTAAACATACTGGGACATTTCGCCCCGTTAGAAAACGACTGCGAGTTGTATGAACTGCTCTCCCAGTTGGGGATCAAAACAATCCGGGAGATTTCCCGCTGTGAAAGTTATGAGGAGTACCTCGATATGGCAGAAGCCAATTTTAATCTGGTACTGGATCCGGAGGCACGGTTTGCGGCAGAAGATCTGAGAAAAAGGCTGGGAATTCCTTACATAGAACTGACCCGGCTATATCAGCTGGATAAGATACAGAAACAGTATGCATTATTTGCCGCCGCACTGGGCAGTTCCATGGAAGACGGAGTCTATTATACAGAAGCACTGAAGGCAAAAAAAGCTTTTCAAACCCAATATCCTCATGCAGTTTTTTCGATTGGAGAGGGATGCAATGCCAATGCATTTGAACTGGCACTCGCGTTACTGCGCTATGGATTTGGCGTGGCTGAAATCTTTGCCAATCTTTCGAAAGAAGATTTTCTCTATGTCGAAAAAATTGCCCGCCTGAGCCCCCATACCAGGATATATTCGAATCTGGAACCGACAATGATCCATTATGAGCCGGATGAGAATCCGGTGGATCTTGTCATCGGAAAAGATGCCGCCTACTATCATCCCAAAGCGGCGAAACTGGAATGGAGTGAGGATATCCAGCCATTTGGCTACCGGGGTGTCAGCCATTTTTTTAAAGAATGCGAAAAAGCAATGAAAAAAAAGGAAGGTGAGTGAACATGAAAGGACTGAGAAAATATATTGCACCTTTTGCGCCGGATCAGTCCGGGGCGGCAGCGGTATTATGTGAGTTTCACGGTTTCATCATCATTCTTGATGCAGGCGGATGCGCCGGAAATATCTGCGGCTTTGATGAGCCGAGATGGTTTGGGAGCCGCAGTGCGATTTTTAGTGCCGGACTGCGCGACATGGACGCCATCCTGGGGAGGGATGAGAAGCTGGTAGAAAAAATCGGGAAAGCGTGTCAGACGCTTTCTCCGGAATTCATCGCAGTGATCGGAACCCCGGTTCCGGCAGTCATCGGAACCGACTACCGGGCCTTAACCCGGATGATCGAGAAAAAAACAGGGATTCCAGCCTTTGCATTGGACACCGATGGTACCAAACTTTATGACGAAGGGGAAAAGAAAGCGTGGAAGGCACTGTTTGAAAAATTTGTGGAACCGGTTAGTGAAACGGAAAAAGGAAGTGTGGGAATCCTTGGGGCAACCCCCCTGGAATTCGGGGGAGAATACGAAGACGACTTCCTGAAAAACTATTTTTACCAAAAAGGATTCCAAAAGGTAGTCTGCTATGGGATGGGGGATGGACTCTTGGAGGTGAAAAAGGCAGGCTGTATGGAAAAAAATATGGTCGTTTCCCCTGCCGGGCTTGCGACGGCAGTGTTTCTGGAAAAAACATTCGGAACACCATATGAAATGTTTTGTCCGCCGGAAATCATTCTGGAATGGCAGGAAGTGCAAAATGCCGGTAGAGACTGGTATCAGGCATTTCAAGGAAAAAAACTTTTGATTGTCCATCAGCAAATCCTGGCGGAAAGTCTGAAAAAAGAAATCCTTTCCAGGGTGGATGCCCGGATTGATACGGCCTCCTGGTTTTGGATCCCGGAGGAAATGAAAACAGGGAACGAAATCTTTCTGAGAGAAGAGGATGACTGGATCCATCTGGTAAACGAGGGAGATTATGATGGAATCATCGCTGATCCGATCTTAAAAAGAGCGGTGCCGGATTTTAAGGGGAAATGGTGGGATCTGTCCCATTTTGCCATATCGGGAAGGAAACGGAAAAGAGTTTGCCTATGAAGAAAGAAAATACAAGAAAAGTAAAAGTTTGTATCTTTGGCATCGTGCAGGGAGTGGGTTTTCGTCCGACCGTCAAACGGCACGCCGACCAGAACCACATTTTGGGGAGCGTGTGCAACAGGGGATCCTATGTGGAAGTCCTTGCGACAGGGGAGAAAGAAAATATCGACCGGTTTCTTTTTGATCTAGAGAAACATCCACCCAAACGGGCGGTCATTTTAAAAATGGATGTGCAGGATCTTCCTTTGGAAAAGGCGGCTTCCCGTGGTGACAGGGAGCTCGGACAGGAAGAATTTCAGATTATAGAAAGTGCCAAAGAAAAGGGGGATATTTTTGTTTCTCCGGATATTGCAATCTGTCCGGAATGTAAACAGGAGATGTACGATCCGAAAAACCGGCGTTATCTGCATCCTTTTATCAATTGCACCTGCTGTGGACCGAGACTGACTATTTTAGACTCGATGCCTTATGACCGGGAGCGCACCAGCATGGCAGAGTTTCCGATGTGCGATCAATGTGCCTATGAATATACCCATTCGGAGACAAGGAGGTTTGATGCACAGCCGGTCTGCTGCACGGAATGCGGGCCGGAAGTCTATTTGCTTGGGAGAAAAGAAAAGGGAGCAGAAGCCATCCGCACAGTCCGTAATGTGATCAGGGACGGAGGAATTGCGGCAATCAAGGGAATCGGAGGATTCCATCTTTGCTGTGATGCAACCCGGGAAGAGGTGGTAGCCAAACTGCGAAAAAGAAAAAGGAGGCCGATGAAACCTTTTGCTGTCATGATGAAAGATCTCTCGGTCGTGAAGAGAGAATGTGAGGTCAGTGCTTTGCAGGAGGAAATCCTGGACGGACACCAGAAACCAATTCTTCTGCTGGGGAAAAAGCAGGGGGGACACCTGTGTCCCAGTGTGGCTCCGGATAATCCGAGAGTGGGGGTGATGCTCCCCTATGCGCCGGTCCAGCTGTTATTGTTTGATTATCAGGACGAGACAGAAATTTCGGACTGTCTTGTCATGACGAGTGCCAATGTATCGGGGGCACCCATCTGCCGTGACGATGAAGGGGCCAGCCAGGAGCTTTCCAGACTTTGTGATGTGATTTTATCTCACAATCGGAAGATTAGGATTCGTGCCGATGACACCGTGATGGATTTTTACCGGGGAGAACCCTATATGATCCGCCGTTCCCGCGGTTATGCCCCACTGCCATTTTGGGTGGGAAAGACCTGGAAAGGGGAAGTCCTTGCCGTGGGCGGGGAGTTGAAAAACAGCTTCTGTATTGGAAAAAACCAGCTGTTTTATCCATCCCCCTATATCGGAGACATGGAAGACGTCCGTACTATCGAGGCATTCCGGGAATCGGTGGGGCGTATGGAGGAATTGCTGGAAGCGGCCCCGCAGATTGTAGCCTGTGACATGCATCCGCTGTATCATTCCAAGGCGGTAGCAGAGGAAATGGGACGTCTGGTGTATCCGGTCCAGCATCATTACGCCCACATCTTATCCTGTATGGCGGAAAACAACCAGGATGCGCCGGTCATCGGTGTGGCGTTTGACGGAACCGGATACGGAGAGGACGGCACGATCTGGGGAGGAGAAATCTTACTGGCAGATTATGACGGATTTCAAAGATGGGGGTCGGTGGAACCATTTTTACAGACAGGTGGAGATCTTTCCGCAAAAGAAGGATGGCGGATTGCCGTGTCGGTTCTCGGGAAGATTTATGGGAAGGAAAAAGCACTGCCGATCATAGAAAAGCTTGGTCTGTGCGAGCCTCAGATGGCAAATGTCCAATTTGCCATGCAGGAAAGGAAGATCAATACCGTGGTTTCTACCAGTGCGGGGCGGCTTTTTGATGCCGTCAGTGCCATTTTGGGCATCCGCCGGGCATCTACCTTTGAAGGGGAAGCGTCCATGGCATTGCAATTTGCCGCGGAGCGTGCGTCAGAACCTGTCATGCCAGAAGAGAGGCCGAAGCTGTTTCAAACAAAAGAAACCAAAGACCGGTGGCTTCTCCCGACATTTTCTCTGATTCAGAAGCTGACCGAGGAGAAACTGGCCGGAACATCCAGCGAAAGCTTAAGCCGCCTCTTTCACAGGGAGCTGGCGGCAGAGATCACAGCAGCCTGTGAAAAAGCCAGGGAGGAAACCGGGATTACTGTTGCCGCTTTGAGCGGAGGGGTGTATCAAAATACACTGCTGCTGGATGATTGTGTAACGATGTTAGAAAAAAAGGGATTTCAAGTGCTGATTCACCGCTTTTTGCCGCCAAATGATGGCGGGATCTGCTTAGGGCAGGCCGTAGCGGCAATGAATCATATCCAGGATGAATAGGAGGAAAGGA
The DNA here is from genome assembly GCA_963626755.1 of Bacteroidaceae bacterium. GTDB lineage: Bacteria > Bacillota > Clostridia > Lachnospirales > Lachnospiraceae > Anaerobutyricum. The sequence goes on from CAVFXN010000024.1 coordinate 47,515, forward strand.
AATATGTGTGTAGGTTTACCAGCAAAAGTTGTAACAATGAAAGAGGGAATGGCAGTGGTCGATGCTTCCGGGGCCAAAAGGGAGATTTCCGCACAGCTGATTGAAGATCTGGAGCCGGGAGACTATGTGATGGTCCACGCGGGAGTTGCCATTGCCAAAATTACGGAAGAAGACGATGCGGAAACGGAAAGTCTTCTGGAGGAATTGTTATGAAAGAACAGTTGAAAAAAGCAAAAGAAATCATCGAAGGGTACGACGGGCCGCCGATCCGGATCATGGAAGTGTGTGGAACCCATACCCATGAAGACTTTCATCTGGGCATTCGGAAGATCCTCCCGCCCCAGGTGGAGCTGATCTCCGGGCCTGGCTGTCCGGTCTGTGTGACCCCAGCCGATTTTATTGATGAAGCCGTCTGGCTGGCTTTGGAAAAGAATGTGACGATCTGTACGTTTGGTGACCTGGTCCGTGTGCCGGGCAATGAGAAAAGCCTGGCAGACAGCCGGAGTCTCGGGGCAGATATCCACATCGTATATTCTCCAGTGGATGCCGTTCAATATGCACAGGAACACCGGGAGAAACAGGTCGTCTTTCTCTCGGTAGGGTTTGAGACCACGACACCGGCCAGCTGTCTGTCCGTGAAAATGGCAAGCGACAGCGGACTGACGAATTATTCGCTGCTGACGGCAAACAAGACCATGCCAAAAGCCTATGAAATGCTCAAAGGCAGTGCGGATGTCTTTTTATATCCCGGTCATGTCAACGCAATCACGGGAAATCGGCTCAACAGGGAATTAGCCCAAAAAGAAGGGGTCAGCGGGATTGTCACCGGATTTACCCCCGGTGAGATTCTGTCCTCCTTTGCCATTTTACTGACAAAATATAAAGAAGGAAAACCGTTTTTTGTCAATGCATATCCAAGAGTGGTGAAGGAAGAGGGAAGTGTTTCGGCACAAAAACTGGTGGAAGAATGGATGGAATCCTGCGATTCCCGATGGAGGGGACTTGGAATCCTTCCAGGTTCCGGTCTGCAGCTCAAAGAAAGCTTTTCCGATTTCGATGCCAGAAAGAAATATCATATACCGAAAATGAAAGCCAGGAACCGTACTGCCTGCCGCTGCGGGGATGTTTTGCAGGGAAAATGCCGGCCGACCGACTGTCCGCTGTTTGGAAAAGGATGTACCCCACTTCATCCGATTGGAGCTTGTATGGTTTCCAATGAGGGAGCCTGCTCTGCCTACTATACTTATGAACGTCCAGAAGGAGGAAATCATGAATAATCAAAAAGAAAATACCGTCTCATTGGCCCATGGGGCCGGGGGAAGGCAGACCAGTGAATTAATTGACAAGGTATTTAAAGCACATTTTGCCAATCCGGAGCTTACCAGCGATGATGCGGCCGTGTTAAAAATGAAAGAGGGAAAGATTGCATTTACTACGGATGGATTTATCGTTTCCCCGGCAGAATTTCCAGGAGGAAACATCGGAAAACTCAGTGTCTGCGGGACGGTAAATGATTTGTCCTGCATGGGGGCTAAACCGAAATATCTTTCCTGCGCCTTTGTCATTGAAGAAGGGTTTTCCATGGAAAAATTAGAGAAGATTGCAGCATCCATGGAAGATACTGCCAGGGAGGCCGGAGTAGAAATTGTCGCCGGGGATACCAAGGTGGCAGGGAAAGGACAGGTAGACGGTGTCTTTATCACAACAACCGGAATCGGGGAGATTCAGGAAGGAGTGGAGACATCAGGATTTCATGCCAAACCGGGAGATGCCGTGATCGTAAGTGGTGATATCGGAAGGCATGGCTGCACGATACTGCTTGCCAGGGAAGATTTTGGGATTGAAGCCAATGTGACCAGCGACTGTGCCCCTCTTTGGGATACCGTTTCCCGTATCTTTTCCGTGACAAAGGAAATCCATGTCATCCGGGATGCCACGAGAGGCGGTGTGGGAACCGTTCTTTATGAAATCGCAGAGCAAAGCCAGGTAGGCATTTCCTTGAATGCAGAGGAAATCCCGGTACAAGACAGTGTCAAAGGGGTGTGTGGGATGCTCGGTTTAGATCCTCTTTATCTCGCCTGTGAAGGCCGGTTGGTCATCGTTGCCCCGAAAGAAAAGGCACAGGAGATTGTGGACACGCTTCGGGAAGGAAACTACTCCAAAGAAGCGGCCGTTATCGGAGAAATCACCGAAGAGATGCCGGGGAGAGTCATGGTAACCACAGAAATCGGAGCTAAAACCATGCTGCCGCCGCCAGGCGGGGAACTTCTCCCACGAATCTGTTGAGAATCTTGGTAATCCATGCTGGAACCGGATGGATTTTGGGAGACAGGAATCTACAAGGGAGGAAACAATGGAGACACGAATTGCCGTGCTGTCAATTATCGTGGAAGACAGCGAAAGTATTACAAAACTGAATGAAGTGATTCATGAATATGCCGACTATGTCGTAGGGCGCATGGGAATCCCGTATCACACGAAACAGATCAATATCATCAGTCTGGTACTGGATGCACCCCAGACAAAGATCAGTGAACTTTCCGGAAAAATCGGAAGGCTCTCCGGGGTGACAGCCAAAGCGGCCTACGCCAAAGTGTAAAGGAAGAATCAATAAAAGGTGATAAAAATGGTAAAAATAGCAGTATATGGAAAAGGTGGGATTGGAAAATCGACTACAGTTTCCAATGTGGCAGCGGCCCTGGCACAAGAAGGACTTCGGGTCATGCAGATCGGCTGCGATCCCAAAGCCGATTCGACCCTGTTGCTGCGCCATGGGGAACCGCTCACCACTGTCCTGGACCTGGTGCGAACCAGAAAAGAAAACTTTGCTCTTTCGGACATGGTAACCGAAGGATTTGCCGGTGTTGCCTGTGTGGAAGCTGGCGGGCCTTCCCCGGGTCTTGGCTGTGCCGGAAGGGGGATCATCGCTGCCCTGGAAATGTTAGAAAAAAAGGGTGCCTACGAAACATACCGTCCGGATGTCGTGTTTTATGATGTCCTCGGCGATGTGGTCTGTGGTGGATTTTCCATGCCGATGCGCCGCGGCTATGCCGACCAGATTTTCGTCATTACCTCCGGGGAGAATATGGCGATTCACGCTGCGGCAAATATTGCCCTGGCAGTAGAACATTTTAAAAACAGAGGCTACGCGCAGCTGGGCGGAATTATTTTAAACCGCCGTAATGTAAAAAAAGAAGAAGAAAAAGTCCAGGAATTTGCGGAGGACATCCATAGCCGGATTATCGGGAGACTTTCCCACAGTGAGCTGGTTGCAGAGGCGGAGGAGCAAAAACAGACCGTCATAGAGGCCGGCCCGGATACGGTGATGGCAGAAGAATATCGGACGCTTGCCCGCAAAATATGGGAGATCAGCAGTGGAAGTCATTCCGGGAGGTGAGGAATCATGTTGGAAATGCTGCATGGAAAAGCAGGGGATCCTGCCTGGAATGAGGCAGTCAGGGCAAAACTGGAACCGGTGGCATCCGGAGAAGTCTCTATGGAAAATGCCGCCTGGCCGTCACCGTTTCTTCCCGGTTTGGAATATAACAGCCCTGCCCACGGGCCGTGGAATATTGTCCATATGGGAATGCTCCTGCCGGGATCCCATCAGATTTATGTCTGTGGGGCGAACTGTAACCGGGGTGTCGTTCTCACGGCGGCAGAAATGAATGCCCAGGATCGTTTTTCTTTTATTGAGGTGAAAGAAGAAGATTTATTTTCCGGGGAGATGGAGGAACACATCATAGACGGGGTAACGGATATCTTGCAAAAACTTCCCAGAAAACCCTCAGCCATCCTGCTTTTTACGGTGTGCATCCACCATTTTATGGGATGTGACATCCCCTATATTTATGAGACATTGCGGGAACGGTTCCCGGACCAGTATTTCATCGAATGTTATATGGATCCGATTATGCAAAAAGAAGGGCTGACCCCGGATCAAAAATTGAGGGCCGCTCTTTATGACCTTCTCCCAATGCGGGAGAAAAATGCAAGGCAGGTGAATCTGATCGGAAATGATTTTCCGACAAGAGAGCAGTCAGAAATAAAGCAGATGCTGAAAAAAGCAGGCTATACGGTAAAAGACCTGACGGAATGTCAGACATTTGAGGAATACCTTTCCATGGCGGAAAGCTTTTGCAATATCTCCTGCTATCCTTTGGCAAAATATGGGGCAGAGAGGCTTTCCAAACGCCTTGGAATGAAACATCTGTATCTTCCGGCTTCCTTTTCCTATCAGGAGATTGGGAATCAGCTAAACACCCTGGCAGGGGAAGTGGACGGGGTATCTGTGCCGGATGAAACAGCGTTGGAAGCACAATGCGAAGCCTGCCTGGAAGAAACCAGAAAACTGGTGGGGGATGTGGAAATCGTCTTAGATGCCGCAGCAGTTCCCCGGATCCTGGGCCTTGCAAAGATGCTGCTTTCCCATGGATTCCACGTCACAAAGATCTATATGGACGCATTTTCCCCGGAGGAAAAAGAAGCGTACCAGTGGTTAAAAGAAAAGGCACCGGACCTGATGGTATGTTCTGCGATCCATCCGGTCCGAAGGATCCAGCCGAGACATTTCCCGGGGAAAATCCTGGCCATCGGACAAAGGGCAGCCTATTTTTCCGGCACCCCGTATTTTGTCAATATGGTCGAAGGAGAGGGACTTCACGGCTATGACGGGATTCGGCAGCTGTGCCGGAAAATACAGGAAGCTTATCAAACAAAAAAGGATACCAGGGATCTGGTCATCCGGAAAGGGTTAGGGTGTGAAAGCTGCATATGAAACAGGTATCCGTATCGTTATCTACTTATACGGCGGATGTGTCCGGCGTATGTTCTGCTCTTTATGAGCTGGGAGGGATGGTCGTCATCCACGATCCCTCCGGATGTAATTCAACCTACAATACCCATGATGAACCCCGATGGTATGATATGGACAGCCTTGTCTTTATCTCCGGCCTTTCCCAGATGGATGCGATCATGGGGAATGATGAGAAATTGATTCAGGATATCCTTCGGGCGGCAGAAGAATTATCCCCCCGCTTTATTGCATTGGTGCGGACACCAATTCCTTTGATGACGGGAACAGATTTTGAAGCGGCAGCCCGGATCATCGAACAGGAAACCGGGATCCCGGTATGGTATTTTCCAACGACCGGGATGCGCAGCTATGTAAGCGGAGCCGGAATGGCGTTGGCAGCGGTGGCAGAAAATCTGACAGAAACTATGCCGGAAACTATGCCGGAAAACATACAGACAGAAAAAAACAGCGGTATCCGCCTGAATATTCTCGGAGCAACCCCGCTGGATTTTTCGGTCAATACCACCCTGGCCTCTCTGAGGAGCCTGTTGGAAAAACGATATCAGATCATCAGTACCTTCGCTATGGGGAGTACTCCGGATGAAATCAAACAAGCAGGGAAGGCCCAGGTGAACCTGGTCGTCTCCTCCGTTGGAATGGAAGCTGCCAGGGTACTTCGGAGACGTTTTGGTACTCCCTATGTCATCGGAATGCCGATGGAGGGGATGGAAACGCTTGTGGAAGAGAAGCTGCTTGCCGCCAGTACTTCCCGGAAATGTGGTACGCTCTATCAAAAAAAACCGCCCAGATCCATGGAAGGCTCCGTAAACACGCGGTCGGATGGAAAAGAAGAGTATATTATCGGAGAAGCCGTCATTTCCCAGTCTCTTCGGGAAGCGTTCTGGAAAAAATATGGACGGTGGGCCAGAGTCATCTGTCCGCTGGAAGCAGAGAAAGAATTTCTGGGAGAAGATGTCATCCTCACAGAAAGTGAGGAGGAGATCAAAGCGGCATTAGCGCAGGCGGAAAAAGTGATCGCTGACCCGATCTACAGGAGCGTATGCCCCCCGGATGCCGATTTTCTTCCGCTTCCCCATGAGGCCTTTTCCGGACGGATTTACCGGAAACAAATACCGGACTTTCTCCATATTTTTTCAGAACTGTTTTCCAAAGAACCGTCTGAGGAAAAGAAAACGGAAAATTCCTTGCAATCAAGGGAGAATATACTATACTAGAAATAGAAAGAAATTGGGGGCAAAGTCAAAAGAGGAGGAGAAAACATCATGAAAAAAAATATCATCACAATCAGCAGAGAATTTGGAAGCGGAGGAAGGACCATCGGAAAACAGGTGGCAGAGAAACTTGCGATTGCATTTTATGACAAAGATATTATTAAAAAAGTGACGGAAGAATCCGGACTGACCAGAAAATATGTAGAGAATTATGGGGAATATGCCCCGTCTGCCGACCGTTTTGCCTATTCGTTTGTCGGGTTGGATGAAGAGTCGGGTTCCCCGCTGATGACTTTGTGGAAAGCAAGGGAAAAGGTGATCCGGGAATTTGCTTCCAAGGAGCCCTGTGTGATCGTGGGAAGCTGTGCGGATTATATCTTAAGAGACAGAGAAGACTGCCTGAAGGTCTTTTTATATGCAGACAGCGAAACTAAAGAACAACGCATTAGGGAGATTTATGGTGAGGTAGGAATGAAGCTGAAAAATGCAGTGCAGAACATGGATAAACGAAGAGGGCTGAACTATGAATATTTTACCGGGCAGACCTGGGGAAAAGCCCAGAATTTTGACATGGCTTTAAACAGGGGAAGTCTCGGAATTGAGAAATGCGTCACACTGATCGTGGAAGCGGCCAAAGGAGAGATTGACTGATGAGAAAAGAGATCGCCCGGCTGCGGGAGAAAATGAAAGAAAAAGAAATCGATGCCTGTCTGGTTCCAACCAGTGATTTTCATGGTTCGGAATATGTCAGTGACCATTTTAAATGCAGGGAATACTTGTCCGGATTTACCGGTTCGGCCGGGACGTTGGTTGTCACACATACAAAAGCTGGACTGTGGACAGATGGAAGATATTTCCTGCAGGCGCAAAAACAGCTGGCCGGCACGGGAATTACCCTTCAAAAAGACCGGCAGCCGGGCGTGCCTACCATAGAACAGTATCTTTGTGAGAATCTGAACAAAGGGCAGATTCTCGCCTTTGATGGGAGATGCATCATGGAAGACCGTGCCGCAAAGATAAAAAAGAAGTTGGAAAGCGTGGGTGTGAAGATCTGCTGCGATATGGATCTGGCAGGTGATATCTGGGACGAACGTCCGCCACTGCCCTGTGAGCCGGTCTGGCCCCTGTCTGTGGAATATGCCGGGGAAGAAAGCCGGGATAAGATAGAAAAAGTCAAAGAATTTCTCAGAAAAAAGGGGGCACAATATCTGCTGCTTACCTCTTTGGAAGATATTGCGTGGCTTTTGAATATGAGGGGAAATGATGTGGAGTCCACCCCTGTCATTTTAAGCTATCTGTTCCTTGGATTGGAACGAACCATCTGGTATGTGCAGGAAAAAGCACTGTCTCCCCAGGTAAAGCAATTATTAGACAGTGAACAGATTGACACCGCCCCTTACGGACAGATCTATGAAGACCTGGTAAAGCTGCCTGCAGGAAGCACCCTGTATTATGACAGCGCGGCGGTCAATTCCGCACTGGCAGAGAGGATTCCCGAAGGAGTCTCTAAAATCGAGGGGATCAATCCGACATTGCTCATGAAGGCAGTGAAAAATCCGACCGAAGTGGAGCAGGAACGAAAGGCCCACCAGAAAGACGGTGTGGCAGTGACCCGTTTTCTTTACTGGCTAAAAACCCATGTGGGAAAAGAATCCATCACAGAAATGCGTGCGGCAGAATATCTGGAAAGCCTGCGCAGGCAGCAGGAACATTATGTGGGACCGAGCTTCGCACCGATCATTGCCTATCGGGAGCACGGTGCCATCGTTCATTACAGTGCCCGGGAAGAAACCGATATTCCAATCGAGCCACGGAGTTTCCTTCTGGCCGATACCGGAGGTCATTATCTGGAAGGAACGACCGATATCACAAGGACGATCGCCCTTGGCAAGCTGACACAGGAAGAAAAAGAAATGTATACCGCCGTACTCCGGGGGCACATTCAGCTGGCATCTGCCCGTTTCCTTTACGGCTGTACCGGTCAGAGCCTGGATTGCCTTGCCCGGATGCCATTATGGGAAAAGGGAATGGACTACAACCATGGAACCGGCCACGGAGTAGGCTATCTCTTAAGTGTCCATGAAGGTCCGAATGCTTTCCGCTACCGCCGCTCCGAAAATGGAAGAGGGGACTGCATTTTAGAAGAAGGAATGATCACCTCCGATGAGCCGGGGGTATATCTGGAAGGCAAGTTTGGAATCCGTCTGGAAAATATGATCGTATGTCAAAAAGACAGGGAAAACTGTTATGGGAATTTTCTGAAATTTGAGCCTTTGACGCTGGTGCCATTTGATCTGGATGCGGTTTTGCCGGAACAGATGACGGAGAAAGAAAGGGAATGGCTGAACGCCTACCACAGAAAAGTATTTGAAAAAATTTCCCCGTATCTCAGTCCCGAAGAACAACAATGGCTCAGGGAGGCTGTCAGGGAAATTTAGACAAATTTCCCATCAAACGCAGCCATGTCCTGAAGATGGACGACATAGATCTGCCAGGGGAATTTAGATGAATCCCCCATCAAATCGGATAACCTGTCCGGTCAGATAGGACGGGGATTCGGTAATCTGATAACAAAAATCGGCGGCTTCTTTTGGGGAGGCAAAGCGTCCGTAAGGAATTTCCGTGCAAAGGGACTCTCTCTCTTCGGCAGATAAACCGCGATTCATATCGGTATCGACTACGCCAAAGCTGATGGCATTCACAGAAATACCGGAAGGGGCCAGCTCCTTGGCCAGTGCCCGCGTAAATGCATTGACGGCACCCTTTGAGGCGGAATATGCGGTTTCGCAGGAAGCACCCACTTCGCCCCAGAATGAGGAAATATTCAGAATTTTCCCGGTATGGCGGTGAACCATGTGGGGAATGGCTGCCCGGGACATATAAAATACCGAATCCAGATTGGTTCCCATTAAATCATGCCATTGGCTGGAAGTCATATCGGATAACAGGCCAATATGGGAAATCCCGGCATTGTTAATGAGAAGATCGATCTGCCCGAAGGCATCCATGGTTCCCTGAATGATGTCCTTCGAGGTATTTTCATCGGATACGGAACCAAAACAGGAGATCACCCTCGTTTGGGAGGAAAGCTCTTTTTCCACAGAAAGGAGAGCTTTTTCGTCATGCCCTCCGTTTATGGCAAGACAGAAGCCATGCCTGGCATAAATGCGTGCAAGGGCGAGACCGATTCCGCGGGTCGCACCGGTAATAATTGCAGTTTTCATAATTAAAATTCTCCTTTGACACAACAACGAAGCTGCAAAGCAGCGATTTTGCAAATGGGTGTTGTATCCTTACAAAATGAAAGATAAATGAAAGGTTTGTAGAACCATTATAACAGGATTATCTGCGATTGCAAAGAATCGGGGGAAAACTTGCAATAAAAAAGGAACTTTGCTATACTTAACAGATAAAATAAAACAGGAGGGCTTACGATGAAAAAGCCAAGTCTTATAAAAAGAATTTTCTCATTTCTTTTTCGGGTATGTGTTGTTCTGGTTTTGATGGTGGCCATTGCCATCGGTTCTTTTCAGGGCGTGACATATTATCTGACAGGAAGCTTTGCCAATTTAAAACAGACAGTCAAAGAAGAACTATCACAAGATGAATCGACAGAAGATGAAACGAAAACAAGCAAAACAGAATTAGCGAAAAATATTAAAAATACAGAAAGCAAGCTGGTCTTTGTGGAGGATACCGATTCCTCGACCATGTATATCAACCTGGATATGTATAATAAAAAGACTCACGCTCTGGATGTGATCCTGATTCCTTCCAATGCCCAGGTGAGTGTGGGATCCGATCTTCTCAAAAAGATACAAAAAAAGATGCCGAAAGCATCTTCTTCCGTGCAGCTCCAAAATGTGGCAAGGGCATTTGGGGAGAAAAAATATGAGATCATTACCCAGATCCTTTCGGAACTTACGGGAGTCACCCTTACGAAATATGACATTATGTCAAAAACGGACTTTGGAAAGCTGCTGAACATGGCGGGAGAAGTGTCTTATCAGCTGGATCACAGCATTTCCTACCGGGATTCCAAAGGAGTTTTAAAAAACATTGACCAGGATAACGAATCATTCGATGGAGAGCAGGCTTTGCAGATCATCTCTTATCTGGACGGGACCAAAGAAGAAGAGTCGGCACGTCTGGAACGCACCAGCAACTATCTGGAAAGCTGGATCGATGCCCTGCTTTCCCAAAATACTGCGGACAGGATTGCCAAAAAATATGAATCACTGATCACATCCGGTGGAAAAGGTTCTCAGACCGATACCAAAAAGCTCGTGGACAGCCTTACCGATAACAGTGTTGTCATCCGCATCATGCAGGGAAGTGAATCCAACGGCGTGTTCACATTAGATTCTCAGAAGATCAAGCTTCAGATCTCGGCACTGGCAAAACAGGCACAGAATTATTCAGAATCTGGATCCTCCTCTGCGGAAAGCCAGACCGGAAGTGACACTACTACGGAAAGCCAGACTACAGATGCCGATAAAGATTATTCGGTAGAGCTTTATAATGCCGCTTATGTGTCAGGACTGGCCTCTCAGTGGGAGTCCTATCTGGAAGGGGAAGGATATCGTATCAGCCTGGTTGATTCGTATCAGGAAGAGGGACCGCTCTCCCAGACCAGGATCAATGTGGTGGAAGAGGGCATGGAAGAAGACCTTCTCACTTATTTTCCGAATGCGGAGGTAAATGTAGTAGACGAGATTTCTACCGGCGGGGATGTCCAGGTATATATCGGTACAGACAGTGCCACGGTTCCCCAGACGAGTGGGACGGACAGTTATGATTACGGCAGCACGGATTCCCAGTAGGATCGGAAGGATTGGGAAGAGAGGGGTCTTAATATGAGAGAACGTTATCACAGAACAGCAAATATACTTGGTATCCGTGTATCGGTGATACGGGTTGACAGAGCTGTGAACATCTCGGTGGATCTGATGCGTAAAAAAGGAATGTCCGTGATCTGCTTTTTGTCGGCAGAAGGATCGCTACTATGCCAGAATGATGAAACTGCTGCCAGTTATATTCAGTCATGTCAGCTGGTCTTACCAGGGGATCGTCATATAGAGATGGCATCCCACCATCATCAGGAAACAGAAACCCTTCCGGAAGGGATGGGGGAGTTTGCCGATAATTATCTGAAACGCCTGTTTACAAAAATCAGCAAAGACAAGGGCAGCATTTATACGATCATGGAACAGGAAGACCATCTGAATTCCTTAGAAACCTATATGGATGAGCTGTATCCCAATATTGAGGTGCGGGGAAGCGTGCTTGTCGAGGGAACCAAAGAGGAATCCGATAAAGCAGTGAACCAGATCAACGCCTGCATTCCCGATATTGTATTTGTATGCCTGTCTCCGGAGCATCAGATTCAGTTTATGAAGAACCATGCTGCGATGATGAACACAGGATTATGTATCCTGGTAGAGTCCATCCAGCCCCTGATCCGGAAGGAAACGGAGGAGGTGCCGGGAATTTTCCGGGCATTTCGCCTGGAAAAATTATATGCCTGGTTCAAAAGAGAGCATAAGATCAGGAAAACGATTGTTGGTTCGCTCTTTAAGAAAAAAGTGCTGGATGAGGGCGTGGAAGAGAAGCCAGAAGAGAAGCCGGAAGAAAAGCCGGATGCATTGGATGATCGGGAGCGAAATACCACAGAAAATAAAGGGGATCCCTCGTAAAAATAAAGACATTTTTCACAAAAATGTAAAAGCAGCCGGTATTTTCTTTTGAAATTGCTTCTAAAAATGTACAATTTTAGGAGTAACCAGTGTGACTGAGTGGATAAAATAGTAATAATGTATAAAAGAGACATCAGGAATAACAATTTAGACAAAATAACCGGTAGAATTTCGTGAGTCTTCTTCTGGCATTTTTTTCCAAGGATGGTTATAATAGAAGAAGATCAAGGCGAAGTATTGCGGCATATAGTTTATGTTAGGAGGTTATTTATGGCTAGTTTATCACTCAGGCACCTTGGAAAAACATATGATAACGGATTCAGGGCAATCAGAGACTTCAATTTGGAAATCAAAGACAAAGAACTGATTATATTTGCTGGTCCGGCAAGCTGTGGAGTTTCTACTGTCCTTCGGATGATTGCCGGACTGGAAGAGATTACAGAAGGTGAGTTGTTTATTGATGAAGAGAAAGTGAATCAGATCGATTCCCGGGAGCGGAATATAGCGATGATCTTTCCCAATGGGAAGCTTTACCCACAGATGAGTGTATATGAAAATCTTGCCTTCGGATTGAAATTGCAGGAAGTTCCGGAAGATGAGATTCAACAGAGGATTGAAGAAGCCGCACAGGTTCTGAATATCAAAGAGATGCTTGAAAAAAAGACAGAAGAATTAAGTGAGATGGAAGCAGCTGTTGTGGCAGTGGGACGTGCGATTGTCCGGAAGCCAAAAGTAATCCTTCTGGATGACCCTTTTGCGAATCTTAGCATGGAAGTCAAGAAATATATGCAGAAACTGATATGCCGTCTGCATGAAACGATGAGAATCACGGCAATTTATGTGACACATGACAGGGAAGATCTGTTGAATATGGATGCGAGAATCGTTGTGATGAATGATGGAACACTCCAACAGGTGGGGACGCTCCGTGAGTTGTGTGATCATCCATCGACCCCTTATGTTTCTGCATTTTTTGGTCTGGATCCAATTCTTGTTCATTAAGCGTTTATCAAAGGGGAAAAAACAAAGGGAAAATATTAATTTTTTACAAAAATTAAGTATATTTTTGGGGATTTCCCCTTTTTTTTTTGTGACTTTTGTATTAAAATAAAGTAAAATTATTGTGTGAATGGATAAGGATGCATGGAGAAAAGGACAGGAGTGATAAGATGATTTCAAATCAGATTTTGCAGGATACGATCGATGGAATTAAAGCGATTACGAGGATTGACCTGTGTGTAATGGATACGGAAGGCAAGCCATTGGCATCTACGTTAGATGAAGTGGAAGAGTACAAGGAAGCAGTACTTGTATTTGCGGAATCTCTGGCAGAAAGCCAGGCATTGCAGGGATACCAGTTTTTTAAAGTATTTGATGAGAACCAGTTAGAATATATTATCCTGGTAAAAGGGGAGACAGACGACGTCTACATGGTAGGGAAGATGGCCGCCTTCCAGGTACAGAATCTTCTTATTGCCTATAAAGAGCGGTTTGATAAGGATAATTTCATTAAGAATCTGCTGTTGGATAACCTTTTGCTTGTTGATATTTATAACCGTGCCAAGAAGCTGCATATTGAGACCGATGTGAAGCGGTGTGTCTTTATCGTAGAGACGAAAAATGACAGGGATAATAATGCTTTTGAGACGGTACGGAATATTTTCTCAGCGAAAACAAGGGATTTCATCACAGCAGTCGATGAGAAAAATATTATTCTTGTCAAAGAAGTAAAAAATGGCGAGGGATACGATGAACTTTCCAGAACAGCCCAGGTGATCGTGGATATGCTCAATACCGAGGCAATGACAATGGTCCATGTTGCCTTTGGTACGATCGTCAGCGAGATCAAGGAAGTATCCCGTTCCTATAAGGAAGCCAAGATGGCAATGGATGTCGGAAAGATATTTTATCCTGACAAAAATGTCATCGCATACAGCCGACTTGGAATCGGGCGTCTGATCTACCAGCTGCCACTGCCGCTGTGTAAGATGTTTATCAAAGAAATTTTTGACGGACGTTCCCCGGATGAATTTGATGAGGAAACATTACAGACCATCAATAAATTCTTTGAAAACAACCTGAATGTATCCGAGACATCAAGACAGCTTTATATTCACAGAAACACTCTTGTCTACCGCCTGGATAAGCTTCAAAAAAGTACAGGTCTTGATCTGCGGGTGTTTGAGGATGCCATCACTTTCAAAATCGCTTTGATGGTTGTCAAATATATGAAGTACATGGAGAGTATTGAATATTAACGCAGTACACAGGAAAGCAGAATTGCTGAGGACAGAAGAAAATAACAGGAGCCCCAGTTACTGTGAGTGGAGTGAGAAATAACAATAACAGGGTGCTGTCAATATGGCAGCTCCCTTTTCATGTGGGGTGAAAATGCATAAAACAGACAGGCAAAGAGAAAGTAAAGATTTACCAAACAGATGGGCTAAGAGAGAGGAGACACCAGATAATTTGAAAAATAAGAAAAAAGGCTGCCTGAAAAAAATAGTAGTTGCAATCCTCCTGCTCGCTGTGATCAGCGGCAGTTTTTACGTCGGGAGGCACAGTGTGCTCTCTGGAAATGGATATGGGACTGGTGTCAATAATGGTTCAGTCATGAGGAAATTGAGCGTCATAGAAGCCTATGTGGGCAGCTTATATTTCAATAAAATGGACTCAGAGGATATCGAAACGGGAATTTACAGAGGATTTATCAGTGGGTTGAATGACCCCTATGCCAGTTATTATACCAAAGAAGAGTATCAGCAGCTGCTCGACAGCGATGCGGGATCCTATGAGGGAATCGGTATCTCCTATGTGAAGAATAACGATACCGGATATGCCGAAATCGTTTCCGTCTTCCGGGGAAGCCCGTCGTATGAAGCGGGAATCGAGGCAGGGGATATCATTACGGTTGTGAATGGCAAAGATGTCACAAAGATGGATACCCAGGAGATTGCTACAGAAATAAAAAATACAAAAAAGAATAAGGTGGCTTTGACGATCGAGCGGGACGGAAAGAAAAAAGAGTACAAGATCAAGTGCTCGGTGGTCAAGATTGATTCCGTATCTTATAAGATGAAAAAAGGGAAAATAGGATATATCGCTGTCTCGGAATTTCTGGAGAATACCGGAGACCAGTTTAATACGGCGGTGGATCAGCTCGAAAAGCAGGGAATGAAGGGTTTGATCATCGATTTGAGGGATAACGGCGGAGGATTGCTCGATACCTGTATCGATATGGTGTCCCGGATCATCCCAAAGGGAAAGCTCATTGTCTATACCAAAGATAAAAAAGGCAATAAAACAGAATACAAGAGCGAATCCAAAAAAACAGTGGACGTTCCCATCGTCATCCTTGTCAATGGAAATACAGCCAGTGCCTCAGAAATTATGACAGGATGCCTGAAAGATTACGGGAAAGCGGAAGTAGTAGGAATGAAGACCTTTGGAAAGGGAATCGTACAAAATATTTTAAAACTGCCGGACGGCTCCGCAGTCAAATTTACGGTTTCAAAATATTATACGCCAAAGGGACATGACATCCACGAAAAAGGAGTCAAACCGGATGTCACGGTAAAAGTCAGTGATGAACAGATGAAAAAAGCGTGGAAATCAGAAAAGTTGGATGTTCAGCTGAAAAAAGCGATGGAAATCCTTCAGAAATAAATTCACGGATGATGGCAAAGGGAATCAGCAGATTCCCTTTCCTTTTAAAAAACAGGTGGTATAATCATCAAATGCATATTCCAGAGATTTATCTAAGGAGAAATTCTGGTAAGAAATGCCGGTAGTAACCAAAAGTCCCTTTGCATTATAAAGGATATTCAGGTAAAGTCCCTGGATATCTTCCTGGCGAAACGGACAAAGGCTGTCTGCAATCAGATGAGAGACCGGAGATTCGGAAAGGGAGAGGATGATTTTACAGGAAAGAGGCCGGCGTTTTCCTTTAATAATCTGAAAAATGTGGTTTCGGATTTCTTTCCAGTAACAAAAATTCCGGCGCAGATTTTTTTCAATATCCGAATCATAGAATTCTTTGTTGAGTCGGCCCTCGATCTGATAGGTGACGCCCATTTTTATCGTGGCTTCGACCAGATAAAAATCATCAAAAGTATCCCCGGACAGCAGATGCTGCATAAAACGTTTGGTATCGGCAATTTGTATTGAAAGCATGTCATGATTCCCCCTGTAAAAAGATTCCACCTAATACTAACATAGATATTTTTTTTTGAAAAGGAGATTAAAAAGGAAATGGATATATTATTGGAATGCCTGCGCCGGGGAACCTCGCCGGTTACGACCGTATCTTTTGCCAAAGAATATTTAAAAAAAGCCGGGTTTGAAGAACTGTATTACGACACGGTTTTTGCAGGGAAGGAAGAAGGATGCTATTATATCTCACCTTTTCCAGATCTGCTTTTTGCGTTCACTATGGGAAAGACCAAAGGGGGGATCCAGTCGATGCGGATGGCTTTTGCCCATGTCGATCAGCCCGCTTTTCAGTTAAAGGGAAAGCCGGAGTTTCAAAATAAGGGCTGTGCTCAGCTTAATGTGGAAGTCTATGGGGGAATGATGGAGCACACCTGGTTTGACCGTCCGTTAGGACTTGCCGGGCGGGTGATTTTAAGAGGGGAAGACGCGTTCCATCCACAAGAAAGGGAGTACGAAAGCGGCCGGCCGGTTGCAGTGATTCCGGGAATCGCCATTCACATGCAAAGGGAGGCCAACAATGGCTGGAAGATTGACCGCCAAAAAGAATTGATGCCGGTGGTCGGCCTCTCTAGTGACCAGTGGTCAAACGGGGGATTTCTTCGTTTTCTTGCCGATGAGCTTCAGGTAGAACCGTCAGAAATTTTAAGTTATGACCTGACTCTTTACAATCATGAGCAGCCACAGCTTTGCGGGATCCATAATGAGATTCTGACATCCCCGCGCCTGGATAACCTGGTGTCAGTCAGTGCCCTGCTGGAGGCTCTGACCAAAGCACAGCGGGACGACGGGATTAATTTTGTGGGACTGTTTAATCATGAGGAAGTGGGGAGCTTTACGAAATCCGGAGCAGATTCTGAGGTGTTAAAAGAAACCCTCGCACAGATTTTTTCAGGAAAGGGATGTTCCCCGGAAATCAGAAGAGCCTCCATGGCAAGAAGCACGTATCTGTCTGTGGATGGAGCTCATGCGGCCCATCCGAACTATCCGGACCGCTGTGATCCGACTACCCATGCCTGTCTGGGAAAAGGAACGGTCATCAAGAGAAGCGGAACACAGAAATATGCCTCGGACTGCCGGATGTATGCGATTATCAGGGAACTGGCACAGGAGAGTGGCATCCCAATCCAGGAAAGCAATGACCGAAATACCATCCGTGGAGGTACCACTCTCGGGCCGATGATCGGTTCTCATTTGTCGATGATGGGATGTGATATCGGGGTGCCGATGCTGGCAATGCACTCGGCAAGGGAGACGATGGCAGTTTCCGATTATGAAAGCTTGCGCGGCCTGGTTACCGCTTTCTTTTCGTAAAAAGGAAGGAAAACATAATGAAAGTGAAAATATATACGGATGGATCTGCCCGGGGGAACCCCGGGCCGGGAGGATATGGGACGGTGCTTTTGTATACGGCTCCTTCGGGCAAAGAACACCGCAGGGAACTGTCCGGCGGGTATGAGAATACTACGAATAACCGGATGGAACTGATGGCGGCAATCGCGGGGCTGGAAGCTTTGATCCGTCCCTGCCATGTGGATCTCTATTCGGATTCCCAATATCTGGTGAAAGCATTTAATGAACACTGGATTGATAACTGGAAGAAGAAACACTGGAAAAAGAATGGCAAAGAAATGGTAAAGAATGTGGACTTATGGAAGAGGCTTCTGGCTGCCATGGAACCGCATGAGGTAGTATATCACTGGGTAAAGGGACATGCAGGCCATCCGGAAAATGAGAGGTGCGATACCCTGGCAGTCGAAGCGGCCTGTGGAGAAGAACTCCAGGAAGATCGCATCTTGCGTAATGAAGAATTTTTCGATATAATGTAATGTAATACTTTGACTGTTTATGTAAGACAGCAGTGCTGCCGAAAGGCAGATTGGGGGGTGACTATATGGAAATACAACTTTGGAGGGAACTTCTGGATCCTTATCAGCTGGCAGTCGACGAGTTGGTTGTCAAGTTTACTCATATTATTGAGGAACATCGAAATAAGGGATTGTATTCTCCAATCGAATCTGTAGAGGGAAGGTTAAAAAGTATTGTCAGTATTCTGGATAAGATGCAGAAAAAAAATGTATCAATGAATGATATTGAACAAAAGATAGAAGATCTGGCAGGAATCCGGATCATATGCCAGTTTGTGGAAGATATCGACCGGGTAGTAAGCCTGATCGAAAGCCGGACAGACATCAAGGTAAAGTGCAAGAAGGATTATGTCAGCCATATGAAAACCAGCGGTTACCGAAGTTATCACATGATCATATACTATACGGTAAACACGATCCGTGGGCCGAAGACGTTGAAGGCCGAGATCCAAATTCGGACCATGGCGATGAATTTCTGGGCGACGATTGAACATTCTCTTCAGTACAAATATAAAGAGAACATACCAAGACATATCCAGCAAAAACTGATCGGTGCCTCCGAAGCCATTTTGGAAGTGGATCACGAGATGTCCGACGTGAGAGATGAGATCATGGATGCGCAGAATTCTCACCGCAAAAAAGAAAATCTGGTAAAAGATATCCTGAATAATATCCAAAATCTCTATAAAGTAGCAAACCAGAGAGAAGTGACAAAGATCCAGGATGAATTTTACAAAGTATATGTGCTGGATGATATGGTACAGCTAAAGCATTTTGCAAAACAACTGGATGTGATTTCGGAAGGATACCGTGCACAGACGCTTTCCTGATTCGCAGCAGGGAAGATAGAAAAAGAAAGGAACAGGAAACAATAAGGATGAATTTACCGGAAGAATACCAGAAGAAAATAAAGAAACTGCTCGGAATAGAATATGAAATCTACCGGGACAGTTTTTCACAAAGGTACGGTCAGACACTCCGGGTGAATCGGTTAAAAACAGAACCGGCGGATTTTATCCGCCGGTTTATTTTAAAAGAAGCGGTTCCCTGGTGTGAAAATGGATTTTACTGTGACAGGCCGGAAAGGATTTCCCAGCATCCGTTTTATTATGGGGGAGTATATTATCTCCAGGAGCCGAGTGCGATGGCACCGGCCGAATTTTTGCCAGTGGAGCCGGGGGAGAAAGTCTTAGACCTGTGTGCCGCACCGGGAGGCAAATCTACCGCACTGGCCGGGAAGCTTGGCGGGGAGGGATTTCTGTTATCTAATGATATCAGTGCCTCCAGATGTAAGGGCCTTTTAAAAAATATGGAGATGGCAGGGGTGACAAACAGTGTCATTACCTGTGAATTGCCGGAAAAGCTTGCCGCGCGTTTCCCGGCATATTTTGATAAAGTGTTAGTAGACGCACCCTGTTCCGGGGAGGGGATGTTCCGCAGGGAACCGTCCATGACCAGGGAATGGTCAGTGCAGGAAGTGGAGCGTTACAGCAGGTTGCAAAGGGAGATTTTAGAACAGGCAGCGAAGATGGTAAGACCCGGCGGCAGTCTTTTGTATTCTACCTGTACCTTTTCTCCGGAAGAAGACGAGCAGACGGTAGAATATTTTCTGGAAAAGGAGCCGGATTTTTTCTTAGAAGAACTGCCTTTGGCCAAAGGAGTCGAACGGGGCAGACCTGAATGGGGGACGGGTGGAAGCGAACACCTGTCTTACTGCAGACGGTTCTGGCCTCACAGAGTGAAAGGAGAAGGGCATTTTGCCGCCCTTTTTTCCAGAAAGCAAACGGCAAATCCTGCCAGAGAGGCCGGGGCGGGGGCGACAAACCAGATGCCCGCTTTTCACGGAAAGATACCAAAAGAAATGGAAGAGTTTTTTCGGGATCTGTTCGCAAAAGAGGAGGGACCGGAAACGAAACGGCTGTTTTTCCTGAAAGAAAGAGCCTTCCTCCTGCCGGAAAACTGCCCGGACTTTACAGGACTTCGGGTCCTTCGCTCCGGGCTTTACCTGGGAGACTGCCTGAAAAAACGCTTTGAACCATCCCAGGCACTGGCGATGGCAAAGTCATCCCAGGCATGTAAGAACGTGCTGTCCCTTTCGTTAGAGGATGTCCGCATAGAGAAATATCTCCGGGGTGAGACACTGGCAATCCAGGAAGGGGAAATTTCAAAGGCAGGCTGGACGCTGGTATGTGCCGAGGAATTTCCTTTAGGATGGGGAAAATACAGTCAGGGACGATTGAAAAATAAATATCATACCGGATGGCGTAAAATGTAGTATACTATAGGAAAAAGGGTATTGTCATGGTAAAAACAGGGAAAAAAACCGAACGACTGGATAAATTTCTGACACAGGCGGCAAAGATCAGCCGCAGCGAAGCAAAACAGGCAGTGAGAAAAGGCCAGGTGATGGTCAATGACATTCTTGCGAAAAAGGGGGAGCAGAAGGTGGATCCGAAGGTAGACCGCATCGTCTTTTGTGGAAGGGAACTGGAATATGAACCGTTTCGTTACTGGATGCTTTACAAACCTGCCGGTGTCATCAGTGCGACAGAAGATGCCCGGTCCCAGACCGTGTTAGACCTGATCAAAGAAGAGAAGAAAGGGATTTTTCCCGTAGGGCGTCTGGATAAGGATACGGAAGGCTTGCTGCTTTTAACCAATGACGGGGCATTGGCCCACCGCCTGCTCTCGCCCAGAAAACACGTAGAAAAAAAATATTTTGCCATTCTTGATGGAGAGATCGGGGAAAAAGAAAAGCAGCTTTTTACACAGGGAATCGATATCGGGGATGAAAAAAAGACACTTCCGGCAATTTTGGAAGACGCCGGAGAAAAAGGCCAGGTATGGATCACCCTGCAGGAAGGAAGATTTCATCAGATCAAACGGATGGCCCAGGCAGTCGGGCGAAAGGTCGTCTATTTAAAACGGGTCTCCATGGGGCCGCTGGTATTAGATGAAAAGTTAAAACCGGGGGAATACCGCCCTTTAACAAAAGAAGAAAGAGAGCAGCTTCTGTAAGGAATGCTTTCTTTTTTGGAGGAAAAAATGGAAATAGGAAGCAGTTTCTTGCCGATCAATCAAACAGAAATGAAACAAAGAGGATGGGAGCAGGCAGATTTCGTCTATATATGCGGGGATGCGTATGTGGATCATCCGTCCTTCGGGGCGGCGATCATCACGCGGCTGCTCGAGGATGCCGGTTACAAAGTAGCCTTCATTGCCCAGCCGGACTGGAATAAAGAAGAAAGCATTGCCGTCTGCGGAGAACCCAGGCTGGCATTTATTGTATCTGCCGGGAATATGGATTCCATGATCAATCATTACACCTCTTTTAAAAAGAGAAGGCATCAGGACGCCTACACGCCGGGAGGAGGATTTTCCGGGCGGCCGAACCGCTCGGTGATCGTATACAGTAACCTGATCCGCAAGACATTTAAAAAAACACCGATCCTGATTGGCGGGATCGAAGCCTCTTTGCGGAGGATGGCTCATTATGACTATTGGAGCGATAAGGTCAAACGCTCGATCTTGCTGGATTCCGGAGCCGATTTGTTAATGTATGGAATGGGGGAGCATTCTGTGCTGGAAATCGCGGAAGCCTTGGATGCCGGAATTCCCGTTCATGAGATTACTTATGTGAGGGGAACCGTATTCAAGTGCCGCGATCTGGAAAATCTGGCTGGGGAATATGAACTCCTCCCTTCCTACGATGAGATTATTGCCTCCAAAGAGGTATTTGCCCAAAGTTATTATCGCCAGTATGTGAATACCGATGCGATTACGGCAAAAACCCTGGTGGAGCCCTACAAAAAGACAGAATATATTGTCCAGAATCCGCCTTCTCTCCCGCTGACCCAAAAAGAGATGGATCACGTCTATGAGCTGCCCTACATGAGGGCATGGCATCCATCCTATGATGCCCTTGGCGGTGTTCCCGCTTTTAAAGAGGTGAAATTCTCCCTGACCAGCTGCCGGGGATGTTTTGGAGGATGCAGCTTTTGTGCATTGACCTTCCATCAGGGACGCCGGATTCAGGCAAGAAGCCAGGAGTCCATCCTGAAAGAAGCCAGGCTGCTGACCAAAGATCCGGATTTTAAGGGATATATTCACGATGTGGGAGGGCCGACGGCAGATTTTCGCCATACCGCCTGTCAAAAACAGATAAAATACGGTGTCTGTACGGAAAAACAGTGTCTTTTTCCCAAACCATGCGCCAATGTAGATGCCAACCATAGCGATTACATCAGTCTTTTGCGAAAACTACGGGCCATTCCCGGGGTAAAAAAAGTATTCATACGGTCCGGGATCCGTTTTGACTATGTGCTGGCAGAAAAGAACGGGAAGTTTTTGGAAGAACTTTGCAAATATCATGTCAGCGGCCAGTTGAAAGTCGCTCCGGAACATATTTGTGACACGGTGCTTTCCCTGATGGGAAAACCTTCCAACCGGGTATATGAGCAGTTTCAAAATGCTTACAAAAAAATGAACCAGAGGATCGGGATGAAACAATATCTGGTGCCTTACCTGATGTCATCCCATCCGGGTTCCCGATTAAAAGAAGCGATCGCCCTGGCGGAGTACATCCGTGACCTGGGATATATGCCGGAACAGGTACAGGATTTTTATCCGTCACCCGGCACGATTTCCACCTGCATGTACTATACGGGGATTGACCCGCGAAACCAGAAGCCGGTCTATGTGCCGGTGACGCTAAAAGAGAAACAGATGCAAAAGGCATTAATCCAGTATCGGAATCTGGAGAATTATGCTATGGTAAAAGAGGCACTGATCCGGGGCGGCAGGGAGGATCTCATCGGTTTTGGACCCCATTGTCTGATTCCACCACGTAAAACGGAAAAGAAACGTGCCCCGGTCAGAAAAGAAAAAACAACACATGATTCTTTCGAAAAAGGGAAGACCAGGAAAAAGAGAATTCGTAATATTCATAAAAAGAAAAAACATGGATAGGAGGAGTTTTGCTTATGAAGATAGGAGTCATCACGGGAGCTTCCTCGGGGATGGGGAAGGAATTTGTCAAAATTACCATGGAGAGCAAGGAAAAACTGGATGAGATCTGGGTGATTGCAAGACGGCGGGAACGTCTGGAAACCTGGCCTGTGCTTTATAAAAATCAGAAATTTCGTATTCTTCCTCTCGATTTGCAAAAAGAAGAAGCACTGAAAGAACTGCGCAGGATTACGGAAGAAACCAATCCCCAGATAGAGCTGCTGATCCATTGTGCCGGCTTCGGAGTCATGGGGAAAACCGAAGAAATTCCGATGGAAGAACAGGCGGAGATGGTGGATGTGAACTGTCGGAGCGTGGTAGAGCTGACCTCCATTTTTCTGCCTTACATGAAACCGGGAGGAAGGATGATCTATCTTGCCTCCGCTTCCGCCTTTTTGCCGCAGCCGGGATTTGCAGTGTATGCAGCCAGCAAAGCCTTCACCTTAAGCTATGTCCGGGCATTGAGGGCAGAATGCCGTCAGCGGAAGTTGAAAATTACTGCCGTATGCCCCGGTGCGGTCAAAACAGAATTCTTTAACCGTGCACTGGAAAAGAAACATCTGCCCGCCTACAAAAAAATCGTTATGGCAAACCCAGAAAAGGTTGTCAAAAAAGCGTGGGAAGACAACAAAAAAGGAAAAGAAGTTTCCGTTTACGGAAAGGCAATTCAGCTGACACATCTTGCAGCCAAGCTTTTGCCGCACCGCTTTTTTTTACAGTTCATGGGGAAAAAGTGAATCCGATTTACGAAGAAGGATAAGATAAATTTATGAAAGAGATTACCATTACAAAAAGAGAAGCCGGGCAGCGGCTTGACCGTTTCCTTGGCAAATATCTTCCCAATGCTTCCGCGTCCTTTTTGTACAAAATGCTCCGGAAAAAGAATATTAAATGGAACGGGCAAAAAGCGCAGGGCAGGGAAAGGCTGGAGGAGGGAGATCAAATCCAGATCTTTTTTTCACCGGAAACGCTGGAACAATTTCGGGGAAATCCGGGCAGTGCCAAAACAGGCGATGCGAACGGTAAAGAAAACAATGCGCCAAACGAACGAAAGATGCCGATGGCAAGACAGCACTGCCTTACCAGAGAACAGAAAAAACTCAGGGATCAGGTAAAAGTCTTATACCGGTCGGACGACCTGGTCATTTTTCATAAACCGGCCGGGATGCTGAGCCAGAAGGCAGAGAAAACCGATGATTCCCTCAATGATTATCTCATAGATTACTGTCTGAAGGAGCGGATCCTCTGCCCGGAAGAGCTGGAGAGCTTCCACCCTTCGATCGCCAACCGCCTGGACAGGAATACCAGCGGAATCGTACTTGCCGGGATCACAGTCCGAGGACTTCAATCGCTGTCTTCCCTCCTGAAAAAAAGAGAGCTGGAAAAGTATTATCTGTGTCTGGCCGCAGGGAAAGTAAAGAAAGACGCCCATATTTCCGGCTATCTGAAAAAAGAAGAAAAAAAGAACCAGGTACAGCTCTTTGCTCAGCCAGTGAAGGGAGCGTCTTTGATCGAGACTGAATATCGGGTGATCCAAAGCAACGAGAAAGCAAGTCTGTTAAAAATACGGCTCATTACAGGGAAAAGCCATCAGATCCGGGGTCATCTGGCCTCCATCGGCCATCCGGTTCTTGGAGATTATAAATATGGACGCCGGAATGCTAATGACCCGATCAAATGGAGTACCGGGGTCAATTACCAGCTGCTGCACAGTTATGAATTGATCCTTCCCGAAACCGAGGGGCAAAAAGGTCTCCACATTATAGATCCGGTGCCGCCTGATTTTTGTACGGTGCAAAAATATTTGGGGCTGGAATGTCCCGGCCGCGATAGGGTTTGCGATGGGATAGAAAAGACGGGAGGGAACGACTGAGATGGCGACATGGAATTCCAGAGGCTTAAGAGGTTCTGTTCTGGAAGAACTCATTAATTACAGTAATCAAAAATACAGGGATCAGGGTCTGGGATTGCTTCAGAAAATACCGACGCCGATTACACCGGTACGGTTTGACAAAAATACCAGACATATCACGCTCGCCTATTTTGAAAAAAAGAGTACGGTAGATTATATCGGAGCTGTACAGGGAATCCCGGTCTGCTTTGATGCAAAAGAATGTGCAACGGATACGTTTTCCCTCCAGAATCTCCATCCGCATCAGGTACATTTCATGCAAAGCTTTGAAAAACAGGGGGGCATCAGTTTTCTCCTGATTTATTACAGTCACAGGCAGCAGTGCTATTATCTCCGGTTTGCTGAAATGATGCGTTACTGGAACCGGATGGAAGAGGGCGGACCGAAGAATTTTAAATACGAAGAACTGGAAAAGTCTTTTTTCGTCCCGTCGGCCGGAGGAATTGCGCTTCATTATCTTGCGGCGATGAAAGAAGATATCAAAGAAAGAAAGGAAACCGAAGAGAAAGGAATGAAATGCCAGGAATCCGGATGAGGTGGATTGACGAACCTTCGCTTTTCATATATAATAAAAATCTGTATTTATAAAGAAGAAACGAGAGAATAAACGATTGGTTGGTGTGAGGTGAGAGGAAAGTGATCAATAGTATGACAGGCTTCGGACGGAGTGAAAAAATGTCAGAAGACTGTAAAATTACAATAGAAATCAAGGCAGTCAATCATCGGTATTGCGACCTGAATATCAAGCTGCCGAGAAAGTTGAATTATCTGGAAGCGGATGTCCGCACTTTCTTAAAACAGGAGATCTGCCGGGGGAAAGTCGATGTCTATATCAGCTATGAAGATCTTTTGGCAGCAGACGTCAATGTACATCTGAATGAAAAACTGGGAAGGGAATATTACGAAGCATTGTCAAGACTGGGAGAATGTCTCGGCATTTCCAGTGAAGTGAATGCCCTGCAGATCGGGAGATTTTCGGATGTGGTGACATTAGAAGATCTGCCGGTCGATCAGGAGCATATAAAAAACCGGGTGATCGATGCCTTAAAAGAAGCAGTAGACCAGTTCCATGCCAGCAGGGAAACTGAAGGGGAGAATCTGAAAGAGGATATCCTGACTAAGCTGGATGGAATGAAAGAAGACATCTCTTTTATCGAAGAGAGATACCCGGAGATGCTGGCCGAATATCGGAAAAAACTGGAAGATAAAGTAAAGGAACTTTTGGGAGATGCCAGTGTGGATGAGAACCGACTTGCCACAGAGGTGGTGATCTATGCGGATAAGATCTGTGTAGATGAGGAGACCGTTCGTCTGCGAAGCCACATTGACACGATGAAAAATGAGCTTTGCAACGGCGGAAATATCGGTCGCAAGCTGGATTTCATCGCCCAGGAGATGAACCGGGAGGCCAATACGATCTTATCAAAGGCCAATGATATGGAAGTTTCCCATCATGCCATCAACTTGAAAACAGAGATTGAAAAGATCAGGGAACAAGTACAGAATATCGAATAGAAGACATGGAGAAATCATGGCAGAGTTTATCAATATAGGATTTGGAAATATAGTAAATGGGGACAAGATCATTTCTATGGTCAGTACGGAAGCCGCACCGATCAAGCGGATGATCCAGAATGCCAGGGACGAGGGAAGAGCAATCGATGCCACCTGTGGACGCAGAACCCGCACTGCACTGATTATGGAGAGTGGGCATCTGGTATTGTCCGCCCTTACAACAGATACACTGTTCCTTCGCTGCCATCACAAAAAAAATGAAACAAACGGGGATAAAGAATATGAAAAATAAGGGTACATTAGTGGTAATTTCCGGATTTTCCGGTGCAGGGAAAGGAACCGTTTCCAGGGCACTCGTCGAAAAATTTGGATACAGCCTGTCCATTTCGGCAACAACACGCGAACCGCGAGACGGGGAGCAGGATGGAAAAGATTACTATTTTAAATCCGAAGATGACTTTTTACGTCTGATCGACTATAATGGATTTATTGAATATGCCAGATATGTAGACCATTATTATGGGACACCGAGGAAGTTTGTAGAAGAGGAGCTTGCAGCGGGAAAGGTTGTCATCCTTGAAATTGAAGTGCAGGGAGCCATGAAGGTCAAAGCACAGTATCCGGAAGCCATTCTTTTATTCATCACCGCGCCATCCGTGGAGATCCTGCGCAACAGACTGATCGGGAGAGGAACCGAAGAGCCGGCAGTCGTGGAAAAGAGAATGAAAAGGGCGGCAGAAGAGGCGGAAAGCATTTCACGGTATGAATTTATGGTTTGTAATGAAGAAGGCAGGCTGGAAGAATGCATGAACACGATCCACTCCATCATTGAGAGTGAGAGCTGCCGCATCGAAAGACAGCAGGACTTCATCCAAAGTCTCAAAGACGGTCTTACCGAATACGAACAATCATTATAACCCAGAAAGGAGTTTTAGTTATGTTACATCCATCTTATACAGAGTTAATGGAAAAAATTAACAGAGAAGGCGAGGCAGGGGAGGAACCGGTCATCAACAGCAGATACTCCATCGTCATCGCGACATCCAAAAGAGCAAGGGAACTCATTGCAGGAGGATCTCCACTCGTAGAGGACATGGAAGGGGAGAAACCGTTATCCATTGCGGTAAAGGAATTGTACGATTCAAAAATAAAAATTCTTCCGGGGGAGACGAATGACGCAGTGATAGATGATGAAATCAATTTCGACGAAGGGTTTGAAGAATTGGGAGAAATTGACCCGGCATTTATGAATGTGGAATAAAAAACAGGCAGGCACGGAAGACCGGAGTCTGCCTTTTCTTAATGAATGAACAGAGAATGTTTGGCAAAGACCTGCCTGCTTTGGCAACAGGAAAATATGTGGAGGGAAGAAAATGAAATGTAGTCAATTACTGGAAAATGTAGAATATCAATGTCTGCAGGGAGATATCGAAACCCAGATCAGTGCCGTAGTCAACGATTCCAGAAAGATATCGGAAGGCTGCCTTTTCTTATGTATTAAAGGGGCGTCCTTTGATGGTCATAGCTTTGCGGCAGAGGCCGCACAAAAAGGGGCAGCCGCCCTGGTTGTGGAGGAACCGGTCGATGTGCCCGAATCCGTGACAGTCATTCAGGTAAAAAACAGCCGTTATGCGATGGCATTGATTGCGGCAGCCTGGTTTGGTTATCCGGATCAAGAGCTGACGACGATTGCTGTCACCGGAACGAAAGGAAAAACAACGACCACCTATATGGTGAAGGCACTGTTAGAGGAGGCCGGACACAAAGTAGGTATCATCGGGACAATCGAAGTCATCATCGGGGAAGAACATATCGCGGTAAACAATACGACACCGGAATCCTATGATATCCACAAGTATTTCCGTAAAATGGCAGATGCCGGGTGCGATGTCGTCGTCATGGAAGCATCCTCCCAGGGATTTAAATTGGACAGAACAGCAGGAATCCTGTTTGATTACGGATTATTCACCAATCTCTCTCCGGACCATATCGGACCAAATGAGCACAAAGATTTCGAAGAATACCTTGCATGCAAGGCCATGCTTTTTCAGCAGTGCCGCTACGGATATGCCAACTTAGATGATGAACATGTAAGGGAAGTGACGAAAGATGCCCTCTGTCCGATCGAAACTTTTGGACTCAGTCCGGAAGCGGATCTGACAGCCTTCGATGTGGAACTGACACGGAAAAGAGACTTCCTCGGTGTAGATTTTTCGCTGAAGGGAAAATACAGCGGGCGCATTTCCTGTGGTGTGCCGGGAACATTTAATGTACATAATGCGCTGGGAGCCATCAGCATTGCAGGACATATGGGAGTGAATATCGAACAGATGAACCGTGCACTGCAGGCCATCACGATCAAAGGACGGGTGCAGATCATCCCGACGGGATACGACTACACGCTGATCGTGGATTATGCCCACAATGCCGTCGCCCTGGAAAGTATTTTAAAGACATTGAGAGCTTACAACCCACCGAGGCTTGTCAGCCTGTTTGGCTGTGGCGGAAACCGCTCCAAACTGCGCCGCTACGAAATGGGGGAAGTTTCCGGAAAGCTTGCAGATTTTACAGTGATCACCTCGGATAATCCGCGTTTTGAGGAACCGCAGGCCATTATTGATGACATTTTGACCGGAATGAAGAAAACAGACGGAAAATATATTTCGATCATTGACCGCCACGAAGCGATTTCCTACGCAATGCATCATGCACAGCCGGGGGATATCGTGATCCTTGCCGGAAAAGGACATGAAACCTACCAGGAGATCAAGGGAAAGAAGTATCATATGAGCGAAGAAGAAATCGTTCAGGATGTTCTTGACGGGAAATATTAGGAACAGGAAAAGGAAAGCGTATGGGAGACAGAAATGAAAAATATTCAGATAGGATCTATGCAGACATTATCATAGATATTTCCCATGAGGCACTCGACAGGGTATTTCAATACAGAGTGCCTTTTTCCTTACGGACAAAAATCCATCCCGGAAGCCGGGTGACCGTGCCCTTTGGGCGGGGCAACCGGAAGACAGAAGGATATGTGATTGCCTTTCGGGAAAAGGCAGAATACGAAGAAGAGAAAATCAAAGAAATCCTTGCGGTAAACGAGGAAGAGCTTTCCGTAGAATCCCAGCTGATTCAGGTGGCCGCTTTTTTAAAAAAACAATATGGTTCCACAATGATCCAGGCACTGCGGACGGTCATGCCGGTAAAGCGAAAGGTTCGTGCGAAAGAGGAAGTGATTCTGACGCTGGCCATAGAGGAAAACGAAGCGGAAGCACTGCTTGCTTTGTGGAAAAAGAAACATTATTCGGCCAGAGCCCGTTTCCTGGGATGTCTGCTGCAGCAAAAAAGCATGACAAAAGAACAGGCAGTCAGAGACTGCGGTCTTCCATTCAAGGAAATCAAAAAGCTGAGCCAGCAGGGAATCCTGCACATCTACTCCCGTATCGCCTATCGCAACCCCTTTTCGAACATGATCCAAAAAAAGACGGCATGGCCGTTAAATGCAGAACAACAGGCGGTTGTGGATGCCTTTAAAAACGAGGAAGCCAGTGGGAAGCACGGAACCTATCTCCTGCACGGAGTCACAGGTAGCGGCAAGACGGAGGTGTATCTTGCCCTGATTGAACACATGCAAAAACAGGGAAGGCAGTCCATTGTACTGATTCCGGAGATTTCTCTTACCTACCAGACGGTCCGGCGGTTTTATGAGAGATTCGGGGAGAGGATTGCCGTGATGAATTCCCGGATGTCGAAGGGAGAGCGTTACGATGCCTGCGAGAGGATCCGTACCAAAGAGGCAGATATCGTGATCGGACCGCGGTCGGCCCTTTTTGCACCGACAAAGGACCTGGGGCTGATCATTATCGACGAGGAACATGACGGTGCATATAAAAGTGATACCTCCCCCAAATATCATGCCAGGGAGACCGCGATTTACCGTGCATCCCTGGCAAAAGCCAGTGTCGTACTCGGCTCCGCCACCCCGTCTGTGGAAAGCTATGCCCGGGCGATGAAAGGGGAATACACGCTCTGGACCCTGAAAAAAAGAGCAGGCAATGCCCGGCTGCCGCAGACGCAGATTGTGGATTTGCGGGAGGAATTTAAAAAAGGGAACCGATCGATCTTCAGTGAGGACTTAAAGAGGAAAATCGCACAGCGGCTTGAGAGAAAAGAGCAGATCATGCTCTTTTTAAACCGCCGGGGCTATGCCGGATTTGTCTCCTGCAGGGCCTGCGGAAATGTCATAAAGTGCCCTCATTGTGATGTGTCCCTGACCTATCACAGAAATGGGAAGTTACAATGTCATTATTGTGGGTATGAAACCGTTTTTTCCAGAATATGTCCGGTTTGCCACAGCCCGCATATTGCGGCATTTGGACTGGGAACAGAAAAAGTGGAGGCCGCTTTGTACCGGGAATTTCCCGGAGCACGCGTCCTTCGGATGGATATGGACACGACAAGGAGAAAACATGCCTTTGAACATATGTTATCTGCTTTTTCAAAGGGGGAAGCCGATATTTTGCTCGGCACCCAGATGATTGTCAAAGGACACGATTATGCCAATGTCACTTTGGTTGGGATCCTGGCGGCAGACCTGTCCTTACATGCCCGGGATTTCCGGGGCGGAGAGCGGACATTTCAGCTCTTATGCCAGGCCGCAGGACGGGCCGGACGGGGAGAAAAGCCGGGAGAAGTCGTGATACAGACCTATTCCCCGGAGCATTATGCGATCGTCGCAGCTGCCGGACAATCTTACGAGCAGTTTTTCTCCCAGGAATATACCTACCGGGAGCTGATGGCTTATCCGCCTTGCGCACATATGCTCGTGATCCTGGTACAGTCCGGGGACGAATCCCAGTCCGTCTTGGCAATGCTCCGCATAGAAAAGATGATTGAAAAAAGCCAGATCGGAGAAGAGGATCCGATACAGATTTTAAATCCCGGTCAGGCCAGTCTGGCGAAACTGAAAGACATCTACCGTCAGGTCCTTTATTTAAAGCACACGGACGGGGGGAAACTGCTGCAACTGAAGGAAAGACTCGAACCGGTGCTGGAAAATCATCCCATGTTCACAGGAATTCAGATCCAGTTTGATTTTGACCCGTTATCCTACTATTAATTCGCTTTACGGACGACGGATAGAATGCTATAATAAAATGCTATAGTGGAGTATATTAAAATCTTAGGAGGAAGAAAAATGGCAATTCGAAAGATACGCTATATTGGCGATCCATGTTTAAATAAAGTATGTAAACCGGTAACAAAGATCACGGAGTCCACCGAGACCTTGATAGGAGATATGTTTGATACAATGTACGAGGCCAGGGGAGTCGGCCTGGCTGCCCCTCAGGT
Source organism: Bacteroidaceae bacterium (assembly GCA_963626755.1). Classification (GTDB taxonomy): domain Bacteria; phylum Bacillota; class Clostridia; order Lachnospirales; family Lachnospiraceae; genus Anaerobutyricum. The sequence continues at coordinate 79,104 of CAVFXN010000024.1, forward strand.
AGGAATCCTGCGCCGGATCTGCGTCATTGACGTGATGGACGGGGATCCGATCGTGTTGATCAACCCGGAGGTGCTCGAACAGTCCGGGGAGCAGACCGATGAAGAAGGATGCTTAAGTGTTCCGGGAAAATGTGCTTTTGTGACAAGACCGGATTATGTGAAAGTGAAATCATTCAATCAGGAAATGGAACCTGTGATCATAGAGGGAGAAGGCCTGCGCGCCAGGGCGATCCTCCATGAGATGGACCATTTGGATGGAGTTCTGTACGGAGCGCGTGCCAGTGAGCCGTACCGCGATCTGGAGGAAGAAGAATGAGAGTCGTATTTATGGGAACACCGGACTTTTCCGTGCCCACTTTGGAAGCCTTAATAAAAAATCATGAGGTAGTCGGAGTCGTAACACAGCCGGATAAAAAGAAGGGAAGGGGAAAGACCCTCTCCTTTCCGCCGGTCAAAGAAAAGGCACTCGAATATAACATACCGGTTTATCAGCCACAGAAAGTTCGGGAAGAAGCATTTGTGGAAGTCCTGCGGCAGTTAGAGCCGGAGGTGATCGTGGTTGCCGCTTTTGGACAGATCCTGCCGGAAACCATACTGAACCTGCCCAAATATGGATGCATCAATGTCCACGCATCCCTGCTTCCCAAATACCGGGGGGCTGCCCCAATCCAGTGGGCGATTATTGAGGGTGAGAAAGAAACCGGTATCACGATCATGTATATGGAAAAAGGACTGGATACCGGTGATATGATCGACCGGGTCATCGTGCCGATCGCTCCGAAAGAAACCGGGGAATCGCTTCATGATAAGCTGGCGTCTGCAGGAGCACCTCTTTTGCTGCGTGTCCTCTCCAGCCTGGAGGAAGGGACGGCGGTCCGCACTCCGCAAAAAGACGAAGACAGCAGTTACGCCAAGATGCTCACAAAGGATCTGGGAAAGATCCACTGGGAGGACAGTGCCTGCAAGATCGAACGGCTGATCCGCGGTCTGAATTCCTGGCCGAGTGCTTATACGACTTACCAGGGGAAGACGTTAAAGATCTGGGAAGCCGAAGTGGCAGAAAATGCAGGGACACAGCAGCCGGGAACCGTTGTCAGGGTGACTTCGGATGCGGTATATGTCCAGACAGGGGACGGTGTGCTTCAAATTAACGCCATGCAGATACCCGGAAAAAAGAAAATGTCGGCAGATGCCTTTCTACGCGGACATCAAATAGAAACCGGAACAGTGTTGGGCTAATCTGTGTGCAGACAGAAAGGAAATTGAGATGGCAAAACGGGTAGATATGAGGGCCGTTGCACTGGACACCCTGATTGATATCGAAAAAAATAAAAAGCTCTCCCACATAGCGATAGGGGAAACCCTGATGCGCTATCAATTTGAGCAAAAAACAGACCGTGCCTTCTATACACGCTTATGTGAAGGCGTGATCGAACGGGAAATTTATCTGGATTATATTCTTGATACCTATTCCCGTACACCGATGAAGAAATGTAAACCATTGATCCGCTGCCTTTTGCGTATGGGTGTCTATCAGATTCTTTTTATGGATGTACGGGATGCCGCTGCCTGTTCCGAAGCCGTCAGCCTCGCCAAAAAAAGAGGGTTTGGACGGCTGAGCGGTTTTGTCAATGGGATTTTGCGGACAGTCACGAGGGAAAAAGACAGCCTTTCGCTGCCAGATCCGGGAAAAGACCTGCCGAAATACTTCAGTGTGCTCTATTCCATGCCGGAATGGCTTGTCTGTCTTTTCCTTGAGCAGTATGGAATGGAAACCACAGAAAAGATGCTGGATTCCTTTTTAAAGGTACGCCCTTTTACAATCCGGACCAATCTTTCCCTGACAACCACACAGGAGCTGGAAAAGGCATTGGCTGAAGAAAAGATCCTTTTCAAAAAAGGAGCGTATCTTCCCTACGCCTATCATCTGTCCGGCATCAATTATCCGGGAAAGATTTCCGCATTCCGGAAGGGATGGTTTGCCATCCAGGATGAGAGTTCCCAGCTTGCCGTGGAGATAGCAGATATCAGGGAGGGGGATCAGATTCTGGATATTTGTGCGGCACCGGGCGGGAAAGCACTCCATGCGGCAGACCGCCTGCATGGCACAGGGAAAGTCATTGCAAGAGATCTGACAGAATATAAGACAGATTTTATTAAAGAAAACTGTGAGCGGATGCATTATAATCATTTGATCATAGAAGAGTGGGATGCCTTAGAAGAAGATGAAAGCCTGCGCAACGGAATCGATGTCCTTTTGGCAGATCTTCCCTGCAGCGGCCTTGGCATCATGGGAAGAAAGAATGATATCAAATATCAGATCACAAAAGAGCAGCTGTCGGAACTGGTCTTACTTCAGCGTCGGATCCTTTCCGTGGCATGGAAATATGTCAAGCCGGGTGGGGAGATGATTTACTCCACCTGTACGTTAAATAAAGAGGAAAATGAAGGCAATGTGCGCTGGATTGAAGAAAACACACCACTCAAAGCCATATCGATTGAAGAACGTCTCCCGGAGAAACTACAAGGGAGAACCGGGAAAAAAGGTTATCTGCAGCTGATCCCGGGTGAAGACAGCTGTGATGGCTTTTTTATATCCAAGTTCCGAAGACCGGAGGAGAAGGAAAGATGACAGAGGAAGCGAAGACCACATGGAACGATTTAAAATCCATGACGTTGGAAGAACTAACGCATTGTGTGGAACAATATCATGAAAAAAAGTTCCGGGCAAAGCAGATTTATGGCTGGCTGCATCAAAAGATGGTGCGCAGCCCGGAAGAGATGACCAACCTGCCCGGGAAACTGATGGCAGACATTCTGGAAGAACACCCGTTTTACGGTGTGCAGGAAGTAGAGCGGTACGAATCGAAAATTGATGGCACGAAGAAATTTCTTTTTTCCCTTCATGATGGCAACATGGTAGAAAGCGTATGGATGAAATACAGACATGGAAATTCCGTATGTATTTCATCCCAGGCAGGATGCCGTATGGGATGCCGTTTCTGTGCTTCGACCCTGCTCGGACTCTCCCGGAATCTTTACCCTTCCGAAATGCTGGATCAGATTTATGCGATACAAAAAGCGACCGGTGAGCGCGTGTCCCATGTCGTTGTCATGGGAACCGGCGAACCTTTTGATAATTTTGAGGCATTATGCCGGATGCTCTTGCTGCTTTCCAGCCCGGAGGGGCTGCAGATCGGGCATCGGAATATTACCGTCTCCACCTGTGGGATTGTGCCCAAAATCTATGAATTTGCAGACAGAAATCCACAGGTTACTTTGGCAATTTCCCTTCACGCACCCAATGACACGATGCGGAAAAGCCTGATGCCGATCGCGAACCGCTATTCGATGGACGAGCTGATGGAGGCGGCGGGATATTATACCAAGGTGACCGGGCGGAGAATTACCTTTGAATACAGCCTGGTTAACAATGTGAACGATAAAAAAGAACATGCGCTGGAACTGGTTTCCCGTATACGGGGGATGAACTGCCATGTCAACCTCATTCCGGTCAATCCCATCCGGGAAAGGGATTACACACAGTCCAGCCAGAATCATGTCAATACATTTCGACATATCTTAGAACAACATCATATTCAGGTGACCGTCCGACGGGAAATGGGCCGGGATATCCAGGCAGCCTGCGGGCAGTTGAGAAAGAGTCATAAAGAAAGGAGTGGGCAGTAATGAGATCATTCGGCATGACCGACATTGGGAAAAAACGGAATGTCAATCAGGATTATCTGTTTTATTCTGATGATCCGGTTGGCTGTTTTCCGAATCTTTATATTGTAGCAGATGGCATGGGGGGCCACAAAGCCGGAGATAAGGCATCCTCCTACGCTGTCAAACGTTTTGTGGAACTGGCAGGAAGAGAAAAAGAGGATTCCCCCTTTCTTGTGATGGAGCGGCTGTTGGAAGAGGTGAACGAGGAAGTGTATCAGATGTCCTGCGAAGAGGAACAGTACGCAGGCATGGGAACTACCTTCGTTGCGGCGACCGTCGTGGAAAAAACAGCTTACATTATGAATGTGGGGGACAGCCGTCTTTACTATTATAACGGGAAGATCTCCCAAATCACCATGGATCATTCCCTGGTGGAAGAGCTGGTCCGGGCGGGCGAGCTGAACCGTCGTGAAAGCCGAAACCATCCACAGAAAAATATTATCACGAAGGCACTCGGTGTGGCCGGCAATGTCGAACCGGATTTTTTTATGGTTCCTATGGAAAAAAAAAGCAAGATCCTTTTATGCTCTGACGGACTAACCAATATGGTGGAAGATGAAAAACTGGAAGAAATTTTGTCCGGAGAAAAAACGGAAAAGGAAATGGCACAGAAATGTGTAGAGGAAGCTCTATTTTACGGAGGCCTTGATAATATTGCAGTTGTCATCGCCCAAGAGGGGAACGGGAGGTGAGTGGATTGCTGCAGATAGGAACAATATTAGGAGGAAGATACGAGATACTTGAACACATTGGTTCCGGAGGAATGGCAGACGTTTATAAAGCCAAATGCCATAAACTCAACCGCTATGTAGCAATCAAAGTGTTGCGCCGGGAATATTGCGATAATGAAAGCTTTGTACGGAAATTTATCCTGGAGGCACAGTCTACAGCCGGCCTGACCCACCCCAATATTGTAAATATTTATGATGCGGGCAACGAAAAAGATCTCCATTATATCGTAATGGAACTGGCAGAAGGGATGACCCTGAAACGGTATATCCGCCGATATGGAAGGCTGAGTGCCCGCGAGACGGTGGACTTTTCCATTCAGATCGCCAGCGGTCTGCAGGCAGCCCATGAGCATCATATTATCCACAGGGATATCAAACCGCAAAATATCCTGGTATCGGACAGCGGAACGGTCAAAGTTACCGATTTTGGGATTGCCAGGGCGGCTACCGGCGATACCATCTCCTCCTCTGCTATGGGTTCGGTGCGCTACCTTTCCCCGGAACAGGCCCGGGGCGGCTATGCGGATGAGCGGAGCGATATCTATTCTCTGGGAATTACCATTTATGAGATGGCGACAGGGAAGGTGCCTTTTGACGGGGAAAATACCGTCGCAATCGCGATCATGCATTTAAAAGATGAGATCACCCCTCCGCGATGCTATTTTCCGGATATTCCGGCGAGCCTTGAAAAAATCATATTAAAATGTACGATGAAACAGCCGGAGCAAAGATATCAAAGTGCGGCGGAGTTGATTCTTGACCTGCAAAAAGTATTTCTTTCCCCGGATGGCAGCTATGTATATGTCAATCCGCTGGTGGACGATTCCCCGACGATCCGTAGGGATCAAAAGGAAATCGATCAAATCAGACAAAGCCTGAACCAGTCAGATGGCATCATACCGGTATCGGAGCAGTCCACGGAAGAACCAGAAGAGGAAAAGGAAGATTACAGGGATGATGCATCCATGAATCCGAAGCTTGAGAAAATGATCCTGATCATTACCATTTTCTTTGGGGTTTTCCTTGCCTGCATCGTCCTGTATCTGGCAGGAAGTTCGCTCCATCTTTTCGGTCCGTCCACTGCCACCACACAGCAGGAGCAGGACACCGTCAGCACACAGAAAGACAAGACGGACGAAAACGGAGAGAAAGTAACGGTACCAAACTTGCTCGGAAAGACCAAAACCGAGGTAAAAAAGAAACTGGATGCCCTTTCACTGGATGCAGTTTTCACCTATGAAGACGGCATCAACGAAGAAGATACCTCTCTGGTGGTAATAAAGCAGCAGTATCCATCCGGGACAAAATTGGATTCCGGATCAGAGATCACACTCACCCTCGGGAAAACGCAGGAGGCAACCACTACGGTAAAACGAGTGGAAGTACCTGCACTGATCAACTATACAGAGGAAAAGGCCGAAGAGATCTTAAAAGGGATGGGGCTGAAAGTAAGCAAAGCTTATGCGACCAGCGATACCGTGAAAAAAGGCTATGTCATCAAACAAAGTCCGAAAGGTGGAAGTATCGTAGACAAGGGATTTGAAGTTACCATCACGATCAGTAAGGGAGTTGCCAAGGTAAAGGTTCCTCTGTTGATCGGACTTTCCCAAAGTGCGGCACAAAGAGAGTTAAATAACGTAGGTTTGGAGCTTGGTTCCGTAAGCAGTGATTACAGCGGAGAAGTCGGTGTGGGCGATGTCATTTCCCAGGGGATCGATTCCGGGACTTCCGTGGACAAGGGAACCAAAGTGCCGATCGTCATCAGCCTTGGGGAGCGGGAAAGTTACCGTTATGAAGGCAGTGTGACCATTGACAGCCAGCCGTTTGAAGAAGATGACGCTTCCGGAAGTGTCAAGCTTGTTTTAGAACAGGATAACTGGAACAGCACCATTTATTCCCAATCAAATATTAGTAATGATGATTTTCCTCTGGAAGTCACATTTGAAGGAAAAAGAGAAGGAAGCGGAACCGTCACCATGTACATTGACGGGGAAAAATACAAAACTTATGAAGTCAGCCTCAGTGCGATTGCTGATTGAGAACAGAGAATTCCATCACGGATCCCTTATGTGATCTGTGGTGGAATTACCTTTACATTCAAAGGAGGATGGGATGAGAGGAAAAATTATCAAAGGAATCGGTGGATTTTATTACATTTATGTCGAAGGCAGCGGCCTTTATGAATGTCGTGCCAGGGGGATTTTCCGCAATAAAAAGATGAAGCCAAATGTGGGGGATACCGTTGAGATTGATGTTTTATCGGAAGAGGAAAAGACAGGTAATCTGACTGCCATCCATGAACGAAAAAATCAGCTGATCCGTCCCATGGTATCCAATGTGGACCAGGCGTTAGTGATCTTTTCTATTCATGAACCGGAACCCAATTTTCATCTTTTAAACCGCTTTTTGGTCACAATGGAACAACAGGGAATCCCTGTCATCCTCTGTTTTAACAAAACCGACCTCTCCTCCCAAACCCAGGTAGCCACGCTGAAAAAAATCTATGAAAACAGTGGATGCAGCATGCTGTTCACCTCCTCTGTTGCCGGAGAAGGTCTGGCAGAACTTGAACATCTTCTTGAGGGGAAAACGACAGTGATGGCCGGGCCATCCGGAGTCGGTAAATCCTCCACGCTAAACAGTATCAGCAAAAAGAAGCAGATGGAAACCGGCTCGGTCAGTGAAAAAATTAAAAGAGGAAGGCATACCACCAGACATTCCGAGCTGATTTACATTGGCCCGAATACGTATCTGATGGACACACCGGGATTTAGCTCCCTCTTTTTGGACAACATTGAAAAAGAAGAGTTAAAATACTATTTCCCGGAATTCTCCCCTTATGAACACACCTGCCGTTTTCACGGCTGCTGCCATATCCATGAGCCGGGATGCGAGGTGAAAAAAGCTTTGGAAGAGGGAAAGATCAGCCGTCTTCGGTACGAAGATTACTGTGCCTTTTATGAAGAACTGTCCCAGCAGAAAAAATGGTAGAAACTATGCCGAAAACTATGCCAGAAAAGAAGGAGGATACCCGTGAAAACCATCCAGAACCTATTAATCATCAGTGGCGGAAGCATTGATATCGCTTTCGCAAGAGAATATATCCAGGGGAAAACATTTGACCGTGTGATCGCTGCGGATGCCGGGCTGGCCCGATGTAAAGAAATCGGCTGCACGCCTACGGATATCTTAGGGGATTTTGATAGCCTTGAAAATAAAGAATTGTTGGCAGAGTATCAAAAAAAAGGAGTTCCGATCCGGGAATTTCCGACAAGAAAAGATTACACAGACACCCATCTGGCTTTAAAATATGCCATGGATTTTACACCGGAAGAAGTCATTGTCCTTGGTGCTACCGGAACGAGAATGGATCACACCCTGGCGAATATTGGTCTCCTTTCCATGATGGCCGATGTGGGAATCTCCTGCCATCTTGTGGATAAACACAATGATATCGAAATGCTTTGTGGACAAACGGAAAAAAAATACCCCCGACCGGTGGATAAAACATATTTTTCCCTGATCGCATTTTCTCCTGAGGTCACCGGTATTGATGAAGAAGGATTTTCCTATCCTTTACATCAGGCAGTCCTCCACAGCGGGGAAAGCATCGGTGTCAGCAATGAGATTATAAAAGAAGAAGGCATCCTGCGCTTGAAAACAGGATACCTTCTTGTGATGCAGACCAAAGATTAAAGGGAAGATATCATACATTGAATTTAAACAAAACGACATCTCCATCCTGCATCACGTATTCTTTTCCCTCAGAACGGACTAATCCCTTTTCCCTGGCAGCTGCCATGCTGCCGTTCGAAACCAGGTCATCATAGCGGATGACATCGGCTTTGATGAAGCCTCTTTCAAAATCAGAATGGATCTTTCCTGCAGCCTGCGGAGCTTTCGTTCCCCGGGTGATCGTCCAGGCCTTCGATTCGATTGGGCCGGCTGTCAGGTAGGAAATCAGACCGAGGAGGGAATAACTGGCCTTGATCAGTTTTTCAAGTCCGGACTCCTTTAAACCAAGTTCTTCGAGGAACATCGCGCGTTCCTCATCATCCAATTCCGCAATCTCCTGCTCAATCTGTGCACAAACGACAAACACTTCCGCCTCACAGGTTTTGGCATATTCCTCTACCTGCTTCACATAAGCATTCGAAGCCCCGTCATCTGCCAGGTCATCTTCCGAGACATTGGCGGCAAAAATCACCGGTTTGGCTGTGAGAAGATTACATTCGTTCAGGAGTGCCATTTCTTCTTCGTCCTCAGTCACAAAAGTCTTTGCCAGCTGGCCGTCTTCCAGATGTGCCTTCACTTTTTTCAAAAATTCAACTTCTTTGGCAATCTTTTTATCATTATGGGCCGCTCTGGCAGACTTGGAAATACGGCGGTCAAGCACTTCGATATCTGCAAAAATCAGCTCAAAATTAATCGTTTCAATATCACGCAGAGGATCGACACTGCCATCGACATGGATGACATTCGAATCGTCAAAACAGCGGACAACATGGACGATCGCATCTACTTCACGGATATTTGCAAGAAATTGGTTTCCGAGGCCCTCCCCTTTGGAAGCACCTTTTACCAGGCCGGCAATATCGACAAACTCGATCACAGCCGGGACAATCTTTGCAGAATCGTACATATCGGAAAGAACCTGAAGCCGTGGATCCGGAACCGCAACGATCCCGACATTCGGGTCGATCGTACAAAACGGATAATTGGCAGATTCAGCTCCAGCCTTTGTCAGAGAATTAAATAATGTACTTTTACCAACATTAGGAAGGCCAACGATACCTAATTTCATTTTACTATTTACCTATCCGAAAACCCTTAATTTATCGGGGTTTTCGCCTTTCTTTCGATTTCTTTTACGCTCTTCGCAAATTATAGCATAAGGATTGGGCTTTTTCAATCGTAACCGCTGAGTCATTTATGTCTTGCATCTATTAAAAAAATGTGTTATGATAAAACGAACATTTGTTTCGATTCGATTGACTCACAAGACCCGCGAGCGAGTCTTGACAAAACAATGTAAAACAAGAGGTGATATTCATGCAATACACAGATATTCGATTTCCACACCTGGGTCTCGTATTTTCCCACGTAGGGAGATATCTTTCCATTGGGGGATTCCAGGTTATGTATTATGGAATCGTCATTGCCTGCGGATTTTTAGCAGGGTTGTTCGTCGCACAAAGAGAGGCTAAGCGGACCGGACAGAATCCGGATCTTTATATGGACTACCTTCTGTGGATGATGATTCCGGCGATTATCGGTGCCAGAATTTATTATGTCGTTTTCTCCTGGGATTTCTATAAAGAGAATCCCGCAGAGATTATCAATTTGCGGCATGGCGGCCTGGGAATCGTGGGCGGAGTGTCCATGGCAATCCTGGTACTGGTTATTTTTTCAAAAATACGAAAACAAAAGGCACTGTTGATGCTCGATACCTTGACGATGGGACTGCTTGTCGGCCAGATCATCGGACGGTGGGGGAACTTTTTTAACAGGGAAGCGTTTGGGGGATATACCGATGGGTTATTTGCCATGCAGATTCCGCTGAAGTACTTTGAGCAGTACCAGAGAGTAGGGGAACTGCAAAGTTCCGGTGTGCTGGATCATCTGGTGACGCTGCAGACGAACGGGGAGACGTTATCCTATATCCAGGTCCATCCGACTTTTCTGTATGAGGGATTGTGGAATCTTTTGATCTTGCTGATCATTTTTTTGTACCGTAAACATAAGAAGTTTGACGGAGAGTTGTTATGCCTCTATTTGATGGGGTATGGTCTGGGACGCTTTTTCATAGAAGGACTGCGGATCGATCAGCTGACCATCGGAAATACCGGGATTGCAGTGACACAGGTCGTTTGCATCGGTATTGTGATTGGAGGACTTCTGGGAATGCTTTTGGGAAGGAAGAAGGCTGCACTTCGAAAAGGAGAGGACAGGACGCATTAAGAAAGAACCAGGGATAAGGGAAGCCAGGATCGATAGAAGGCCCTTTCGTAGATACTTGCGTAAGAAATTTTTTTATGCTATAATTCTGTAGGTTTTTATGTGACTCTTTCTAAGAAGTGAAGAGATATTGAGATTTTCTTCGGTATGGTATGAATGATCCACTGACGGGAGCAGAGGAGAGCCGAAGAGCTGGAGGGTAAAAATGAAACGATTTTGGAAGGACTTAAACAGTCATTACCGCTATGCGATTTATGCGGCAAAGTCAGAGCTGAAGTCAGAGGTTGCGAACTCTTACTTAAACTGGATCTGGTGGGTGCTGGAGCCATTCTGTTTTATGCTGATCTATGCATTTATTTTTGGTGTAGTATTTGATGCAAGAGAACAGTATTTCCCTGTCTTTATTTTCATTGGTATCACGGCGTGGGATTTTTTTAACCGATGCCTGAATCAGAGCGTAAAGCTTTTGAAAAATAATAAATCGATTGTAACCAAAGTATATATTCCAAAGTTTATACTGCTCATATCCAAGATGTTTTTTAACGGATATAAGATGATGATCTCCTTTTTTATCGTTGTGGTCATGTTAATTTATTTCCAGGTACCGATCACGTTAAACGTCTTATTTATTATACCGCTTTTCCTGCTGTTATTTGTAGTAACATTTGCATGTATGACATTTCTGATGCATTATGGAGTGTTTATCCAGGATTTAGCCAATGTCACAAATATTGTCCTTCGTATGGTTTTTTATGTGACAGGAATTTTCTATAATATCGAGAAGAGACTTCCGGGAAAATATGTGGGGATCCTGATGAAGGGGAATCCACTGGCACTGATTATAAGCGGCATCCGAAAAAGCCTTTTATACGGACAGGCTCCGGATCTCAAATGGATGATCATCTGGTTTGTGATCGCCATCCTGGTTGCGGCTTTGGGAATTCGAAAGATTTATAAAAATGAAAACAGTTATGTAAAGGTGATTTGATCAAATGGAAGAAAAAAAGAGTGCCATCAGCGTGCGCAATGTTTGTATTGATTATAAAAGTTTAAAAACAGGCTCCATTAAACAGAATTTTTTCAAGTTGAAAAAAGTGGAGCAGGAAGTGTTCCATGCGGTGCGTAATGTTTCCTTTGAAGTGCCGGAAGGACAGATCCTGGGGATTACCGGAAAGAACGGAAGCGGAAAGTCTACGATGCTCCGGGCGATTGCAGGAATTTTTTCAGCGGACAGCGGTGAGATCGACCTGCATGGACATACGATTTCCCTGTTGTCCATTGGGGTTGGCTTTAAAAATGAGTTATCCGGCAGGGAAAATATTATCCTTTCCGGGATGCTCCTTGGTTTTTCCAGAGAAGTGATCCTGGAAAAGATGCCGGAGATCATTGAGTTTGCGGGAATCGGTAACTTTATCGACATGCCGGTAAGAACATATTCCAGCGGTATGTATTCGAAACTTGCCTTTTCGATCACTGCTATTTTAGAGACGGAGATCATGCTGATCGATGAAGTGCTGAGTGTCGGGGATCAGAAGTTTAAAAAGAAAAGTTATAACAAGATGAAGGAACTCATTTCGAAAAGGGACCGTACGGTAGTCATTGTTTCCCACAGCATGTCTACGCTGGAAGATTTATGTGATCAGCTGATCTGGATGCATGACGGAGAGATTGTCATGTATGATAAACCGGAGATCGTACTCCCGATTTATAAAGACTTTATGAGATAAACATTTTGCAACATATTAGAATAAAGGTTGTGATAAGAACAGTTGTTTATGACAATTGTTCTTTTTTTGCATCAGTCATATACTCAATAATGGATAATTGTGCTAAATGAGGGTTGCATTCCCTGTGGTATTGAGATAAAATAAAACATATGTAACGGAAAAATGACCGGTGGAGGCAGAGATGGAATTTGTTCATAAATCAATTATGCTGGAAGAAACGATAGAATTTCTTTCAATCAAACCTGACGGTATCTACGTGGATGGTACATTGGGAGGAGGCGGACATTCTTTGGAGATTGCGAAGCACCTCGGACCGAAAGGGCGTCTGATCGGGATTGATCAGGACGGTGAGGCAGTGCAGGCAGCGACGGCGAGACTGGAGCATTTCCAGGATAAGGTATCGATCGTGCGCAGTAATTATGCACAGATGCGGCAGGTTTTAAGAGATCTTTCCGTGGATAAGGTAGACGGGATTCTCTTGGATTTGGGAGTATCTTCTTATCAGCTTGACAATGCCAGCCGGGGATTTACTTACCGGGAAGATGTTCCTCTGGACATGCGGATGGATCAGCGTCAGTCGAAAACAGCTCGGGATATTGTGAATGAATATACGGAGATGGAACTTTTTCATATGATCCGTGATTATGGCGAGGATAAATTCGCCAAAAATATTGCCAGGCATATTGTTTTGGCCAGGGAGAAGGCCAGGATCGAGACCACAGGACAGCTCACAGAGATCATAAAGGCTGCGATCCCGAAGAAATGCAGGGCAGTGGGAGGGCATCCTTCCAAAAAGACATTTCAGGCCATCCGTATAGAGTTGAATCATGAACTGGATGTTTTAAAGAATCATCTGGAAGACATGATCGACCTTCTCAATGACGAAGGAAGAATCTGTGTGATCACATTCCACTCCTTAGAAGACCGAATTGTAAAACGAATTTTCAGAAGCTGTGAGAATCCGTGCATCTGTCCGCCGGAATTTCCAGTATGTGTCTGTGGCAGGGTCTCCAAAGGCAAGGTCATTACGAGGAAGCCTGTTTTGCCGGGAAAGGAAGAATTAGAAGAAAATAGCCGCTCGAAAAGTGCAAAACTTCGTGTATTTGAGAGAAGAATGACAAAGGATGCGGCGAGATGATAAAGTGGGAGGATGAGATATGGCATTTCACAGTACATCAGAACGTTATGAATATATCTATGGAAATAACGCCAGAGACCTAAAAGAAAGCAGGCCGGAGACTGTGAAAGCAGCAGCGGTTCCAAAAAAGAAAACAACGGGGACAAGGGCACCCTCAGATCGACCAAGGCCGAAAAAAGAAAGAAAAAACACGTCGGCAGGGAGCACAGCCAGGGTCAGGGAGAATCAGGCACGGTTTCTCGCTTTTGACTGGAAATATACGGTAGTGGTGATAACAGCGGTTCTGTGTTGTGCGGCAGGTGCCATGTTTTATGTCCATGGAACGGCTCAGCTCCATGTACTGGAGAACCAGGTGTCGGATTTAAAAACAGAGAAGACGACACTCCTGGGGGAGCAGAGTGCCTTACAGTCAGAAATTGATAAATCAATCAATCTCGAGGAGATCGGAAAATATGCAGAGAAAAAATTACATATGGTTTATCCTGATCAATCGAAGATCATCCACTACAAAGGAGAGTCGGATGATTATTTCAGACAGTATGAAAGTATAGATGCGGATCAATAAAAGCAGGTGGTAATTGTGGCAAAAATAAAGAAAAAAATCAGGCGTCTTACCGCACCAATGAGAGACAAGCTGACTATCGTATTTTTAGGTATCATTTGTCTCTTTTTCATTTTGGCGATCAGGGTTGCCTACTGGACGATACACAAGGGAAATGAGTATGAAAAGATTGTATTAAGCCAGCAAAAACATGACAGTTCGGTGCTTCCTTTTGAGCGGGGGAAGATTTATGACCGGAATGGAAATGTACTGGCAACCAGTGAGAAAATTTATACCCTGATCCTCGAACCAAAAAACATTCTGGATCAGGATGGCAAATATAAAAAAAGTACGATTAACGCCCTTCATAAATATTTTGGATTCAGCAAAAAAAAGTTAGAAGAAACCATTGAGGAGCATTCCGATTCCTACTATCAGGTCTATCAGAAGAATCTGACCTATGATGAGGTATCTAAATTTCAGAAGTTTTTGAAACTGGCGGATGCTTCGGAAAAAGGGGCTTCCGAATCTCGGAAAGCACAGATCGAGAGTGCGAAGCTGGTCAAAGGAGTCACCTTCGAAGAAAGCTATAAACGAGTTTACCCTTATGAATCGCTGGCCTGTCGTATCCTCGGATTTACTTCATCTGGAAATGTAGGTAATTGGGGAATCGAACAATATTATAATAAGGAATTAAATGGTGTAAACGGACGTGTGTACTATTATTTTAACCAGGAGCTGGTCCGCGAACAGACCGTAAAAGAAGCAGAAAATGGGAACTCTGTTGTCAGCACCATCGATATGAAGGTTCAGAAGATTATCGAAGAGAAACTGGATAAATTTGATGAAGATATCGGGAGCAAGGAAACCAGTATTTTGGTGATGAACCCTCAAAATGGCGAGATTCTTGGAATGGCCAGTTCCAATTCTTATGATCTGAACAATCCAATGGATGAAAAAAACCTTCTTTCCCTTTATTCCCAAAAAGCCATTGACAAAATGAAGGCGACAACAAAAAAACAGGAAAAAGAAAAGAAAAACTCGAAAAAAGACAGTACAAAAGAAGAAAAGACAATTTATGATGCGTTTTATGAATTGTGGAGGAATCCAATCATCAGCGATACCAACGAGCCAGGTTCGACATTTAAACCATTTACCGTCGCAGCAGGTTTGGAAAGCGGTGCACTGACTGGAAACGAAAGTTATTTTTGCACCGGATCCCTTCTTGTCGGGAAGAGAAATATCGGCTGTTCCCATGTTCACGGCAATCTTACCTTAAAAGATGCGGTAGCGGAATCCTGTAACGTATCCATGATGAATATCGCCTTTAAAGAAGGGGCGGATTCTTTTTATCAATATCAGAACCTGTTTGGATTTGGTCGCTCTACCGGAATTGATCTACCGGGAGAAGCGGACACAGAAAGCCTCGTCTATAATGCGTCCAATTATGAAAACAGTGTGACTCTTGCCACCAACGCCTTCGGGCAGAATTTCAATTGCACGATGATACAGATGGCAGCAGGATTCTGTTCCCTGATCAATGGAGGAAACTACTATCGTCCAAGAATTGTGAAGGAAATCCAAAAAGATAATGGCAGTGTGGTCAAAACCATCGGAAAAGACCTGGTAAGAAAAACGGTTTCCCAGGAAACCTCCGAGCTCATCCGCTCCTATCTTCAGGAGACAGTAGAGTCCGGGACAGGTACCAAGGCGCAAATCGCAGGGTATTCTGTCGGTGGAAAGACGGGAACTGCGGAAAAAATACCGAGAAATAAAGAAGATTATTATATTTCATTTATTGGTTTTACCCCGACGGATAATCCACAGCTATTGGTCTATGTTACCATTGATGAACCGAATGTGGATGTCCAGGCAAACGCCGCTCTGGCAGTGAATCTGGAAAAAGAATGCATGGAAGAGATTGTCAGTGCACTGGGAATGCAGCCAGACCAGGATACCAAACAAAATAAATCTTCTTCTACATCTTGATAATCTGTGAAAAGAAGACTATACTGTGTTGGAATCTCTGAAATGATGGAAAGGGATTTCAGGAGTATATGAGATAAATGGAGGAAAACATATGTATGATTCAATAGCAATACCGGCCTTAGTTGCATTTTTTGTTACACTGATATTGGGGCCGGTGGTAATTAATTTTTTGCATAAGCTGAAATTTGGTCAGTTCATCCGGGAAGAAGGCCCGAAGTCTCATCAGAAGAAATCGGGAACACCGACCATGGGAGGCATTTTGTTCCTGATCGGAATCCTGGTCGGTACGGCATTCTACATACCGGATCATAAAAAGATCATTCCGATTTTGCTGATGACGCTTGGATTTGGACTCATTGGCTTTCTGGATGACTATATCAAAGTGGTAATGAAGAGGAATCTGGGATTGACACCATCCCAGAAAATGCTGGGGCAGATTGTAATCACCGCCGTGTTTGCTTTTTATATGGTAAAATATTCCGGCCTGGGAACGGGAGTGATTCTGCCATTTTCCGGAGGGAAGGAGTTCCATCTGGGCCTGCTCTATATCCCGATATTATTTGTGGTCGTGCTCGGCACAGTAAACGGTGCCAATTTTACAGATGGTTTAGACGGACTGGCTGCCAGTGTCACCACATTGATCGCTGTATTTTTGACAGTCATCGCTGTAGGGAGTAAAGCAGGATTTCATCCAATCCTCTGTGCGGTGATCGGGGCCCTGCTGGGATTTTTATGTTTCAACACCAATCCGGCCAAAGTCTTCATGGGAGATACCGGTTCGCTTGCTCTGGGAGGATTTGTCGTATCTTCTGCCTATCTGTTAAAAGTGCCGTTATTTATTCCGATCGTTGCATTTATTTACTTTATCGAAGTGCTTTCTGTCATCATACAGGTAGCGTATTATAAAAGAACCAAAAAGCGTATTTTTAAAATGGCACCGATTCATCATCATTTTGAGCTGTCCGGATGGCCGGAGACCAAGGTGGTCTCTATTTTTTCGGTCGTTACGGCTGTCTTGTGTTTCATCGGTATGCTCGCCTATTAATATGATAAAAAAACAGGTTATGTCTGGAGGAAATTATGGATTTGAAAACAAAAAAAATATTGATTGCCGGAGCTGGAATCAGTGGGATTGGGGCAGCAACACTTCTTGGAAAAGCCGGAATCAATGCCACCATCTATGATGGCAACGTCAATTTAGATCAAAAAGCAATACAAGAGAAAATGCCGGAAGGAATGGTACTCGACTTCGTCCTCGGAGAATTTCAGGAGGAAATGGCAGATCAATATGATCTTCTGATCTTAAGCCCTGGAATCTCAGTCAACAAGCCGGTGGCAAGGGCATTTTATGATAAAAAGAAGCCGGTATGGGGAGAGATCGAACTCGCCAGCCATTTTGCCAAAGGAAAGATTGCGGCCATTACGGGAACGAATGGCAAAACAACAACTACTGCATTAACCGGGAGTATTTTACGGGAATACTATTCTTCCGTTTTTGTTGTAGGGAATATCGGGATTCCGTTCACGTCGGTGGCACTGGATACCCAGGAAGACAGCGTGATTGCAGCAGAGATCAGCAGTTTTCAGCTGGAGACAGCCATCGATTTTCAACCGGAAGTCAGCGCAGTATTAAATGTGACCCCGGATCATCTGGACCGTCATGGAACGATGGAGGCCTACGCCGATATCAAATGTTCTATTTCCAAAAAACAGACGAAAGAACAGATCATTGTCTTAAATGATGATGATCCGATCACGAAAGCAATGGCTCAAAAAACACCGGCCCGTCCGGTGATGTTTAGCAGAAAGCATGATTTGGATGAGGGAATTGTATTAAAGGATGGCACTTTTTTTGTTAAGGAACAAGGAATGGAACAGCCAGTCTGCAGCATCGATGAGATTAATCTTCTGGGATCCCACAATCATGAAAATATTCTGGCAGCCATTGGGATCACATACTATATGGGAGTGCCGATTGAAAAGATCCGTGCTGCCGTAATGAAATTTACTGCCGTGGAGCATCGAATCGAATATGTCGATACCGTGGATGGAGTGGATTACTATAACGATTCCAAGGGAACCAATCCGGATGCGGCGATCAAGGGAATTTCGGCAATGACAAAGCCGACAATCCTTTTAGGGGGAGGATATGACAAACAGTCCACCTATGACGAGTGGATCGAGGCTTTCCATGGAAAGGTAAGATATCTGATTCTTATCGGAGAAACCGCACAGAAAATTGCCGATACCGCAAAGGACCACGGCTTTTTTGATGTAATGTTTGCCTCTTCCCTGGAGGAGGCGATGGAGCTTGCCAGGGAAAAGGCAAGACCGGGAGACGCCGTACTGCTCTCACCGGCCTGTGCCAGCTGGGATATGTTTAAAAATTATGAGATCAGAGGTCAGATGTTCAAAGAGATTGTCCGAAAGTTTAAGGGGTGAGGTCAATGTCAGCTTATAAGGTAGGCCAAAAGAGGCTTGGGAATGGAAGACCAAAAAGAAAAATATCCAGAAAATACAGTAAGTGGGAAGGACACGTGGATTACGCGATTTTGTTTCTGGTGTTATTTCTCGTGGGATTTGGACTGGTTATCCTCTATTCTACCAGTTCTTATAAAGGAAGCCTTCTCTATAATGACACGACATTCTGGCTAAAAAAGCAGGCCGTATTCGCCTTGGTCGGGATTATCGTGATGATTTTGATTTCCAGAGTGGACTATCACTGGTTTCAGAGAAAAAGATGGATGCGTCCGGTCCTCTATATAGGAACGGTTGGAATCCTGGCTGCTACCTTTGCTTTTGGTGCCTTAAGCCACGGCTCCAGGCGTTGGCTTTCGGTGGGTTCCATCACTTTTCAGCCTTCGGAGATGGCAAAGATTACATTGATTCTTTTCCTGGCCGCCTACATCAGCAGGCATGCCTCACAAATGCGCCGGATAAAGGGGCTGATCGGGCCATTTCTTCTCTCAGCTGTCATCATTCTTATTGTTGGTGTTTCCAATCTGAGTACCGCGATGATTCTTGCCGCGATCACATTTGTTATGATCTTTGTGTCTTCCCCACTGTATAAACCTTTTGTGGGATTGGTGATAGCGGTAGTATTGATGGCAGTCCTTCTCATTCGTCTCCAGGGATACCGGATGGTGCGTATTACGACATGGCTTGATCCGGCTTCCTCAGAAAAAGGAGACCAGACCATGCAGGGATTGTATGCGATTGGTTCAGGGGGACTTTTCGGAAAAGGCCTGGGACAGAGTATGCAAAAGCTGGGTTTTTTGCCGGAAGCAAATAATGATATGATCTTTTCTGTGATTTGTGAAGAACTGGGACTTTTTGGGGCAATTTGTGTCTTGGCACTTTTTTTTGCACTTTTGTGGCGGCTTATGATCATTGCTCTTAATGCACCAGATCTGTATGGCTCTATGATCGTGGTCGGAGTCATCGCCCATATAGGGATCCAGGTCTTTATCAATATTGCAGTAGCAACCAACACGATGCCGAATACGGGAGTTCCCCTTCCCTTTATCAGCTATGGAGGG
Source organism: Bacteroidaceae bacterium (assembly GCA_963626755.1). Lineage (GTDB taxonomy): Bacteria > Bacillota > Clostridia > Lachnospirales > Lachnospiraceae > Anaerobutyricum. Next base: position 98,456 of record CAVFXN010000024.1, read on the forward strand.
AGTTCCCTGTTCTTTGTACTGGTGGAAATGGGATTTGTACTATCCGTGTCAAAGTACATAAGGGTGAAGGAGAGTCGGTAAGAATGCAGACAAGAAATGAAAAGAGGCTTCAACTTGTAAAAAACAGAAAAGCAAAGAAAAGAAGGATTTTCTTTCTGCTGTGTGCCTTTCTTATGATCATTGGTCTGGGTATTTATTTTGTATTTGTAGATTTTTCCATCCGCGAGATCGACATCTACGGGAATACGACGTATACTGATACAGAAATCATTGATGCGATGAAGGAAGACGGTTATGTGAATAATACATTACTTATGATCGCAGAAAATCAGATTTTCGATCAGACCTATCTTCCCTTCATCGAAAAAATTACGATGGGATATGATGAATCCCATGTGCTGAAAGTGAAAGTAAAAGAAAAGCTGCGGGCTGGTGTCTTTCAATACGGAAATCAATATGTTTATTTTAATGAGGCTGGCATTGCCATGGAGAGCAGGAACACCTTGTTTGAAAAAGTTCCGGTCGTGACCGGTGTCAGTTTTACAAAAGTCCAGCGGGGAGAACAGATTCCGGTTAAAGGGAATTATTTCCGGATTATTGTTTCGATCACAAAAAAAATTGCTACCTATGGTCTGGATGTCTCCGAAATACATTTTCAGGGAGAGGATGATATACGTCTGGTTTCCTCCGGCTATACCATATATTTAGGGAATTCTTCCTGCCTTGACGGGAAAATGTCCAGGATTCCTTCCATGATTGAGGCGATTTCGCAAAAAAATAAAAGCGGAACCATTGATATGCGCCTATATACAGAGGATAAAAAAATTATCACGTTTAAGGGAACCGGGGAAAAATAAAAGGTTAACCTGATTCGATATAGCGATTTTCACGGTAGTGTGAAAGAAATAAAATATAATATTTTGAAAAAACTGAAAAATCCGATTTTTTAGTTGATTATTTTCATAAAAAAACGTATTATATATTTATAATAAATAAAATGGGATGAAATGTATATTTACATAGAATAAGGAGGAGTAAACCTTGCTGGAAATTATGTCAAATGAAAAATTAGCACAGGCTAAAATCTTGGTAATCGGTGTTGGCGGTGCCGGTAATAATGCGGTGAACCGGATGGTTGATGAAGCGATCGAAGGCGTGGAATTAATAGGAATTAATACAGACAAGCAGGCACTGGATTTATGTAAGGCTGCAACGAGAGTACAGATTGGAGAAAAACTTACGAAGGGGCTCGGTGCAGGGGCGAAGCCGGAAGTGGGGGAAGCTGCAGTCGAAGAGAATCGTGACGAGATTACTGAGCTGATTAAAGATACCGATATGGTTTTTGTTACCTGCGGAATGGGTGGCGGAACCGGGACGGGAGCGGCTCCTGTCGTAGCAGAGATTGCAAAGAATCTGGGAATTCTCACCGTAGGAGTGGTTACCAAACCTTTTATGTTTGAAGGGAAGCCGCGGATGAATAATGCCATGAGAGGGATTGAGCGTCTGAAAGAGAACGTGGATACCCTGATTATTATTCCAAATGATCGGTTATTACAGATTTGTGACAAAAGGACTTCCATGAGGGATGCTTTCCGCAAAGCAGATGAAGTGCTTCAGCAAGGTGTGCAGGGAATTACGGATTTGATTTTTAGACCGGGGCTGATCAATCTGGATTTTGCAGACATCCAGACCGTCATGCGGGATAAGGGGATTGCCCATATCGGAATTGGTGTCGGTAACGGAGAAGATAAGGCGGTACAGGCCATTAAAAGTGCGATGGAAAGCCCGCTGTTAGAAACGACCGTCAGCGGTGCCACAGATATTATCATTAATTTTTCCGGAGATATTGGAATCCAGGAAGCATATGAAGCGGTTTCCAGTCTTACGGAAGTGGCAGGAAATGAAGCCAATATTATCTTTGGTACTGTCGAAAGTGAAGAGATGCCGGAAGATGAAATCAGCATTACAATCATTGCCACAGGACTTCATGATGTGTCTGGAAGTTCTGCGGTAAAGACAGGACAGCGTGAGATGCAAAAGAAAGAGGAAGCGACAGTCGGACCTACCTACAGTGGGCAGACAGGCAAGGCTGCATCCGGAAAGCATTCTGCTGAGAACCGGGATTCCTCTCGCAATTATGAGAACCGAGATATTGAGATTAAGATTCCGGAATTTTTACAAAAGAGAAGATAACCGTTTACTGGAAATAAAAAACGACGATAAAACACAGGATGCTTCTGTCCGACTGATGGAAAAAGAAGAGGAGAATTGTTATGGTTGCAGAAATTATATGTGTAGGGACGGAAATTCTTTTAGGGGATATTGTAAATACAAATGCTCAATATATTTCAAAAGAACTTGCCCATATAGGGATTGATCTGTATTATCAAAGTGTAGTAGGAGATAATCCGGAACGGGTTTATGGAGTGTTGGATACTGCCCTGAAACGTTCTGATCTGATCATCACAACAGGGGGGCTTGGACCGACAAAAGACGATCTGACAAAGGAAGTAGCAGCATCCTTTTTTGGAAAGAAGCTGATCTACCATGAGAAAGTATATCAGCATATGAAGAATAAATTAGAATCTTATGGGATTTATTCGATTTCAGAAAGCCAGAAGAAACAGGCGATGGTACCGGAAGGTTCTTTGGTAGTGATGAACCCGGTCGGGATCGCACCCGGGATCATTATGGCACAGGGTGAGAAGGCGATTGTTATGCTGCCTGGCCCGCCAAAAGAGATGAAGGCAATTTTTGCCGAATGCCGCCGTCTGTTCCTTAACCGACTTTCTCATCAGGTATTTGTCTCCATTAATATCAAATGTAAAGGTCCTGATGAGATGCCGTTAAAAGAGATTGGGGAATCCCAGGTAGCCGATTTGCTGGGGGATATCCTTGATAACGAGAATCCTACGGTAGCCACCTATGCGAAAGAAGACGGCGTTCTGATTCGCGTTACGGCTTCCGGGAAGACGAGGGAAGATGCCCTGATCATCATGAAGCCGGTCGTGACCCGGATCGCAGAGATTCTCGCAGGAAAGATTGCGTGGGTAAAAGAAGAAATATAAAATAAAGATCATAAAATATCGAAGCGTACCTATGGACTGCTGTCAGGCAGTCCATATTTTTTTACAAAAAATTTACTTGACGGATGATCATTCTTCTGACATAATAGCTATAAATGTTTAATAATACTAAACTTAAGGTTTATTAGAACTGGAAATAGAGAAAGGTATGATGGATGGAATTAGGAACGAAACTCAGAGATTTGAGAAATAAACAGGGTCTGACCCAGGAAGAACTGGCAGACCGGACAGAACTGAGTAAAGGCTTCATCTCTCAACTGGAACGCGATATGACCTCACCGTCTATTGCCACGCTGGAAGCGATCCTGCAGTGTCTTGGAACGACACTGGGGGATTTTTTTCAGAAAGAAGAGGTGGAGCAAATTGTTTTTACAGAAGAAGATTTTTTTATAAAGGAGGATGAGGAGTATAAAAATAAGATCAAATGGATTATTCCCAATGCCCAGAAAAATTCCATGGAGCCAATTTATCTTGTACTGGAAAAAGGTGGGCAGACATATCCGGATAATCCCCATGAGGGAGAGGAATTTGGATATGTGATCAAAGGTTCTGTGGAGATTTGCCTCGGGAAAAGGAAGGATATTGCCAAAGCGGGAGAGACGTTTTATTACCGTGCGGATCGGATCCATTTTCTAAAAAGTCCTGAGGGGGCTGAATTGATCTGGGTGGTTGCACCGCCAAATTTTTAACTCAGTTCCGGTGCGCAAGACTCTCAAGCGGGTCTTGATAAAAGTATCGCTGTCAATCGGCAGTACAGGATACACCGGTTAAAAAATAAGTAGAAAGGCCGTTTCATTTACGGGGTAAAAGAAATGAAAAATAAGTTAGTTGAATTGGTAAATATTTCAAAATCTTTTGGCTCAGCAAAAGTGTTGGATGACCTTTGTTTGGAAGTAAAGGAAAATGAATTCCTTACGCTTCTTGGTCCATCGGGGTGTGGAAAGACAACCACCCTTCGAATTATCGGTGGATTTGAACAGCCGGATACGGGACACGTATTATTTGACGGGGAAGATATCACAGCTCTTCCGGCAAACAAAAGAAATATTAATACGGTATTTCAGAAATATGCTCTTTTCGGGCATATGACAATCGAAGAAAATATTGCTTTTGGATTAAAAATTAAGAATAAGACCGACGCCTATATCAGGGATAAGATTAAATACGCATTAAAGCTGGTGAATCTGGAAGGATTTGAAAAAAGGAAGCCTGCTTCCTTAAGCGGGGGTCAGCAGCAGAGAATTGCAATTGCCCGTGCCATCGTCAATGAACCGAAAGTATTGCTCTTGGACGAACCGCTTGGTGCACTGGATTTGAAGCTTCGTCAGGACATGCAGTACGAGCTGATGCGGCTGAAAGAAGAATTGGGAATTACCTTTATCTATATTACCCATGACCAGGAAGAGGCACTGACGATGTCTGACAAGATTATCGTGATGAACCAGGGATATATCCAGCAAATGGGGACGCCGGAAGATATCTACAACGAGCCGGAGAATGCTTTTGTTGCCGATTTTATCGGGGACAGTAATATTCTTGATGGAATTATGATCGAAGACAGGCTGGTGGAGATCCTTGGCACGAAGTTTATGTGTGTCGATGAGGGCTTTGGCAGGAACAGGCCGGTTGACGTAGTGATCCGCCCGGAAGATGTCGTTTTGGAGACCGAAGGAGAAGGACAACTGCAAGGAGTGGTCACTTCACTTATTTTTAAAGGAGTTCATTATGAAATGGATGTAGAAGCAGGGGGATATGAGTGGCTGGTACACAGCACGGACTGCTATCCGGTAGGGACGAAGGTGGGATTATCGGTGACGCCTTTTAATATCCAGATCATGAATAAACCGGAATCGGACGATGAAAAGGCGGTGGCTGTCGATGAGTAGAAAAATATTGTCCTCGCCCTATATCATCTGGGCAGTTGCATTCATTATTCTTCCCCTTTTTATGGTCCTTTATTATGGCTGTACCACGGAAAGCGGAGCTTTTACCCTGTCCAATATTACGGCGGTAATGGACCCGGTACATTTGAAGGCATTTGGGAATTCCGTATGGATTGCACTGGCTAGTACGTTGATCTGCCTGGTGATTTCTTATCCCCTAGCCTATATTTTAAGTAAAGGAAACCAGAGAGGATCGGGATTTGTCGTGATGTTGTTCATCCTGCCCATGTGGATCAATTTTTTATTGAGGGTGCTTGCATTGCAGGTGATCTTGTCAAAGACAGGAATTTTAAACAGCCTTTTGTCCATACTCGGATTGCCGGCACAAAAGCTGATGTATACCAAAGGGGGCATTTTGATCGGGATGGTGTATGATTACATTCCATTTATGATCCTGCCGATTTATAATGCCCTTTGTAAAATTGATAAAAACGTCATTGAGGCGGCTCATGACCTGGGTGCGGGAACCTGTGAAACATTGCGGAAGATCATTCTACCGTTATCGTTTCCGGGAGTGCTCAGCGGGATTATCATGGTCTTTATTCCGAGTATCTCAGAATTCGTTGTGGCAGATATCCTGGGAGGTTCCAAGATCTTACTTTTTGGAAATATCATTGATCAGGAATTTAATACAGCAAACAACTGGAATCTCGGTTCCGGCTTGTCTGTCGTATTAATGATATTTATCTTTATCAGCATGGCGGTAATGAATCGGAACTCATCGGAGGAAGGAGACACAATGCTATGGTAAAAGAAAGATCGCTTCTGGAAAAATGTTATGTGGCATTTATCGGTATTTTATTATATGCGCCCTTATTTGTACTGTTTGTCTGCTCTTTTAATGATTCCAAATCAAGAGCAGTGTGGGGTGGATTTACCCTCCACTGGTATCGCGATCTGTTCCAGAATACCGAAGTATTATCGGCAGTCCAGACATCCCTATGGCTGACTACCCTGGCGGCATTTTTAGCAGCAATCGTAGGGACACTCGCATGTATCGGGATGACTGCCATGAAAAAACGCTCGCAGAAACTGATGCAGGCAGTGGCAAATATCCCGCTGCTGAATGCAGATATCGTGACAGGTATTTCCATCATGCTTTTTTTTGCACATTTTATGTCTTTGGGTTTTGGCTCCATGCTCATTGCCCACGTAACGCTGGGACTGCCTTATGTCATCTTGAATGTCATGCCAAGGTTTCATCATCTGGATAAAAATATTTATGAAGCGGCACAGGATCTGGGGGCATCTGGCATGTATGCTTTCGTCAAAGTAATACTTCCGGAAATTTTCCCAGGGATTCTGTCGGGCTTTTTCTTTGCCTTTACCGTTTCCATGGATGATTTTGTCGTGACTTATTTTACAAAAGGCGCAGGGGTCAATACCATTTCTACGATGTTGTACCAGCAGCTTCGAAGAGGAATCAACCCTCAGATGTATGCGTTATCCACCTTGCTGTTTCTGACGATCCTGCTGCTGTTGGGAATCATCAACCATATATCAGCGACAAGAGAAAAAGAGGATAGAGAGGAGCAGAATGTATGATGGGCCAGTTGAGAGAAAAAAAGAAAAAATTCCACTATCCGGGAACTAGGAAAATAGGTTGCTGTCTGCTTCTCTTTCTTGTATTGCTTGTCGGGGCAGGATGCTCCTCTTCTCATAAGGAAGAACAAGAAGAGGATACCCTGACCGTATTTAATTATGGCGACTATATTGATGTGGACACCTTGAAACTGTTTGAAAAAGAAACAGGAATCAAAGTGAAATATGAAGAATATGTCACACCGGAAGATATGTATACCAAATATAAATCCGGGATTATTAATTATGATCTGATCTGCACTTCGGATTATATGGTAGAGAAAATGATGAAGGAAGGGGAAGTGCAGAAGATTGATGTCTCTTCGATGAAATATTATAAAAATATCGGAGAAAAGTATTTAAAATTCTGCCAGGAATTTGACCCGGAAAATGAGTATGCCATTCCCTATCTCTGGGGAACGGTAGGAATTTTGTATAACAAAAAGATGGTGAAAGAAAACGTAGACAGCTGGAGTATTTTGTGGGATAAAAAATATCAGAACGAGATTGTGATGCAAAACAGTATGCGGGATGCTTTCATGGTCGCCTTAAAATGGAAGGGAATTTCATTAAATACGAAAGACCAAAGCCAGCTGCTTTTGGCACAAAAGCTTTTGATCAAACAAAAACCTTTGGTGGAGGCGTATCTTGTGGATGAGGCGCGAGATGCGATGATCGCAGAAGACGCATCGATTGCGGTCATTTATTCCGGGGATGCTACAGTAGCGATGGAAGGAAATGAAAATCTGGAGTATGTGGTTCCCAAAGAGGGATCCAACGTTTGGTTTGACTGCTGGATGATTCCAAAAACAGCAAAACATAAAAAGGCAGCGGAAAAATTTATCGATTTTATGAATCAGGAAAAGCCGTCACAGATGAACTTTGACTATATTTATTACGGAACGCCAAATACCAAAGTTTATGAAAGCCTCGATGAGGAAACAAAAGAAGATTCAACGATCTTCCCGCCAGAAAGTGTCCTGGAGAAATGTGAAGTATATCAATATCTGGGGGAAAAGTCGGATCAGTATTATAACCGTCTCTGGAAAGAGCTAAAGTCCTATTAATCATGGGCTAACCAGACGGAACAGTAGATTAGTCAGGACTCGCTGGAGGGTCTTACATGTTTGTGGGAGGAAGGAAAAGATGAGACATAAACTAACCAGGCAGGATATTGAGAAAATGAAAAAAGAAATCGAAGATCGCAAAGTGAATGTGAGAAAAGAATTGTTAGAACAGGTGAAAGAAGCCAGGGCACATGGCGATCTCAGCGAGAATTTTGAATATCATGCAGCGAAAAAAGAGAAGAACCGGAACGAAAGCCGCATACGCTATCTGGAAAGGATGATCCGCGCATCAGAAATTGTGGAAGATCGGCTGGCTCCCGATCAGATTGGTATCAATAAAACGGCAACTCTCTATTTTGAAGAAGAGGAGGAAACAGAAAAGTTCTCCTTCGTAACCACCGTCCTGGTGGATTCCACAAAAAACAGGGTAAGTATCGAATCTCCATTAGGAAAGGCACTCCTTGGACATAAAAAGGGAGAAAGAGTATATATCGCCGTCAATCCGACCTATGGCTACTATGTTGAAATACGGGAAGTAGAGCCTTTTGAGGAAGATGTTCCTTTAAACGAATATTAGTGTATGGTTAGCATCGTATTTATGGAGAACTTCGGAACCACTTTTGAGGAGGATGTCCCGTTAAATGAATATTAGTGGTATGCATTCTGGTGTGATGTATCGTTCACCAACAGCCAATCTATGAAAAAATGTTGTCAAAAAATAAAAAAGTTGTTGACATTCTCATATGAAAGTGATAAGATAAACAAGTCGCGGTTAACAAGCGACAACAAATGAAAAAGCATATGGAGAGGTGTCCGAGTGGTTTAAGGAGCTGGTCTTGAAAACCAGTGATACTGAAAGGTACCGTGGGTTCGAATCCCACCTTCTCCGTATTATCGCGTGAAAGAAAAAGCATTTGGATATGTATTTTTCTTTGATCGGATGTTTCGTTTGGCAGTTTGGAGAAGTACCCAAGAGGCCGAAGGGGCTCGCCTGGAAAGTGAGTAGGTCGTTAATAGCGGCGCAAGGGTTCAAATCCCTTCTTCTCCGTTGTGAATATTCAAAATTCACAAAAAAGTTCTTGACAGCGGATACAAAATGTGATATCATTTAGAAGTTGCGCGAG